>NZ_JBIRQH010000024.1:48943-110432 GCF_044333095.1 Streptomyces sp. NPDC021100
CCCAAGCCCGACCCGACGCCGGACCCGAAGCCGGATCCGGGGCAGGATCCCAAGCCCGACCCGACGCCGGACCCGAAGCCCGATCCGGGGCAGGATCCCAAGCCCGACCCGACGCCGGACCCGAAGCCGGATCCGGGGCAGGATCCCAAGCCCGACCCGACGCCGGACCCGAAGCCCGATCCGGGGCAGGATCCCAAGCCCGACCCGACGCCGGACCCGAAGCCGGATCCGGGGCAGGATCCCAAGCCCGACCCGACGCCGGACCCGAAGCCCGATCCGGGGCAGGACCCTAAGCCGAAGCCCACCCCGGACCCCAAGCCCACCCCGGACCCCAAGCCCGAGCCGAGTTCCGACCACTCGGGCCAGGACCCGACCCAGCCCAGCGAAGACAAGTCCCGGACGGGCGATGACTCAAACCGGGGCAAGGAGTCGGACAAGCATGACTCCGATGACGCGTCTTCCGGCAAGGACGCTGCTCACCACAGCCCTGCGGCCAACACCTCCGAGGTGACGAACCCGCCGGCCGCCGCCAGCCTCGCGGCCACGGGCGCCGACGGAAACTCGGTTCTCGGCCTCGCAGCAGGTGGCCTGTTGGTGCTCGGCGCGGCTGCGGTAGGCGCCGGCGGCTACGCCAAGAAGCGCTCGGATCAGGCCGCGGCCGACGCTTCCTGACCCCACCCGACAGCGTGGCGGGGGCGGCCAAACCGCTCTGCCCCCGCCATGCCACACAGCCCCGTCCAGCCGCTGCGCAGTGACCACGACATCGGCCGCGTGGAGGGCCGGACATCAGGGAGGCAGGATCTTCATGAGTACGTCGCACTTCCACCATCCCCACTTTCTTTCCCTGAAGGAGGTACCCACCGCGCAGGGCACTCGGCGCGTGTTCCACTTCCGTGAGTTCACCGGCCTCGAACCCGAGCCAGTACCCCTCGCCTACAGCCCGGAGATGGACCGTACGGAATGGACGGTGCTTGAGGAAGAGATCCGCGCAGCACGCTTGATGTGGCACATCGCCCAGTTCCGCCGTGCTCTGCGCCCACCGATCGAGGCCGCGGCCTCCTGCTGGCAGCGGTATCACCGGGCGAGTGAGGCGATGGTCAACCGGTTCGAGGCTCTGGAGAACACCCAGGATCCCGACTGGCGCCGTCACACCCTGAAGCTCGTCAAGGCTCACGTTGCTGCTCTGGAGGCCGCGGTGGCCTTTGACGAGGCGGCTGCGGCAATCGCGCGTCTGGTGGACGACTTCGAGGAGGAGGTCGGCGAGGGGCTCCTGCCGTCCTGGCGCACCATCGCGGGCGAGTTGGGCATCGCGGCGGAGGCATGGGAGGTCTACCCGGTCTCCGCGTACCACCAAGGCGACGAGCAGTCCGGCTGCCCGCTGTACGACCGGATCGTGCAGGAGGTCGACCAGCAGCAGGAGCTGATCCAGACGGTCGGAGATCTGACCGGCGCACGCTGAACAGAGCGGCACGACACATCATCGCCCACCTCACGCCAAGGAGGACTGCCTTGACGGGTCACCACCCGCCGATCACCGCTGCAATCTCGGTCGCACCCGCCGACGCCCTGGCCGGTGAAGCCGCGTACAAGCTGCGCGGTGCGGCGCGACGAGCCCACAACCGCGCCCAGCATGCGGCGGCCCGGCTACAGGACGCTGGCCAGCAGGCCTTGCAGTTCGGCTCCCACGGGGTCCCGGCCCTTGCCGGCGGTTCCCTCACCGCGTACGTCTCTCCGGCCTACACCGCGTACAAGGCCGCCCACGACTACAGTGCGCGTCGCGCGTGCGCCGAGATGTGGGACAAGGTCGAACGGGCAGCTGGCTGGGCCACTGGTGACAACCGCGACCAGGCGCTCCTCCAGGCCGCCACAGCGGAGCTCGAGGCCTGGCTCGATGTCCTCCAGGCAGACAGTGGGAGCCTCCCGCAAGACAGCCGGGCCCGGGGGTTCCACGACGCGGAGGTGGAAGGACGCAACGAGTTCATGCGCGAAGTCCGCGAGATTTCCGCCTGGCTGCGGCGAAAACGGCGTGAGGCCGAAGCTGACAGCCAGGAGCGTCGCGCACGCCCCCGTACCTAAGGCAGGCGACCGGCACCTGCTGTGCCGCCGAACAAGAGCTGCAGAAGAGGAACCCCGTGCGTCCCACCCACAACCCCCGGGTCCGCCCGGCTCTCAGGCCACGCCGCCGGCCGCCGGTGAGTCCGCTGCCCGACCCCCAGCACATCTTCCTGGAACCCCGGTACACCGACCCCCGCGTCCTCGACTGGTACGCGCAGGCCCAGGAAGAGGACCAGCAGCGGCCCACCCGACGCCGATAGAAGAGGGCCCGGTGAAACGGCAGGGCGATTCCGTGACCGTCACGGTGAAGGCGTGCCCTGCCACCGGCCGAGACGTTCACGGACACGCCTAACGGCCTCGATCACGCCCCCGACCTGCCTGATCGGCAGACATCGTCCGGTTCTCGTTCCATCATCGGAACATGACCCGCGAGATCATCCCCGTTGCCACCCCAGTACCGCGTGACGCCGACGCCACCGCGGTCGTCAACGCCCACGCCGCGCCCCGCGTACGAATCGTGGACGAGCACATGTTTCACGGCACGGAGCACGGTCCGGACGGCACCTTCCGCCTGCAGCTGTTCACCGCCCCCGGTGCGCGCCCCGTTGCCGTTGCCGTCCAGGTGCCCACGGAAGGTCCGAGCCTGGTCAACCTCGCCGAGATCTACGCAGCTGCGGCCTGGCGACGGTACTGCCCGGACGAGTCGGAACCGCCGATCTGGGTCCAGATGCTGCTGGACGACGTCGACGATCGCACAAAGTGCTTCGAGCTGGTGCAGTTCGAGACGAACGGCCGGTACCACCTGGCTGATCCGCTGTGGTGCGACCTCTCCGACGCCCAGCTCACGCAGCTCGTCGGCCAGGTGGTAGACGGCACCCGTGGCGACGGCTATGTACCTCCGCCGGCTGAACCGATAGCCGTGCCCCTCTACGAGGTCAAGCACGTCACCGACCTGCCTCTCCCGGTCCCCTTCCGTGAGCCAGGCTGTATGCCCAGCAACGGACGCCCACCCAAAGACGCGTCGCCGTCCGCGCCGACGGACTGCTGCTGGTACCACCAGCAGAACTGGCACGCCGTCTGCGAACAGGCCATTCGACTGGTTGAAGACGCTCAGCGTCACGCCGTCACCGGCTGCGGCATCCTCCCCTACGCCTTGGACCAAGCGCGGCGTGAGGGCACCTCGCCGAACGACGCCCATGCCCTTTACACCCTGCTCTCGCCGCACCTGGCGATCACGGCCGGCACCGGCTACACCAACGGCCAACACCGGGTGCAGGCCATGCGCGATTTGAAGGTGGAGCGCACTGTGACGGTCCGCTGGCACTTCGCCGACAGCACGGGCTGAGAGAGCGCCGACGGGTCTGTCCGGCTCCCTCCTCCGGAATCAGGGGCACCAGAATTCGACGACCCGCTCCTATCCGATAGAGTCCGCTGCACGAAATGGCCCGCCGCGCGCTACGGATGTCCCCCGACAAAGTGGAAGCCGAAATACCGACACCCCACTGCACGGTTCAGACCCGTCATAGGGGCGTCCTTGCGCCAGGCAAGCGAAAGCCGTAACGGCCCACGGTGTCCCGATAATTCGTAGGCTTCCGCACAGCAGGGCACCGTCCCAAGGGCCGGGTTGCTCAACCTTGATCGCGCGGCCGCCGGCAATTGACTACTGTCCGCGCTCCAACAACCCTACAAGAGAGGAATGCACGGCATGTCGCTTGGTATATGGATCGTCCTAGCCATCGCGGCGGTCGGCCTGATCTGGCTGATCGGGTCAATCGCGCTCAGGTTTGCCGGCTGGCTCACCATGGTGGCGTCGCTTGTCGTGTTCGCCGGTGCCTTCAGAGGGGGAGCCGCAGCACTGGTCAGTGGCTTCCTCGCGATCGCGGCCTTCATCATCGGTGTCGTCCTGTGGCTGGCCGGCCACTGGCTCGCGGCATTCAAATCGACCTATTTCTCCTCCACCGTGGCCGAGCGGATCCTCACGCGCCTGGGCGGCCGGCTGGACCCCACACGCAACTGGGCCGTCCCGGTCCAGGACATCCACCGCCGCTGAACCGAGACCGCGGACGTCACCCTCCCCTGTCAGACCCACTCACCGGGGCGGACCCTCGGCAGCGATGCGAAAGTCTGGCCGAGTCAGGGGCCTTCAAGGCCGGCGTCACCTACGGCTTGCCGTGCGCCAGCGAGAGCGGACGCGCGCGGAGGTACCGATGCGCCCCTGGTGGGCCGAGAGCGGTCGGCGCTGACGATCGTCACCGTTGACGACCCGGCAGAAGCGGCCCGGCGATGACCTCCGATAGGCTTCGGAGCATGACCGACGTGGACGTGACCGCGGGCACGCGGTTATACGACTTCATTGCCGACCGGCTCGACGAGCGGATGCGCGACCGCTACCCCGGAGGCAACGATCATCAGGCGATGTACGAGTACCGCGACGCCCACCAGCAGGTGCAGGCGCTGCACCAGTCCTTCGTCGATGCCGCGCACAGCGGCCGGGCCGACGACGCCAAAGGGTACCTGGAACAGCTCGCCGAGCCGGCCGCGCAGTGGATTGACCACCCCCACCACCCAAGTGCCGGCCACTGAACCAGTAGCCGTCCTCGCGAGGGTCGGGTGTGCGGGTCAGCCACGCGCAACCGCCCGCCCACCGACCCGCTGGTACTTACGCCAGCGGTCCCGTCACGGGCATCGCCGCCCCGTGGACCTGGTGCCGGCCGTTGCCCAGCGCGGCAGGCGACAGGGCGGAGGCACCGGCCCCCTACGCCGGCCCGGCCGGAGTCGTCGCGAGGAGTACGCGATGCACGCGACGACGGGCGCTGTACGGATGTGCCGGCAACACCGCACCGTCCACACGGCACATGAGCGTCGGCCGTACCGACCTCTTGTCTGGCGTCGGGGCCTGCTCCAACGAGCCGGCGATCTGCTCGTCGGCCGTGACCGACGACCCGTTGCAGCCCGGCACATGCTCCACCGGCCCCTGCTGGGCAGGCCTGGTCAGTTCCAGCAGTTCCTCGACCGTATCGGGCACCGTCACCGGCGGCTCCTGCGGCTTCGGGACGTCGACGATGGACAGCTCGGTGGTCAGCATCCGCTCCAGCTGCGCCTGGATGTCCGCTTCAGGGACGAACCAGGGATCGACGGGGCGTTCCCGCCACATCTCGTTGGCCACGACGTCGGCCTGCTCCCATAGCGGCCGCTCGCAATTGCGGGGCAGGGCGTGGGGCGCGCCGAGGGCCAAGTAGCCGATGAGGGTGTCGAGGACCTCGGCGCGGAAGCCCTTCGCGCGGGAGCTCAGGGTGGTGGGGTCTTCGTACTCGAGGTGGCCGGCCAGGACCGCGATCAGGGAGCGGCGCCAGGTGCCGAAGGCGCGGGCGGCACGGGTGGCCAGGCGTTCGATGCCGGTCAGCACGCGGGGCAGCGCGGCGAGGTAGCGGGCCAGGGCGCGGGGCGCGCCGCTCACCTGCAGGCGCCGGTAGTCCGGCCACCCGTAGCGCTCGCGGTTGCCCCAGTTCTCCTCGTAGACGCTCCAGCGCGCGTTGAACTTGAAGGGGGTGGTGGCTTCCACGTCGTAGATGCGGGCGAGTTCGCGAGCGATGGCCTGGTGCTGTTCTGCTCGGCGGCGGACGGAGGCCGGGAAGCTCAATTCGGTGTGGAAGCGGTTGGAGCTTGTCTGGTAGGGGCGGGGGATGTCGACGTACGGGCGGGCGGTCATGCCAGGGGTCCTTTCTATGCGATGGGCAGTTCGATCGGGGCCGCGACGAGGGACGGAATGGCAGACGGGTAGCTAATGAGCACGGGCCCGGTCGCCGCATGCGATGACGGCGTCGGTGGCCGCGTGCTTCGGTCAGCACGGGTGCAGAACAGGCTCAGCGAGCGGGGCGTGCGGCACCGAGGGCTCACAGCCGCGTTCGTCGGCCGTGAGCGGTTCGCCTGCGGCGATCAGCCATTCGATCTCTTCGAGACCGAATCGATCGAGGCCGGCGGCTTCGACGAGGTCGGCAGTTGGGATGCCGACGGTGGGTGAAGAGGGCATGTGGCGTTCGTCAGGGGGCGTGCCCGGCGCACGGCCGTGTTGCGCCGGGCACGGGGTGGTCAGAGCGTGATGCGCAGGTCTTCGAGGTAGCCGGGGTCGACTTCGTCGGCGAGCTCGACCAGCGTCTTGTCGATTTCAGTGTCGGCGAGGTCAGTCGCGACGGTCTCGGTATGGCCGCCGTAGTGCAGGACCGGTTCCGTCAACGACCAGTAGTCGTCGCCGTGCCGCTCGTACGGGAAGGTCACTGCGTCCGGCATCGGATGTGCGGTGGTCCCGATCCACGCGCGTACCTGCTCCCGCAGCAACTCCCACAGCTGTTCGGGGGCCTGGTACAGGCCGGGCTGCTGGTCGGAGAGCGGCTTGCCGTCGCGGTCGTATCCGCAGCCGGAGCACAGATCCGCGCCGCCCGGGTTGTGCGTGCCGCAGGCGGGGTTGCGGCAGAGCCAGAGCAGGCCGAGCTTGCGGAGGGCCTCCTCGATGACCGGCTTGCGGGAATCGTTGAAGACGCGGAGCAGCGCGTCGAGGTCGACCGTGGGCAGAGGCTGCGTGCGGGGCGTCGACTCGTGGCCTGTGCTGTAGGGGCGCAGGCGCCACCGGTCGCCCGTCGTGTGCCGGGATTCCGGAATGGCGGAAGGGGAGAGCGGCAGGCACTGCATGTCTTCGGCGTCGCCTTCGGCGCGGGCTGCGTCAGGGAGCGTGTCGAACGTGCCGCCGAGGGCTTCCATGCGCCGAACCAAAGTGAGCAGGTCCTCGGCGTCCTGGGGGTCGAGAGGGGCCCAGGCGGCGTGCAGGGGACCCGGCGGCAGCTCGGCGGGGATACGGTCACCGGGGAAGTCGCACAGCACGGTGCCCTGAAGGTCGCGGACGCTGTCGATGTGCGCGAGCCGGCGGTCGTCGCGGCTGATGACCAAGTAGGCGGCCTGCGGGTACTGGGTGCGCAGGGTATCGCCGACCAGGCGGGCCAGGCCGTGGGCCGTGGTGTAACTGGTGGCGGTGATCCGCTGGAGGTCGGCGACAGTGGCGTGCTTCTGCGGCAAGAGGGGTTCCTCCAAGGGGAAGACGGGGAAGCTGCCGCTCGGCCGAGTCGGGGTGGTCGAGAGCGTGGCTTCGCGGGGACGAGTACCGCTGAAGGCGGGAAGCGGCCCTCGTGCGGTTGTGGCAATGGCGCAGGGCAGCGCCGGAACTCAGGGGGTTCCGGCCGCCGCGAGGAAGTCGGCCGGATGGGGCAGGGATGCCAGCAGCGGGCGGATGAAGGTCTGGGCGACGTCCAGCGCGGGCCTGCGCCACGCCGGGGAGCGAGTGATGAACGCCCACAGCGTGTCGTCCACGACGATGGCCCGCTGGTCTTCGTAGTCGGGCAGCGTGCCGGGGGCGTGGGCGCCGGTGATGTCGATGTGGGCACCGTCCTCGGGGCGGATGACGATGACGTGTTCGAGCTGGCAGCCGCACACCCCGTCGGTGACCTCGAAGGTGGTGCACGAGTCCGGGTCCAGGTGGCATTCGTCGTTCACCAGCACGGCCATGGGCCATCCGGTCGCGTGGGTAAGGGCGCGGGCGAGGGCGTGGCACTGTCCGTGCCGGAAGACGGTGCGGGCGGCGTCGTCGAGCCGGCCGGTGGTGAGCGTGAACGGCACCTGGTGCTGACCGAGCACGGTGACCTGCTGCCCGTCCGGGAGGGGGATGCAGTCGGTGAGGGTGGCCATGGCCTTGTGCAGCCAGGTATGGGCTTCGCGGGCGATGTCGTGGTCGCGCGTGCGGTAGTCCGCTTCGCAGCCGATGGTGATGTCGCCGTCTGCGTCGAGGAGTGCGTCGAGGCTGGTCTTGTGGCGGTCGGCCATCGCACGGAATTCGTGCAGCAGGGCGTGGATCTGCTGGGGGTGTTCGAGGGCGTGGGGCATGCGCGTCCTTGACGTCGGCAGGGTGTCGGGTCCCGTGCAGGGCAGGGAGCGGTGCTCGGTGAGGCGGGTGAAATGGGGGGAGAGGGCGCGACGCCGCGCGGCGGGCGGAGCCGTCCGGTGTGGAGCCGGATATGCCGAAGGCGGCGTCGCAGGGAGAGGTCTAGCGGTCGCCGCGCAGGTCGTTGCCGCGCTGCATGATGTAGGCGCCGAGGGTGGTGCCGTTGCCGTCCGGCAGAAGCAGCGGGTGTCCTTCGGCCTGGCGCAAGCGGACGCGGTGCATGAGATCGCCGAGTTCCTCGAAGGTCAGGCTGGGCTGGCGGGCCTCCGTGACCAGGTCATCGGCAGCCGGTGCCGGTTCGCCGGTGTCCAGCCACTCCTTGATCTCGGCGGCGAACAGGGCTCCGGGCTCGGGCCGGACGGCGCCGCAGAGGTCCGGGGTGGGCGCCTTGACGACGACGAGCGTGTGGCTGTGATCCATCGTGGCGACGATGTCGAACTCGTACTCCAGTCCGTCACGCCAGATGGGACCGAGCCCGATGATGCGGCGGGCCTGACGGCCGGTGTCGTCCGGCTCGCAGACGTAGTCCAGCTTGTCCCGGACGGTGACGATGACGTGGCCCGGGTAGCCGAACAGGGCGTCGAGCATGCGGCGTTCCCGGGGCCGGGTCTCGTCCCAGCCGCCCTTGGTGCCGCCGGGGCCGCGCTTGGCGGCCAGGGCGACCTGCTCCAGTACGCCGCCGGGTCCGCTCCAGAAAGAGGAGAGGGTGGCGATCACGACGGTGTCGTAGCCCTGGTCCGCGCAGTGTGCGAGGGCGGTGACCAGCGTCTCGGGGGAGAAGTACGTCAGCGGCGGGCACGCGTCGAAGGTGAAGGTCTGCGCGTAGAGGCCTGACTTGCCGCGCTGGGTGTCGACGACAGCGACCCTCGTGCCGATGGCCGTGGCCAGGGCGAGGGAGGTGTAGGTGGTGCCCGAGCCGGGCGGGCCGTCCAGCACGATCCGCGCCTTGCGCTGCTGCCGGACGGCCGGGGCGAACTGGTATCGAGGGTTGGGGATAAGGTGTGCTGCGGAAGCGCCGGGCTGCGGCGGATGCGTGATGGTGTCCGTCAACGGTTCCTCCGGGAACCACTCGGTGTTCCAGCGAGTGATCCCGGCACCGGCCCAGAGATGTCCAGTCGCGAAGCCGGTGTCGGGACAACGCCCTATGTCTCTTAAGACTATATCACGCCCGCGCTTTTTCCGCAGCTCAAAAGCGCTCTGTTCGGTTTTCCTTTTTGAGGATCTTGTTAGCCGTGGGCACCCACCAGAAGACCCGCCCGATCTCGTCGTTGCCGTCCGGCGGGAGGACCTTCTTGCTCTCGCGGGAGAGGGCCATCTCGATCGTCTCGTTGTTGACGCCCAGCTTCTTCGCGAGGTGGTTGACGTAGACGCGCTTCTTCTTCGTCGCCGGGTCGATGGTGGGCGCGGCCGGCAGCCACTTGCCTCGCCCCTTGGAGCGCACCTCTTCCACGATCTGGCCGCGCTCGTCCAGGTAGCCGAGGGCCTTGCCTAGGGCGAGAACCACCGCCACGGGGTACCGCGGCCGCGCTCCGCCGACGAGTTCCTCGTCCAGTTCGAACCCCATGGCCTCGGCGACCACGCGCAGAACGGGCGTGCCGGCCCGTCCGGTCGCCTTTTGGACGGCAGGGTTGTGCCACTTCTGTGCGACGTTGCGCGACAGTCCTAGGGCCCGGGAGATGTCGCTTAGGCTCAGCGGTTCCTTGTGTTTGGTGAGGTCCAGAAACTGCTCTTGCTCGACCATGGTCACTTCCTGTCTCTTAAGACTTGCGGTCGGGTTGAGGATACGGCACCGGACGCCGTAGTCCAGCCCACGCTCCGAGCACGGGCTGCCGGCCAGGTTCGCGAGGCGTCGGCCGCGGGCCCCCGCGGTCGGCAACGGACAGCCAAAGGTGCGGGACGGGCCCCGCTCCGCCCTTTCCTGCTCGCGGCGCGGTCTCCTACCGTGCCCAGCCGCGGCTGCGCCCCACTGGCGAGGCTTTGGCCGATGCGTTCTGCCGGCTGCCCGGACGTCCGGACAGCCCGCCGGGAGGGGCCCGCGGAGCGGACAGCCGTCAACGACCGGTTCCCGGTCCAGGATGCGCCGCATACAGGAGCGACGTGCGTCACGTCACATGTCCCTCGACCGAGTGGACCGCGGGAACGGCGGGGGCGTGCGGCCGGCTCGGGCCGATGTCACTGGGGTGGGGGATACTGGGGCCGGTTCCCCGCCCCCGTCCCCTTGAGCGAACATGGCATCCCGCAAGAAGGTCCCGACCCCACTGCCCGATACCGTCTGGTATTCAGGGGGCAGGAGCACGGTCAGGCGGTCGCCGCGCGTGGTCGAGCAGCGGCTGGAGGAGATGGTCGCCGCCGGCGTGGTCGAGAGCTTCGCCCGCCACGACTACCCGGACGAGCAGCGGCCGAGGCACATGTTCGAGGCCCGATGGCGCCTGGGGAAGGACGCCACCGTCCGGGCCCGCATGACGCTCACGGGTTTCGGCGACAGCCTGTTCAACACGTGGGAGATCATCGCCGAGGCGACCGAGCCCTGGGACTGGACATGGCCCTCGCCGGTGACCATGTTCTGGCCGAAGTCGAGTGATGCCACCTGGGACATCCTCGGCGCCCGAGGACTGTTCCGATATCGCATAGCCAACCTGGTGGATTGTGCCGAGGCGGCGCGAGAGACGATTCGTACCGCCTTGGACGCGCAGGCGGACATCCATGTGCTTACGACCGACGACGAGGTGGAGGATCTCGGGCGTCCGATCATGCCTTTGGTGCGCTACCTGCCCGCCAGTTTCGTTGGCCGGCTCATCGAGCATCGTGTCGCACCCTGGGCATTGAGCGCGGTCAACCGGGAGCTGAAGCCTCTCGGACTCCAGCTTCCGGCCGCCGGCGCACTGATCGTCCCCCAGCGGCCCCGGCTGGCGCAGATCCGCCCGACAGACCTGGTGATCGCCCAGGCGCGCTTCAGTCTGGGGCGCCCACAGGCGCTGATCGACGCCGTCATCCGCCACGCCCGCTTTCCGCGGCACGTCGGCGCCGACCTGCACCGGCACATCGCGCTGCTGCGCGAGCAGTTCACTTTGGCGACCGACCAGGAAGTCGTCGAAGAACTCGAAGAAGACCTGGACGCCGCCGAGGCCCAACTTGCCGAGGCCCTCCAAGTCCAAGAGAACCTGCGCCAAGAGCTCAAGAAGACAACCCAGCTCCTGGACGAGGCTCGGCAGGAGGCACACACCTGCGGCATCCGGGAGACCGAAGCGCTTAAAGCAGCCGAGGAAGCGCGCGCAGCTCTCGCGAAAGCCTACGCCGACCGCGAGCAGGCGCTCGCCACCGTCGCTTCCAGCGACCTGGGACAGGCCCTGCGGGAAGCAGAATGCCGCAGGGACACGGCCGAAAGTGAGGCGGAGGTCGCCGAGAGTCTGCTCGATGAACAGGCGCGCGAGATAGCCTGGTTGCGCGCCCGGCTCGCGGCCGCCGGCCAGCCGTCCGAAGGGCCGCCTACGCAGGACTTCCGCCCGGCCTCCTGGGAAGAGCTCATCGAACGAGCCGAGGCCGAGCTGGACCACGTTGTGCTCGGCGACGTGCTGGCGACCGTCCGGCCGCTGCGCGGAAACGCTTGGGAGGCGACCTGGCGTCAACGCACCTGGGAGGCCCTCCGCGCCCTGGACGCGTACGCAAGAGCGAAGAGCGAGCACGGCGCCGAACTGCTGCCGCACCTGGCTGCGTACCTGTCCTGGAAGGACGCGCCCGTCCCGATGCCGCGTAGCCGGTATTCGGCGACCGAGTCGCAACTGGTGCTCAACACGTTGAAACTTCGTGAGGAACGCGTTTTTCCCGTACCCCGTGAAGTCCATCCCTCGGGCCGCGTACTGATGGCGGAGCACATCCGCATCGGCTCCGGCAAACCCCCAGCCCCACGCCTGCACCTTTACGACAACACGGCGGGAAACGGGCGGGTCTATGTGGGGTATCTCGGCGGGCACCTTCGCACGGCCCGGACCAACTGAAGCCGCGCCCCACCGGGTAGCTTTCCAGGGTCCTGCCGCCCCGGTCGTCCTCCGCTCACGCGACCGCGGCAGGACCCAGCGTTCGGTGGCCGGCCGGTGGCGCCTCGGGACACGCGCTGTTCTCGGTACGGCCGTTGGGCAGTGGTCGCGGACCACGAGGGGGGCTGCACAGCCGTATCGGCTGCCTGTTGTCCGGAGACGCAGGCTCGATGCCGTCCGGTCCGATGGTGGGCATGCTGCTGCGGATGGCGGTGTGTTTCGTTCCGGCAGGCACAGCGGGGATGCTGATCATCGTTATCCGTGAAATGACTGGTTGAGGGCCGGGGCGTGCCAGTGGGAGCTGCGCCCCGGCGTCAAGGGATGTCGCCGAAGTCGGGCCTCGGCTGATGGGTCGTGCCCTTCGCGTCTCAGCTGGGACAACACCCTTCCCCGGAGGCGTACGCCTCGGCCTGGCACAGGATGGCGTCCCAGTCCAGGTTCTGGTGGGCGGACCACAGGATCAGGTC
Source organism: Streptomyces sp. NPDC021100 (assembly GCF_044333095.1). NCBI lineage: Bacteria > Bacillati > Actinomycetota > Actinomycetes > Kitasatosporales > Streptomycetaceae > Streptomyces > Streptomyces sp. NPDC021100. The sequence goes on from NZ_JBIRQH010000024.1 coordinate 61,486, forward strand.
GGCGATCAGGTCTGATGCGGTGGTAGCGAGGGGCTCGGGTGAACTGATCTGCTGATAGCGGGTGATGACGGCCTGTGCGTTGGCGATGGCGTTCATGCTTCTCCTCGATGTGGAAGTAGAGCTGAGCTGATCGGCGTCGTGCTTCCACGCCGGTCGCTCATCTGTCCAAGGCCAGGTTGCGGGCGACGAGCTGCCGCTATCCGGGCGCTGTGGCGCCCGAGTGGGCGCCAGAGGTGGATGACAAGGAACCTTCTCTCTCTTGCCGCTTAAGACTATACGTCGAGTGATCGTCTGAAGTAAGCCGCAGGCGACGCTTTCGAAGCGGCCGGGTTGTGTGGAGCTTGGCACTTCATGTAGAGTCTTAAGGGTCAAGTCGGGGTCTCTGGGTACACCCTTTGCGGTGATCGCCCTGCGCCGTCTGGACCACCGGTACCCCACCATCTCTTGTGCTCGGGAGGCGCCTTGCCTGTCATCACGCTGCAGTTTTCGCCGGACGATCGCGTCCAGCGGACCCACCCCTCCGGTACGTCCTACGGCACGGTCCTTTCCACCTCATGGGAGTCGGTCAGCGGCCAGGGCTGCTACTTCATTCAGTGGGACGGGTCGGCTCACGCGCGGCCCTACCGTGACGACGCCGTCAGGTCCGAGCGGATCATCCCCGCGGGGGCCTGCGGACCGGACTGCGGGAGGACATCCTCGTAATTCCGCCGGGGCGAAGGGCGATCTGCAACAAAACGCCGCCATGGCCGGTAGACGGTGAGCTGTGGGTTGCGCTGACCGCCTGTGTTGAGGTTGAAAGAGACGCTGTGCGAGATCCTTGAGGCGACCGAGGCGACCTGGGGCGACCCGGGGCGGCGGTTGCAGCGGGCGGGGGCTTGTGCGTCGGCATCCGCCGTGAAGGGAGTCCTCGGCGCGGCGGTGATCTCACGGCGCCGTCTCGCAGCGCGATACCGCCCGCTGCAGGGGTCCTAATGTCGCGTTAGGAATGGCGAAGGAGTGAACGTGATCTCTGTCCGTGAGGTCGAGATTCTGGCCGTCGGCGCCCATGCCGGGCAGGTCGACAAGATCGGAGCGCCGTACATCGAGCATGTCCGGGCAGTGGCCGCCGGGCTGAGCCCGTTCGGCGAGGCACTGGTCATGGCGGGCCTGCTGCACGACCTTTTGGAAGACACCGACTGGACTGCCGAGCGTCTGCACCAGGCGGGCGTGCCCGACCGGGTCGTCGAGATCGTCGTGGCGGTAACCAACCAGGCGGGGATGACATACGACGAGAAGATCCGCCGCATCACCGCTGACCCACAAGCAACACTTGTGAAGATCGCGGACAATGCGCACAATTCCCACCCTGACCGGGCTGCGCAGCTTCCCGCCGACAAACGGCATCGCCTGGCAGCGAAGTACCGCTCCGCACGCGCTGAGCTGTGGCCCGCCGCGAAGCGGAACGACGTGGAAGCCATCATCCGCATCGTCAACCCGTCGCTGCTCGGCGAGTTGGACGCCTGCCTTTGATCGCACCGACTCGGAGGACAAGGCTGATACCAGGGGCCTTCGGATCCCATGTTCTCGAACAGCTGCCAGGCCGGCACCTACGCGATATCGGCCGGCGTCTCGATGAAGTCGAACTCCGGAACCGCCGCGAGAGCGGCCGGACGCTGCGCGAGCCATCCGGATCCGTAGGTGCCGGGCCCGTGGACTGTGCGTATGTGCTCAAAGCCCAAGCGGCGGTAGTAGGTGTGGAGCGACGCATTGGTGGTCCATGCGTCAAGGCGAAGCAGAACCGCTCCACGACGGGCGGCTTGATCACCGCACCAGTCGAGGAGGCGGGCTCCGAGACCGCCTCCTGCGCCGGGAGCGGCGAGCGTGAGCTTGTGAACGTACAGCGCTGGCTCCCGGGCCTCCTCATCGGTCCACAGAGCAGGATCGGCGGTGGAGTCCAGGGTGACGGTGGCGGTCGCTTCCGAGGTGGCAGAGTCCTTCAGGAGGTAGACATCGCCCGCCATCACGCTCTCGGCAAGCAGTTCGTCGGGGTACGGGGTGGACCACTGATCGCTGCCTCGGGCGCTCAGCCATGCGGCTGCCTCGAGGCGGAACTGCCGAAGCCGCGGGAGGTCCGCCAGGGATGCCCTGGTAATGATCACTCGGTGTCCTGAGGCTGGTGCGCGGGTTTGGTGCGCTCGTAGACGACGGTGTTGCGGTGCCGCGGCAATGTGAAGGCAGTGACCTGGACGGGCCGGCCGTCCCTGTCGTAGCCCGTGGAGAGCAGTTCGATGGCCGGCAGCGAATTGCCCTCCCCCAAGGCCAGACGTGTGTTCTCCTCGGGGCGCGTGGTCCGTGGAGTGAGCTCGTCGACGCTGCGGACCAGCTCGTGGCCGAGTTCGGCCAGGACTGTGTTGGTGCCGCGCTCGACGTTGTCGTCGAGGAGCCAGTCGCTGCCCTCGACGAGGCGTAGGGGGACATAGGAGTCGTCGGTGTGCACCGGCATCCCGTCGACGATGTTCGTTCGGAGTCGGAAGGCCACGAACTCACCGACTCTCAGCCCTAGTCGGCTGCGGACCGGCTCCTGGGCCGGCATGACACCGACCCGGTCCATGCGTGAGGTGCCCTTGCGGTGCACTGACTGGACCAGGCGTGTGTATATGTCGGCCTGCGGGCTCTCCTCTCTGCTGTCGAACTCGCCTTGCGGAAGGAAGACGAGCGGCTGCCAGTCCTGCACCATGGCGCCGCGCGAACCGGCGCGTGTGCGAACGAGCCCCTCACTCTTCAGGTTGTCGATCACGCGGTTCATGGCCTGCCGGCTGAGCCCGTACTGCCTGCCCAGCTCGCCCGCGGCCGGCAGCCTGCCCGGCGTTCCGTCTGGCTGGTGGAATTCCTGGTTGACGATCCGGCAGTGGATGTCCGCTGTAGCGGTCTCCACGCTCCAGCGACCGCCTGGTGGGCTGCTGCGTGTCATGCGCGCACCTTACAGCCTGACGTGTCAGGTCTCGGCGGCGGCGGTGGAGCCGTCCGGCCGGCCTAGGCGTAGGCAATGACATCCCTTGCTGCGGCCCACCGCGCGCGCAACTCCACCTGACATGTCAGGTCTTGACGGCGCGTACGCCGAGCCGTACGGTCGAGGCCGCACAACCTGACATGTCAGGTTGTGTTTGTCGGGCTCCGTGCCCGACGTGCATGTCGCTGCCGAGATGTCGCAGCAGATGCCGCTTTTGAAATTCCCGGCGGCAGCCCGGCCCTCGGCGCGTGATTCATCCGCCCTTTCTGCCTGCCGGCCCTGTGGCCGCAGGCAGCGGGCGGCCGTTCCTTGAAAAGTCCACAGCGTGATCTACCGTCGACACCTCCCCGGGCCCAAGCCGTCCGGCGGTGGGGCGAGTGGAGACCAGCCGGCCGAGAAAAGGCGAGAGCCTACGACGTATCGCGCAGCCGGCTTCACAGCACGGCGCGGCGACCTTTCACTGCCACGACCGCCTGGGACTGATCTCCCTGGGCGTGAGCGGTCCGCGTCGATTGAGGTCAACGCGCGGTGGTACCGCGCAACAGCACCAGTAACCGCAGTCGCCGGCGCCCGGCCATAAGGCGAGCGCCGGCGGCCGCGGCCACTGGGGCACAAGCCACCAGCAGGCCGGCGGTCTTCGCATCCGCTGGGTGTACACCGGCCGTGGGTATCGCCGCCGCAACCCTCGGCGCCCCTGCTGCAGCAGCGGGATGACACCCGCACTGTCGCCCCCGATCGGCAGTCACACCGAGCTGCACACCGACCGCACCGCCGACCGGCAGAGCACACCCGGATCGCGACTACTCACCGTCGCCGCAGACACAACGGATCGACCGGTACCTGCGCGGCGGGCGCTCAACCCTGTCGAGCACCGCTTCCAAGACACCAACCACCGTGGAGATTGAGATGAGTTGGCTCAAGAGCGCCGCTTGTGGGCCTGAAAATGCCGATTTGTTCTTCCCTGTCGGTAGCTCTGCTCCGGCCATGCGGCAGATCGAAAAGGCAAAAGACGTATGCCGCAGTCGGTGCCCCGTGATGACGCAGTGCCGCACCTGGGCGTTCGAATCCGGCGAGAACTGGGGTGTGTGGGGCGGGCTCAGCGAGGACGAGCGCCGCTACATCAGGCGCCAGGCCGTCGCTGGCCACGCTCGCAACTCCGACGACTGAAACGCCACCTGCCGACGCATGTCCGCCTCGCCATATGGGTGGCGTCACGGTCGTCCCGCAGGACCAAACGAAGCAACGGCCTCGGGATTGCGCCCCGAGGCCGCCATACGAGTCCCCACACCCAAGGGAGATGACCCGTGCAGGAGAGGATCGCACACCAGAAGGCCGAGGAACTGATCAGGCTGGCCAGCCTGGACTACAAGGCCGCCCACAGCCCGGAGCACCTCCGCGAGGTCGCGGCCCACAGCGGGCGTCACGGCGCCGCCCCGGCCAGGTATCGGGGGGCGAAGAAGAAGTTCTGACCGGGCCGACGCCCGGCGCTCGGGCTGCTGGCCTTCCGTGACCAGCCAGCAGCCGCACCGCAGTGCGGGCCCGGGCCGGCATGTGCGGCCCGCAGCGATACGGATCAACTTCCCCAGGGAGTTTGGTAATGAGCGTTCTTACCCCCGAAACGGCCGTGATGCGCGCAGTGGACGACCTCTTGGAGCGCCTGGAGGTCTCTTTTCACGTCGCCGCTCACATCCGGGCCCTCGCCCGGCTCGGCGTGGGTGTCGATGTCGATGTCGAAGAGAACGGAGTCGGCGTCCACATCCTCCTTCCGACCGCCCGCAGCGCGGAACTGCTGCCGGCGTTGGTCAAACGCGTCAACGCCCCGGGGACCGTCCGGCGCGAGCCCGGCCGGTGCGAAGCCGTCGGACACCTGCCCGGCAGCCGTGTCTCGGTGCGCGTGACGGCCCCCGACGCCCCGTCCGCAGACTGCCGCACGCCGGCAGAGCGGGCCCTGGGCGACTGTCTCCTGGCACAGGTGAAGGCAGCCGACGCACAGGTGCCCGCGCACCGCAGGGTGCCCCGGACCGCCGCCGCGATGCGGACCTGCCTCACCGAGCGTACGGCCGGCGCATCCTGAGCCAGGTCACCGGCCACCACCGGCCGGGATGGTGACGGCCCCCTGCCTGGTAGCCGCGCCCGCGCCCACCCCCACCACCCTGCTCGGCCGTCCAGGCGCCGGCTGTCACCGAGTCCCCGCCACGCCTCCACCCGGACGCGCGGCGGGGACTCGGTGCGTGAAGAAAGGAGTCGCGGCGTGCCACGTCGCGCGAGAAAGACGAAGCCGACGTCACCCCCGCGGCGTCGCACCCCCGTAGACCACACGAAGACCTTGCCGCTCCCTCCGGCACGCGACGAGGCCGACGCGCGGACGGCGGACGCCCGAGACCGCGCAGCCGACATCCTCGAGGCTGCCGCTGAGCAGGCGCAGAACGTGCTGACCAGCACGGCCGCCGACCGCGCCAAGGCGCTGCGCCTGCTGCAGATCGCGCGGCGGCGGGCGGCGCACCTGGTGATCGAGGCCAAGCTGCAGGCGCGGGAGAACCGGGCCACCGCCGAGGCACACGCCCATACAGTGCTCCAGCACGCCACGCGACAGGCCGACGACTTCGTCACTGCCGCCGATGAGCGCGCTGCGGCCGCGCGCGAGGCCGTCCGGCAGGCCAGGCGGGAATGCGAACGGATCCTCGCTGACGCCCGTCACGATGCCGAACAGCATCTGAGCGACGCCCGAGACCGTGCCCAGGGGGTACGTGAGCAGGCCGACGCACAAGCCCGGGGTCTTTTGAAGAAGGCAGCCGCCGACGCGGAGCAGCGCGTGCTCGCTGCACAGGAGACGGCGGCCGGCACGCAGGAGGCAGCGCGCGAGGAAGCCGACCGGATCATCGCGGCGGCCCGTGAGAGCGCCGACGTCCTCCGGACGCAGGCCGCGGCCCAGGCGGACGAGGCGCTCCGGAAGGCCCGGGCGCATGCCGGCAACACCGTTGCCGAAGCCCGCAAGCGCGCCGAGGAGATGCAGCACACCGCTGACGGCGTTGTGCGGGAGGCAACCGCGACCGCCGAGCGCCTTCGGCGCGCAGCCGAAGCCGACACGACGAGTGCCCGCGCCCGTGCCGAGAAGGTGCTCAGCGATGTCGAACGCCTGCGTCAAGAAGCCCAAGAGGATGCCGACGCCGTGCGAGGCCGTGCCGATCTGGACGCCGCACGCCTGACGGCCGTTGCCCGCAGGGAGGCGGACGACTACCGGCAGGTGGCGCTGAGCGAACTCGATCAGGCCCGTACCGAGAGCGAGCGCATCCTCAACGCCGCGCAGGCGGCCCGCGAGCGGGCCGAGGAGCGAGAGCACAAGGCCGTCGAGGCTTTGGCCGAGGCAGTGGCCAAGCGTGAGGCTGCCGACGAGCGCTGGCGGGCGGCCTTGTCGTCCACACAGCGCCGTTTGCAGCGTCGGCAGATGCGGCGCCAGGCCCGGGATGACCGCCGGGCGGCGGTCAAGGAGAGGAAGGAGCAGGCCCGGCAGCGGCGGCGTGAGCGGCGTGCGCAGCACCCTTCCTTGGGCCGCCGCATGGCCGCGGCAGGAGCATGGGGCAGCAGGCTGGTGCGCAACCAGGCCCGGCGGGTCCTGGTCAGCGGTCCGATCCTGGCGCCGATGGCCGTCGCCTGGTGGTCCCAGACCGACTATGCCGTCCACACGTTCGGCTGGTGGCCCATCTTCGGCCTTGGATTCGCGGCTGCCTGGGAGCTGACCACCGCTTTCACGGGCTGGATGTATCACCGGGCCCGCCGGATGGGCGACGGTGGCCTCATTCACCGCATCGCCACCTGGATCTTCGCCGCCGGAGCCGCGGCCATGAATTACGCCCACCACTGTGGTCCGGGCGGCCGGCCCACCCAGCCGGCTATCGCCTTCGCCACGATGTCCGTTGTCGGGATGGCGCTGTGGGAGCTCTACGCCCTGCTGGTCCACCGGCAGTACCTGCGAGAGCAGGGCATGTTGCCTCAGCCGCGCCCGCGCCTGGGGCTGATCCGTTGGGTGCGCTTCACCTCCCAGGCATGGACCGCGTGGTCCTTGACGATCAACGACAGCTCTCTGTCCACCGTGGACTTGGCGTGGAAGGCGGCGGCACAGAAGCTGGAACGCCGGGCCGCGCGCCGTAGCGTCGAGGCGGCGCTCCGGAACGCCGAGGCGAACGACCGCGCCGCGTTGAAGGCCGGCCTCACGATGCAGCGCCTGGTCGTTCCGCGCCCGCCCGTCCAGGAGGACCCGCGGGCGGGCGCCACAGCCGTTCCGCTGTTCCAACCGGCCTCTTTGCCGTTCCGTAGCGGAACGCGGAACACCCTCCCCACGGCACCGGCGTTCCGGAACGTCACCGGTGGGACCGACAGCGGACCGCAGCCGTTCCACGAGAGAGCGGAACGGAACGAAGCCGGCCCGGCCTTGCTTCGTTCCAGCGGAACGCTTGGTGACTGCCTCGCCGTTCCAGCGGAACACAGCGGCGATGAGCTGGAAGGAACATGCGTTCCGGACCATGCCGAGTACCGCTGGAACGCGAGCGCGGTTCGCCAGCGCCACGCTCGCCGTGCCGGAACGCGTGAACCGGAACACGTCGGCGTGACGAGCGGAACGCCGGAAAGCGCGATGGAACACCCCGCCGGAACGGCAATCTCCGCGGCACGGACCGCAGATGCTGACCGCGGAGCGTTCCACCCCCGCGGAACGGACCGGCGGAACGCTCTCATGGAAGGTCCGGAACGCCCTACATCGCGGCTTGGCGGAACGGACCGCAGCCCCGGTGGCGGCGCTGGAACGGATGAGCATGAACCGGTGATCAGCGAGAGCGAGCAGGCGGCGGTGGACCGGTTGCGGGAAGCCGGCGTCAAGCTGAGCAAGCGCGCCATCGCTGCCGAAGTCCGTAATTCCGGGGGCACCATCAGCGACAAACGAGCGGGTACTCTCGCGGTGAGGCTGGCGAAGCTGCAGATGCAGGAGACCGCCGGTATCTGATGCCGCTGGAGCACGGTTCCGCGGCCCGGCTGGTGGTGGGTCGGCGCACATGCGTCGACCCGCCACCAGCCCCTTTCTCCCCACGCCCCTGCCGGCAGGCCGCTAGCGGGCGGAAGGGATCGCCCCGCCCCCGCTCGACCACGCGCCGGGGGAGAGGCCAACGCACCCCTTCCCACCGCGGGAACCCGCCGCGAGCACGCTCTCCAGCTGCGCCGGCCCGCCCCTGACCACGGAGCTTCCATGCTGCCCAGGCGTCTGCTCGCCTCCCTCTTGCGCCCCTTGCGGATCCGCCGTAGCCGGATGCCAGACCCCCCGCTCGAAACGGTCACCTACTACCCCGCGGATCCCCGCTCGACAGCTTCCCGGCCCATTGCCGTGCCCCCCGTTCCGCAGCAGCCGATACGGGCGCACCAGGCGATGAAGGATCCCGGCCCCGACGAACTCAAGGCCCGGCACCGCATGGTCGCCGCCATCGCCCGATATGGGTGGGAAAAGGACATGCCCTGATGACAACCGGCCAGGCCCGGGACGCGGAGAAGCACGTGAACGACGTCCTGGCCAGCATCGACGAGGTCCTGGCGGATCTCGAAGGACAGCCGGCTTCGGCCGGACCCGCCTCACCCGCCCCTGGCGTGCACGCGGAAGCTGAGAGCGGCAAGGTCTTCAAGGAATCCATAGCGAATTCCCAGCCCGCCGGCACACAGCCCTCGGGGGGAAGCGTCGAGCCACCGACGCCTTGGTGGAAGAACCCGCCGGGCGACCCCTTGCAGAGCCCCCTCGCGTCTACCGCCGGCGCGCCGCCGCAGCCCCGCATGCCTCCGGCACCGAACCTGCCTCCAGCACCGAGCGAGCCGCCAGAGACGGAGGGGAACCCTGCCGCAACCGGCACGGAGGAGCCCGAGCTGAAGCCGTCGGCCATGCGACGGTGGGCAGCGCGGGTGAAGGCAGCGAATAGCGCCGCGAAACGGGCGAACGTCGAGGAAGAGCCCCAACGTGAGACCAGCCAGCAGAGCGACGAGAACGAATCGCCGGACGAGAGCGGCTCCAGCAGCCGTCTGGAGCGCCGGCGCCTGCGGCTGAGCAAGCTCCACAGGCGCGCGAACACCGACGGCAACGGGCGGGAGCCGCGGATCGTCTACGACGGCCGCGAGGCAGCCGTCTACGTCCTGCCCAATCGTGAGCGGGAGCAGTGGTACGGCGACTCGCGCGCCTATCAGGGGGCGCTGAGCTGGTGGGCCGGACGGACACCCTGGCAGAGGTTCGTCCTGAGGAACGCCGTCGCTGCCGCCGCCGGAGCCTGGACCTACGGTGCCTTCACCGCCGCGTGGGACAAGGGCCTGCCGCAACTGGTTCTCGGGTGGATGAACGACATGGCGGCATCCAAGGACCACGGGCCTGTCGGCCCGATCATGCTCGGACTGATCGCCACAGGCGCCTTCACTGCCGTCGGCAATCGCGTCTACCGCCTCATCGTGCGGATCTTCTCCGATGACGGCTCCTTCGCCGCCACCACGGCCGGCCAGGTCATCCGCTGGCTGTTCGTCTCCATCCCCGCCAGTTCCGGTTTCGCGGCCGTCTGCCTGTTCGCCGCCCCCTGACCGACAAAAAGGAAGTACCGTGCCCGAAATACCCCTGGCGGCCGGAGGGCTGGCCAACGCCGTCGGCCCCCTGTCCGCTACCGCCATCTCCGTGATCGTCGGCACCGTGCTGATCATGACCGTGATCGGCAAGGGCAAGAAGAAGCTTGCCGCCGGTACCGCTCAGATGATCGGTGTCTTCGGAGAACTCGCCTTCCTCCGTGCGGACGGCCCGTTCCACGACATCGGGCAGGCCGCCGCCTCGGTAGACCAGTCCCTCGCAGCCGAGCCTTCCATCGGCTCCATCGGTATGACCGGCGTGACGCTGCTGCTCTTGGTCCTGGCCGCGCTGGCCAAGTTCGCCCCGCCGATGTCCGTCATCATCGGTCTGCTGCTGGGCGCCGCCATGGACAGTGCACAGGGCTCCATCTGGCACTTCGTCGTCACCGTCCTCACCTTGCCCCTCGGCCTGGTCCAAGGGGCGTAGATGAGCCTGCGCAACGACCTCAACGTCTTCCGGGGCACCGGCCGGCTGCTCAACGCCCTCCTCCGGGCGCAGGTCCACATGGCAAGGGCAAGCGCAGCGTGGATCACCGCGGAGCGCGCCTACACCGCGGGGCGCGTTTTGGTCTGCGTGCTGCTGCCCGCCTATCTCCTCACCCACCTGACGTCGCGGTTCATGTGGGCATGGTGGGGCCTGATGGTGGCGTGGGCGGTGGTCTCCGGGAGGGTGATCCATCGCCAGGGCTGGCTGGACGGCTGGGAGTGTGAGGGGGAAGGAGAGTGTCGTGCGGGCGAGGGCGGTGAGGCGCTGCAGTGCGCCGAGCCCACGCCGCTAAACGATCATGAAATGTTGCTGGGGGAGCAGCGGCAGGAGGCGGACGCCGCGTTCGGCGCCTTCGTGGAGCACAACGTCGCCGCCGCCGTGACGCAAGGACGCAAGGGCATCCACACCGATGCCTTGCTGAAGCTCCTCCACGAGCACGACATGCTCACCGACTGGAAAGAGCCCGATATCCGCACGACATGCGACCGGTTGGGAATTCCCTGGCGCAGGCAGATGTCGGTACAGGGGCGGAACTACTTCGGAATCCACGCCGACGACCTCACCAAACACCTCGGTCGACGCCCGCAACTCCCCCCGGAAATGGTGCCAGACCTGACCCCCTCGCCATCCCCGGAAAAGACCCCTTCCTCGCCTTACGTGAGGGGTCCTATCGCCCTCATAAAGCGCCCCTTTTCGCGCTCCTGAGAAGTCCGCGGGTGAGGGCTTCGAAAAGTCCTCACCGCACCCCCGGCAGGGGGAGGCGCACCCGCCTCGCTCCCCTGCGGGGCGAACGTCCCACCAACCCGCTACCCTTCGCGGCTACGACCGTCTGACCTGCGGATCTATAGAGCTCGCTAGCCCCTCTAGCCTGCGCTACTACCGAGCTAGCATCCGAAAGGCCCCAACCTCCGGACGGCGCTACCGCCGCTCACCCGGCGGCAAAGGGGACACAGCAAAGGGCTGGCGGGCACGGCAGGACGACCTCTCTCCGCAGCCCAAAAAGGGGACGGCGCCTTCCGTCTCACGCCCAGAAATCCGGACGACGACCTAGCCCCGGCCACTCGGTCCGCGAACGGTAAGCAATCGCCATGCATGTGACCCGCGGGGCGGGAGCTGCCCCTCGATGGCCGTGCACTTTCCACAGGGCCTTCGGCCTATGGTCTCCTCCGACAAGCAGAGGGGGGTTACCACATGACAGCGACGGCATGGCTTCGCTCGGCTGATCCACGCTGACCTGATCGCCGAGGTGGACCTGTGGGGCCCCGGACCTGACGCCGCGGACACCGTCGTCGCCGGCGCGCCGGCACGGATCGTCGTGCGCCTGGGCGCGGCGGCGGGCGAGTGGATCGAGGTGGCGCGCATCAGCCACGCTGCACATGGGGGCGAGCTGATGAGAGCCCTGCTCGGCCGCTTGGCAGCAGCCGCATCCCGTGGCGCAGACCCGAACTTCGACTACGGCCGGTATGTCCGCGGAGAACTCGCCGGCTGGTCCGAGGGACCGGTGGTAGCCGACAGCGACGCCGGGCGGCCGCCCCTGCGCTTCCTCCAAGAGGAGGCACAGGGCATGCGGTTGGCCGCACTCGGCAGAACCTGGCGTGCACAGGACCGGCTCACTGAACTCGCGGCCACCCCCAGGGAGCCATCTGGTTGGCGCCACCAGCGATGACCGGCGCCGGTGTTCACCGTTGTTCCAGCCCTTCTGTGACCAACTTTTCCAGGATCACTCCTACCGGATGCGCTGGGGCTGGTGTCGGGCGTACTACTGTGCGGTACTGGTCCATTACTGATGACCACGGGGCTGGGGCGCGCAAGGGGGGCGCAGGACCCGATGCCGCAGGATGCTGACGGGGAGAGCCGTGTTCGGAGACAGGGAGATGCGTCGACTCGTCGACGGATTAATCGGGGGGATGCGCCACCTGGAGGTTCCCGCGACGGTCGACGAGCTGTGCACCGTGCTGTGCGACCTGATGGCGGCGCGGCGCGGCCGGGACTGTGAGCTGCGCATGACGGCCTTCCCACCGGGAAGCGTCAGCGGGCTATGGGTCGAACTCGACGAGCGGGACCTCATCCTCGTCGAGGAGAACACCGCGGCCGACCACCAACTGGTCATTCTGGGCCACGAGATCTGGCACATGGCCGCAGGGCACCGCGCTCTGCATGTGGAGGGCAAGACCGTGGCCGCTCGCCTGCTGGCCGGCGACGCCGATCTTGAGCCGGTCATCCGCCAGGTGGCGGCACGCAGTCGGGGCCGCAACACGACGGATGCATGCCACGAGGAGGAGGCCGAATCGTTCGGACTGCTGCTGGCCAGTCGCGTCAGGCCCTGGCTGGCCGGGTGGGCGGATTCGGGCGGGCGCAGTGGTCTGGCGGCCCGTGTCGGCACCTCCCTGGACTACTCCAGCGCAAGAGGGGCCCCATGACCGGCCCCGACTACTACATACCGGCCGTTGCTCTGGCGGCCGCGTTCGCCATTCGCGTGCCCACTCTCGTGCGGAACTGGCGCGACCCGCTGGTGCGGTCGATCAGTCTCGTCATCGGCCTGGCGGTCGCCACCTTCGCGTTCGCCGCGCCGCCCACGATCGCCGCCGTCAACCGGGCCACCGGTATCGCCAATGTGTCCGGACCGCTCGTCTACAGCTTGCTGATGGCACACGGCGCCGCCTGCCTGATGATGGTCCTGCACTGGCGGGGCGGCCCGCAGGAGGTGGTACGGCGTACCGCACGCCGATGGATGGCGGGCTACGCCGTGGTCATCGTCGCCTTGAACGTCTTCTTCGCGCTCGGCGACGCTCCGGTGGAGCGTCTACGCGACCTGGATACCTACTACGCCTGTACGCCCTGGATCCGCGAGATGATCGTCTCGTACCTGGTCGGCTCGTCCGCCGCGGCCGTGGTGATGTGCGTCATGTGCTGGCGCTGGTCCCGGAAGGTCAACGGATGGCTCCGCTGGGGGCTGGTCACCATCGTCTTCGGGTACCTGTTCAACCTCGGCTTCTCGGCCACCAAACTCGCGGCGGTCTTCGCCCGGTGGACCGGACACAACGCCGACTTCCTGAGTACCTTCGTCTCTCCGCCACTGGCCTCGATCGGCGCGTTGATCAGCGCGGTGGGCTTCGTGCTCCCCGCCGCGGTGCAACGCCTGTCCACCTGCTGGAAGGTATGGGCCTCCTACCGGCGGCTCGGACCTCTATGGCGACTGCTGCGCACCCCGCACACCAGGGGAACGGTCACCGTACGGATTCCTTGGTGGAGCCCCGCCGACCTCCACCTCATGCGACGGACATCCGACATCCACGACGGCCTGCTCAACCTTGCCCCGCACCTTGATCACGACCTGCGTGCCCGTCTGTACAGCGAGGCTCTCGCCCGCGGAGACGACGAGGCCCAGGCACGAGCCGTCGCCTCTGCCGGCGCTATTGCGGCTGCCCTGCGCACCAAAGCCGACGGCACACACGGCGTGCCCCACCGCACGTCCCCCACCGCGCCCTTCTCTCCCCTCACGGCCAGTGAACTGGAGTGCATCTCCCAGTCGTTGTGCCGTGCTCTTGCCCTTCACGAAGGCCGTACCGAGCGGCCGTATCAGAGAGTGCCCTGAAATGCCCGAATCTGTAGCTCGCATGGAACAGCACGGCGGACGCCGGGCCGTCGTCATCGGCGGAGGGCTGGCCGGCATGCTGGCCGCCTCCGTCCTGGCCGAGGTTGCCCAGGTCACGGTTGTCGAGCGGGATGTACTGCCCGACAGCCCGGTGCTGCGCAAGGGCATGCCGCAGGCGCAGCACGCCCACTTGCTGTGGTCGGGCGGAGCCCGTGCCATCGAAGAGTTGTTGCCGGGGACGCTGGAGAAGTGGGTGCTCCACGGAGCGCGCCGCATTCCCCTGCCCACCGGGCTGGTGTCGATGTCGGCCCAGGGGTGGCTGCGGCGTTTCGGTGAGATGCAGTACCTGGTGGCCTGCAGCCGTGACCTGCTCGACTGGGTGGTCCGGGACACTGTCCTGCAGGATTCGGCGGTCACGGTTTTGCAGCGCACCGAACTGCTGGGGCTGCAGGGCACGGCCGCGCGTGTCACCGGCGTACGGGTGCGCAGCGCGGAAGGCGCGGAGAGCACGCTCGAGGCCGACTTCGTGGTGGACGCGAGCGGCCGGGGGTCCTGCGCACCGCAGTGGCTCGCCGCGCTCGGCGTCCCCGCGGCATCTGAGGAAGAGGTGGACTCAGGGCTCGCCTACGCGACGCGCATCTTCCGTGCCCCTGCCGGGACCGAGCACTACCCCGTGATCAACGTCCAGTCCCGCCCGCGCGACCCCAAACCGGGGCAGACAGCGACCATCGTCCCGATCGAAGGCGGTCGGTGGCTGGTCACCCTGTCCGGCACGCGCGGTGGGCAACCGACCCGGGACGCTGACGCCTTCGAGCCCTTCGCCCGCTCCGTCCGGCACCCCGTCGTAGGCGAGCTCATCTCCCACGCCGAACCTCTCACCGATGTGGCCCTCTCCCGCAGCACGGTCAACCGGCGCCGCTTCTACGAAAAGATCGATGCCTGGCCGGACGGATTCGTAGTGATCGGTGATGCGGTGGCGACGTACAACCCCGTCTACGGGCATGGCATGTCCGTCGCCGCGCAGGGAGTCCGCTCGCTGCGCGACGCGCTGCGCCGGTGCGACCTGGCTGAACCCCGTCTGGCTCATACAGTCCAGACGGCGGTCGCGCGTCCTGTGGCGGTGGCGTGGGACCTGGCCATCGGCCAGGACATCCTTTACCCGGGGGCGATCGGAAAACGGCCTGGGAAGGCGGCCAACCTGCTGGGCCGGTATGTGGACCGTCTCATGCGGACCGCCACGGCCCGCCCCCTGGTCACGCGTGCCCTTCTTGACGTCATGACGCTGAACGCGCCGCTGCTGACACTGGCCAGCCCCGCAGTCCTGATCGCAGTGCTCCGTGGCCCCCGCGTCCGTCCGCTCGACGGGCCGCCCCTCAGCCGCGAGGAGGTCAAATTGGTGACGGGGCAAGCGCCGGCCGAACGCCACGGACGCTCGGACACCGTAGCCCGCTCCTGACAGTTGGCATGCAGGCCGTAGCGCCAGCGCAGAACCGGCAGGCGACCGCGGCCACCCTCGGCATGTCGGACGTGGCCGCGGCGTGCCCGTACGCGGGGGCGCCACTGGGATCTGACGGAGACCGTCGGGGGTTGTGCGCCCGTCGCGGGCTGTCGGTTACTGCGGCAGGGCCAGCATGCCGATGGCGCGGTCCACGGTGATCTCGATGAGTACGCGTTCCGGGTGGGGACCGGGGGTGCGGCCGAATCGCGCGCCGTAGCGGGCCACGGCATCGTCGATCGCACCGCCGTCGGTCAGGATGGCGGCGGTGCCTTCGAAGGAGACCCATTTCGGCCCGACGGCCTGGAACACCGAGACGCGGGCCGGGCCGGGCGTGCTTTGGATGTTGGCGACTTTCCTGCTCTGCCTGCGGGTGATGATCCGCACCTTGCGGGAATTCACGTCGTAGGTCGCCCGGACCATCACGCTGTGTGGGGCTCCGGTAGGGCGGATGGTGGTCAGGGTCGAGAAGCTGTACTCCTGCAGAAAGTTGAGCAGGTCGGGGCTGGGGTCATGTATGTCAAGGGCCACCGGGGAAGGGTAACGGCCTTGGGAGCGATCGAGATCCGAGCGCGCTGGCCGAAGGTTCGGCTGGTGGGTGATCAGCAGTCGGTCTGCCGGGCGAGCACCAGTTCTGGGCTGGGCTTGCGGCCTCAGGAGCAGGTGGGCGCCCGGTTGCAGCGCGGCCTGCCCGGCAAGCCGCGCCGTGGGATCTACCTGGTCGACCGGTTCGTCATCGCTCTGGTCGTCTACCGCGACGACAAGCGCCTGCTCCTGAGTCTGCCCCAGGACACCGGTCCCGGTCAGGACGGGAGCGCGGAAGACGGCCGGGCCCCGTCCGGCTCCTGCGCGAGCGACGACGGCAGTGGGAGGCCGAGGAGGTACGGCCCGATGCCGCCGCCCGCAAACGGTTGCACCGGGCGGGCGCCGAGCATCCCGACGCACCGGTCCGCTACATCACCCTCCGGCAGTCCATCCGCCCCGAAGCCGCAGACCGCGCCCCGTCAAGTGGCCTGCGCGACCTCGGCATCATCGACGGCCGCCACATCACCATCGAACCCGACCCCGGACACACTGGCACCCTCCTCGTCCGCGCCGATCACGAGACTGTGGGCACCCTCACCCCCGGGGAGCCTCCGGCCCCAAGGCCCGCTGGACCGCCAAGCACCGTTGACACCCATGGTGGATCGCATGTGTACTCTTATGTGCCGTCGGCCCTTAAGACTTGTCGAGTCGGCAGTTGAAAAGAGGACCCCACCCTCTGCCGGCCAAGCGTTCAGGTGAGGTCCTCTCTCTCCGCAGGGTCCCGGCCACATCGGCCGGGGCTTTAGGCATCAGGGGATGAGCCGTCTCGCACCCATCCGAAGATCGCGCGAAGCGGACCGAGCCACCGAAACCAGGCGTACAGCCGGTCCCACCTGCCGCGGCCGTGCCCCTGTGAACCTTGACTCGCCATTCGACAGCATCACTGCCCTCTCCATGCTGCCCGCCGCACGCGTCCTTCCGCTCCTGCGGGAAGCCCCGTAGGTCCTGGAGCCGTCGGAACGAGGCGGGCAGCGCCGCAGTGGTTCTACCGCAGGAACACGAAGGTGCTCCCGGCGACGACGGCGCCGAGGAGGGCGCCGGCGGCGACCTGCCCGCGGGTGTGGTCATACAGCTCGATACGGGACCAGCCCACCATGCCGACCAGGAGGTAGGCGAGCAGGGCCCAGGGTCCGTAGCACAAGGACAGCATGACGACGCTCCCGCTGGCGACGGCTGCGTGGACGGAGATCTTGCCGCGCCAGGAGCTGCCCAAGTACTGGCGGCGGCCGTCGTCCTTGGTGCCGGCGGTGACGGCGAACAGGGACCCCAGGGTGGTGAGCATCGCCGCGATGAGCGCGATCACTGTGCGAGGCGCGCCCAGGGTGGTCAGAAGGGTTATGCCGCAGACGACCGAGCCGAGGATGAAGGCCATGACGATCAGGCGCTGCCGGCGTTGGCCGACGTGGCGGTCAGCCCAGCGGCCGCGGCGTATGCCGAAGTTGATGAAGAGGATCGGTATGACCGCGGCAAAAAGGCCGCCGAGCAGCCCCCAGCCGATGCCGGTCAGGCGGTCGGCGTTCCAGCCGACGGCGATGACGTCGGCGAGGATCCAGTTCTTCGGGTCCAGGCCGTCGGTGGCCAGGCGGGCCATCCGGGATTCGGTGACCCGGGTGGCGCCGGGGATGCTGGTCATGCGGGCTCCTGGCAGGTGCGGAGGAAGGTGTCGGCATTGGGGGAGTGGTAGACCAAGGCCACGGTGGTGAGGAAGGCGACTTCGCCGTCCAGGTCCAAGTCGTGGCTTTCCTGTTCGCCGGAGGCCGCGGCCGCGGTGGAGGGGGCAGCGCCGGCGGCCTTGGCCTGGGCGGCGGCGCGCAGCCACAGGGCCTTGGTTGCGGCGTCCAGCTCGACGCCGCGGTGTCCCCACGCTTCGGCCGCCTTGCGGGAGCGCTCCTTCAGATCGCCAGGGGCGTAGGGGGCGAGGGCGAGGCCGGCGTCATGAATCTCGATCATGACGCGGTGCAGGCGCATCCGAGGGCTGCGGAGTAGCGAGGTGCGCAGCACGAGCCCGGGGGCGGCGGTGGTCAGAGCTTCCCACAGCGGTCGCAGGGTCCGCAGCGTCCGGTAGTAGTGGATCTGGCGCCAGGCGAGGCCGACAGCGGGGAAGGAACTGCCGATGAGGATCAGCCCGATTGCCGTGGAGCGGCTGAGGTTGGAGGCTGTGTCGGCCAGGCGGATCGTGGCGGTACCGGTGAGGCCGGTCAGGCGCAGGACCAAATAGCCGATCCGCACCAGCGAGTAGACGATGCCTATCGCCGTGCCGGCGCCCAGAAGGCGCAGGCTCACTCGCAGCCAGCGCTGGGCTGCGTGGCGGCCGGAGCTGAGGAACAGGTATCCGGCGACGCCCATCGCGACGCCGAGATACGTTTGGAAGACCGAGTAGTACACGGTGCCCCAGAGCGTTCCTGCCGTGGCGATGTACAGGTCATCGACCTCCGTGGAGCGGTCGATGCATGTGAAGGCGGCGGTCATCGCGGCTATGGAGGCCAGGGCCAGGCAGTGGCGGGGCCTGATACCGCGGGCGGCTTCCGGCCGTGCGATGGTGATCACGAAGTCCAGGACAGCTGCCGCTCCGACTGTACCCAGGATGTGCTTGAGGAGCGTTCCGGCGCTGTGGGTGCCGACGGTGTTGTCGAAAGCGTGCAGGACCTCGGGCCTGCGCAGGGTCATGGATATGGTGACGCTGGCGAAGGCCACCCACAGGGACCGCGCCATGGGGGTGCGGAAGGCTGATGGCGCACGCCAGAGGGTGACCATCCAGAGCATCGCGAGGACGGCAGTTTCAAGGGTTCTCACATCAGGACCTGGTGTTGGGGCGCCCGAAGGCATCGTGCAGTCGTGCAAGACGGTCGGCTGCCTCGCCGGAGCTGGAGCGAGCCTCGGTACGGCTGGCCCGGGCCAGGATGAGGGTGGCGAGGGTCTCTGCGTCATGCTCTTGGCGGGAGTCGAACTTGCTGCGGCCCATCAGGGCCAGGAGCCGGTCGGTGGACAGGCCGAGCTCGTCGTCGACGCTCTTTCTTGCCGTGACGGCGGTCCGTACGCGGGCTGCCTCGGTACGCATGATCTCCGCCAGGGGCAGCTCGGGCGTCTCGTGCCCGGCGACAGAAGCGGTGGTGCGGTCCAAGAGCTTTTGGAAGTGCTCACCTGCGGCGGCCAGTTCCTCCTCCGAGGCGTCCTCGGCGACCTCGAAATCCGGGGCGGTGTGGCCGAGGAGCATGTGGGAGATCTCGTGCAGGACGATGTGCACGCGCAGGAAGTCCGCGGCGGTGGCCTCGTAGAAAACGAGATCGGCCGCGTCGAGGCCGATCCAGATGCCGCAGGGCATATCCGGGTGTGGCGGGCCGTCGAGGGGCAACAGGAGCAGGGGACGGCCGCGCTGCTGCGCGATCGACCGGCAGAAGCTCTCCAAGTGGAAAGGCTGCGGAATCGCCAGGGCGTCAGCGACGGCGGAACAGGGGTTACGGGGGCGCCTCCACCACCTCATCAGCTTCCCTTGCCTCGTCGCTCCGTCCGAACAGGGCCAAAGGACCCATGGCCCTTGGACCGTTGCCTGTGTCGTCACAGACTAAGCGGCAGGTCTGACAGAACAGATCCAGGGGTGACTAATTGGCAGCGCCCGGTGATTCCGGGCGCCGTAGAGCACGTCAGGCGCGTCGCCGCCGCTGCCAGCGTTTGGTCCCCTCGATGTCTTCCTCTGCCGCGGGCAGCCCCTCGACCTGACGGGCACTTTCGACCATGAGCTTGATGCCCTGAAGAGTCTTCGCCGACAGTCCGCCCAGGCGGGCGGCGATGGCGCGGGCTTGGGCGTCCTCGAGGACCTGCGCGAGCTCGGCGGCGGCCTGGGCGCGGTCAAGCTCTGCTCGCAGCTCCCGCAGCCGCTCCTCCAACTTCCGGGCGCGTTCCTTGTCCTCGTGGGTCTCGTCGTCGACGAAGTAGCCCACCGGGACGCCGAAGAACTTGGCCAGGGCCTTGAGCGCCTGGATGCCGGGGTTGGAGACGCGCCCGGTAGCGATGGCCTGGATCGCGCTGCCGGAGACGGTCGGGCCGTCTGCGCCGGCCTGCTGCTTGATCAGACGCTCGAGTTCCGCGTAGGAGTAGGGGCCGCGGCCGGACGGATGCACCGTGCTGATCAGGAACGCGAGCTTGCGGGCGATCGTCCCCTGCTCGGCGGGGGCTTCGTCACCCATCGCAGCAGTCCTTGCTCCTCGCCGTGCAGGCGGTTGACGTGGTTGATGCCTGAATCATATCTCTCATCCGGTCAACAGGACGAATGGCCTCGTGGTGAGGCCAACATCCTGTCAGCTTGACAGCACGGGGCGTGATCGCCGTATGTTCTTGGCCAAGCCATCTTGTTGACAGGACGATCATCCCAAACGCGAGCCAGCATGTCTCGCCAGAAGGACGGCGGGCAAGTCGGCGAAGATAGGCCCGGGGGAATAGGCAGGACTGGCCGGTACCGGCCAGTCCTGCCTCCATGCGACGGTGAGCAGCTGCGCGCGTGCAGCAGTGAGGACGGCCCCCATGTGGTGGAACCGGCTACGCCTGGAGGACGGGACGGAATCCGCCTTGCCCTTTGCGCGCTCTGCCGACTTCACCCCCACGCCCCACCCGATCGGCGCCGCCGCGCAGCAGCCGGTGGCCATGGGCAAGCGCCGCTGGCGCGCCAGGCGTTCGCGTCCTGGCGTACGCGAACTGGAGCGGCGTCTTCGGCAGGAACTGCGGGAGCTGGAGATCCAACCTCCGCTGGACGTCGAGGCGCTGTGCCGCGCGCTGGGCAGGCGATGGGACCGTGACATCGAGCTGCAGCCGGCGCCCCTGCCTAAACCAGGACCACTGGGGCTGTTGGTGGAGACCCCCGAAGCCGACATCATTCTTTACCAGCAGGAGACCACCCGTCTCCATCAAGATCACATCATCCTGCACGAGGTGGGCCACATGCTGGCCGACCATGACAGTGACGAAACCGAGCTGCCGAGCCCGGTTCCCGGCGTCGAGCCGGGCGATGTCCGCAAGGTCTTCAAGCGCTGTTCGTACGACAACCAGCAGGAATGCGATGCAGAACTCGTTGCGACCATCATTTTGGAGTGGGCCCTAGTG
The DNA here is from genome assembly GCF_044333095.1 of Streptomyces sp. NPDC021100. Classification (NCBI taxonomy): domain Bacteria; kingdom Bacillati; phylum Actinomycetota; class Actinomycetes; order Kitasatosporales; family Streptomycetaceae; genus Streptomyces; species Streptomyces sp. NPDC021100. The sequence goes on from NZ_JBIRQH010000024.1 coordinate 82,364, forward strand.
CTCGACCGCGTGACCCCGCCCCCTTCCGCAGACCCCTCGGTCCGCCACGTCCAAGCCGCTCTCGGTGACCACCGGGGGTGGCTGTAGCCCATGGCGTTCCTGTTCCTCATGCCGCTGGTCATGGCCACACTGTGGAAGCTCTACCAGCTCTCACGCGCGCCGAAGAACCGCGCCCTGCGGTCCGTCGCGCTGTGTCTGCTGTGCGCCTGCTCCTCCTACTTGCTGGTGATGCCCGGCGGGGCATCCGGCGTGGAAACCGTCGCCGGCCATGGATGGGCGAAGATCGGCCAAAACGTGCTGCTGCTGGCCGCCGCGTACTTCCTCATGTGCTTCTACCTGTACTCCGCGGCCGACCGGGCCTCCGGGCAGCGCCGGGCCCGACGGGAGGGCCTCCTCGTCCTCCTGGTCATCGCGGCCGCGATCGCTCTGGGCGCGAGCGCCCCTGACCGGGTGTTCGCCGGCAGTTACGCGACCGCGGACATGACTGTCACTCCGCTGGCCGCCTTCTACGAACTGGCCGGCCTCTACCTGCTCTACGCCCTGGCCGCCGCCGCCTGGTGGACCCGCAAGTACGCCTGCAAAACCGACTGTCCGTATTCGACCGGATTGTGGATGGCGGCGGCTGGCATGTCCGGCATGGCAGCCGCCTGCGCGATCCGCGCGGTCTTCGTGCTCATCCGCTGGCAGGGCGGGACCATACCCCAGCCGCTTGTGGTCACCGTGGCCTTCCTCCTCGTGGGCTCCGTCCTGTCCTTCTCCACCGGCATCACCTACCCCAGCGTGCGAGCACGTGCCACAGCCATCGGAATCTGGCTGCGCCACCGCCGCCAATACCGTCAACTCGCACCGCTGTGGCAGCTGCTGTCCGAGGCGTACCCCGAGATCGTCCTGGATCGTGAACCATTGCGCTGGGACAGCTGGTGCGTACGCGGGGTCCACCGCCGCTATGAGCGACGGTTCGTCGAAATACGCGATGGCCTGGTGCGGATCAGCCCCTACCTCGGCGAGGACCGGTCCTCGGACGCCGCGGTGCTGGCCGGGCGGCTGACGGAAGCCGCCCAGGCCGTGATCGCCGAACGTCTGGGGGACGGCGGGAGCCGCAGGGACGCCGCGGCTGCGCCGCGGCCTGCCGTCGCCCTGGCCATGCCGCTGCAGGACGGAAGAGACGCCGATGTGCAGCAATTGGTCGAGCTGTCAAAAGCGCTGCGCGGGGCAGCCCTTCGCACGCCGCGTGCGTCCCGTGTGACAGCCGGGTCCTGATCTTCCACCGGCAAACCAAGGAGAGTCGAACAATGCTGATCACTGCCGACCGGATCCTCGCGGGAGCCGACGGGGCGTACCTCACCGACGGCGCCATCCTGGTCTCGGGGGACACGATCGTCGCCATCGGCCCGCGGGCCGAGGTGGAGCCCCTAGCGCAGCCGGGCGATGCACGGCTGGCTTTCCCTGGCTCCACCGTGCTTCCGGGGCTGATAGACGCGCACGTCCACCTGTGCTTCGACAGCAGCGTCGATCCGGTCGGCGCCCTGCACAGCCGCGACGACGACGCCCTGCTGAACGACATGAAGGGCAGGGCCAAGCAACTCTTGGGCATCGGCGTCACCACGGTGCGCGACCTCGGTGATCGCAACCACCTGGCGCTGCGGCTCGCGGGCGAAGTCGAGGCCGGCTCAGTGCCCGGGCCGCGGATCATCTCCGCAGGCATCCCTGTCACCTCTCCGAAGGGGCACTGCTGGTTCCTGGGCGGTGAGGCGGCCGGCGAGGAGGAGATCCGCAGCCTCGTGCGGCGTAACGCGGCAGCCGGCGCGAAGGTCATCAAGGTCATGGAGACCGGTGGTGGCCTGACGAAGAACAGCACTCCAACGTGGGAGAGCCAGTTCACTGCGCAGGATTTGGCCGTGGTCGTCGACGAAGCCCGGCGGGCCGGGCTGCCGGTGGCCGCACACGCGCACGGGGCTGACGGCATCGCCGACGCGGTGGACGTCGGTGTCAACACCCTGGAGCACTGCACGTGGATGGTGCCTGGCGGCGGCGTCGAGCTCCGGCGTGACGTGGTTGCCCGGATCGTGGAGAAAGACATCGCGGTCTGCCCGACGATCAGTCCCGGCTGGAGGATGCTGACGCAGGTGCCTCAGTTCGCCGGCCGGGCCGAGGCGATGTTCGACGGGGTCCGGCAGATGGCGCAGGCAGGTGTGCGGCTGATCGCGGGAACCGATGCCGGGGTGCAGCGGGCCGGGTTCGACGGGCTCGTCTCCAGTCTGGAGTGCTACGAGCACCTGGGGCTTTCGCGCCGGCGCATCATCGCCATGGCCACCAGCGAGGCGGCGCGGGCGCTGGGAATCGGCGACCGTGCGGGCGAGCTCACAGCCGGCTACCGCGCTGATCTGCTGGTCGTCGACGGCGACCCGCTGATGGACCTCGACGCCCTGCGCAAGGTCGCCGCTGTCTTCGCCGCCGGCCGGCAGTATCCAGCGGCTGAGGCGTAAGCCTTCACCATGAACGACGCCGGCCCACTCTAGGCATTGGGCCGGCGTCGTGCCGATCGGATCTCACGGACCTCGCCGACCGCCTTGCTGACGATGGCGAGCACCTCCGGGGACAGGCCTGGGGTGTCAAGGCCGCGGGCTGCCTGCACGCGAAAGCCCTCGTCCTCGTTGTCCGCGAGGTACTTGCCGTCGTTCTCGCTGTCCGCGAGATACTTCAGGCTTGCGGCCAGGTCCCTGACCACACTCTCCTTGCTCTGGAAGTAGGGACGCTCGGTCCCCAAGACCGCGGCCAGGCCCTCACGGACGACCAGCGGCGCAGAGGCCTGCTTGCCCTCACGCAGGGCGCGCACGCCGGCCTCGGTGATGACCTGCGCGCCGGCGTACTCGTTGATGCCCGCGGCGATCTCCGAGTCGGTCAGGGGCGGGACTCGGTCCCTCAACCGGCTGTTGATCTTCTCTGACAGAGTGGCTGGGGCTGCCTGCTGCCGTTCCTCTGGCACCTCGTTGCCGAACGACCGCTCCTGTGCTGCCAGAAGTTCCTCGACCGTCACCCCGTACGCGGCGGCCAGCGGCTCGACGAATTGAGCGGACAACCGGGCCTTGCCTCGTTCCGCGTACGCGACCGGGCCGGCACTGCGGGTCTTGGTGATGTGCTTGGTGTCCGCCTGGTACAACCCGACATTGGCCCGCAAAGTGGCGAGATCCGGAGGACCGTCCAACGGGAAGAGGAGGTCCAGGTCGTAGCCGAGGGCCTTGGCCAGCGCCGGCAGCTTCTCCGGGTCGGGAAGCACTTTGCCGTTCTCCCACCGCCCGATGGCGGCATCGGAGACCCCGACGGCCCTTGCCACATCGGATTGCTTGAGCCGCGCTTCCACGCGTAGAACGCGGATGCGGTTTCCATCGAAGTGGCGAGTGGGCATCGAAGGCTCCAGGACTGCAGAACTGCTTACGGCGCGGGGGGCAGGATGCACTTTAGCGACTTGATCGCTTGCCCGTATGAGGATAGCTTGCATCCGATGAACGAGCGTGGTGAACTTCTACACCGCGGGGGCGGATCTTCGCGCTCGTTCCGCCTGTGTACTACGCATCCTGAAGAAGGGTGCGGAGCCGCCGGACCCGGCCGCACGTCGGCCTGAGAAACCCTGTGATGGCCGGGTCCGGCTCACGTCCCCATAGGAGACAAGAGATGAGTTTGGCATCACCGGCGGGAACTTCCCAGTCCGGGTCCGGCCAATGGTTTCGTCGTCCTGCTGTTGCTGTGGCGGCGATGGCGGTGGGTACGGGCATCATGCTGGCGCCGGCTGCGCACGCTGCGGACAAATGGGGGCCGGGCTACCTGATCCCCGACACCGACGGCCATGCGGCCATGTCGCACATCGGCGCCTACGGGCCGCCGGGCAAGACGCTGCCGGGTGTCGAAGGCCTCGCGTACTGCGCAGACCCCACTTTGGCGGGCCCGGAGGCCTCCGGCGGCTACGGCCCCGTACGCGAAAGCGGCGTGTGGACCTCGAAGACCACCGGCAAACAGGCCAGCACCGAAAACATCGCGCGCGCCGCCTACGTCGTCTCGCGCTACGGGCAGACCGGCGAAGACGCCCAGGCCGCCGCCGTCGACGCCGCCTTGTACAGTCTCCTCGACGCCGACTCCGCCTACGCGCTGCCCGACGGCAAGCGCGCCGTGCAGCGCCTGACGGCCCCCGGCGTCGCCCCGGCCGCCAAGACCAAGGCCCTGGCCTACATCGACGAGTCAAAGCGGCTTGCCGGCCCGTACAAAGTCAACATCAGGCCGTCCGAGACGAGCGCCAAGCCCGGTACGGAGATCGGCCTCACCGTCGACGTGACCGCGGCCTCAGGCGCCAAGGTCCCCGGCATCAAGCTCGCCCTCACCACCGCCGGACCTTCCACCACAACGACCGAGGTCACCACCGGCGCGAACGGCACCGCCACCACCACCCTGGCAGCACCGAAGGACGGCACGGCCACCATCAAGGCCAAGACCGCCTCCCTGCCCGGTACCGCACTGCGCGTGGTGGCACCGCACAACGCCAAGGCCCAGCGGATGCTGATCGCCGGCGGCCACTCCAGTGCCGAGGGCCAGACCAGCGTCAAGGTCGAAAAGCCCTCCGGAAACATCAAGGTCAGCAAGACCGCCGAGGACACCGGCAAGGCCCTGTCCGGCGTCGCCTTCGAGGTCAAGGACGCCTCAGGCAAGGCTGTCGCCACCGGGACGACCGACGCCGACGGCCGGTGGCAGGCAACCGCACTGCCCTCGGGCCGCTACACCATTCACGAAGTCAAAGCGGTCAACGGCTACCAGCTCGCCGCCGACCAGGCCGTGACGGTCACGGACGGCAAGACCGCCGAGGTGACGGTCACCGACGCCAAGATCCCCCAGCGGCCGGCCCCCAAGCCGACCCCGGTCCCGATCACCGAGCTGCCGAAGACCGGCGCCTGACCCTCCCCCCCAAGGCGACTTCACGCCACGTCGCCGGAAGTGCCAGCGGCGGGGCAGCGGACCAGCCCCCAGCGTGTCCCTGCCCCGCCGCCGCCCCGGCTCTCGCCGACATCACTCGGCCTCCCCCTCGCCGGACGGATGCCCCATGCCCGAAAACTCCCGCCCCGCCGACATCCCTCCCCTCTCCCGCCCCGCTCGGCACACCCGCCGCAACGCCCTCATCGGAGCCGGGATCGCCGTCACCATTGCCACAGGACTGACCGCCGCCCTGTGGCCCGGCAGCGACCGGGCCGCCGAGACCAAGCCCGCCGCGCCGCACTCCACCGCACCGGGCACCAGCCCCAGCGCCCGCTTGAGCGCCGCCGCAGGACCCGCGAGCAGCAGCCCGGCCCCGAACCCGATGGCCACAGAGCCGGACCGCACCGGCACCGCACACGCGGAAGCCGGCAAGGCCCTCCAGAGCTGGCGCGAAACCAACCCTCACCCTGCCGCCGAGGGCGGCCAGCACGCCGTGGGCCGCAGCGACACCCCGGGCGGCGGCGGTCAGATCCAGGACGTTGTGCGCATCCCCGCTCTCGGCGCCGACTGGGCGCAGCCGGTCTACGAAGGCGTGGGTGACCGTCAGCTCAAGGCCGGCATCGGCCACTTCCCCTACTCGCAACAACCCGGGGACACCGGCAACTTCGCGGTCGCCGGCCACCGCAGCGGGGTAAGCGACCCAGCCTTCAGGAACATCGACAATCTCAAGACCGGCTCTGAGATCCGCGTCACCACCGCGAACCGCACCACGTTCGTGTACGCCGTCACCAAGATCAGCACCGTTGCGCCGACCGACGTCAACGTCACCGCGCCGGTGCCCGGCCACCCCGACCAAGTGGCCACCCAGAAGAAGATGACCATCGTCACCTGCTGGCCCGCCACCGGACACAGCAAGCGCGTGGTCATCGAAGCCGACCTGATCGCCGCACGAGGAGGTGTGCGATGACCACCCAACCCACGCGGACCCGCATCAAACCGGCCGCATCCTGGCCGAACTACGACGGCGACATCGCCCGCGCCGAGCTCGCCGCCATGGAACTGCTCGTCCAGCGCATGCCAGAGAGCCGGGTCGTACGCCGCACCGGCCTGTCCGCCCACCGCGTGCATCGCTTGGCCCAGCTGGTCGAAGAGGACTCCAAGAACCCGCCCCGGCCGCGCAACGTCTGCCGCCGTCCGCAACCGCGCCCCACCCCTCGGACCGCCGAGGGCCACCACGTCACCGCTGCTGTCCAGCCGATGGCACTGAGGGAACCGGAGCAACTCGCGCTCCTCTGACCCATCCACCGGCCGCCCCCGGCCGGTGGTGCGTCTCCCTCTCATTCCGCCCTCGAGGCCCGTTCGCTTGCACTGCGCCACGGGCCTACTTCGCGCTACCCGGAAACGGACTCCCGTGCCCCGCGAACCGCTCGCCTCCCCCGCCCTGCCCATGGCCGGTGTCGACGTGCCGCTGCACCTTCCTGCCGTGCGGCAGTGGCTGACCACCACCTCGGGACGCATCGCCACCGACGGCTACAGCTGGATGCAGGCCGTCTACTGGTTCCACCTCGACAGCACCTACACCACCGGCCGCACCCACGGCCCCCGCCGTGTCGGCGAGACCACCGTGCGCGTCGCCGTGGAACTGGCCCGGCTCAGCCCCTGCCGCCCCGGCGTCGCCTATCTCTCCCGCGTTCTGCGGCTCTCCGAGCGCACCGTCCAGTACCACCTGGCGATCCTCAGGGAGACCGGCCTGCTCACCTACCGCACCAAGGGCACCCGGGTGCGCGGAGCCGGCCGCCGTGCCTCGGAGTTCGTGTGCACCATCCCCCCCGTCGTCGACGCCGCCCTGCACCTGCGCACCGATGACTCCGAGCAGTACATCCGCCGTGTATGCGGCATCGGCGACAAGGGGCGGCCCCTGATGAAGCGCCTGGCCAAGATGGCCAAGCGGGCCTTGCGCCGCCCACGCCGCGCCGAGTCCGCCAAGAGGTTCCCAGCCCGTCCCAACAGCCCCACCCGTTGCACCCCAATGGGGGGTAGTGCTTCTGGTTCTTCCTCTGCGGGTAGTCCTACGTCTCCCTCTGAGAGCAAGCTCGAAGCGGGCAAGGACCACATCACCCTCCCGAAGAAGACCGGAACGCCGCGACGGCTGAACGCTGTTGGCCGCCGGTACCGGCTTGCCGCCGAGCTGATCCGACAGGTGCCCTGGCTCCACCGCGCCTCCGTGCCCCGCATCGCGTGGATCCTCAAGGACGTCTCCGACGCCGGATGGACCGTGGCCGAGGTCATGGCCGTCCTCGGCCTGCAGGCCCCCGCCCGTACCGTCCGCCGCCCCTCGGGGTTCCTCGCCCGCCGCCTGCTGGGCGCGCACCTGCTCTACGACACCCCCGCCAAGCGCGCGAACCTGGTCGCCTGGTGGCGCGACTCCCGCCAGGCGGAGATCGACCGGCACGTCGAGTGGGAGGGCGTCTGGCAGGCACCGCGCGGCGGCGCCGTCGCCCGCCTCGTCCGCCAGGCCATCGGCTCCGTCCGCCACGGCAGTATCCCGGCCGAGCAGCCCGAGCAGACGAGCACGCTTGAGCTGACCGACGACGAGCGCACCACGCACCGGCAGACCGCCCAGCAGGCGTTCCTGTCCGGGGAGCCAGGCCTTGTTACCTCGGCGGTCGACATCATGGGCCGCGAAGCGGCCGAGGCGTTCTACGGCCCCGAACTCGTCGCCCGAGCGCTGCGCCTGGCCGGCGCCAGCGGCCACCTGACAGTGGGAGTCGGCCGGTGAACGCACCACAGCCCTCGGGCATCGACATGGCCCGCGTTGCGCTGAAGGCCGCCCGTGAGAACGCCAAGAAGAACGGCGCCATGGCACGCCGAGCCCAGCCGCACCCCCGCCGGCACGGCCGCCGTGCCGACGGCCGTGACCCGGTCGGCCTCGGCGCTGCCCTGGAGGGCCTGGTCGCCGCCCGCGCCTGGGATGTCCCGGTCGAAGGCGGCTCGGTACTCGACCAGTGGCCGCTCATCGCCGGGCCCCATCTCGCCGCCCACGTCACCGCCGTCCACTTTGACTTGGAATCCGGACGGCTCGACCTCCTACCCGACTCCGCGGCCTGGGGCACCCAGATCCGCCTTCTGGCGCCCCGCCTCCTGGCCGAAATCCGCAAAATGACCACAGCCGTCCGCCAGATCCGCGACCTGGCCCCCGGCACGCGGCCCCACCGCCCGGCGCCGACCGCGGCCGGCCTTTCCCACCCGGAGCCGGCCGCCCCTTCTTCCGTCTCCGGCGGCATCACTCCGCCCGGCTACCGCGCAGCGGTCGCCGCACACCGGGCCCACCGGCCGCAGCGCACCGTCGACGCCGCCATCGCAGCAGCCATCGAACGACAGAACCGCAGCCGGATCATGCATGAACCGGCCGAGGACTTCGCCCGTGCCCTGGCGCGTCAGCAGCAGCCCACACGCCGTACGGACGACAGCCGAGCCCGGGCCCTGGAACGCGCCCGGCGCGAGCGGGCCCAGCGCACCGTCACCACACCCGACCAGGACCGCCCGATCCAGGAGTGCACCCCATGAGCAGTTCCTCCCGTGGCATCCCGCCCTACCAGAAGATCGCCGCCGCCCTCCGGGACGACATCACCGCCGGCCGACTGGGCCCCGGCACCCGCTGCCCCTCCGAACGTCAGCTCGCCCGCCAGCACAAGGTCGCCCGCGCCACGGCCCGCGCTGCCATCCGGCTGCTGCGCGACGAGGGCCTCCTCGCCACGGAGCCAGGACGCGGCACCTTCGTGCGCACCACCCCCAGCCCGCACACTCCCAACACCCCTGTGACCTACGGGGAATTCGCGGCAGTCCGCTACACGGCCTCGACGATCAACGACGAGGCCCTGGACGCCCTGTACGCGGAACTTGCCCTCCTCCGCCGTCTGGCCGGTGTCCCGCAATGCCCGCCTGCGGAAAGCGCGGCCGCATGAGCAGGAACGGCGCAATGAGCACCGTCCTGAGCCGATCGGACAGGCCGGTGAGGGTGGATCGCAAGCCGATGGCACGACGGAGTCCTGCCGCCCAGGACCCCGGGCGGCAGGGCATGGTGCGGGAGGAGGGACGGGGTCTTGCCGGGGTCCCAGCTGGGCTACCACGGAGGACAGACCTGCCCGCCTGAACGGTGGCACGTGGACGAAACAGGAACTGCCTGCGAATGCTTATTGCATAAGTGTTCGTAGGCGATCTATGGTGGGTGACATCACTTCCCTCACCCAGGAGGCAGCTGGTGTCATCCGACGACGACGCTCCTCGCTTCCAGGCCCTGGCGGTCAACGTGAGCAGGCGCTGGAGCGAAGTCGGGTCCGGCATCAGCACGGAAGCTGACGTCGTCCTGTCCGCCTGGTCGCCCTGGCAGGGCAGGTCGACGACGAAGATGCTCTTCGATCCCGACCGGATCGCCGTCGTCGTCGCCTGCCGCGGCGGCAAGACCATGGCCGTCTATGACGTCCTGCCCGATGCGGACGGCAACCGCTGGCACTGGGTGGGCGACGGCCCGCGTCCCCGAGTGGCCTTCCACGGCCGTCCCTCCCGGCGCTTCGCCGCGCAGCTCGGCGCGCCGGGCCGGTCGTGGAAACCGGGCGAAGGCACCCCGGTGAAGGTCATGGAGCTCGACGACCTGCTCCAAGGCGACCTCCCCGCCGACACCACCGCCCGCCAGGCGGTGGTGGGCCAGGCCGTTGTCAGCATCGACGGCGAACGCCACCTGACCGTTTCCGTTCCCGCCGACTACTCCGTCACCATTGACATCCGCAGCAACCCCGCCACGGTCGCCGACAGGAGCAGCTGATGGACGCCAAGACCTACAACGACGGCCTGGTCAAGCTCCGCCAGACCCGCGATGCCGTCCGCAAAGCCGAGAAGGCCCTCACCAAGCTCCGCGACGACCGCGACAAGCAGATCAAGGCCCTGGGCGCGTACGCCAAGGCCAAAGCCGAGCGCCTCGCCCCGGCAGCCGACTTGTCCGTGAAGGACATCGTCGCCCTGGTGCCGCACCTGGCCCCCGCACCCACCGCCGACACCGAGGTCACGGCGGGCGCCGAGCCCGCGTCGTCTCAGCCGGTGCCGGAGGCCGTTGCCGAGCCGACCGGTGCCGCGGCCCCGGCCCTCAAGGCCATCCCCGCGCAGCCTGCGCCCGAGCAGGTGAGCGGACAGCCCTCCGCTGTGCAACTGCCTGCCGCGCAGCAGGACGGCCGCATGCCGCAGGCCACGCCGGAGCCGGCCGAGAGCGCTGCCGCCCCGGTCGCCTTGCCGCCGGCCGAGGCGGCCACTCCCGTTCCCCCGGCGCCCCGCGAACTGCCCTGCATCCCCGATGGCGAGGCCGGTGATCGCTGGTTCGCCGTGGCAGCCAACAACCTGCGCTCGGAGCGCCCCAAGTTCACCCAGGCCGTACGGGGCATGGCATTCCTCGATGCACGCACGGGTGTCCTGGCCTGGAAGGACCAGCGCATCCAGCTCGACCTCGGCACCGCGTCCCCCGCCGAGATCCTCACCGCCGTCTACGCCCACCTCCCGGACACCGTGGAACGGATCTACATCACCGCCGGGGACCCATGGCACCGCGACGCCGAGCGCTACCGGTACCTGAAGGACGCGGTGGCCGCCTGGCTCAACAACCTGCCCGAGGGCTGGCAGGTGGAATCCGGCCGCGGCAAGGACCGCATGGCCGACCACCACTACCACGAGCGCAACCCGGTCGGCCGCTGGGAACGCGGCAACCAGCACGTCGAAGTCCGCAGCGTCGCCGAATGGTTCGACCCTGGCGACGCCGACGTCACCACCGTCCGCGATGCCTTCAGATTTCTGTGGCAGGCCCTCAAACGAGAGTGGCCCGACGTCGTCCTCATGGGAAACCCAAGCCTGACCGGCAGGGACCTGTGGTCGCGCACCATCCCGAGCAAGCAGGGAGCCCGATGGGCCGACGGCTACCCCGTGATGTCCGACGAGATCCGCCAGCTGCTCCACGCCACCGCCGGCCAGGGCCGCACCGAACTGATCACCCCACCGCGCGTGCCCGAACAACTTCCCCAGTGGACCGAACTGGACCGCACCCTCGCCTACGGCAAACACACCTGGGCGAGCGGAGTGGGCGCCCCTCAGCGCGTCACCGCCCGCACGTTCAACTCCTGGAACGAGAAGGAGCAGACGAACGCACTCTTCGCCCCCTCTCACTGGCAGGTCAGGGTCACCATCCCCACCGACTGGAACCACGTCGGCCTTCTCCCTCACGCCATCACCGGCGACCGGGCATGGGACTACCCACACCAGCCAGGGCGCACCTTCACCACCTGGGCCGGCGGCGCCGAGATCAACGCAGCCCTGCGCAACCCGATCCGGCCCTGGAGGATCGAGATCCTCGACGGCCTGTTGTGGGAGTCCGGCCAACCCCTGAAGGAATGGGCGGACAAACTCAAGAAGGCCTGGGCCTCCCTGTCGGCCACGTCCCAGCACACCGGGACCGAACACCTGCGCACGGCCTACAAACTCGCCTCCCGCGGGGTGCGCAGCATCCTGCTCTTCGGCATCGGAGCTTTCGCGCAACGGCCGCGGACCACTGGCGGCAGCGTGCCCGTCGGCCGAGAGAACGAGATCCCCAAGGGCGCCCGCGTCACCGGCATCGAGGGCGGCCATGTGGTGTGGGAGCGTACGGTGATCAGCCGCAGCCCCTGGGCCCACCCGGAATGGGCGGCCGGTGTGTGGTCCGCCGCCCGCGCCGCCCTGCTGTCCACCCGGACCAAGGACGCCAACGGCCAGACCGTGCACGTCGGCGCCCTGCACCTCCCGGCCGGCAGCATCATCGCCTTCCGCACCGACGCGATCTACACCACCGCCATGCCTCAGTGGCCCTACCATGCCCAGCCAGGCGACTACCTGCTCAAGGGCCACCTGCCCCACTCCGTGGCGGCACCGACCACCGACGCCGAGTTCTTCACCCTCCAGAGCCTGGGCCGAGCCTGGTGGGATGAGGAGAATGCAAACTCGGCCCGCTGACGAACCGCCGTCGACCCCGTGGACGAAGGAGACCGTGCACCATGCCCCCGCGCAGGCGCCGTGGCGCCACCGCTCAGGTGCCCCCGAATGAGGCGGCGCGATTGACCGATGAGCTACTGCGTGAGGGCTTCAGCAAGCGCGACGTCGCCACGATCCTCGGCCGGAACTCCGCCATCGTGTCCCACTTCTACACGCGCGGCCCGCGCGGAGGGCAGTCCTTCGTGGCGGCCCTGCGCGCCGTCGTTCAGGAAGTCCAGGCCGGCGGACCCCGCGACATGGAATCCCTCAAGCAACTCGCGAGCCGCTACACCACCCGGCGCCGTACGAAGACCGGCCGGCTCGCCCGGGTGCGCACAAGAGACGCTGTCAGCGTCCAACACGATGACCGGTGGACGTCGGGTATTGCCCGCGCTGGCCGGCAGCACATCAAGTCCGGCGCTTCCCGTCTCAAGCCCGTGATCGACGACGCGGCCGCGGCCGAGAACGGCAAGATCGCCTTCACTGTACGGGCCTCCAAGGGGCGCTTCCTTCTGGACTCCGGTGACCGGCGGGACAGCCCCGGCGTGCACCACGGCGTCGTCCAACGCCCTGACGGCACCGAAGAGCGCAGCTACGGCAACTCCACCATGGGCCCAGGCACATGGAGCTCCGGCTTCGACGCTCGCGAATGGCAGCAGCGCGTCACCCAGCATGACGGCGACGTCGCCGCGGCCGTAACCGACTGGATGGTCGAGACCGGCCGCCTCGCCGAAGGAGCCCAGATCACCCATCTCGAGCTCCGCGCCTGGAATCCGGACGACTGAGCCGGTCCAGCAGAAGGGCGAACGCTGCAGGAACGATGCGCCTCACCGGCGGATACGATGCTCTTCCTGGCCCGGCGGAGTCCATCAACCCGAAGCCGATGCCCGCCGGGCCACCCCCGCTCCGCAGCCACGCCCCCATGAGAGGCAACCGCTCATGCCCACCGGCCAGGAGGGCCCGGCCGCAGCCGCGGCCGTCGGCTGCGCGACGGCAACCGCCTATGCGGCGGCGGGGCCGTGTTCCATGCACGGCTGCTGCACCACCACCAGGCGCTCGCCTTGACCATCCTCTTCACCGTCGCCGTGGTGGCCTTCACCGGCACGTTCCTCTGCTGACCGCGCCACCGGCGGAATTCGGCTGGCGGAGCCACAGTCGCATTCTCGAAGGTAGAATCGTGCCGTTATGCATGATTTCGACACACTGTTGGGGCCCGGCAAGCTCAGACCGAGGACGGCCTCCGGAGGCTGCCGACCAGCCTGCCGAGGTCGGTGAGAATCCTGCCCGACTGGTCCGACGCCGCCGAGCCAACTCGCGGCTCCCGCACAGAACGGTCCACGGTGGCCGGATGGGCACGGGATGGCCAGGATGCCGTTACGGCGCGGCGCTGGCGCCCCCGCGGTCTGAGCCTGGAGGTCTGCAGACAGTGGTGTCCGTGTTGACATGCGGCCCTGAAAGGCCGGCGCCCCGGGTGTGGATCGAGCTCCCTGCAGGAGACTCGGTTCTCGCCGAGATGATCGCCCGGATCCGGCAGCGCGCCGGCGACTGGTGGTATGAGGTCCGCATCGACCTGTGGAGCCAAGCCCAGCGGCCCGACGGTAGCCCCGCCGTGGAGCCGTCCCCTGTGGTCTTCCGTGTCCCCGCCCGGCTTGTCACCCCGATCGACGGCAGCGACTACTCCTGCGTGCCCACCCGGCGTTCCGACGCCCCGGTAGCCCAGCCAGAAGAAGTGATCCGGCAGTGGAGCGCACAGGAGCTGCCCACCGCCGTCGGCCGTCCGCGACTGCGCGTCATCCATCACCAGACCTGCTGGCTCGCAGAGACCGAGCCCTCCCTCACCCTCGATGACGTCCGCCGCGCTCTGGCCGAGGGGGCCGAGCCCTGCACGGCATGCGGCGTACAGGAGCAGATACGGGGGTGACGCCGACTCGGCGACGTCGTTGATCAGGGCGTGCGTGTCCCGGAACCCATGACGGCGAGTCCACTGGATCATCTGCCCGAGGATCTGGTCGGATGGGTGGGAGAAGCCAAGTGGGACGGTTTCCGGGCAGGCGTCGCGCGCCCGTTCGACGACCCGGTGCAGTTGGTCTCCCGGCGCGGCACCGCATTGGCCAGGGCGTTTCCCGAGATCGTGACTGCGGCCGAGCGTGACCTGCCGCCAGGGACGGTAGCCGACGGTGAGCTGGTGATCTGGTCGGGCGAAGGCCTGTCCTTCGACCGCCTCCAGCAGCGGCTGCGCAGTCGCCGGGGCATCCAGCGCCAGGCAGCGGAAGCACCGGCGCACATGGTCCTGTTCGACCTGCTGTACAGCCCCCTCGAGGGAAACCTGATGCCGCGGCCCTACCGTGAGCGCCGCGCCGCGTTGGAGAGGCTGTTCGCCGAGCAGAGGCTCGGACCGCCGTGGACGCTCTGTCCAGCCAGCAGCGAGAGAAAACAGATGCAGGAGTGGCTGAGCACTCCCTACGGTGCGGTCGGGATCGACGGTGTCGTCCTGAAGCACGCGGCTTCGCCGTATACGCCGGGCCGCCGGGGCGGGTGGCGCAAGGTGAGAGCGCGCGATACCACGGAAGCCATCGTGGGGGCGGTTTCCCCGTCGCGAGAGGCCGTCCGCTCGGTACTGCTGGGGCGCCTGGACGCCCAGGGGCGGCTGCGCTACGTCGGCCGGACCGCTCCGCTGCCGGCCACAGCGGCCGCGCTCGTGGCCGACGCCGTGACCGCGGCCGGACCCGGGCACCCTTGGGCGGGGCGCCGCTTCTCGGCCGGCTGGTCGAGCGGCCAGAGCCTGGCGGTGGAGCCGGTCCGCCCCGACCTGGTGGCTGAGATCCAAGCCGACACCGCGATTGACCAGGGCAAATACCGGCATCTGACGCGGTGGGTCCGCCTTCGGGCGGACATGACCCCGGCGGATCTTCCCCTCTTCGGAGAGGGGAACCGGCCCGCGGCCGGATGACTGCGGCCCGGGCCGGCGTCCCTCAGCGCGGCACGGTGGCGCCGCCGCCGGCCTTGATCGCAGCGAGGACCTTCTCGTGCAGAGCCTTCGCCCCGGCCGGGAGGAGAGGGGCGGGGCTGCCGGTGAGCGTGTACCACTCGTCGGCGTCGGTGTACTGCACCCGCACATCCGCCCGTCCGTCGCCGCGGTCGGCGGTGACCACGGTCAGGTCTCCGGTGATCACACCGACCTCGTCGGTCATCGCCCCGCCGGCCCCGGCGGTCACCTCACTGCGGTACTGCTCATCTTCGGGCGTCATGAGGTGCACGTACCCAGCATCTCGGTGATCTTGTCCTTCTCGGCCTTCGTCACGGTGAGCTGGTAGGTGGATTTCACCGATGTCCAGGCGCGGCTGTACACGCACCAGGCGCCGCGCGCCGGCGGCTGCCACTGGTCCGGCGATTGGTCTCCCTTGGCCCGGTTGGAGGCGGCCGAGACCGTCAGCAACTGCGGATGGGCCAGGTCGTTGGCGAACGCCCGGCGATGGTCGGTGGACCACTGATCAGCGCCCGACCGCCACGCCGCGGCGAGCGGAACGATGTGATCGATGTCCACTTGCGAGGCGGAGGTGAGCGTCTTCCCGTCGTACAGACTCGTCCACGTGCCCGATACCGCCCGGCACTGGTCGTCGCGTTTGACGTGGCGGCCGTCGCGCTCCAGCACCGTCTCCCGCGTGTTGCACTTGGCGCCCTGCTCCACCCAGTGCGGAAATTTCGCCCGACTGTACCCGGTCATCGGCCTCGGCGCGGCCACCCGCAGTTTCCCCAGCATCTGCCTCGCCTGCGCCGCCGACGGCAACCCGGGAAGCACCTCCCTCCCGCGGTTCTTCCCATCCACCGACGCCGCAGGCGACGACGACCGGCCGGACGGCTCGTCCTTCCCCGACCCGCAGCCGGCCAGCAACACCGCCGCCGCACACACCACCGCGACAGCGTCCAACCGCCGCCTGTGACGTCCCGTCAACACACTGCCCCCTGTGGATCGCTGTATCAGGCCGACTCAGCATATCCAGGACAAACGGGCGGCCCCGCGTTACTGCGGGGACCACGGGACCGCCCGGGAGCGCACCCTCCTGTCAGAGGCGCGCATCACGACCGTACGGCGCGCCGAAAGCGCCGCACGCTTGGCGACGCCCGCCGGCCCATGAGGTCACCCGTGTGGAGGGAGCCAGACGCCGTCGTGACCTCCGTACGCGAAACGAGAGCCGTCACAACGCGAACTCCCCCCATGTGCGAATCCCGCGTTGAGGGGCTGGGTATTTTCCGGCAACGCCAGGTAGTCGTCGCTTCCGACGGTCTGAGGAATTCCAACCTACGGCGAGACGGATACCACTCGACAGCCTGGAACCCGACATTTCGGCTGCCGGTACAGGAATGCCCGTCCGCACAGGCAAGAAGGCCTCTCGCCTGCCAGAGGGAGAGCGGAGCGAATCAAGCGCGGGCAGCGGAAGTGTGAGCCAAGAAAAGGCAATCGGGTCGTTCGGACTGACCGGCGAAGAATGCCGATGCTCCAGGTCGCATGCCCCCTGCGGAAGGCGATCGAAAGAAATCTATCCACAGGCGGATCGCCGTATGCTCCCCGAAACCAACGAAATCCCAGAGGGGGCGTGGGCCGTGGTCAGGGCGAGCAGTCGCCGAAACACAGCAGGAGCCAGTGCGCAGGAAATGGCCATCAGGCTGCGCGCTGTAGAACGTGCGAAGCAGCACCGCACTGCCCTGTGGGCCATGCCGCCCCTCCTCGCAGTGGCGCTCGGCACCGGCTACGCCGTGGCCGCTGCGTGCGGCGCATGGCCGGCCGGAGTCGCCACCGCAGCGGCCATTGCCATCACCGGGCTGCGGTACATCTACCGAAGCAAGGGCAGCTCTTGGGCCACCGGCGCCGCCGGGGAACGACGCACGGCCCGACTCCTCGCACCCCTGTCCTGGTCCTGCCGCTACGCCGTGCTCCACGACCGCGCCGTGCCGAATTCGCGAGCCAACCTCGATCACCTGGTCATCGGCCGGGCAGGCCCCCTCTACATAGACACCAAAACCTGGACCTCGAAGAAGTCGGCCGTCCGCCTGCGTCGCGGTGAACTCTGGTACGGCAACTACTCCCAGACACGGGCACTTGCCACGGTGCGATGGGAAGCGGACCAGGCCGCCAAGGCCCTCGGATGGCCGGTCCAAGCCGTAGTCGCCGTCCACGGGGCCACCGTTCCCGGCGGACGCATCCACTTCGGCGACGTCACCGTGATACAGGCAGCACAGCTCCGCCGGTACATCAAGTCCCTGCCCGCTGCTCCCGGGTGGGACCGGGCGATGATCCGCGAGACCACGCGCGTAGCAGAACAACGGTTGAAGCCGGCCTCCGGCCGCTGAACAACCTCTCGCCCCAACCCCGCAGCCCCCCTGGTCTGTCCCCGGCGACCAAACGGCGCACCGCGCGTTCGTCCTCCCCGACCGGAGATCCGGTGATCAAACTCAGTCACTCTCGAACACCCCAAGCCAGCACCCCGGCGCAGCCAGGGCGCTCCTCGAAGCGGCCGGTGCTTACCGGCAGCTTGCGACGCATGGGCCAGAGTCTGGCGCTGCCCATCACGGCGATGCCCGCGGCCGGCCTGCTCCTTCGTCTCGGCCAGCCGGACATCCTGGGTCGCTACCCTTCACTGCACACGGTGGCGGCCGTCCTCTCCGGCGCGGGCGGTGTCATCCTGGATTACCTGCCGCTGTTGTTCGCCATCGGCCTCGGGCTCGGCCTCTCCCGTGGGAAAGAACACCACGGGCCGGTACTCGCCTGTGTCCTGTCCTACCTGGTCTTCTCCAGGACCGTGCTTACTCTCGCCGACGGGCGCCTGGACACGCCGCCCGCACGGATGCCTTACGGCGCTCTGTCCGGAATCGTCGCAGGCCTTCTGGCGCTCGCGGTGTGGAGAGTGGTGGAGCACCGAGCCATCCCCGGCTTCGTCGGCTATGGACTCGTCGCGCTCTGCGCCGCCGGCTCCGGAGCCCTGCTCGGCCTGCTCTACCCCAGCGTTGACCAAGGCCTCACTACGTTCGCCCAAGCCGTATCGGGACACGCCGTTCTCGGCGGCGGTCTTTTCGGCTTCGTCAACAGAATCCTCACCCCCATCGGCCTCCATCACATACCCAACGCTCTGGTCTGGTACGTCTCCGGAGACTGCGGAAACAACGTTCGCGGCGACATGCCCTGCTTCTTTCAGCAGCACGACCCGCACGCTGGAATCTTCATGTCTGGATTCTTCCCGGTAGCGGATTTCGGGCTCCCGGCCGCCGCCCTCGCCATGTGGCGCAGTGCCCTGCCCGCCCAGCGCCGCCGTACGAGGCAAGTGCTGCTGCCCGCAGCCATCATGTCCTTCGCTTTCGGCATCACCGAACCCATCGAATTGGCATTCGCCTTCACGGCCGCCCCGCTCCTGCTCATCCACGCATCTTTGACAGGGCTGAGCATGGCCTTGGTCAATGCTCTCGACATCCACACGGGTTTCGTGTTCTCGGCAGGCACTTTGGACCTCATCCTGAACGCCCCCATCTCGCAGAAACCGCTGCTTCTGCTGCCCATCGGAGCCGTCTATGCCGTCACCTACTACACGATCTTCCGTTTCGCCATCACCCGATTCCACCTTTCCACCCCCGGCCGGACAACGGAGGAAGCAGCAACATCCGAGACGGCGGTCGACAGGAAGGACCCCCGCACGTGACGCACAAACACCTTCAGGTTGACGCCGCCTACTACGGGCGAGGCGTCTTGTTCCCCGTCGTGATCATCGACCACAACCCGGTCTGGAACCGCGCCCTACCCGGCGCACTGCCCCACCAAGGGCCCGGCGGAGAGGAGCTGCTTGCGGTGCGCTGGTGCGGCACCCACGACGACGAACCGGCAGCGCCCGCGCTGCTGCTGGACGCGGCACGCCACGCCCCTGCTGTACCGGCCTCGAACGCTGAACTCGCCTCCTACCGCGACGCCCTCCCCGAACAGGCCTTCCTGATCACCCTGCCGGTCACTGCCGTGATCAGTACCTGGGCCGAACGCCCCGGCCGCCCTCGCGCCGCAACCTGTGCCATCTGGCCGGCCGCCGCCTGAGCCGACCACCCATACAACCAACTCGGAGACTCCCATGCCTCGCCTGGATCAGCCTGCCGTCGCCGTCATCACCCCCACTGGCTTGCGAACGAATCGGCTGCCCTTTCTGGAAGAGCTCTACGACAGCCTCCTCGCCCAGGAAGACGTGACCTGGGAGTGGATCCTCGCCCCCAACGGCCCGGAGGCCGATCCGGACCTGATCCCGTCGGCAATCACCAAAGACCCACGCGTGTGCGTGGTCTCACGGCCGGGGCCGGGGCCGGCGCCCGCGCGCAATACCGCCCTGAACTACGTACAAGCCCCTCGAGTGGCCTTTGCGGATGATGACGAAGTCGCTGCTTGATGACTGTGTCGCATTCCTTCGCCCCAGTCCGAGGCGGGTTCTGTCAGTCTGTTGCACCCCCTGCTGTCGGATGCCTAGGGTCTTCGGCCATGCAGATGATCAGCTTCTCGTCCGCAGGTTGGGAGAGCTGGGACCTGGCACGCCAGCCGTTGATCCGTGAGCGGATGCCGGTCCTGTTCGACGACGATCTATTCTTCGAGGACGGCCCTGGGGCGCCCCGGCCGGCCGTCGTGGGGAACCGGTATCTCCGAGGGCTGCCTGTCAACGGCTCACCGTCCGTGCGGACATGGCAGAACAGTGGCGGATGCCTGCGCGACTGGTTCACGTTCCTCAAGGACCGCGGTGTCCATCCGTTCGGTGGTCGGCAGGAGCTGCGGTCGGCGCTGAGCATGTATGCCGAGTACCGCCTCGCTGGCCCGCTGAAGGAGCGGTGGGACCACACCACGTGGAACCTCCACGTCGGCATCCTGTCCGCCTTCTACAGCTGGGCGAAGGACGAGGCAGCCGTCGTGGACGCAGTGCCGTTCACCTATCGCATGGGCTGCAGGATGGCCCAGGGCGCCGTGGTCAAGACCAAGAGGAACCTCGCCACGCTCCGTCGGCCGCGCCCCCACACGACGATCAAGCACCTGGAGAAGGACTTCTCTGAGCTGTTCGTACGGGCCCTGGCCGGTCAAGGACCGGACGGCGAACCGGACCTCCGCTACCGGCGCCCGCGGGAAGCGGCGCGGAACTCGGCCATGGGCGACTACGTGTTGTCGAGCGGGCTCCGCAGCAAGGAGTTCACGCACCTGACGATCTACGAGGTGCCGCCCCTTCCACCGCGGCCAACGCGGCTCCCAGTGCAATTCCCTCTTGCATACGCGATCACCAAGGGTGAGAAGGACCGAACGACGTGGGTCCACTACGCACAGCTCGCCGCCATGCACCAGTACATCGACCTGGACCGTGCAGCGTCAGCCGAGGGGTTCACATGGAGGCCCCCGTGGAGGCTCGGCGAGCCGCTGCTGGTTGAGGAGCCCGACTGGGAGGGCGCCCGTCTCAACGGGGTACGCAAGTCGTGGCGGAGCCTGCGACCACAGGAACGGCTGTGTCTGGTCACGACGGATGGGCAGTGTCCGTTGGTCGGTCTGCAGTCTACCGGGCTGCCCTTCGTCGACTGGGCGACGGTCTTCCGCCGGACATCAGCGCGGGTCCGAGAACGCTACGAGCCCCGGTTCCCGACCACAGCCCCGCATCGGCTGCGCCATTCGATGGCGATGCGCACGCTGGAAGAGCTGGTCAAGGGTCGCTATCGACGGATCGCTCAGCTCGTTGTGGACACGGACGAGGACGCCGCGCTCGCGCTGTGGCTGCGCAAGCACGAGCCCATGATGATCCTGCGTGACCTGCTCGGACACTGGAGCGTCACGTCCACGGAGCTCTACATCGCGCGCTTGGACGTCTCCCGGATCTACAGGGAGCTCTATGAAAGCACCCTCGCCCGACGGAACCGCGCAGCGGAGGCAGTGGCGGCAGTGGCGGCCGCGGAGTTCACCGGTGAGGTGGACGGCTGATGCCCGCAACCGTCATCGACGAGCCGCTGGGCGTCCACTTCATCTTCGCAGACGGCAGTGAGTGGACCGTACGGCTCGCTGGACTGCCCAACCCCGCCCTGGCCCGGGACCTCGCGGTGGGCCTGGCCGCGAATGCACACCCCCACGGCGGCATCACCAGGAAGAAGACCGCCAACGGCTACGGGATTTCGCTGCGGAACTTGGTCAGGGAGCTGTCGAAGGCGGGCTTCACCGGCTCGGCCGCGGACCTGACCCGCGTGGTTCTGGTGCGCTACTGGATGGCCAGCAATCACGTGAAGGAGCGTGAGACCCGCCGCCTGCTCACGGACTTCCACGACACCACCGGGCGCCTGCGCGCCGAGGTGTATGACTTCCTCGACGGCGAGCCCTTGAAGATCCGGCCGGAATTGGGTACCTACGAGGCGTACTCCGACGGAGAGTGGGAGCGGCTGGAGAAGACCTGCCGGCGCGTCGTCGACGAGAGCTTCTCCCGCCATAGGCGGGCGCTCGCCGCCGCGAAGGAAGCTCAAGACCCCCGGCTCCTTGCGCAGGACACGCCCGAAGCCGTCGCCTCGCTGATGCTCCGTCGCGGCCCGATGAGCTACACCAACCACTACGTGGAGCACTTCAAGGCCCGCCACAACGGCAAGCGCCCCGGAGAGCGGAGAACCTTCCGCATTGCGACCTGCGAGCTCGTCCAACAGGTTCGCGATGATCTCTTCCCGACCCGGAAGGTGCTGGTCGCCTACAAGACTTTGCTGGGTATGTACTGCGGCGTCGTGCCCGACGGGATCGCGGACCTCGGCGTCGGCGACGTGGAATGGGCCGGCGACGCAACGATCCTGCTGTCCTACTTCAAAGGTCGCACGAGCAGGGAGAGTTCGGTGCTTACCGCTCCCGCCGTGCGTCTCCTGGAACAGTGGCTGCGGCACTCCGCCGAGCTGCGCCATTTCGCCGATGCGGATCTTCGGGACGAGTTGTGGATCGCGTGTATCGAGTCCATGAGCACGATCGCCGGTGCCATGAAGAACGGCCGAGACCGGCGCATGTTTATCCGTGACGAGGGGCTTGTCGATGACGAGGGAGCCTGGTTCGTCATTCATGGCGGCAGGGTGCGCGCCACCTTCGAGGAGCGGCTGGCTCGACGGGGCTGGACCGGCCGCACGCTGATCGACCCCCATCACAGCCCGCGGACTGAAGGCGACCACTACGCCACCCCGACCGACCCGGAGCAGCTTGCCAGCATCGAGTCGATCATCAACGACGGTCAGGCCGACATCCTGCGCAAGGCCCTGCCCCCTGTGGTCCTCACGACGGAGCAGGCCGCCCAGTTCGCCGCTGACTTCCCCGCCGAGGTGAAGCGGCTGGGCCTGGACACGGCGGCGATCGCCGAACTGGTCGGAGGGGAGCGCGACGTCTTCACCGCAGCCTGTGCCGACCAGCTCGCCGGCCTGCACGGGCCGGCCGGGAAGCCGTGCCCCGCTCGTCCTTGGGTGTGCCTGCTCTGCCCCCTGGCAGTGTTCCTGCCTCGGCACGCCGCGAATCTGCTGCGTCTGGACGCCTTCTTCGCCCGCCAGTTCCGGCAGATGCAGGTCGAGCACTACCTCCGCGTCTTCGGCCCCTACGCGCACCGGCTGACCCACGAGATCCTGCCCAAGTTCTCCGACGAGGCACGGGCGAAGGGCGGCCTCGAGGTCACCGACGACGACAGCGACATTCCGCTCCGCCCCGAGGAGGCCACCCAGTGAAACTCCCACGCCCGCTCCGCGCGCCCCGCACGATTTCCCGGCGGACGGTGTCGGCCTTCGCCGGCTGCGAGGTGTGCGAAACGGCCGGCCTGCGGCTGTTGTGCGGTGCGGTGCGATCCCGGTTCGAGGATGACCTCTGGGATCTCCGCGGGCTGGCGGACAAGGCCCGCTCGGTCAAGCCGTACGAACTTGTCTGGGACTTCTCCGAGATCATCAACACGTCCTGGCGAGCGGTGACGAAGGAAGTCCTGCTCGCGCTGCTCGCCCCCCACCACGACAGCGTGATGGCCTGCTCACTCGCGCTCCGAAAGTTCCGCAGCCCGCGCACCTGCCGACGGTTCCTGAACCGCCTCACTGACTGGTTCAACTGGCTGACCAGGGAAGGCATCACCTTGCTGGAGGACGTCACGCAGGAGCACTGCGACCGTTTCATTGACGAGCAGCAGTGGTGGGTGCCCGAGCCGGGTAAGCCGCGGCAGCAGGTGGTGCCGGAGACCCTCGCCGAGAGCGTCCGCGTCGTTCAGCTCATCACCCTGTACGGCGAACTGTTGTCCACGGACAGCTATCGGGCGGGCTTCGTGCCGTGGAACGGGCGGAGCACCCTGGAGATCGTCGGCACCAAGTGGCTGCGGGGCAATCGCACACCGGTGGCGCCCGACCACATCCTCCAGCCGTTGCTGGCCACCTGCCTCTACCTCGTCAACGAGGTCGGGCCGCACCTGGCCGCCGTGTCGGAGCAGATGCGGGTGGCGGCCGCTGAACGCAAGGAGCTGCCGTTCGCCACCGTGGCTCATGTGCCCGCCCTGCGGGAGGTCATCAGGCGGATGCGCGCCGCCGGGGAGCCGCTCCCGGAAGGTGTCGTGACCAAGCGGCGCACCAGCGAGGAACTGGGCATCTTGAACCGCCTCGCCTGGCATCACCTCGCACACCGCGTCGGCGTCCGCAGCATCAGTGTGGTGCACCTGCGCCCGCACATCGTGCCGCACCTGATCAGCCTCGCCAAGACCGTCGGCTTCGCAGGCCCCTGGGCGCGCGACGCCCCCACCATCCGCCGCGACGACAACAGCCAGCCGGTGGCGTGGACCGGGCCCTTGACAGACAACGAGGTCGACAGCCTGATCGCCAACGTACTGACGGCGTGTCTCGTGGTGACTTGTGCTCTGACCGGCATGCGCAACAGTGAGTTGGTCGAGCTCAACGTCGGCTGCCGGCGGACCACTCAGCTCGCGGGCCGAACCCGGTACCGGCTCGCCGGTCGCCTGATCAAGGGGAAGAGCATGGGCGGCGTGCCCGACGAGTGGGTGGTCATCGAGGAGGTACACCGCACGGTCGGCCTGGCCGAGCGGCTGACCGGCAAGCCGGCTGGCAGCGCGCTGTTCGGTGAGATCGCCCTCTCCATGCGCCTCAAACGGCTGCGGGAGTGGCTGGAGGAGACAGGGAACCGGGAGCGCTGGGGCCTGCCACTCATCCCGAAAGGCCCGATCTCCGCCCGGATGCTGCGCCGCACCCTGGCTCTGTCGATCGCCGAGCGCCCCGGCGGTCTGCTGGCAGCGAAGATCGCGCTGAAGCACATCTCCGTCGCCACAACCGAGGGGTACGCCGCGCGCCCGGGTGGCTCACAGCGCCTGTTCCTGGCCGAGGCCGAGGAGGCCGAGGAAGAGGTCCACCTCCGCCTCACGGTCGAGGCGTTCCACGAGATGAAAGCGGGCCGTAAACCGACAGGCCCCGGCGCCCGGAGCCTGATCGAAGCGTACCAGCACGTCGACGCCCGGCTTCAGGAGGCCGCCCAGCATGACCCCAAGGTCCTCCAGGACGACCGGCACCTGGAGGGACTACTGCGCAAGCAGGCCAAGACGCTCCACATCGGCCCGGCCAACTTCTGCTGGTTCCGCGATCCGTCCAAGGCCCTGTGCCTCAAACTGGCCGGCACCCCCGACGCCACGAAACCTCTGATCGGCATGTGCGACTCGGCCCGGTGCCCGCAAGCCACCCACCATCAGCGGCATCGGCCGGTCTGGATCGGCCAGGTCATCACCATCGAGACCTTCGTCGAGAGCCCCCGGGTGGCCAAAGGCGAGAAGCAGCGGCTGCTTTGCGAACGCGATCGGGCTCAGCGCGTCGTGAAAGAGATCGACGCCGCCTCCGGCACCGCGGCATAGGAGAAGGACACGATGGCTCGCCTCACCCAGGACGACAAGGCCCGTAACGAGGCCGCGATCCGGGCCGCGATGGAACGGATCCTGAGCGGCAACCTGCCACCCGGCGGGAAGACCGACCTCAAGACCCTCGCCACGCTCGCCGGGGTCACACGCACCGGCTTCTACCCGAAGAAGAACCGCGACGGTACCCCCAGACCCGGCGCCTACCAGCACCTGGCCGAGGAATTCGAGCGCCGCGTCTGCGAACTGCGGGAAGCCGGACAGATCGTTGACCCGCGCGACGCCCAGATCGAGCGGCTCAAGGCGGCCAACGCCGAGCTGAGGACACGCGTCACGGCCCGCGACGCGCAGGTGGAGGAACTCACCGCGTTCCGGACCTTGGCCGTCTCGCGG
Organism: Streptomyces sp. NPDC021100; assembly: GCF_044333095.1. Classification (NCBI taxonomy): domain Bacteria; kingdom Bacillati; phylum Actinomycetota; class Actinomycetes; order Kitasatosporales; family Streptomycetaceae; genus Streptomyces; species Streptomyces sp. NPDC021100. The sequence goes on from NZ_JBIRQH010000024.1 coordinate 107,635, forward strand.
CTCGCCGCCCAGCACGAGGAGATCGAACGCCTCCGTGCGCAGATCGCGGCCGGTGCGCCGGTCCGCGCGCTGCCCACCGCGGCCGGCCGGACGGCCCCTTACGGATCTTGCAGTTGACCGGCGGCCGTTCACGCAAGACGCACGAGAGCCTACTCGCGCACGGCTTCCCGGGGCCCATCCCCGACGGACACCGCCCGCTCGCGCTCTCCTCACCGCCGAGCGTCACGTCTCGGCAGCGCACCCACGCCGCCCCGCCCGCAGCGGCAGGCGCCGAACTCACCAAGAGGCAGCGGAAAAATATCCACAGGTCTGCTGGTGCAGAATCCATAACGCGAGCCGGTTCCGGGAAATCCAGAATGCCGGACCCGGGCAACGGGCAGGGACCAGATTCCTCCGGTGTCCGGATTCGATGGAACTCTCGGAGTCGACGCAGGAGGAGCCCTGTGTTAGTGACACCGGCTCTCCTCCGGCCCGTTGAAGCCATCCCTGGACCCAAAGGAAGTTCCCGCCGTGCCCCAAGCAGAGACTGCCGAAGTTGCCGTCACCACCCCGACGCGCCTGCGCGCGGAACGCATTCCCTACCTGATGAAGCTGTACGCCAGCCTCCAGCACCAGGACGTGAAATGGCAGTGGGTCTTGTCGCTCGACGGCGTTCCCTCCTCAGAACTGCCCTCGGCCCTGCGGGACGACTCTCGGGTCCTGGTCGTGCCGCTGCCTCGACCGGTAGGCGCCGGAGCGGCCCGCAACTTTACCCTCAACGAAGTCACTGCACCTTGGTGTATCACAGCTGATGACGACGACATCTTGCCGGAACGATCACTGTCCGTCCGGCTTGAGCACGCGCGCTCTCACGGCCTGGGACGGTGCGCTGGCTGGTCCGCAGACCTCCACCCGGACGTTTTCCGGCCGACGGGGGCGCTCTGTGGCCGGTGACCTGGGATTGAACGTAGCGGACATGTACGTCACGGCGCACGCGACCGGTCCCCAGTCCACTCGATCGGGTACGGAGGAAGGCCAGTTGAACAACGCCGCGCGAATCGTCGAGGTACCGAAAGGTAGATCCCGCGTGTATTCAGCACCTGCTGCCGAAGTCGCCGTCGTCACGCCTACGCGGCTGCGCTCGGGCCGAATCGCGTACCTGCTGGAGCTTTATGCAAGTCTGTGCGATCAGGACGTGAGCTGGGAATGGGTTCTGGCCCTCGACGGCGTGTCCGAGGACGGCGTGCCCGACGTCCTACGCAATGACGCCCGAGTGAAGGTCGTCGCGCTTCCGCGGCCGGTGGGAGCCGGCGCTGCGCGCAACTTCGCCGTGAACGAGGTGACTGCCGACTGGCTCACCACGTCGGACGATGACGACGTACTCCCCGCGAAGTCGTTGTCCGTACGCCTCCGCCACGCGCAGAAGCACGATTTGGGCTGGTGCGCAGGCTGGTCTGCAGACCTTCATCCCGACCGCTCGATCACCACCTGGCGCTGTTCAACTCCGCCCGGCTTCCATGCGCCTGGCGATGTCTGGCGCCACTGGGCGACCCCTAATTCGACCATTCCCATCGGGCCGACGACGCTCCTGGCGCGCACCGAGGTCGTCCGCGCGAGCGGTGGCTATGCGGCCCTGCCCCAGGGGGAGGACTACGCCTATCTCGTCGGCGTCACCGGCGGTGCCCGCGGTGCTCTGCTGCCGACCGTGGTCTACCACTACCGCAAGCACGCGGAGCAAATGACAGCGCAGCCCGAGTATCCGGCCATGGAGCTGCAGGCCCGCCGTTTCGCCTGGAATCACGGCAAGTACCTGGAGGCGCTGCGGAAGGGGACGTGCATTGTAGGTTCCGCGATTCCGTGAGCAATCTCGCGTGATCACGAGCACCGATCGAGCAATTCCGCGGTTCGGTGCAGGACGGTTCCGCGGCGGCCGTACCGCGCTGCGGACCGGGCCGGGTCTTGGTCGGGGTCTCAGTCGCGGTCCTCGTAGCGGGCCAGGGCGAGGCCGAGGGTGAAGAACGTCGGCGCCCATTCGCCGACGAAGATGCCCCAGCGGTCGGCCCGGGCGGTGCCGGCGCTCTCCGCCTTCAGCGACCCGGCCCAGGCCACCACCGTCAGGGCGATGGAGCCGAAGGCCATGCAGTAGGCGTGCTCGCTCCGCAGGCCGGCTTCGTGCAGTTTCTGGACGATCATGCTCCTTCACCCTTTCGTCGGGGGACGTCGAGATCGTCGTTCCAGCGTGCACGCCCGCCTTCCGGGCCGCATCTCGGGCCCGGCGGGACGCTCGCCGCCGCGGGAGGCCGTCGAGGCCGGGGACGGGTCACCAGGGGTGGTCGGGGGCCTCATCCGAGGGCTGGCGGTGGGCGAGCTCTTTGAAGGCGTCCTGGAGGGTGTCGATGGCGGGCGCGAGGATGTGCTGCTCGGCATAGAGGTACTGCGCACGCGTCGGCGGGTGCGATGGGAGGAGGGCCGCGGTGCGGCGGCCGGCGTGGCGGCGGACGGCGGCGCGCACGCTGCTCCACTGGGAGGGGGGCAGCGCGCCGATGGCCGAGCGCTTGGAGCCGGTGACCGGGAGCAGGGTGGCGAGCAGCAGGTAGACCAGGGCCGGGTAGCGGCGCGGGCAGCCCACCGCAGCGGGGGTGGTCTGAGGTGTTCGGCGAGTTCGTAGGTGGCGGGGTAGTTCAGGCAGTCGGCGATGCGCTGCTCGCGGGAGCGTTGTTCGAGCGGCGCCATTCCCGTCTTCCCCCACCCGACCGGGCGCATGCCTCTCGATGTCCGGGTGCGGCCACACGGAATTGCGAGCATGCTGAAAAGCAATG
>NZ_JBIRQH010000025.1:0-98422 GCF_044333095.1 Streptomyces sp. NPDC021100
GAATCACCACGCCAACGACGAGGGGCCCTGCCACGTCACCCATCCCTCTGATCAGCCCTTTCATCCTCAAGGGCCGGGATGAAAGGTGCTCACTGGCAACGCAATTGTCGCGCGCACGCCGGACGCGGACCGCCTTGCCCGACGCGCCGGCCGGCCCCGCGCATATTGGTTGGCGGCACCAAGGATCGTGGCCGTGGATGCGATAAGATGATCTCAGTGGGTTATGTCCAGGGCCATTCGTCGCGTAGGCGGTATCGCGGCACGACTTCATTGTCCGGCGGCACTCTTTCGGTGCCGTACTGCTCGATGCGTCGGATGACCTCTTAGGGATGCACGGAACACAGGCTCATACGGGGGGCCACTTTGCCGTATTCCGAATGCGACACCAGTCATTCTGTCGACGATCGAGTCCGCCGTGAGGACCGGTTCCCTTGGCTGGAAGGGCTGAGCCAGGTACACCTGCTCTCCGAGCGCGAGCTCCAGGTCTTCTCCCTGCTGAGCCACGGCTACTCCAACCGCGAGATCGCGGCACTGCTCGGGGTCACCGAGCGCACCGTGAAGGCCCATATGGCCCAGATCCTCGCCAAACTCAGGGTCGAGTCACGTCTGCAGGCCGGACTGGTCGCCTTCGCCCACGGGCTCTCGGCGCTCACCGGTGACTCACTACGGGGCACCGGGGTCTCCGCCGCCGTGCCGTAGCGCCGTACCCGCCGCCGAGGGAACATCCGTGCACGGCACGGGAGTCCGGCCGCTACGCCCGCGCCAGGCCCGGCACCAGCTCCTCGACCGTGCGCCGGAAGGCGGCCGCGAGCCGATCGTGCCCCTCCTGGCCGAAGTGCAGCGGATCGAGGTGCGGCGGCTCCACGTACAGATGGGCGGTCTCGGGGCCGGCGAGGCTCGGACCGTGGACGTAGTGCAGGTTCTCGTCGCCGTCCGCGCGCAGCAGTTCGACCGCCTCGCGGGTCTGCTCCCGGACTTCCGGCAGGGACAGGTAGCCGTCTCCTTTCAGCGGGTCGTGCCACGGGGAGTGGTGGTGCGACGCGATGAGCAGGGGCGTCGAGGGGTGCCGTTCCCGGATGATCCGGATCAGGCCGATCAGGTTGGGACGGTAGGTGAACTGGTTGAGGGCCCGGGTGCCGTAGATGTTGATGCCGACCATGCACGTGATCAGATCGGCGGGCAGATCGCGGAGCAGGGTCGCGAACATCGGCTGGAGGTAGCAGCCCGCCCCGATCGCCAGCGACGTCAGGTCCAGTCCGAGATCCGTGGCGACGGTCGCGGTCCAGTTCCGGCTGGGCGACAGCGCCCCCCGGCCCTGGGACTCGGAGGACCCGTAGTGGACCCAGCGGGGCGCGGTGGTGGTGTCCGCGCTCACCTCCGCGTCCGCCGGCACCTCCACCCCGTGCAGGGTGAACTGGTTCAGGCAGGGCAGCCACAGCTCCACGAGGCGGCTGCCGCCGGCGCCCGGCAGGGACCCGACGCGGCAGGTGTGGATCCCCTGGTCGGTCACCAGCGGGAGACTGGCGAACGGCTTGCCGTCCACGCGCACGTCCACCTGCGGATTCTCGGGCGGCCCCGGCATCTCGTGGGCGGGACGGGCGGCGTAGCGGAAAGCGAACCCATCCGCGTCCGTCCGGAAAGTGATCCGCACTCCCGACGGCATCGCGGCGCGCCCCACGCTGCCCTCGGGAAAGAACAGATGCCGTTCCTGAAAAGGTATTCGCCAGGGCAGTATTCCGCCGTCGACCTCCTGGAGGGAGACCGCACCGCGATAGGTCAGTACCGGGTCGTCCGCCTGAATGAGGCGCCCCGCTTCCAACATCCCTCACCTGTCCAGTCGTTCCGTTGGCCGACGCCCCGACACTAACAGCAGTCAATGGAGTTGGGGCCGTGGATTCTCTAGTGCATTTCTTAGAAAGCGGTTCCTACAATGAATCCCGACCGGCACTCCCGAGTGCCCCCTCCAACGGAACGCAGCCATACTGGAGTGACTGTGGACAAGAAAGAGACTGCGGACCGGGGCACTCCCGGGCAGCGTCCCATGGTGGTGGCGGTCTGTGCCTTCCGTCTGGAGAACGTGCGCCGGCATCTGCGGCACAACCTCGACCAGTTGAACGGCGACGAATACCTCGTCCTGCTGGACCGGCCGGTGACCCCCGAGGCCGAGAAGGTCGCCGCCCAGGTGAACGAGGCCGGGGGGACGATGCGCGTCCTGGGCGCCACCCGCGGGCTGTCGGCGTCCCGCAACACGGTGCTGCGGGAGTACGCCGGGCGGCACGTGCTGTTCGTGGACGACGACGTGCGGCTCGACGCCTCCGCCGTGGACGCCGTCCGCGCCGCGTTCCGCGCCGGGGCGCACGTGGTCGGGGCGCGGCTGCGGCCGCCGCACGACATCGGCCGGCTGCCCTGGTTCCTGTCCTCGGGGCAGTTCCACCTCGTCGGGTGGCACCGCGCCCGCGGGGACATCAAGATCTGGGGCGCCTGCATGGGCGTCGACGCCGACTTCGCGCACCGCCGGGGCCTGCTCTTCGACCTGGGCCTCAGCCGCACCGGCGGCAACCTGCAGTCCGGCGAGGACACCACCTTCATCGCGCTGATGAAGGAGGCGGGCGCCGTGGAGCGCCTGCTGCCCGAGCACGCGGTCGTCCACGACATCGACCACGGCCGGCTGACCCTCCGCTACCTGCTGCGCAGGGCCTACTGGCAGGGGCACTCGGAGGCGCGGCGGCACCAGTCGGTCGCGGGGCTCCGCAAGGAGCTGAACCGGCACCGCACCGCCCCGGAGTCCCGCTGTACCCCGCTGCTGTTCTGTCTGTACGGCGCCGCCACCGCGATCGGCGTCGGCCACGGCCTCCTGCTCCGCCTGCGCGGCAGGTGAACGCCGGGGCGGGCCGGGGGCGTTGACGGCCCCCGGCCGCCGGGTCAGGCCCGCTGCCGGACGGGCGAGCCGGACCGGACCCAGTCGTAGGTGGCGGCGATGCCCTTCTCCAGCGGGACGGACGCGGTCCAGCCCAGGTCGGCGGCGGCGCGCGTGACGTCCAGCGTGCTGTGCCGGATCTCGCCCGGCCGGTGGGGCGCGAAGCGGGGACGCAGCTCGCGCCCGGCGGCGGCGGCGATGTGGTCGAGGACCTCCAGCACCGTGCTGCCCCTGCCCGTGCCGATGTTCCAGACGCCGGGCGCGGGGTGGCGGAGGGCGGCGGTGAACGCCTCGGCGACGTCGCCGACGTACACGTAGTCGCGGGTCTGCGCGCCGTCGCCGTACACGGTGGGCACCTCGCCGTCGCGGGCCAGCCCGCAGTGGATGGCGATGACACCCGCCTCCCCGCCCGGGCTCTGCCGGGGCCCGTACACGTTGCCGAGCCGCAGCACGCTGTGCGCGGTTCCGTGCAGCCGGTTGAAGAGGCCGATGTACTGCTCCGCGCAGTACTTGGCCGTGCCGTAGGGCGCGCCCGGCCCGGGCAGCGTGTCCTCGGGGGTCGGGACGGGGACGCCCTCCCCGTAGAGGGCCCCGCCGGTGGAGGCGAACACGACCCGCGCTCCCACGGCCCGGGCCGCCTCCAGCACGTTGATCGTCCCCTCCACGTTGACGCGCGCGTCGGCGGCCGGGCGGGCCACCGAGACCCGGACGTCGATCTGGGCCGCGAGGTGGCAGACGGCGGCGGGCCGTACGGACCGCACCGCCTCGTCGAGGGCGGCGGCGTCGGTCACGTCGACGCGGCGCAGGTCCGCCCGCGGGTCCAGCCGCTCCGGGTCGCCGGTGGTCAGATCGTCGAGCACGGTGACCTCGGCCCCGGCCTCCAGCAAGGTGTCGACGACGTGCGAGCCGATGAAGCCCGCCCCTCCGGTCACCAGCAGACGCGTTCCGTCCGAGAATCCCGGGAACATGGACATGGCCGCCCTTCCTCGCAACGACAGCATCGGAGTGCGGCGATCGTAAGGCGGGACGCGTTCGGGAAAACCTCAGAGTTCCTCCCGCGCGGACCCGCGCCGAGCACCCCGCTCCACCTGGGACAATGGACAGCCCCGGACGCGCCGGGGCGCGCCGTACGACCGCCGCGGGGCCGCGACGGGAGCGGTGCCGAGTTGCTGGGAGTGGACAGGTGAGTTCGTACCGCCACGCCGTCGAGCGGAGCGACGGTTCCGACTTCGCCTGCGGCGTCGTGCTCCACTCCGCGCCGGGTTACCCCGCCTTCCCCGTCCGCCTGGCGACCGAGATCTTCCTGCGGGCCCGGGCCAGGCTCCCCGGCGACGGCCCGGTGACGCTGTGGGACCCGTGCTGCGGCAGCGGTTACCTCCTGACGGTGCTGGGGCTGCTGCACCGCCGCTCGCTGCGGCGGGTGATCGCCTCCGACGTGGACCCCGCGCCGCTGGAGCTCGCGGCCAAGAACCTCGCCCTGCTCTCCCCCGAGGGGCTGACCGCGCGCGAGCGCGAACGGCGCGAGCAGAGCGAGCGCTTCGCCAAGCCCTCCTACCTGGAGTCCGCGGCCGCCGCCCGCCGGCTGCGGGAGCGCCTGGAGGCGGACGGCGGTGCGCTGCCGTACGCCGTCGGCCCCGCGGACGTCTTCGACCCGCGGTCGCTGTCGGCGGTCGTCGCCGGGGCCGCCCCCGACGTCGTGCTGACCGATCTGCCGTACGGCGAGCGGACGCACTGGGACGGGGCGGTGCCCGGGCAGCCGGTGGCGGGCATGCTGCGTTCGCTCGCGTCGGTGCTGCCCGCGCACGCGGTGATCGCCGTCACCGACCGCAGCCGGAAGATCCCGGTCGCGCCGGTGCCCACCCTGGAGCGGCTGAAGATCGGGACCCGGTCGGCCGTGCTGGTCCGGGCGGCGGATGTGCTGGACGCCTGCCCCTGAGTCCCGGCCCGGCCCCAAATGGCGGACCGGGCTGAGGTTTTCCCCAGTTCCTTTTCCCTAGACTCACCACGCCAGGATGGCTTCAGGTGTGTTCTTGGGAGGGCGGAATGGCGGGAGCCCGGGTGCTCATAGCCGGGAATTTCCATTGGCAGGCGGGGTTCAGCCAGACCGTCGCCGCCTATGTGGAGGCGGCGGGTGCGGCGGGCTGCGAGGTCCGGGTCAGCGGCCCCCTCTCGCGGATGGACGAGCAGATCCCGCGGCACCTGCCGGTGGAGCCGGACGTGGCGTGGGGAACGCATCTGGTGTTCATGTTCGAGGCCCGGCAATACCTCTCCGACGAACAGGTCGAACTGGCCTGCTCCCTTCCCCGGGACCGGCGCCTGATCATCGATTTCGACGGCCACTGGGGCGGCGTCGCCACCGCCGGCGACAGCTCCGTCGGAACCCACTCGACCGAGAACTGGCAGCGGCTCTACTCCACGCTCGCCGACCTCGTCCTCCAGCCCAAGACGGGCCCCCTGCCGGACGGGGCGGAGTTCTTCCCGTGTTTCGGAATGCCCGGCACGGTACGGCACCCCCGGGAACTCGGTCGCGAGCGGGACTGCGACCTCCAGTACATCGGCAGCAACTGGGGGCGGTGGGACCCGTTCGTCGAGGTCGTGGAGGCGGCCCGGCGGGCCGGGCTGCGGCGGATCCGGGTCTGCGGGCGGTGGTGGGACGACGAGACCTGCCCCGGGTTCGAGGACATCACCTCCGCGGAGCCCGCACGGCTGGCGGGCGTGGAGGTCCGGCCGCCGGTGCCGTTCGGGCACGTCGTCACGGAGATGGGCCGGTCGCTGATCACCCCGGTGCTGGTCAGCCCGCTCGTCGCCGACACCGGGCTGCTCACGGCCCGGGTGTTCGAGACCCTCGCCTCCGGCTCGCTCCCGGTGCTTCCGGCCGCGGCGGAGTTCCTGTCCTTCCTGTACGGCGGGGAGGCGGAGTCCCTGCTCCTGGGCCCGGATCCCGCCGCGACGCTGGGCCGGCTGGCGGGCGACTTCGAGCGGCACGCGGAGCTCGTGGGGCGGATCCAGGAGCAGGCCCGGGCCCGGTACGACTACCCCCGGCTGCTCGGCGAGTTGCTGGCGTTCTTCCGCTGACCGACCCGCTGCCGGACGGTCTCGTAGAGGACCGCGGTCGCCGCGTTCGCGGCGTTCAGCGAGCTCGCGGAGCCGGTCATCGGGATGCTGACCGTGTGGTCGCACAGCCCGCGCCAGGTGTTGCTCAGCCCGGCCGTCTCATTGCCGACCAGCAGCAGGGTCGGCTGGGTGAAGTCGAAGTCGAAGACGTCGCACTCGCCGTCCTCGTCCGTGCCGACCAGGACGATCGGCGTCCCGCCGGCCCGGCGGGCCTCCACCCACTCCATCACCTCGGCCGGCGACGGCACCCGGACGGCGGGCAGGGAGAACAGCGAGCCGGTGCTCGACCGGACCGACTTGGGGTCGTAGACGTCGGCGGCGTGCCCGGCCACGATCAGGCCGTGCGCGCCCAGGGCGTCCGCCGAGCGGATGATGCTGCCGATGTTCCCCGGGCTGGTCGGCCGGTCGAACAGCACGCCCAGGAAGTCCTCCCGGACCGGGATCCGGCCCAGGTCGTCGGCGGGCATCTCCACGACGGCGATGACCTCGGGCGGCGCCTCGCTCTTCTCGCCCAGCTCCATCATCAGGTCCGAGGCCATCGCGACCTGCTCGGTCCGCACCGTGCGGAGGAGCTCCCGCGCCCACTTCGAGAGCTGCCGCTGCCCGTCGTAGAGGAGCGTGCGCACGGGCCAGCCCTGCTCCACCGCGAGCGAGACCGGGCGGACGCCCATGACCAGGAACTCACCGGCACGCGTGCGCTTGTTGCGGTTGCCGAGCAGTGCCTGCCACTGCTGGAAGCGAGCGTTGCGTGAGGTGATCCGCCGAGCGGCCGGCATCCGCACTCCCTGTGATCTTGCCGTTTTGCGCGAGCTTATAGCCCGGCCGGGTGCCGGCCGGGCCCGGCCCACGCTGTGCCGGGCTCTACAGAAAATCCCAGGCCAGAGACTCTGGCCTGGGATTCTTTGGAGCCGCCTGCGGGATTTGAACCCGCGACCTACGCATTACGAGTGCGTTGCTCTGGCCAACTGAGCTAAGGCGGCAAGCTGCCGGGCCAAGACTGGCATCAGCAGCGGACCTAAGTCTACACAGGTCCGGAGCGTGCTCCGTACCGGGCGGTCCTATGGGCCTATGAGCGGACCGGAGGGGCCAGGGCGGGGGTGCCGCGGGAGGCGTGGGGCGGGCGGTGCCGGCGGGGGTCAGGAGCAGCGGAGGCCGGAGCGCGGGGGAGTACCGGTGAGGAGGTACGAGTTGATCGCGGAGTCCACGCAGGCGCTGCCGCGGGTGTAGGCGGTGTGGCCGTCGCCCTCGTAAGTGAGCAGGCGGCCGGAGGAGAGCTGGGAGGCGAGGGCCCGGGCCCAGGGGTAGGGAGTGGCGGGGTCGCGGGTGGTGCCGACGACGAGGATGGGGGCGGCGCCGCGGGCCGTGATGCGGTGGGGCCGGCCGGTGGGGTGCGTGGGCCAGTACGCGCAGCTCAGGGAGGCCCAGGCGAGGGCTTCGCCGAGCACCGGGGAGGCTTTGCGGAACGCGGGGAGCGCCTGGCGGACGTCGTCCGGGCCGTGGAAGGCGGACGGCGCGTCCAGGCAGTTCACGGCGGCGTTGGCGGCCATGAGGTTGGAGTACGAGCCGTTCGCGTCCCGCTCGTAGTAGGCGTCGGAGAGGGCGAGGAGCACGGAGCCGTCGCCGGCGGCGGCCAGGGCCAGGGCCTTGCGGAGGACCGGCCAGCCGGCCTGGTCGTACATGGCCGCGATCACCCCCGTCGTCGCCAGCCCTTCGGTCAGCCGGCGGGACTGGCCGGTGGGGAGCGGGCGGGCGTCGACCCGGTCCAGGAAGGTGCGCAGGCGCTTCCCGGCGTCCGTCGGCCCGGAGGTGCCCAGCGGGCAGTCCGCGTGCCGCGCGCAGTCGCGGGCGAAGGCGGTGAACGCGGTCTGGAAGCCGGCCGTCTGCTCGCGGTTGACGCGCGCCGCGTCGAGCGACGGGTCCAGCGCGCCGTCCAGCACCAGCCGGCCGACGCGGGAGGGGAAGAGCTCCGCGTAGGTCGCGCCGAGGAAGGTGCCGTACGAGGCGCCGACGTAGTGCAGTTTGTCGTCGCCGAGTAGGGCCCGCAGGACGTCCATGTCCCGGGCCGCCTCGACGGTGGAGACGTGCCGCAGCATCCGGCTGGAGCGGGCGGCGCAGCCGTTGGCGAACTTCTTCAGGTTGGCCACGAAGCGGCGGGTCTCCGCGGCGTTCCTGGGCGTGGGGTCGGACTGGGCGTAGCCGTCCATCTCGCCGTCCGACAGACAGGTGATCGGGGCGCTGCGGCCCACGCCGCGCGGGTCCACGGCGACGAGGTCGTAGCGGGCGCGGACGGACGACGGGTACTTCCCGGCGACGTGGCCTTGGAGGTAGCCGATCGCGGACCCGCCCGGGCCGCCCGGGTTGACCAGCAGGGAGCCCAGGCGTTTGCCGGGTCCCGCGGCCTTCTTGCGGGAGACGGCGAGGGTGACGTCCCCGCCGCGGGGGAGGTGGTAGTCCAGCGGCACCTTCATGCTCGCGCACTCGAACGCGGCGCTCTTCCCGCCGCCGCAGGAGCGCCAGCGCAGCTTCTGGCGGTAGTACGGGCGCAGGGGATCTGCGTGGGCGGCGGTGTCGGCGGTGTCGGTGTCGGTGGCGCTGGTGTCGCCGGCGGTCGTGCGGGCGGACGCGCCGGGTTCGTCACGGTCTCTCGGCGCGGCGGCGGCCGGGCCGGGCCCGCCGGCGGCCAGGGCGGAGAGCAGGAGGGCCGCGGTGGCGGCCAGGGTGCCGGAGGTACGGAGCAGGCGGCTGGTGTCCATCGGCAGGTCCCTCTGTGTGGCAGACAGGTGGGCGTGCGGCGTACGGCGTGCGGCGATCACCGGGGATGCGGTGGTTCTGGCCGCGTGTGGGTGGATTCGCGCGGATTCGCGAGCCGTACCGGGCCGGGCACGGGTGTACGGAGAGTATCCGGACGTCTACCGGAAAGGGGTCGTTCGAGCGGTCAGGTCGGCTCGTACGAGTGAGGATTCACTCGGGTTGTGGTGTCCCCGGGCCTCTTGTGCTGGGCCGGTCGGCGGGGGCGCGCAGGGAGGGTGTGAATTTCGCGAACCTCTTGACTCTGGACATATGCGGAGCAGACTGGTCATACACCAGCCAACGGTGAGAGCCGCACCGTCGATGAAGACGTTCATCGGCCCGAGTGACCCCCATCTCGTCGACTGGCCAGGCCCCCGGGAGGGTTCCTGCCGGGATCGGTGCCGCGGGTGACGGCCCAGGTGCGCGGTCCGGCGTGGAGCACCGGGGGCTGCCGTATGCCGTGGCGCGGAAGCCGCGGCACGGAAGGGGAATCTTTTCCTCCGCCGGAGAAGCGGTTAACTCGCCTCGTCGACGCGCCCAACCGACCTGCGCTCAACGCCGGTTGCCGGTGCGTACGGGCCCGGCGCCACCCCCCGTCGGAGCCATGACCGGGGCTCCGCATAATGACGCGGTCGGTGAGAGCGGACCGGGCGGCACCTTGCCGCCGGGCGGGGCGCCGACGCGATATCGGGGGGAACATGTCAGGCGATCACGTCGTCGCGCCGCACGGCCGTGCCACCGGGGCCGTCACCGCGGCCATCGCGCTGGAAGGTGTCGGCAAGACCTACGACACCGCGGGTGCCTCGCCCGCCGTCCGCGCGCTCGACGACGTCTCCGTGACGTTCGGGCGGGCCACGTTCACCGCCGTGATGGGCCCGTCCGGCTCCGGCAAGAGCACGCTGCTCCAGTGCGCCGCCGGGCTGGACCGGCCGGACACGGGCCGCGTCCTCGTGGACGGTACCGATCTGGGGCCGCTCTCCGAAAAGCAGCTGACCGAGTTCCGGCGCGAACGGATCGGTTTCGTCTTCCAGGCGTTCAACCTCCTCGGCTCCCTCACCGCCGCCCAGAACGTCGGCCTCCCGCTCCGGCTCGCCGGGCGCCGCCCCGACCGGCGGGCCGTGCGCGAGGCTCTGGAGCAGGTCGGACTGGCGGGACGGGAGGGGCACCTGCCGTCCCGGATGTCGGGCGGACAGCAGCAGCGCGTCGCCATCGCCCGCGCACTGATCGCCGAGCCGCAGGTGGTGTTCGCGGACGAGCCCACGGGCGCCCTCGACAGCGGCAGCGGCCGGACCGTCCTCGAACAGCTCCGCACCCTCGTCGACGTCCGGGGCCGTACCGTCGTCATGGTGACCCACGACCCGGGGGCCGCCTCCTGGGCCGACCGGGTCCTCTTCCTCGCCGACGGGCGCATCCGCGACGAGCTCCACGGCGCCGGCGCGCAGCGGATCGCGGAACGCATGGCCGGCCTCGAACCGGCGCGCGCCCACGGTGGGCCGCGGCAGTCCTCGCTGAACCACGGCTCCGCGAGCCTCCGTTGAGCGGCGGCAGCGGCTCCCGCCGTACGGACGCGCCCCGCGGGCTGCCCCTCGCCCTCCTGCTCCCCGTCGCCGCCGCCTCGCTGCGCAAACGGTGGACCGCCTTCGCCGGCTCGTTCGTCGCCCTCACCCTCGGCGTCGCCCTGATCGGCGCCACCGGCCTGCTCACCGAGGCCGCCGCGGACATCGAGAGCCCCGACCCGGCCGCCCCCTCGCTGAAGAAACTGCTCACCTTCACGGCGGGCGTCTCCGGCTTCGTCTCGGTCTTCGTCGTCGCCTCCACCTTCGCGTTCGCGGTGGCCGCCCGCCGCCGCGAGACCGCGCTGCTGCGGGCCGTCGGGGCCACGCCCCGGCAGGTCGGAGGGCTGGTGCTGGGCGAGGCGCTGCTGGTCGCGCTGGTGGCGTCCGGCTGCGGCGCCCTGCTGGCGCCGGTCCTCGCGCCGCTCCTCGCCGACTGGCTCGTCCGGCGCGCCGTCGCCCCCGACGGCTTCTCCGCCCCCACGACGCCCGGGCCCCTGCTGACCGCGGTCGCCGTCGAGGCCGCCGTCGCCCTGCTGGGCGCATGGGCGGCGGCCCGGCGCGCGGGGCGCGTGCGCCCCACCGAGGCGCTCGGCCAGGCGGCCGTGGACCGGGGGCGCACGACCGCCGGCCGCCTGCTGTGGGCCGTTCTCGCCCTCGCGGTCGCGGTCACCGTCCCGCTGCTGCTGGCCGCGATGCCCGAACCGCTGCGCCGCGACCCCCAGCTGCGCGACCCCCGCAACCTCCCCGACTGGGCCCTGGTCTGCGACCTGCTGGCCATCACCACGGTGGCGCTGCTGGCCCCGCTGCTGGTCCCGCCGCTCGTGCGGCTCCTCACCCTGCCGGTGCGGCTGTCCGCCGGCGCGGTCGGGCTCCTCGCGCGGCAGAACGCGCTCACGGCCGTCCGCCGGACGGTCTCCACGGCCACGCCCGTCTTCCTCGTCGTCGCCCTCGCCGGCAGCGTCGTCGGCTCCACCGCCGCGTTCGCCGAGGCGCGCGACGAGCAGACGCGGGCGGCGCTGCGGGCCGAGTACGTCATGGAGGCGGACGGTCCGAAGGGCATCCCGCCCGAGTTCCCCCTGGGGGCGCCCGGGGACCGGGACGAGGACGCGACCGGCGGGGGCGCCGGCAAGGGCACGGGCGGCCGGCTGGGCGCGTTCGGCCGGATGGGCGGCGGCGACCGGATGGGCCTGTACGTCACCGCCGTGGCCGACACCCCGCTGACCGGGCTCGACGGGGGATCCGGGGACGCGGCGGCGGGCGCGGCGGTCACCACCGCCACGGTGGTCGACGGCGACATCACCCGGGCCTGGGAGCTGCCTGCCGAGGCCGGTTCCCTCGCCGACCTCAAGGGGCCGGGGACGGTCGCGGTCTCCGCCGGGCTCGCGAAGAGCCGGCACTGGCGGCTCGGCGACCGCCTGACCACCGGTCTCGCCGACGGCACGAAGGCCACCCTGCGGGTGGTCGCGGTCGTCCGTACGCCGCTGAGCCTGTCCGAAGTCCTCGTCCCGTACGCGGCGGTGGCGGGCCACGACCGGTCCCTGCGGGCCGGCACGGCCTATGTGTCCACCGATACCCGGGCGTCCGTCTCCTTCCTGTTCGGAGTGGATCCTGGTGAGAAAGGCGCCGGTGGGGTGCGGGTGACGCCCGCCGAGGAGTGGACGGGCGGCAACGACAGTCCGCAGAACCGCTACTTGTGGATCGCCCTGGCCGCCACCCTCGGGCCGGCCGTGCTCTACGCCCTCATCGCCGTCGTCAACACGATGGTCATGTCCACCGGCGACCGCCTCCGCGACTTCGCGACCCTGCGGCTCACCGGCGGCAGCGACCGCCAGGTCCTCGGGATGGTGGCCGGGGAGGCGGTCCTGACGACGGCGACGGCGGCGGTCCTCGGGCTGCTGGTCACGCTGGCCACGCAGGCGACGACGGCCTGGCTCTACAACCGGTGGATCGACGGCGCGGCCGTCCCCGCCTTCCGCCTCCCCTGGGCGGTGACCTGCGTGGCGGCCGGTACGTGCCTCGTCCTCGCCCTGCTGGCCTCGCTCGTCCCGGCGCGGCTCGCCCTGCGCGGGCGGGCGCTGGACGCGGCCGGCGGGCGGGGGTGACGCCTCCGGGATGACGGCGGGCGGCAGCCGGCGCCCGGGGCCATGGGCCATAGGGGCGTGGGGGCGCGTGCGGCGGGTGGAGGCGCGGGGACCGGCGCACCGGCGCGCGGCCGGAATGCCGGCCACCGGCCCGGGGCAGACCGGCGGGGCGGCATCCGAAAGATCCGGCAGCGCCGCGAGAGGAGCTCACCATGCAGCGCGTCCCCCACGTCCTCCGTGCCCTCGGCAGCCCGCACGGCGTCCGCGTCCGCCGTATGCTGACGACGGCCGCCGCCACCGCGCTGCTCGGCCTGAGCGGCGTCGCCCTCGCGGCTCCGGCCCAGGCCGAGGTCGACGCGCACCTCCTGGGCGGTGTGGCCGATGCCGTCATGAACGGAGGCATCGCCGCGCAGGTTCTCCGCACCGACCTCGTGCGTCTGCCCAACCCGTTGCAGGGCATCGTCTGATCCAGTCAGGCCGCCAGTCCGCCAGTCCGCCGGGCCACCGGCCCGCCGGTCCACCGGGCTGGCCGGATTCCTCTCCCGCCCGTTGCCGGGGGCTCCTCCCTTCGCGATGATCACGTATCGCAGCGATTCGATCACGCAGAGGACTGGAGATCGGACATGGCATTCCGCATCGCGCTCCGCGCCGTCGCCCCCGCCCTGGCGGCCGCCGCTCTGAGCCTCGCCGTCGCCCAGGGCGCCCCGGCGTCCGCGGCGGAGCACGGGAGCATACCGGCGCGCACGACACCGAACGCACTCACCGTGCCCACCGCGCCTGCCGGTTCCGCCGCGGCTCCGTCGGCGAAGCAGACCGCTCCGGCCGACGACAATCCCTTCCGCGCCATGGAGCTGGACGGCCTCAAGGCGGAGTTCCGCTTCATGTGCCCGGCCGGGCGCTGTGTGGGCTACTGGTCGCTCGCCCTCACCGAGGACCGCCTCAAGCGGCACTACCAGGGCGGGGAGTTCTTCGCGTACGCGCCCGCGAAGGGCGAGTTCGGCTTCTTCCTCGACACCGACATCGCCTACCGCACGGTCAAGGACCCGCGGCGGGTCCGGCTGGTCGACAGCGACTTCACCCGCCGGAACCCCCGCGTCGAGGTCCGCTACGGCAACCCGGACCGGCCCCGCGAGGCGCACGTCGTCGCCACGGCCACGACGTGGATGTGACGCGGCCCCGCGGCGCCGGGTGAGCGCCCGTCAGTGACCCGCCCTCACTTCTCCCGGGCGGCGAACGGGCCGCCGGCGCCGAAGACCCGCTCGGCGAAGCGTTCGCCGATGCGGCGGTGCCCGGCGTCGTCCGGGTGGAGGCCGTCCGGGAGCGGCACTTCGGCGAAGTCGGGCTCGCTGTAGAGCGCGAGGCCGTCCAGGTAGTGCAGGTTCGGGTCCTCGGCCGCCCGCTGTGCGGCGATCCGGGCGAGCTCGTCCCGGATGACGGTCAGCGTCAGCCGGGTGGGGTCGGACGGGTCGCCGAGGGCCCGGAAGATCATCCGGTTCCCCTCGAACTCGGGCATGAGCGGCCCCGGGGTGGTCTCCTGAACCGGGCAGAAGACCGGGGAGACCACCAGCAGCGGCACGTCGGGGTGCCCGTCGCGGATGGTGTCGAGGAAGCCGTGGACGGCCGGGGCGAAGGCGCGCAGCCGCATCAGATCGGTGTTGACCACATTGATCCCGATCTTGACGCTGATCAGGTCCGCGGGGACGTCCCGCATCGTGCGCGCCATGAACGGGTCGAGCAGGGCGTTGCCGCCCAGCCCGAGGTTGACCAGCTCCACGCCGCCCTTGGCGGCGGCCAGCGCCGGCCAGGTCGAGGTCGGGCGCGTGGCGGCGGAACCATGGCTGATGGAACTGCCGTGGTGCAGCCACACCCTGCGGCCCCGGTCGGGCACGGGCTCCACGGGCGCGTCCGTACGGAGGGCGACCAGTTCCGTCGTCTCGTCGTGCGGCAGCCAGATCTCGACGTCCTTCGGCTCGCCCGGCAGCCCGTCGAACCGGAGGGTGCCGGACGGGCCGGGGGTGACGGTGAAGGAGCCGGAGGTCATGTCGACCGTCCGCACATTGCCGCCCTCCGCGCTCGCCCGCCCGGCCGGACGGCCGTCGACGAGCAGGTCGTACGTCCCCGAGGGGCGCGGCGGCAGGCCCGGGTACACGGTTTTCGTGGGCAGCACGTCCAGCTCGACGGCGGTGGCGCCGGTCCGGAAGGCCAGCCGGACGCCGGAGGGCTGGGACTCCATCGTCAACAGGCGCTCGTCCGGGAACCGCTGCCGGACCCCGGCCGGCAACCGGTGCGGCAGCAGCCCGCGTTCGGTGCGTTCCAGCTCCAGGGCGCCGCGCAGAATGCGGGTGTCGATCGGGGTGGTGATCCAGTCGGTCACTTCGTTCTCCTCACGGGGCATCGCTGCGCGGGGTGCTCGTTCCGGCCTCGGCGCGGGGCCGTTGGCGTCCGTCCTGGGCCCCGGCGGCCGGCCCGCACGTCCGTCCGCCCTCCGGCCGCGGAAACCGGGACACCCCCACCCTAAGCGGCCCCGCTGACATCGCCCGTCCGCGCGGCCTCCGCGCGCTGTGCGGCCTTGATCCTCGGCTCGGCCCAGTCCAGCCAGCCGAGGTACCAGCCGGCGAAGGTCAGGCGCTCGGCCCCGCGTCGCCGCAGGGGCTCCAGGCCCTCCCCGACCGCGCGCACGTCCTCCCACATCAGGCCGCGCTCCTCGCCGGTCACGACGAGCAACGAGTAGTAGCCGCAGCCCTGGTGGCTCACGCACAGGGTGCCCTCGGTCAGCTCGGCGTCGAGCTCGTCCCACCGCGCGTCCCAGGCGTTCCAGGCCCGCGCGTACGTCTCGTCGTCGGCGTACGCCGCCCGGCGCGGCTCGTTCTCCTCGTGCTCGTCGAGCAGTTCCTGGACCGGACCGGGCCGGAAGGGCCGGGAGAGCCGGGGCTCGGCGTCCGGCGCCGCCCCCTGCTCGCCGGTCAGTTGCAGGCCCAGGGGGAACACGCCGTACTCGGGCCCCGCGCCGCTCGCCGCCACCTCCAGGAGGAACGAGCGGTAGTCCGCGGGGAAGGTGACGTCCAGGCGCTCCTCGGCGCGGGCCAGTTCGGCCTCGGTGAGGGGCGGTGCCAGCTCGAAGCGGTGCCCGCCGTCGAGCCAGACGGCCCCGAAGACCTGGTCCATCACCTCCGGCGTCGACCGGAGGGCCAGCACCCTCTCCCGCACGCCCGCCCATATGTCCGTCATGCGGCCGACGCTACCTGGCCCCGCCCGTCCTTCACCTCCCGATTTCGCCGGGTGGCGGCTGGTGCTTCCGGGGCGCCAAGGCCTCGCCCTACTTCCCCGCGTGAGCGTTCGCGGTGTGCGCGTCCAGAAACTCCTCCCAGGTGCGGGTGCCGAACGAGACGTCCTCCAGGGACAGGTTCTCGGCGGCGCGATAGGCGCGCCCCACCTTTCCCGGCAGGCGCACCGGCAGCATCGGCCGCCGCTTGCCGTGCGCCCGGAGGTAGCCGCGGGCGAGTTCGCCCATGCCGTAGACGGTCGGGCCGGCCAGGTCGGGGACGAGGCCGGCGGGCTCGCCGAGGGCCAGTTCCACGAGGCGTTCGGCCACCTCGCGGGCGTCGACGGGCTGCATGCGGATCCCGCCGGGTACGGGCACCACCGGCATCTTCGCCATCGTGCGCACCGCCTTCAGGACCAGATCGTGGAACTGCGCCGCCCGCAGCGTCGTCCAGGGCAGGCCCGACTCCGCCACGGCCCGCTCTGCGCCCAGCTTCGACCGGAAGTAGCCCAGCGGGACCCGGTCCGCGCCGATCACCGAGATGTACACGAAGTGCCGCACCCCGGCCTCCGCGGCGGCCCGGACGAGGTTGCGGGTCGCGACGTCGTCCCCCTTCGGGCCGCCCGCGAGATGGAGGACGATCTCGACGTCCTCCAGCGCCGCGGCGAGGGCCAGGCCGCCGTCCGGCGCGAGCAGGTCGCAGGCGACGTACTCGACGCCGTCCGCCGCCTCGCGGGCGTGCCTGCTCAGGACGCGCACGTCACGGCCGGCCTGCCGCAGGAGGGGGAGGACGTGGCCGCCCAGCGTGCCCGTGCCGCCGGTGACGAGGATGGGTGACGTCATGACTGCTCCACTGTGCTCGGACCCGGAAGCGGAACCTCCGGGCGCGTCCGCCGATTTCGGTGATCTACTTCTCTGACCCGCAGGGGGAAGGGAATGTGACAGGTGAACGAGAGCGATTTCCCGGCCGTCCGGTTCGAGGAGCACCGCAGCCGGCTGCGCGCGGTGGCGTACCGCATGCTGGGCTCGGTGAGCGAGGCCGACGACGCCGTCCAGGAGGCGTGGCTGCGCTTCGACCGGACGGACGTGAGCGAGGTGGAGAACCTCGGCGGATGGCTGACGACCGTCGTCGCTCGCGTCTGTCTGAACGTCCTGCGCACCCGCGAACACCGTCGTGAGGACCCGCTCGACGCCGTTCCGCGCCAGCCCGATCCGCTCATCGGCCGGGAGGACGCACCGGACCCCGAGCAGGAGGCGCTGCTGGCCGACTCGGTGGGGCTGGCGATGATGGTGGTGCTGGAGTCGCTGGCGCCGGCGGAACGGCTGGCGTTCGTCCTGCACGACATGTTCGCCGTGCCCTTCGACGAGATCGCGCCGTTGCTGGAACGTTCCACCGCGGCGACGCGCCAGCTCGCCAGCCGGGCCCGCCGGCGCGTCCGGGGCCAGGCGCCGGCTCCCGACCGCGACCTCGCGCACCAGCGCAAGGCGGTCGACGCGTTCTTCGCCGCGGCACGCGACGGCGACTTCGACGCCCTCGTCGCCGTCCTCCACCCCGACGTCGTCCTGCGCTCCGACGGCGGCGCCGCCCGGGCCCGCCGGACGACCGTCCTGCACGGCGCCCGCACGGTCGCCTCGCAGGCGGTCACCTTCTCGAAGCTCTCCCCGTTCGTCCGCCCGGTGCTGGTCAACGGCACCGCCGGTGTCGTGGTCGTCATGAAGGGGCGGTTGCTGACGGTCATGGCGTTCACGGTGGTCGACGGCCGGATCGCGGCCGTGGACGTGCTGATGGATCCCGAGCGGCTGGCCGGGGTCGAGGTGCCGGACGTGGCGGAGTGAGACGGAAGGGGCGCCTGACCGGCTAGCCCGCATCCGCCGGATTCGGCAGGCCCGTCCACAGGTCGCCCCCCACGCCTGTGGACAGCCGCATGGCCGTCAGGGCCTTCGCCGGGAGGGGAGCCGTCCGGAGCGCGCGGACCTCCCGGGTCGGGGGGAGGTCCCGGGTCGCGGTGTCCAGGAGGGTCGCGAGGGTGGCGGCGTCACCGGCCAGGGGGGCCAGGGCGCCGGTGACGAGGCAGCCGACGACCTTGCGGCGGAGGACGGCCGGATCGTCGGTCAGCAGGCGGCCGGTCAGCGGCGGCGCCGGGATGCCGTGCCGGGCGAGCCGTGCGGGGCTGATGCGGATGTCGGCGAGGTCGCGGTAGACGAGGCGCAGGGGGCGGTCGTCCCGGTCGACGACGACGAGGAGGTTCTGGCCGTGCGCCTCCAGGGCCACCCCGACGTCGAGCAGGTCCAGGCAGACGCCGAGCGCCAGGCGGGCGAAGGCGGCGGCCCGCGCCGGGCGTTCGCCGGGCGGCCGGGAGCCCAGCAGCGCCGGCAGGACGGCAACCGGGACGACGCGTTCCCCGGCCGCCGTGTCCCCGTACCCGTACGGCGACTCGCGCAGCACCGCCGCCAGGTCGGCCGTGCCCGCCCCCGCCGCCGCGAGCGTGCGGGCGATGTGCAGCCGGCCGTCCAGCCGGCGGGCGACGCGTTCGGTGAAGTCGGAGGTGGCGAGGGCGTGGGTGACGGAGTACGGCGAGATGTCCCGTACCGCCGACGTCAGTTGGGTGGTGACCGCCGTCTTGACGTGCACGTTCCCGCCCATGTCGAGCGTGCGCAGGGACAGCAGGGGGTGCGCCGGAGGGCCCGGGCGCAGCGGGCGGCCGTCGAGGACGTGCGCGGCCTGCCAGGGATGGACCGGTATCAACACGTCACGGCCGTCGCGCAGTTCGTCCGGCCACGCGCCGGTCACCGCCGCGTCCGTCACGGCCGCCAGGCGCAGCTCCACCACCGGGCCGTGCTCCGGCGCGTACGCCAGTTGCTCGGCGGCGGAGAAGCCCGGCCGCGCACGGCAGGCGGGGTGGTAGGGGTGGCCGTCCGTCGGCCATTGCTCCCACTCCCAGGGGGACCGGACGGCGAACGGCGTGCCGCGCTCGTGGCGGGCGGCGCGGGAGAGGGCCAAGGAGGCGACGCTGTGGTCGAGTTCCGCGGCGAAGCGCGGCCCGTTCGTCAGGCCGAGCCGTGCCGACACCTCGGCCATGAGCTCCGCCGGGTGGTCGTGGCGGGCTCCGCCGAGGTCCAGCGCGGTGACGGTGGCGGCCGTCGACCAGGGGTCGGACGGCGGGCCGTGCAGCCGTCGGCCGTCGGACAGGCACAAGGTGACGCCGTCGTGGCCGTCCGCGCGGGCGGTGACCCAGGGCAGGGGTTCGTGGACGAGGCCGCGCCACAGGCGGGTCAGTACGGACGCCCTGGCGCCGGGCAGGAACGCGCTGTACACGGCCGCCACGTCCGGTGCGGCGACGGTGAGTTCGCTGGCGAGGATCCGCTCGGCGGAGGTCCGGCACACGCGCATGTCCTACCGCGGGAGAACACCCTCCACACATACTGATGGCCGATGAGTGCATTCACCCGGGCCGCTGACGCGCTGGCCGTGACGCCACTGCTCAACTGTCTGCTCAGAGAAGCCGCCGAACCGGCCGACGTCCCCGAGCCGGCCGGGGCCGCCGCGGCGCCGGCCGTGCTGCCGGGCGAGGCGCCGGGCCCGGGCCCGGGCGCGGGCGCGGTGAACGGCGCGCCGAGGGTCGCGGCGGTGCGGGGCCTGGTGCCGGTGGCCCCGACGCCTGCGGCTCACACGACTCCCGCTGCTCACGCGGCTTCCACGGCTTCGGCGGACCCCGCCCTCCCCGGAGCGGCGCTCACGGTGCCGCCGCCCTTGATACCCGTACCCGAGGACCGTCCCCGTCCCGCTGATCCCCCCTTCCCGTCCGCTCCTCCCGCGGTGTACCGACTCCGCGCCTCCGGCCGCCTGTTGCGCGTCCGCGCCGGGCACCGCCCGTCCGCGCCCGAGCTGTGGACCGGGCGCAGCTGGCGGCCCCTGCCCCACGCGGGTCTCGTGTCCCTCGCGGCCCAGGAGATGCGGGCCGCCACCGGTACGCCGAACTGCTCACTGCCCGCCGAAATGGCCGCCAGCCGGGCCGCGGTGGAGGCGGTCCTCGCCACCCGGGTGCACACGGCACCGCCCGAGGACCCGTGGCTGCGGTCCGAGCAGGCGCTCGTCATGGGGCACCCCTTCCACCCGGCGCCGAAGGCGCGCAGCGGTGGGGGGCCGCCCGCCGCCTGGCTGCGGTACGCGCCGGAGGCGTACGCCCGGTTCCCGCTCGTCCTGCTCGGCGTCCGGGAGGACGCGGTCGTGGAGGACGGCGACACCCGTGCGCTGGACGCCCTGGGCGAGGCGCCGCCCGGTTACCGTCTGCTCCCCGCCCACCCCTGGCAGCTCGAACTCGTCGGCGACCGCCCCGAGATGCGGGCGGCGTTCGCCGACGGGCGGCTGGTCCGCCTCGGTCACACGGCCCGGCAGGCCCGGCCCACGGCCTCGGTGCGCACGGTGTTCGTACCGGGGGAGAGCCCGCGCGAGACCGGGCCGCGGCGCCGGCCGGAAGGGCACCGCTCCCCGGCGACCGCCGGTGACCTGTTCCTGAAGTTCAGCCTGGACGTCCAGATCACCAACGACGTCCGCCGCATGCGCCGCCACGAGCTGCGCCACGTCCGCCGCACCGACCCCCTGGTCACCGCCGCCTTCGCGGCGATGGGCGGCCCTGCGGCCTGGCTCAGTGAACGCTGCTACCGCACTGTGGACGGCCTGTTCGAGACCTGCGCCGTCCTCGTCCGGGACGGGCTCTCCCGGCACCTGCTCCCCGGGACGACCGCCGTCCTGGCCGCGGCGCTCGCCGAGGGCTTCGACGGCAACCCCCTCGACCGCGTCACGGAACCGCTGGCCTGGTGGGCGGCGTATGTGCGGTGCGTCGTGCCGCCCGTGCTGGAGGCGTTCGCACGGTACGGCGTGGTGGTGGAGTGCCACCTGCAGAACACCCTGATCGCCGTGGACGCGCAGGGCACGCCCGTGCAGTCCGTCTTCCGGGACGCGGAAGGGGCCAAGGTGCTCGCCGAGATGCCGCGGGCTCCGGCGTGGCGGCGGCTCGCCTACTGCCTGGTCGTCAACAACCTCAGCGATGTCGCGGGCGCGCTGACGCACCGATTTCCGTGGTGTGGTGCGGAGTTGTGGGCCGTGGCCCGGGACGAGTTCGAGCGCTGCGGCACGCTGCCGGGCCTTCCCGCCCTCCCCGAGCTCGGCGCGCTGCTCGCCTCGCCCACCCTCCCCGGCAAGGCCAACCTGCTCTCCCGGTGGATCGGTGCGGACGGCACCGACCCCCGCTACCTCCCCGTCCCCAACCCGCTCGCCCCGCACTCCGGTACCGCACCGGGCCCGGCGCGCGCCGCCTCCCGCAGCGGGCCGCCCCCGTCCGCTCCCTGACACCAACAACTCGTAGCTGCAAGGGATTCGCACCTGGTCAGCGGTGGTACGACCATGGTGGCCGCGATCGAATCCGCGTGCCATGGTGGGCCCCATGGCACGCTCTCACGCCCGCGCGCACGGCCGTGGCCATCCGCCCCACGGCCATCCGTCCCACGACCACCCGCACCACGACCATCCGTCCCATGACCGCCCACCGCACGGCCGTGGTCGACTCGCCCTCGCCGACCGCATCCGGCGGACACGGCACCGGGCCGCCCATCTCCTCGCCCCCCACCACCACGACCACCACCACGACGCCGCGGACAAGGTCGACCGGGCGATGGAGGCGTCCCGCGAGGGGATGCGCACGCTGTGGTGGTCGCTCGCGGTCCTGGGCGCGACGGCGGTGGTTCAGGGGGCGGTCGCGGCGGCGTCCGGTTCCGTGGCGCTGTTCGGCGACGCGGTCCACAACGGGGCCGACGCGCTGACCGCCGTCCCGCTGGGGACCGCCTTCCTGCTCGGGCGGCGTGCGGCGAACCGGCGCTACACCTATGGCTACGGCCGCGCCGAGGACCTGGCGGGCGTCGCGATCGTCCTCACCGTCGCCGCGTCGTCGGCGCTCGCCGCCTACGAGGCGGTCGACCGGCTGCTGAGCCCCCGGCCCCTCGACCACCCGTGGGCCGTGGCGGCCGCGGCCCTGGTGGGGTGCGCTGGCAACGAAGGCGTGGCCCGGTACCGCGTCCGCACCGGGCGGAGAATCGGTTCGGCGGCCCTGGTCGCCGACGGGTTGCACGCCCGGACCGACGGCTTCACCTCCCTGGCCGTCCTGCTCGGCGCCGCCGGCACCGCCCTCGGGTGGCCCGCGGCGGACCCGGCGGTCGGGCTGCTGATCACCGTCGCGATCCTCCTCGTGCTGCGGGACGCGGCCCGCGAGGTGTTCCGGCGGCTGATGGACTCCGTCGATCCGGAGCTGGTGGACGGCGCGACGCGCGCCCTCCGGGCGGTGGAGGGGGTGCGCGAGGTCGGGCAGGTCCGCATGCGGTGGGTCGGGCACGCCCTGCGCGCCGAGGTGGACATCGTCGTGGACGCCGAGCTGAGCGTGGTGCGGGCCCACGAGCGCGCGGTCGCGGCCGAGCACGCGCTGCTGCACGCCGTGCCCCGGCTGGTCGCCGCGACCGTGCACATCGACCACACCACACCCTGCGCCGGGACGGGCGCCGCCGCGGACCCGCACGCCGCCCTGGCCCACCACCTCACGGCGTAGAACGCGCCGCCTCCGGTGCCGGTGACGGTCGCGGGGCGGGGCGCCGCCCGGAGCGCCGTTGGGGCTTGAGGTCGCCGGTACGCCTTGGGGTGCCCATGGCGCGCTCGTGGCGCACCTCCGCACAACCCCTCGGGCATGAGGGGAAGACGTGTGCGAGGGGAAGGTTGGTCACTAGAGGTTCACGTACCGTAATCGACCGATGAGGAGGACGGCCATGGCCTTGATCTCCGTTCCCGGCGCGCAGCGGAGGCCGGGTCCGGCGCCGAGCCCGAACCCCGGGCCCGGCCCGCGTCGCGGCCACCTGAGTGTGGTGAGCGCTCCCGCCGGCGCCCTGGTGGCCGTGCGGGGCGGCGTCGCGGCGGCGGACGCGTCCGGACCCGACCGCGGGCCGTCTCGTGTCCGCCCGGGGCCGCTACGCCGGGCGAGCCCGCCTCCGCGGCCGGGTGCCCGCGTGCGGCCGGTGGGGCGCGGTGTGACGATGGTGATCGGGGGTGTGTCCGGAGTGTGTTCATGCTGAGTGGCTGGAAGAGGGTGCTCCCATGACCGGCATGAAGAGTTGGAACGTACAGATCAGCATCAAGGAGAACGCCGAGACGGTGAACGCGGAAGCGCGGCTGAGCGGGGCCGCCGCCGGGACGATGGTCGGCGAGGGAGTGGCCCGCTGCAATCCCGCCGACGAGAACGTGCCGGAGATCGGTGACGAGCTCGCCGTGGCCCGCGCTATGTCGTCGCTGTCCCACCAGTTGCTGAACACGGCGGCCACGGACATCGAGCGCCACACCCACAAGCCGGTTCAGGGACTCGGGGTCTGAGAGCGCCGGCGCCGCGAACCGGCGCCGCACTTCCTCGAACCGCTTTCTCCACCGAACACGGATTTTCTCCACCGAACACGGACGCCGTTCCCGCATCGCGCCGAGCGGATGAACGGCGTCCGTGATGTCACCGCGTCGGCGCGCCACCGGTCACCTGCCGGCAGGCCGTCGTTCGCCCGGGCCATGGCAGGCCGCGGTGCGCGCATCCCGGCATGCGGGGGCCGCGGTGCCGTGCCAGCCTGGCGACTCGGGGCGGGCAGGGATGGACAGAGGGGCAGGAGGGGACAGGGGAGGGCCGGGGAGGGCACACAGGAGCAGGCGGCAGAAAGGCCGGCGCATGAGTGGCACCAAGTCCTGGACCGTGAGCATCAGCATCAGCGAGCACGACCACGTCGTCACCGCCGAGGCCCGCCTCTCCGGCAAGCCCCCGGGCCCGATGGTCGGCGAGGGCACGGCCCGCTGCCATCCCGCGGACGAGAACGTGCCCGACATCGGCGACGAGCTCGCCGCCTCCCGGGCCCTGCACGTCCTGGCGGACCAACTCCTCGACATCGCCGTCAAGGACATCGAGCGGCACACGCACGAACGCGTGCGAGGGATCGAATCCTGATCCGGGCACGCCCCGACTCACCCCCGGGACGCTTCGACAAGGGTCACTCACTCGGGTGAACAGGTCTGGTGTGTTCGACAAAGACCTGTTTCATTTACACGGGTAAGTCCACAAATCGAGTGAATCATCCGGGTACAGGTGTGGCGTGCTTGCCCCTGCGGAATCGGTCTGTAGATATCGGCGCGCCACCAAGGCCGTGCCCTTGGGTATGGGGAGTGCTTCGCATGACCACTGAGGAATCCGAACGGACGTGTCCCTTCCGTCACGATGAAGCGCTGGAACCGGACCCGTTCATGGAGCGGATGCGGACCGAGGCCCCGGTCGCCAAGGTCCGCATGCCGTACGGCGAGGGCGAGTGCTGGCTGGTGACGCGGTACGAGGACGTTCGCACGGTCACCCAGGACCGACGCTTCAGCCGGGCCGCGCTGATCGGGAAGGACTTTCCGCGCATCACACCGGCGCCGATCGCCCAGTCGGAGGCGATCAACCTGATGGACCCGCCGGCGCTGAGCAGGCTGCGCCGCCTGGTGACCACCGGGTTCAGCAACAAGCAGGTGGAGGAGCTGCGGCCGAAGACGCAGCAGCTCGTCGACAAGCTGCTGGACGCCATGGAGGACGAGGGCTCGCCCGCCGACGTGGCCCACCATCTGGCGGGGAAGCTGCCGCTGATGACCATCTGCGAGCTGCTGGCCGTCCCCATGGAGGACCGTCCGCAGCTGCGCGCCTGGGCCATGGCCATGATGTCCATGAAGCCCGCGGACAAGGAGGCGGCGGCCGAGGCCAAGGCCGGCCTCCGCCGGTACTTCGCCGGCCTGACGGCCGAGCGCCGCCGCAACCCCGGCAGCGACCTGCTGAGCTCCCTGGCCACGGCACGGGTCGGCGAGGAGATGCTGGACGAGAAGGAGCTCGCCGTCATGGGCATGCTCCTGCTGGTCACCGGGCACGACACCAGCACCTACGAGATCTGCAACATCATCTACACCCTCCTGACCCACCCGAAGCACCTCGCGCAGCTCCGGGAGCGGCCCGAGATCATGCCACGGGCCCTGGAGGAGCTGTTGCGGTACATCCCGTTCCGCCAGGGCGTCGGCATCCCGCGGGTGGCGCTGGAGGACGTCACGTTCGACGGCGTGACGATCCCGGCCGGGGACGTCGTCCACGTCTCGTACCTGTGCGCCAACCGCGACGGATCGGTCTACGAGCGCGCGGACGAGCTCGACTTCGACCGGGAGGACCCGGTACCGCACATGACCTTCGGCCACGGCTCCCACCACTGCCTCGGAGCCCACCTGGCCCGGATGGAGCTCCAGATCGCCATCGGCACGCTCATCAACCGTTTCCCCGAACTGCGCTTGGCCGTACCGGCGGAGGAGGTGCAGTGGAACACCGTGTCGATCTGGCGTTATCCGCTCACCCTGCCGGTCGCCTGGTGAGGAGGCCGACCATGGCGACTCTGTGCAGACCGGCCATCGCCGTCCCCGAGCACGTCATCACCAGGGAAGAGACCCTGGAACTGGCGCGCACCCTGCACGCGGACCATCCGCAACTGGAGCTGGCACTGCGGCTCATCGGCAACACCGGGGTCCAGACCCGGCACCTGGTGCAGCCGATCGAGGCCACCCTCAAGCATCCGGGCTTCACCGCCCGGAACAACCTTTACGAGGCGGAGGCCAAGGCACGGGTGCCCGACGTGGTGAACCGGGCGCTGGAGCACGCGGAACTGACCGTCCGGGACATCGACATGATCGTGTACGTGTCCTGTACGGGCTTCATGATGCCCTCGATGACCGCGTGGCTCATCAACACCATGGGTTTCCGGAGCGAGACCCGCCAACTGCCCATCGCTCAGCTGGGATGCGCGGCGGGCGGGGCTGCGGTCAACCGCGCCCATGACTTCTGCAGCGCCTACCCCGGGGCCAATGTGCTCATCGTGGCGTGTGAGTTCTGCTCCCTGCTCTACCAGCCCACCGACCTGGGGGTCGGCAACCTGCTCTCCAACGGCCTGTTCGGCGACGCCATCGCCTGCGCCGTGGTCCGCGGTGACGGCGGTACGGGAGTGAAGCTCGAACGCAACGGCTCGCACCTGGTGCCGGACACCGAGGAGTGGATCTCCTACGGGGTGAAGGACACCGGGTTCCACTTCATCCTGGACAAACGCGTGCCGGGCACCATGGCGATGCTGGCCCCGGCGATGCGGGAGATGGCCGAGCCGTACGAGTGGGACGTCTCCGATCTGGACTTCTACATCGTGCACGCGGGAGGCCCCCGCATCCTCGACGACCTCGGCAAGTACCTGCGGCTGGAGCAGTCGATGTTCCGCTACAGCCGGCAGACGCTGGTCGAGCGGGGGAACATCGCCAGCGCGGTCGTCTTCGACGCGCTGGAGCGGCTGTTCCAGGACGGTGGCGCCGAGCACGCGGCGCGCGGTGTGATCGCCGGCTTCGGGCCGGGCATCACCGCCGAGATCGCCCTGGGCACCTGGTCGGGTGCGGTCGCCGGCAACGGCCACCGCACCCGCGGGACGTCCGCCGACCGGAACTCTTCCGTGACACTGCCGGCCTGAGCGGACGCGGGAGCGCGGGTCACCTTCCCTCTCGGTGACCCGCGCTCCTCGCTGCGCCGACGGCCTGCTTACAGGTCGAACTCGGAGGGCGCGATGCCCAGGGCGAAGCACGCCTCGCGCACGACGGCCTGCTCCTCCTTGTCGAAGTCGCCGTCCGCGCCGCCGATGACGATGCCGATCTGGATGACGGCACGCGCCTCGGTGGGCTTCTTCTGGACCTTGCCGATGGTCTGGAGGAGGCTCACCTTGCCGAAGTCGAAGTCGGCGGCCAGCTTCTGGCAGTAGTCCGTGAACTTCGCGTGCAGGTCGTCCGCCGGGAAGTTCTGCAGCACCTCGTTGGTGGCGATCAGCGAGGCGACGCGCTGCCGCTCCGAGGCGTCCACCGATCCGTCGGCCGCCGCCACCAGCGCGCACATCGCCATGCTCGCGTCGCGGAACGCACCGCTCTTGAGGTCGTTCTTCTTCGCGACCAGCTGGCCCTGCATCGTCGTGGCCGATTCCTTGAGCCGGTCCCAGAGCGCCATGTGCGTGTCTCTCCTTGTGAAAACGGGGGTAGCACAGGCAGAACTGACCGGAAGGCGCAGAAGTTCCCCCCGGGACGACGCCGGCACCTCCGCATCGGCCCGCACCCCCCGTGACGCCCCCGGTATCCGTCAATCCGTGTGCGGACCGCCGCCCTTCACCCCGCCGTCAGCGGATCCAGCGCCATCGGCTTGACCCTTCCCTCCATCATCGCCCCCAGCCCCAGCACCGAGCAGTGGTCCGGGTTGGCCGCGATGTGCACGGTCATCCCCGTCGCGTCCTCGATCATCGTGTCGAGCCCCGGCATCAGCGCACTGCCGCCGGCCAGCATCACGCCGCGCGTCCCCAGGTCCGCGACCAGGTCCGGCGGGCAGTCCCGCAGCACGCGCCCTATGGCGTCCAGGACGACGGTGAGCGGCGTGCGCACCGCCTCGCGCACATGCGCCGTGCTCACCAGCACGGTGCGGGACAGGCCCGTCGCCACGTCCCGGCCGCGGACCTCCGTCTCGGTGCCGCCGCCCATCCGGTCCGCGCGAAGGGCCATGTGCAGCGGGTACAGGCCCTGGGTGGGCAGCATCAACTCGTGCTCGCCGCGCAGGTGCTGGACGATCGCGTAGTCGATGGCGTCGCCGCCGACCTGCACCTTCTCGGCCGCCACGATGGAACCGAGGGAGAGCACGGCCACCTGGGTGGAGGCCGCGCCGCAGACGATGATCATCGTGGCCTCGGGCAGCTCGACCGGCAGTCCGCAGCCGACGGCCGCCGCGACGAGCGTGTCCACCAGCTCGACCCGGCGGGCGCCGAGCCCGGTCAGCGTCTCCACCGCCGCGCGCTGGGCGATCGGCTCGGCGTCGTGCGGCAGGCAGACCGCGGCCCGCAGCAGCGGCTTGCGCCGCCAGGCGCGGCGCAGCTTGTCGCTGATCAGGTGGCGCAGCATGCGCTGGGCCATGTCGACGTCGACGACCGTGCCGCCGGAGACCGGGCGGACGACGCGGATGTGGGCCGGCGTCCGGCCGGCCATGCCCTCGGCGAGGGCGCCGACGGCGATGAGCGAGCCCGTCCTGGTGTTGACCGCGGCGATGCTCGGCTCGTCGACGATCAGGCCGGTGTCGCGGGCGTAGACGCGCGTGCGGGACGCGCCGAGGTCGACGGCGATGGTGCAGCGGCTCAGCTGGGCGAGGCTGAGGGTCATCACGGGCTCAT
Organism: Streptomyces sp. NPDC021100; assembly: GCF_044333095.1. NCBI lineage: Bacteria > Bacillati > Actinomycetota > Actinomycetes > Kitasatosporales > Streptomycetaceae > Streptomyces > Streptomyces sp. NPDC021100. Next base: position 28,027 of record NZ_JBIRQH010000025.1, read on the forward strand.
CTCCCCGGCGGCGGTGCGGTGGCGCGGGACCGCCGAACGGCGGCCCCTGGGGCCATCGTGCGGTGCGGCACGGCGCGTCGCCCGCCGGAGTGCGCCACTCGGAGGAGCGGCCCCGCCGGCGGGCGGGGCGCACCGGGGCACGCGGAGGTGAACACCCCCGTCACCCACCTCCACGGCCCCGGTGCGAAGAAGTCTGCCAGGGGGGTCTGACAACGCCGCTGACCTGCGGATTCATAGGCCCGGCCGGCTCCGGGCGGAGCGGGGCCCGGCCGGCGTCCCGACGCGCGTCCGGGCCCGGTTGGCATCCCGACGCGCGCCCGGCCCCCGTTCGCCCTACGCTCGGGCCATGAGCGCGTCGAAGAAGGGGCCGGACGGACCGCACGGTCCGTCGGCGTGGCAGGTCGCCGCCGATGTGGAGGGCCGCCCCGCGGACCGCACCTGCGGCCACCTGGCGCAGGCCCGCCCGGTGACCCCCAGCACCCCGGAAGGCTGCGAGGAGTGCCTGCGCATCGGGAGTACCTGGGTGCACCTGCGCGCGTGCCTGGTCTGCGGGCACGTGGGCTGTTGTGACAGCTCGCCGCACCGGCACGCCAGCGCGCACGCGCACGGCACGCCCGGTCACGACCTCGCGCGCTCCATCGAGCCGGGTGAGGACTGGGCCTGGTGCTACGCGGACGAGTTGCTGCTCCTCCCGTCGTAGCTGACGGCCTTCAGGAGCGCGCGTCGGCACAGGCAGCGGACGACGGCCAGGTCGCGGAGCACGGACCGCCCCCGGGGTGCTCGACTCTCACCGTTAATGAAAACCATTTCCACATGCTACCTCGGCCGCCCCCATGCCTGCCGGGTGTGCGAACCGGACAAATGGCCGAGACGCGCCATTGCGGGCCGAAGCCTCCGGCTCCGACAATCAGCCGCGAAAGCGAACGCGCTGGTGGGCCGGAGACGGGGGCGCCATGGACACCGAGGTGAGCGTGGTCGGCCTGGGGGCGATGGGAGCCGCGCTGGCCGGTGCGTTCCTGGCCGCCGGGCACTCGACGACGGTCTGGAACCGGACGCGCGACAAGGCGCTGCCGCTCGTCGCGCGGGGCGCGGTGGAGGCCGCCTCGCCCGGAGCGGCCGTCGGCGCCGCCCCGCTGGTCGTCGTCTGCCTGTCGACGTACGAGGCCGTGCGCGAGGTGCTGTCGCCGTGCGCCGCCGGGCTCGCGGGCCGGACGCTCGTCAACTTCACCTCCGGATCGCCGGGCCATGCCCGGGACGCCGCCGACCGGGCGCGCGAGCGGAACGTCCACTACCTCGACGCCGCGGTCCTGATGATGCCGTCCGGTGTGGGCCGGCCGGACTCCCTCCAGCTCTACGGCGGACCGCGCCCCGCCTTCGACGCGCACCGCGGCGTCCTGGCCGCCCTCGGGGACCCGGTGCACCTGGGCGACGACCCGGCCCTGCCCGCCGTCCACGACGTCGCGCTGCTCGGCCTGCTGTGGTCCACGCTCACCGGCTGGCTGCACGGCGTGGCGCTCACGGGCGCGGACGGGCCGGGCGGCGGGGTGTCGGCGACTGCCTACACCAGGGTCGCGGGCCGCTGGATGAGGACCGTCGGCCGGCTGATGGAGGAGTACGCCCGGCAGATCGACGCGGGCGCGTACCCGGCCGGGGAGTTCCCGCTGGACCAGCACCTGATGCTGATGGGGCTGCTGGAGCACGCCGGTGAGGAGCGAGGGGTGGAATCCGGTCTTCCACGGGTGTTCCTCGGGCTGGCGGGGCGCGCGGTGGAGGACGGACACGGCGCCGACGGGTACGCCCACCTCATCGAGTACGTCCGGGGGCGCGCCGCCCGGTGACGGCCGGGCGCCCGGTCCCCACCGGGCGCGGGAGCGGAGCCGGGGCCGGTGCGCGCCGGGGTGACGGCCCGGCCCTTCGAACCGCCCTTCGGGAAAGGGCCGTTCCGCACCCCGCGAATACGGCCGGAAAGAGAGCGGAGTACGGCCGCGATACAGGAGGGGCGGGCGACGACGCGAAAGGGGCGGACCGGAGGGCGAAGCACCGGAAAGGGCCGGCCCCGGATGAATCACGCGCCGCGCCGTTCCGCGCGCCATCCGGAGGATGTGCGTCAATGACGGCCGCGACAGCGGCAATTGTCCCGGGCAAGCGGAAATGCGCAGGGGAAATCGGCGCCGCGACGTAGTGGTGGCACCACCCTCAGTGCACGTGCATCTGCTCGTGCCGGGGAATGTGAACCGCGGCTATGATCCGAAGAAGTTGCCATCCCCGTAAACGAATGGGGATGCCCCCTGCGGCGATCCGGGAGACTCCAGTGCCACACGTCTACAACGGCATGGTTGCATCGGGCATCGATGGAGTCGTCTGGCGGAAGAGCCGGCACTCCAACTCGCAGGGTTCCTGCGTGGAGTTCGCGAAGTTGCCGGGTGGCGGGGTCGCAGTACGCAACTCCCGCCACCCGGATGGCCCCGCTCTCGTCTACACCCCCGCGGAGATCGAGGCCATGCTGTTGGGCGTCAAGGACGGTGAATTCGACTACCTGGTGGCCGAGTGACCGCGAAATGCGGTTATTCGCGCGGCAGTCGGAACAGCGCCCAGACGACCTTGCCGTGCAGTGCGCCCGCCAGGGGGTGCCAGCCCCAGGCGTCGCTGAACGAATCCACCAGCAGCAGTCCGCGCCCGTGCTCGTCACCAGGGGCCGCTTCCCCCGCGAGCGGCCCCTCCTCGCTCGGATCGCGTACCGCGCATACCAGCCGCGTCGTCCACCGCATCAGATGCAGGCGTACGGGAGGTTCATACCTTCCGTCGACGCGGCCGGTCGGTGTGGCGTAGCGCAGGGAATTGGTCACCAGTTCGGAGACCACCAGCGCCACGTTGTCGAAGATGTGCTGGACCCCCCACTGCGACAGGGTGATTCCGGTGAACCGCCGGGCCGTACGGACGGCTTCGAAGCGCGGCGGCAGGGCGCAGGAAGCGGAGTTCGACACCGCGGATGAGTCGAACCGGGGCAGCCCCCGCCAGACGGGGGAGAGCACAGTCGATCCTTCGGTACCCATCCGAGGCACTCCTGCAATCGTGGACGTGACGTGCACGTGTGCGGGCTCCATCGTTTCCGATGCGCGGGGCGGATGCAAGGGCAGATGCACGTGCACGTGGGGGGTTTGGGGGCGCACAAGGGGATTGGGGAGCAATTATTCCTACGCCCCTCGCCGTACCGCACCCGTCGTTGGCCGGTATCCGTAACCGGATGTGCACACAACGATGCCCGGGGGTGGCAGACTTCGGCGCCGAGGGGGGAGCGGGGGTCACCCTCGGAAGGGCGAGGGAAACGGCGGACGGACAGGCCGGACCAGACCGGAAGGAAGGGTCGACGAGATGACCACGAGCGAGTCGAGCGGTTCCGTGGTGCGCCGCATACTCCTCGGCTCCCAGCTGAGGAAGTTGCGCGAGTCCCGGGGGATCACCCGCGAGGCGGCCGGGTACTCGATCCGCGCGTCCGAGTCGAAGATCAGCCGCATGGAGCTCGGCAGGGTGAGTTTCAAGACGCGGGACGTGGAGGACCTGCTCACCCTCTACGGCATCACACGGGAGGGCGAGCGCGAGGCGCTGCTCGGCCTGGCCAGGGAGGCCAACGTCGCCGGCTGGTGGCACAGCTACGGCGATGTGCTGCCGAGCTGGTTCCAGACCTACGTCGGCCTGGAGGGCGCCGCCTCGCACATCGGGATCTACGAGGTGCAGTTCGTCCACGGCCTGCTCCAGACCGAGGGCTACGCGCACGCCGTCGTCGTCCGGGGCCAGCCCACGGCCGACCCCGCCGAGGTCGAACGCCGGGTGTCGCTGCGCATGGAGCGGCAGAAGCTGCTGTTCTCCGAGCGGGCGCCGCACTTCCACGCCGTCCTCGACGAGGCCGCGCTGCACCGCCCGTACGGCGACGCGGACGTGATGCGCGGGCAGCTCCAGCACCTCATCGACCTCTCCGAACAGCCCAATGTGACCCTCCAGGTGATGCCCTTCCGGCACGGTGGTCACGCGGGTGAGAGCGGGGCGTTCACCGTGCTCCGCTTCCCCGAGTCGGACCTTCCCGACGTGGTGTACCTGGAGCACCTCACGGGCGCGCTCTACCTGGACAAGCCGGATGAGGTCAGCCAGTACGAGCGCGTCATGGGGCGGCTGCGGGCGGACAGCCTCTCCCCGTCGGGAACGCGCGACCTCATGCGCCGGTTGCTCCAACTCGCTTAGCGCGTCAGTACGATGACGGCCAATCAGCAAGTCTGAACCAGCCCGGCCGGACGGCCGGGCTCCGGCAGACAGGGATGACGGATGTCGTACTCCTCCGCGTTCAAGGACCTCGCGTACCAGTACATCGACGGCCGCTGGCGGCCCGGTACGGGCTCGTGGGACATCGTCGACTTCAACCCGTACGACGGGGAGAAGCTCGCCTCCATCACGGTGGCCGCCGTGGACGAGGTCGACGAGGCGTACCGGGCGGCCGAGCGCGCCCAGGCGGCGTGGGGGAAGACCAACCCGTACACCCGGCGGCTGGTCTTCGAGCGCGCACTGCGGATCATCGACGACCACGAGGACGAACTGGCCTCGGTGATCATGGCGGAGTGCGGCGGGACGGCGCTGAAGGCCGGCTTCGAGCTCCACCTGGCGCGGGAGTTCCTCCGGGACGCGCTCCAGATCGCTCTGCGCCCGGAAGGCCGCATCCTGCCCTCGCCGGACGACACCCGCGAGAACCGGCTCTACCGCCTGCCGGTCGGGGTCGTCGGCGTGATCAGTCCGTTCAACTTCCCGTTCCTGCTGTCGCTGAAGTCCGTGGCGCCCGCCCTGGCGCTCGGCAACGCGGTGGTGCTCAAGCCGCACCAGAACACGCCCGTCTGCGGCGGCGGCCTGCTCGCCAAGGTGCTGGAGGACGCGGGGCTGCCGCCTGGCGTGCTGAACGTCCTGGTCACCGACATCGCGGAGATCGGGGACGCGCTGATCGAGCACCCGGTGCCCAAGGTGCTGTCGTTCACCGGCTCCGACAAGGTCGGCCGGCATGTGGCGACCGTCGCCGCCTCGCACTTCAAGCGGGTGGTGCTCGAACTGGGCGGCAACAGCGCGCTGGTCGTCCTCGACGACGCGGACGTGGACTACGCGGTGGACGCGGCGGTCTTCAGCCGGTTCATCCACCAGGGGCAGGTCTGCATGGCCGCCAACCGGGTGCTGGTGGACCGTTCCGTGCTGGGCGAGTTCACCGAGAAGTTCGTGGCGAGAGTGAAGTCCCTCAAGGTCGGCGACCCCTCCGACCCCGCCACGCACATCGGTCCCCTGATCAACTCGGGTCAGGCGGAGGCGATCACGTCCCTCGTGGACCAGACCGTCGCGGACGGCGCCACCGCCCTCGTCCGGGGTCGCACGGTGGGCACCCTGGTGGAGCCGAGCGTCCTCACGGACCTCCCCGAGGACTCCGCCGTCCTCCGCCAGGAGATCTTCGGGCCAGTCGCGCTGATCATCCCGTTCTCCGGCGAGGAGGAGGCCCTGCGGATCGCCAACGCCACCCCCTACGGGCTGAGCGGCGCCGTCCACACGGGAGATGTCGAACGCGGCGTCCGTTTCGCCCAGCGGGTGGAGACCGGCATGATCCACGTCAACGACGGCACCGTGCACGACGAGGCGATCGTGCCGTTCGGCGGCGAGAAGCACTCGGGCCTCGGGCGGCTCAACGGGGACGCCATGGTGGACGCGTTCACGACGACGAAGTGGATCTCCGTGCAGCATGGGCGCAGCACGTTCCCGTTCTGATTCCTTCCCTTCCGGGAGCCCATTAGGACAGGAGTTGACCTACTGGGCTCCTACTGTGGAGACGTCAGCAGGAAGCGACGGAAGGAACGGCGGAGCCCTATGCCTATCCATGTGATCGAGAAGGACGTCAGTGACGAGCGGGGCACTCTGCTGGCCTTCGTGGACGCCCAGCGCGGCGGTGTCCGCCGGGCGCTCCTCGGCCTGACGGAGGAGCAGGTCCGCTCCCGCCCCAGCGCCAGCGAGATGTCCCTGATCGGCCTGCTCAAGCACGTCATGCGTGCGGAGCGCAGCTGGCTGGAGATGGCGAGCGGCACGGGTCCCGACATCGACGCCGAGGAGGCGACGAAGCGCTTCCTGGCGGCCTGGCACCCCGAGGAGAGCGAGACCGTTCCCGTGCTCCTCGCCGCCTGGGAGGAGCAGGCCGCCGAGGTCGAGCGCTTCATTCGAGCGCTGCCCTCCCTGGAGGACACCTTCGCCCTCCCGCCGGCCCCCTGGTTCCCCAAGGACACCCGGGTGTCGATGCGTTGGCTGCTGCTGCACCTGGTCGAGGAGATCGGCCGGCACGCCGGGCACGCGGACATCATCCGCGAGTCGGTCGACGGCAAGACCGCGTTCGAGCTGGTCGACGCGGAGCGGCGCCAGGCGGACTGACGCGCGCGGAAGCGGCCGGGGCGCTCACGGGAGGCGCGCGCCCCGGCCGTTGTCAGTGGCGGGTGGGATGCTCGCGCCATGACCGAAGCAGTGAAGGGCCCCGCGAGCTATTTCCCCTCGATCGAGAAGAAGTACGGCCGCCCCGTGGCGGAGTGGAAGGAGCTCATCCGCTCCGCTCCCCTGGAGAGACACATGGAGTTGGTGTCCTGGCTCAAGACCGAACACGGCCTGGGCCACGGCCACGCCAACGCGCTCGTCGCCCACACCCTGGCCGAGGCCGCCGGCCGGGCCTGACCCGCGCCCGCCCGCTCCCCGGCACGCCGCCTAACCTGGGACGGCAGATCCGGCGGAGACGGTGGGAGAGGGGCGGGGCGGCATGTCGGCGATCCGGCTGCTGGTGCTGGGGGCGGTCCGGCGGCACGGCCGCGCCCATGGCTACCAGGTGCGCTCCTCCCTGGAGTTCTGGGGAGCGCACGAATGGTCCCAGGCGAAACCGGGGTCGATCTACCACGCGCTGAAGACCATGGCCGGCCAGGGCCTGCTCACCGCGCACGACACCGCCCCGAGTGAGACCGGCGGCCCGCCGCGCACCGCATACGAGCTGACGGACGCGGGCGAGGCCGAGTACTTCCGGCTGCTGCGGCACGCGCTGGCCGACCACGACCGGAAGATCGACCACCTGACGGCCGCGGTGGGCTTCCTCGTCGACCTTCCGCGCGACGAGGCGATCACCCTGCTCCGGCGGCGCGTGGCCGCGCTGGAAGCCTGGCGGACGGAGATCGGCAGGCACTGGCCGCCGCCGGGCGAGGCGCACGACCAGGGCCACCTCGGTGAGATCCGGGGGCTCTGGCTGCACACGGTGGCGACGGGGGAGGACTGGGCCCGGGGCCTGATCGAGCGCCTGGAAGCGGGTGCCTATGTGATGGCGGGCGAGGGCGACCCGTGGGCGGGCGTCACCACGTCGCCGGAATAGCAGCCCTACTCCGCGGGCCTTCCGTTTGCACCTCACGTCACGTGACGCCCCACAGTGGAACGCAGACGGAAGAAGGAGCACGGACGTGAGCTACAGCGTGGGACAGGCCGCCGCTGTCGCCGGTGTGACCAAACGGACACTGCACCACTACGACGAGATCGGGCTGCTCGTCCCGAGCGGGCGCAGCCACGCGGGGCATCGGCGGTACGAGGACGCCGATCTCGACCGGTTGCAGCAGCTCCTGTTCTACCGGGAGCTCGGGTTCCCGCTCGACGAGGTGGCGGAGCATCTGGACGACCCGGGTGCCGACCCGATGGCACACCTGCGGCGGCAGCATGGACTGCTCACCGAGCGGATCGCCCGGCTCCGGAAGATGGCCGTCGCCGTCGAACACGCCATGGAGGCACGGAAAATGGGCATCACACTGACCCCTGAGGAGAAGTTCGAGGTCTTCGGCGACTTCGACCCCGATGCACACGCGGCGGAGGCGGAACGGCGCTGGGGCGGGGGAGACCCGTACCGCGAATCGCAGCGGCGGGCCGCCGCGTACGGCAAGGAGGACTGGCTGCGCATCAAGGGCGAGACGGACGCGCTCAACGCCCGGATCGCCGGCCTGCTGGACGAGGGCGCCTCCCCGGCGTCCGAGGCCGCCATGGACCTCGCCGAGGAGCACCGGAGGCTGATCAGCCGGTACTTCTACGCGTGCTCGTACGAGATCCACACCGGGCTGGCGGAGATGTACGTCGCGGACGAGCGGTTCACGGCGACGTACGAGGCCGTCCGGCCGGGACTGGCGGCCTTCCTCAGGGACGCGATCCTCGCCAACGCGGCCCGGCGCGCCTGAGCGGCCTGCGTGGCCTGAGCGGTCCGGGTGGCCCGAGCGGCCCGCGCGGAGGGGCGCGGACCGGGGTGGGGCGCCGTGGTCCGGCGCCCTACCCCGCCGCGCGAGCCCCGGCTCGTCACGAATGCGGCGCGATCACCACCGCCGTGCCGTACGCGCACACCTCCGTGCCGACGTCCGCCGCCTCGGTGACGTCGAAGCGGAACATCAGGACCGCGTTGGCGCCCCGGGCCCTGGCCTGCTCGACCAGGCGCTCCATCGCCTGGTTGCGGGTCTGGACCAGGGTCTTGGTGAGCCCCTTGAGCTCGCCGCCGATCAGCGACTTCAGGCCGGCGCCGATCTGGCTGCCGACGTGCCGGGAACGCACCGTGAGTCCGAAGACCTCGCCGATCACACGCTCGACCCGGTAACCGGGCACGTCGTTCGTCGTGACCACGAGCACATCGGCCTGCTCGTGCTGTCCGCCGCCATACTCGTCGATGCCCATCCCTGCCACCTTCGTCCGTTCGGTCTGTACGGAGATTCTTCCGCCTGACGAGCGGGACGCACCCCGGCGGCACGGGGTTGCCCCGACCGGGCGAAGTGCGGCGATCGCCGGGGGCGCGGGGCGGGAGGGGCGAGCGGGGGGAGTGCGGGCGGGGCGACTGGAACCGGGGGGTTCCCGGCCGCGTTGCTACCGTTGAACGGCACGCCTTCTCCCCCCCGCCTGTGCCCGGGCCTCGCACGAGCCTGCGCCCTCGACCCAGGAGCCTGTCACCGTGACCCCCGTGACCACACTCGCGCTCGGCCCCCAGTGGCTGGACGCGGACTACCTGATCGGCCAGTTCGGCCTGCTCGGTGTGCTGGCGATCGTCTTCGCCGAGTCCGGCCTGCTGATCGGTTTCTTCCTCCCGGGTGACTCGCTCCTCTTCACCACGGGTCTGCTGGTGACCACGGGCAAGCTGAACGACTACCCGCTGTGGGCGGTGTGCGCCATGGTCGTGCTGGCGGCGGTCCTCGGCGACCAGGCGGGCTACCTCTTCGGACGGAAGGTGGGCCCCGCCCTCTTCCGGCGCCCGGACTCCAGGCTCTTCAAGCAGGAGAACGTCGAGAAGGCGCACGACTTCTTCGAGAAGTACGGGCCGAAGTCCCTGGTCCTGGCCCGGTTCGTGCCGATCATCCGTACCTTCACGCCGATCATCGCCGGCGTGAGCCGGATGAACTACCGCTCCTTCCTGATCTTCAACGTCATCGGCGGCACCCTGTGGGGCGCCGGTGTGACGCTGCTGGGGGCGGTGCTCGGCAAGATCGAGTTCGTGCGGACCAACATCGAGGCGATGCTGGTCGCCATCGTGCTGGTGTCGGTCGTGCCGGTCGCGATCGAGCTGTTGCGCGCCCGGTCGAAGTCCCGCAAGGAGGGCCCGGCGCCCGACGCCGACGGGGTGCCCAGCGGGCCCCAGCCGCCCCGGCAGTACACCCAGGTGCCGCCGCACTACCAGGACGTGCAGCCGTATCCGCTGCGGCAGCCCGAGCAGGGGAAGCAGCCCGCGCGGAAGCAGGGACAGCCCGGGAAGGGGCAGCCCGCGGCACAGCCGCAGCCGGGACCGGCACGGCAGCCCGGGCCGGCGCCGGAGGGCGTCCGTGACGCACGGGGGCCGCAGGGCGCCCAGCCCCCGCAGGCCGCCCCGTACCCGCAGCCGGGCCAGTACTCCCCGCCGGCACAGCACCCGCAGGCGGCACAGGCCGGGCAGTACCCCTACGCGCCGGCGGCGCAGATGCCGCCGGTCCCGCAGAGCCCGCAGTCTCCGCAGCACCTCCCGAACCCTCCGTACTCCCCGGCCTCCCCGTACCCCCAGGCCGCCCAGCAGCCTCTCCACAACCGGCAGCCGCAGCAGCCGCAGTACGCGGAGGACCCCCGGTACTCCGCGTACTCCCAGCCCTCACAGGACACGCAGGGCACACAGCACCCGCAGGACGCGGAGGACGCGCACGACCCCCAGGACCCGAACCGCGGCCCCCGCGGCCGGCACGCGCGCCGCTGACGTCCGTCCCGCCACCTCCCCGGCCGTCCCCCCGCGAGGGGCCGTTCACCCCCACCTTCACCGAACCCCACACGCGTCTCCCCACCCCCATTGGGCACTCGTACTCCTGATCGGGCATGGTTGACCTGGGCAGGAGGCGTGGAGGAGCGCGTGGTGGCTGATCGGCAGCGGGGCGGCGGCCCACCGGATCCGGGCGAGGACCGCAAACCGCAGAGCGACGAGGCGCGCAGCGCGTTCACCCCGCCCCTCGGGGTGCCCTTGCCGGTGCCGCCGGAGGACGAGCACCCGACGTCGGAGTTCGCCGTCCCCGAGGGCGTGGCCGAACCGGAGGACCGGCGTCCGGAGGGTTCGGCCTTCAGCCGGCCCGCCTCCCTCGCGTACCCGGAGATCACCCCGCCGCTCGGCACCCCCCTCGTCAGCCTCACCAAGGACGCGCCCTGGCAGGACCGGATGCGGACCATGGTCCGGATGCCGGTCGGCGAGAGGCCGCTCCCGGAGCGCGCGGTCAAGGAGGAGGAGACCGGGCCGGCCGTGCCGCGCGTGCTCGACCTGACCCTGCGCATCGGCGAGCTGCTGCTCGCGGGCGGCGAGGGCGCCGAGGACGTCGAGGCGGCGATGTACGGCGTCGCGCACGCGTACGGGCTGCACCGGTGCGAGCCGAACGTGACGTTCACCCTGCTGTCCGTCAGCTACCAGCCGTCCCTCGTGGACGATCCCGTCACCGCCAGCCGCACGGTACGCAGGCGTGGCACGGACTACACCCGACTCTCGGCCGTCTTCCGTCTCGTCCACGACATCACGTCCCAGGGGCTCACCCTGGAGGAGGCGTACCGCGGCCTCGCCGAGATACGCCGCAACCGGCACCCGTACCCCGGCTGGGGCCTGACGCTGTCCGCCGGGCTGCTCGCCGGCGCGGCGAGCATGCTGGTCGGCGGCGGGGTCGTGGTGTTCCTCGCGGCGGCGGTCGGCGCCATGCTGGGCGACCGGCTGGCGTGGCTCGCCTCCGGGCGCGGGCTGCCGGAGTTCTACCAGTTCGTGGTGGCCGCGATGCCCCCGGCGGCGATGGGCGTCGCGCTCAGCACCGCCCAGGACCACGTGCACGTGCAGGCGTCCGCCGTGATCACCGGTGGGCTGTTCGCCCTGATCCCGGGACGGGCGTTGGTCGCGGGCGTCCAGGACGGCCTGACCGGCTTCTACATCACCGCCTCGGCACGGCTGCTGGAAGTGGGCTACCTGATCGTCGGCATCGTCTGCGGCGTGATGATGGTGCTCTACGGCGGTGTGCGGATCGGCGGCACCACGCTCGACCCCGAGGCGGCGCTCCAGCGCCAGGAACGGCCCGTCGTGCAGATCGTCGCGGCGATGCTGCTGGCCTTCTCGTTCGCCGTCCTGCTCCAGCAGGAACGTCACACCGTGCTGTACGCGACGCTCAACGGCGGCGTCGCCTGGGTGGTCTACGGGGCGCTCGCCGACACCGGCGGCCTCGACCCGGTGCCCGCCACCGCCATCGCCGCCGGGCTGGTCGGCCTCTTCGGACAGCTGCTCGCGCGCTACCAGTACACGTCGGCGCTGCCGTACGTCACGGCGGCCATCGGGCCGCTGCTGCCCGGTAGCGCGGTGTACTTCGCGCTGCTGAACTTCGCCCAGAACAAGCTGGACACCGGCATGGCCAGCCTCACCAAGGCGGCCGCCCTGGCCCTGGCCATCGCCATCGGGGTGAACCTGGGGGCGGAGGTGGCCCGGATGTTCCTGGTGGTGCCGGGCGCGGCGGCGTCCCGGCGCGCGGCGAAGCGGACGCGCGGCTTCTGACCGCCGGGGGCGCGCTGCCCCGAAGCACCCCGGAAACGCGGACGCGCGGCCTCCGAGGAGCCCTTCCGGGGCCCTCGGGAGCCGCGCGTTCCGTACCGGCGCGATCAGCGCTTCCGGCGCGTCAGATCACCACGGATCAGTGGTGGGAGCCGCCCGCGGCCTCCAGGCGCTTGTAGGACGCCTCGATCTCGGCCTCGGCCTCCGCGCGGCCGACCCACTCGGCACCCTCGACCGACTTGCCCGGCTCCAGGTCCTTGTAGACCTCGAAGAAGTGCTGGATCTCCAGGCGGTCGAACTCCGACACGTGGTGGATGTCGCGCAGGTGCTCGACGCGCGGGTCGTTGGCCGGGACGCAGAGCAGCTTGTCGTCGCCGCCCGCCTCGTCCGTCATGCGGAACATGCCGATGGCGCGGCAGGTGATGAGGCAGCCCGGGAAGGTGGGCTCGTCCAGGATGACAAGGGCGTCCAGCGGGTCGCCGTCCTCGCCGAGGGTGTTCTCGACGAAGCCGTAGTCGGCGGGGTAGCTGGTGGAGGTGAAGAGACGGCGGTCCAGACGGATGCGACCGGTCTCGTGGTCCACCTCGTACTTGTTCCGCGAACCCTTCGGAATCTCGATGGTGACGTCGAACTCCACGAGTGGCTCCTTCATGATCAACACATACGTCTGGTGATTAAGTGTCCCCTACGCAGGTGTGTGGTGGCGAAAGGGGCTGGTCCGTCATGCCCGGGAGCGTCCGTCGGCAGGCCCGGTGGTGGCCTGCAGCCTTGGCGCCGCGGTCCGGTACCGGGCGGTTCGTCGCCGCCTCCACCGCGGTGGGACTGCTCGCCGCGGCCGGGGCGGTGGCCGCTGCCGGGCCCTGGGACGGCGGACAGCGTACGGCCGAACGGGTACGCGCCGCAGCCGCCGACCGGGGGGCGTACGCCCGGGGCGCGCCCTACGGGTCTTCCCGGGCCGGCCCGGTGCTCGCCGGGGTGCTGGGGCTGTCGCCAGGGGCCGGTGGGTCAGGCGGGTCCGGCGGGGCGCCCGCCGCGGCCGGTCTCGCCGCCTCGCTGGAGCCGCTGCTCGCCGACGCCGCGCTGGGCCCCCGCGTCTCGGCCTCCGTCGTCGACGTGGCGAGCGGTGAGCGGCTGTTCGGTGCGAACGAGGCCGCGGCGGTCACTCCCGCCTCCACCGTCAAACTCGCCACCTCCGTCGCGGCGCTCTCCGCGCTCGGCGCGGATCACCGCATCGAGACCACGGTGACGCTCGGGGCCGACGGGATCGTGCTCGTCGGCGGCGGCGACCCCACCCTCACCGCCCGCCCCTCCCCGCCCGGCCGGGAGCCCACCGGCCTTCCGGCCCTGGCCGATGCCACGGCCCGGGCTCTGAAGACGCTCGGTACCGACCACACGGCACTCCGGTACGACGTCTCCCGCTACACCGGGCCCGTACCGCACGCGATCGGCACCAACGAGAACCTCGCACCGGTCAGCGCCCTCATGGTGGACGAGGGCCGGCTGGACGACAGCGACCACGGCCCCGCGGACCGTACGGACGACCCGGCCGGGGACGCCGCACGGAAGTTCGCCGCCCTCCTGGGGGAGCGGGGGGTACGCGTCGAGGGCGAGCCCGCCGAGGGCCGCTCGCCCGCCGGCGCCCGCCGGCTGGCCGCCGTCGCCTCCGCCCCGCTCTCCGACCTCGTCGAGCGGGCCCTTACCCACAGCGACAACGACATCGCCGAGGCCCTGGCCCGGCAGACCGCCCTCGCCGACGGGCAGCCGGCGAGCTTCGAGGGCGCGGGGCGGGCGGTGGCCGCCCGGCTGGCGCGGCTCGGCCTGCCGACGGCGGGTGCGCGCTTCGCCGACGGCAGCGGCCTGGACCGGGCCGACCGGGTCTCCGCGGACCTCCTGGCCCGGCTCCTGGCTCGCGCTGGCGATCGGGGGTCGCCTGAGTTGCGAGCGGTGCTCACGGGACTGCCGGTGGCGGGGTTCAGTGGGACGCTGCGGGAGCGGGTGGCCGGGGGGCGGGGAGTGGTGCGGGCCAAGACCGGGACTCTGACCGGGGTGAACGCGCTGGCCGGGACAGCGGTCGGCGGGAGCGGGCGGTTGCTGGCGTTCGCGTTTCTGGCGGACGCGACATCGGATTCGGAGGGGGCGCAGCGGGCGTTGGATGCATTGGCGGCGGCGGTGGCCGCCGGCCGCTGAGGGTGCCCCAGCCCCGCCCTTTCACCGTTTCCTGCGGGGGCAAGCCCCCGCACCCCCGAAACCGCGCTCCGCGCGGTCGTCCTCAAACGCCGGACAGGCTGAGTACGGCGCCCGGGCGCGCTATCCAGCCCGTCCGGCGTTTGAGGACGAGCGGCGGAGCCGCGATACGGGGTCCGGGGCGGAGCCCCGGGAAACGGCGAAAGGGTGGGACCGGGGCGCCCTCCACCCCCTCCGCAACCGCGCCGCACCACGTACCGTGAACTCATGACGAGCATCGGTGGTGCGGAGATGGTCGACTGGAAGCTCGCGGTGGCGACCGCGACGCGGCTCGTGCGGCCGGGGCCGGAGGTGAGCCGGGACGAGGCCCGCGCGGTGGTCGCGGAGTTGCGGCGGCACGCCAAGGCGTCGGAGGAGCACGTCCGGGAGTTCACCGGGATGACGCCGTCGGGGGCCGGATCGGACACCCCGGTGCTGGTGGTGGACCGGGCGGGCTGGATCCGGGCGAACGTCGCCGGGTTCCGGGCGGTGCTCGGGCCGCTGCTGGAGAAGATGGAGAAGCGCCGGGGCGGGCTGCCGGGCGGCGCCGTGCTGGGCGCGGTCGGCGGCAAGGTCACCGGCGTGGAGCTGGGCATGCTGCTGTCGTTCCTGGCCTCGCGGGTGCTGGGCCAGTACGAGACGTTCGCGCCGCCCACCCGGGACCTGCCGGGCGGCGCCGGCGGCGGCCGGCTGCTGCTGGTGGCGCCGAACATCGTGCACGTGGAGCGCGAACTGGAGGTCGACCCGCACGATTTCCGGCTGTGGGTGTGCCTGCACGAGGAGACGCACCGCACCCAGTTCACGGGGGTGCCGTGGCTGCGCGACCACATCGAGGGCGAGGTCCAGGCGTTCCTCGCCGAGACCGACATCGACCCGGCCACCCTGCTGGAGCGGCTCCGTGAGGCCCTCCAGTCGCTGGCCGGCGGGCGCCCGCCGGAGGACGACGGGGAGCGGGGCGGGCGCAGCATCGTCGAGCTGGTGCAGACCCCCGCCCAGCGGGAGGTGCTGGGGCGGCTGACGGCGGTGATGTCCCTGCTGGAGGGGCACGCGGACTACGTCATGGACGGGGTGGGCCCGCGGGTCGTGCCGTCCGTGACGGAGATCCGGGAGAAGTTCCAGCAGCGGCGGGCCAGCGGCGCGGGCCGGCTGGACCAGGCGCTGCGGAAGCTGCTGGGTCTGGACGCCAAGCTGCGGCAGTACCGTGATGGCGAGCGGTTCGTCCGGGCGGTGGTGGACCAGGTCGGCATGGAGGGCTTCAACAGGGTCTGGACCTCGCCGAACACCCTGCCGACCAAGGCCGAGATCGCCAAACCCGCGGACTGGGTCGCGCGGGTGCACAGCCGGGCCGACGGGTGACGGTGTCACGCCCCTGACGGACGAACGCTCCCGTAATCACCCGTCCGAGGGACCGTGTGCCAGGGGTGGGCGTGCGATGCTCGGGTAAAGGCTCATCTCTGTCACCATCTACGCACACAGCGTGACGATGCAGCCCGCACGTCCCCACAACCCCTTCCCGTCAGCTCCTCGTTGGAACGATTGGACACTCGGACATGGGTCCACACCCCGCGGTCGCGGCGATACGCCTGGCGGTCCGCCGCGTTCTCCACGACGTCCTCACCCTCGCTCCGTCCGAAACCGCAACCGCAAGCGCCCCCGGCGGCTCCAGGCCCCCGCTCGTCCTGGCCGCCTGCTCAGGCGGCGCCGACTCCATGGCGCTCGCCTCCGCCCTCGCCTTCGAGGCCCCCCGGCTCGGCCTCCGCGCCGGCGGCGTCACCGTCGACCACGGCCTCCAGGAGGGCTCCGACCTCCGCGCCGCCGAGGTGGTGAGCCGCCTCCTCGCCCTCGGCCTCGATCCCGTCGAGGCGCTCCCCGTGACCGTCGGCCGGGAGGGCGGCCCCGAGGCCGCCGCCCGCGACGCCCGCTACGCCGCCCTGGACGAGGCCGCCGAACGGCACGGCGCCGCCGCCGTGCTCCTCGGCCACACCCGCGACGACCAGGCCGAGACCGTCCTCCTGGGGCTGGCCCGCGGCTCGGGCACCCGTTCGCTGTCCGGGATGGCCGTGGCCTCCGGGGTCGGGGGCCGCTACCGGAGGCCGTTCCTGGGCCTCGACCGGCAGACCGCCCGCAAGGCGTGCCTGGTGCAGTCGCTGCCGGTCTGGGACGACCCGCACAACGTCGACCCGGCCTACACCCGCTCCCGGGTCCGCCACGAGGCCCTGCCGGTCCTGGAGAAGGCGCTGGGCAAGGGCGTCGTCGAGGCGCTGGCCAGGACCGCCCAGCTGTCCCGGGACGACGCGGACGCCCTCGACTCCTGGGCCGTCGCCGTGGAGCCGTCCGTACGGGACGACAGCGGCGCCCTGGAGGTCGCCAAGCTCTACGCGCTGCCCCCCGCCGTCCGCCGCCGGGTGCTGCGCCGGGCGGCCATCGAGGCCGGTTCCCCGGCCGGTTCGCTGTTCGCCCGGCACATCGAGGAGGTCGACCGGCTGATCACCGGCTGGCGCGGTCAGCGGGCCATCAACCTCCCCGGGCGGGTCGCGGTCCACCGGCATGGTGGCAGACTGGTCCTTCGGCAGGGCTGAATCGAACGACCGTGAGTGACCGCGGGCAGGCCCGGCCGGACCCTGGCCGGGCGGCAGGCGCCCGGACGGCCGGATGAGCCCCAATCGAACGAGAGTGGCGCGGGTGGACGAGAAGGACATGGGCACCGACCTCAAGTCGGTGCTCATCACCAAGGAAGAGATCGACGCGAAGCTGGCCGAGCTGGCCGCGAAGATCGACGCGGAGTACGCGGGCAAGGACCTGCTCATCGTCGGTGTCCTCAAGGGCGCCGTGATGGTGATGGCGGACCTGGCGCGCGCGCTGTCCAACCCCGTCACCATGGACTGGATGGCCGTGTCCTCCTACGGCGCGGGCACCCAGTCCTCCGGTGTGGTCCGGATCCTCAAGGACCTCGACACCGACATCAAGGGCAAGCACGTCCTGATCGTCGAGGACATCATCGACTCCGGCCTGACGCTGTCCTGGCTGCTGTCGAACCTCGGCTCCCGCGAGCCGGCGTCCCTCAACGTCGTCACCCTGCTGCGCAAGCCGGAGGCGGCCAAGGTCGCCATCGACGTGAAGTGGGTCGGCTTCGACATCCCGAACGAGTTCGTCGTCGGTTACGGTCTCGACTTCGCGGAGAAGTACCGCAACCTCCCCTTCGTGGGCACCCTCGCGCCGCACGTCTACGGCGGCTGACCACCCCCGACCAGGGCGGACGGCATTCCCCCCGAAGGGCCCGGCGATTGCCGGGCCACCGGGAACCCCTCACGGTTTTCCGCCGTTGGAGGAGGGGAAGACGGATTTGTTGACCGTCTGCGGCGGCGTCGGGTGACAATGCTGGGGTACCGTCCGAAGGTCAGTCTTTTCAAGCATTCTTTAGCAAGCACCGCAAGCAAGTACTGCAAGGTCGAGCAGAACACCGTACGCACAGGCACCCCGATCGAGGGGCACCGTGCCTCACTGTGGCAGGAGGGACGGGGCGCTCGCGCCCCGTATGGATGGACGTGAAGCGCTACTTCCGTGGGCCGGTCATGTGGATCGTGCTGGCCGTCCTCGCCGTGGTCGTGTTGATGCAGGTCGTCGGCTCGTCCGGCGGCTACAAGTCGGTGGACACCAGTCAGGTTGTCGCGGCCATCCGTGACAACAGGGTGAAATCGGCCGAGCTGACCACGGGCGACGAAAACAAGATCAAGGTCGAGCTCAAGAGCGGCCAGAAGATCAAGGGCAGCGGCAAGGTCCAGGCGAACTACATCGGTGACCAGGGCGTCCAGCTGTCCGCGATGCTCCAGAAGGCCGTCGACCAGAAGGACAAGGACGTCCTGCCCGAGGGCTACAACGTGGCGACGTCCAAGCAGAACCCCTTCATCGGGGTGCTGCTGTCCCTGCTGCCCTTCGTCCTCATCGTGGTCGTCTTCCTGTTCCTGATGAACCAGATGCAGGGCGGCGGCTCCCGGGTGATGAACTTCGGGAAGTCCAAGGCCAAGCTGATCACCAAGGACACCCCGAAGACGACCTTCGCCGACGTGGCCGGTTCCGACGAGGCCGTCGAGGAGCTCCACGAGATCAAGGAGTTCCTGCAGGAGCCCGCCAAGTTCCAGGCCGTCGGCGCCAAGATCCCCAAGGGTGTGCTGCTCTACGGCCCGCCCGGTACCGGCAAGACGCTGCTGGCGCGCGCCGTCGCGGGCGAGGCCGGCGTCCCGTTCTACTCGATCTCCGGTTCCGACTTCGTCGAGATGTTCGTCGGTGTCGGTGCCTCCCGGGTCCGCGACCTGTTCGAGCAGGCCAAGGCCAACGCCCCGGCCATCGTCTTCGTCGACGAGATCGACGCCGTCGGCCGGCACCGCGGCGCGGGCCTCGGCGGCGGTCACGACGAGCGCGAGCAGACGCTCAACCAGCTGCTCGTCGAGATGGACGGCTTCGACGTCAAGGGCGGCGTCATCCTGATCGCGGCCACCAACCGGCCCGACATCCTCGACCCCGCGCTGCTGCGCCCGGGCCGCTTCGACCGGCAGATCGCCGTCGACCGCCCCGACATGCAGGGCCGCCTGGAGATCCTCAAGGTCCACCAGAAGGGCAAGCCGGTCGCCCCGGACGTCGACCTCGCGGCCGTCGCCCGCCGTACCCCCGGCTTCACCGGTGCCGATCTCTCCAACGTGCTGAACGAGGCCGCCCTGCTGACGGCCCGCAGCGACAAGAAGCTGATCGACAACCACATGCTGGACGAGGCGATCGACCGCGTCGTGGCCGGACCGCAGAAGCGGACCCGGATCATGAGCGACAAGGAGAAGAAGATCACCGCGTACCACGAGGGCGGTCACGCCCTGGTCGCGGCGGCTTCGCCCAACTCCGACCCGGTGCACAAGATCACCATCCTGTCCCGGGGTCGCGCGCTCGGCTACACCATGGTGCTGCCGGACGAGGACAAGTACTCGACCACGCGCAACGAGATGCTCGACCAGCTGGCCTACATGCTGGGCGGCCGCGCGGCCGAGGAGCTGGTCTTCCACGACCCGACCACGGGCGCCGCGAACGACATCGAGAAGGCCACCGCCACGGCCCGCGCGATGGTCACCCAGTACGGTATGACCGAGCGGCTCGGTGCGATCAAGTTCGGCTCCGACAACTCCGAGCCCTTCCTGGGCCGCGAGATGTCGCACCAGCGCGACTACTCGGAAGAGGTCGCCGCGCTGGTCGACGAAGAGGTCAAGAAGCTGATCGAGACCGCGCACAACGAGGCGTGGGAGATCCTGGTCGAGAACCGCGACATCCTCGACAACCTCGTTCTGGCCCTCCTGGAGAAGGAGACGCTGAACAAGGAGGAGATCGCCGAGATCTTCAAGCACGTCGTGAAGCGCCCGGCCCGCCCGGCGTGGACCGGCTCCTCGCGCCGTACGCCGTCCAGCCGCCCGCCGGTGCTCTCCCCCAAGGAGCTCGCCCCGAGCAGCAACGGCGCCACCGGTGCCACCGGCGTCGAGTCGGTGGATCTGCCGGAGGACCTCCGCCCGGAGTGAACCGCGCCTCAGGGCCCGGAATGGATGCCGCGTCTCCCAGGTTCTAGCCTGGGGGCGCGGCATCGCGCATGTGTGCGCGCTCCTCCGGCTGGGTGAACGGCCGGCCGACGGGGAGGGCCGCCGCAGGCGCGTACGCACGAGAGAACGAGGCAACATGATCGATCCGGTGACCCTGGACGGCGAGCGAGCCATCGGGCCGTTCGACGAGAAGCGGGCCGAGCAGGCCGTCCGCGAACTGCTGATCGCCGTCGGCGAGGACCCGGACCGTGAGGGCCTGCGGGAGACCCCCGCCCGTGTCGCGCGCGCCTACAAGGAGATATTCGCCGGCCTGCGGCAGGAGCCGGCCGACGTGCTGACCACCACCTTCGACCTGGGCCACGACGAGATGGTGCTGGTCCGGGACATCGAGGTCTACAGCACGTGCGAGCACCACCTCGTCCCGTTCCACGGCGTCGCGCACATCGGCTACATCCCCGCGACCAGCGGCAAGATCACCGGCCTGTCGAAGCTGGCCCGGCTGGTGGACGTCTACGCCCGCCGCCCGCAGGTGCAGGAGCGGCTCACCACGCAGATCGCGGACTCGCTCGTGGAGATCCTGGAGGCGCGGGGCGTCGTCGTGGTGATCGAGTGCGAGCACATGTGCATGTCGATGCGGGGGATCCGGAAGCCCGGCGCGAAGACGATCACGTCCGCGGTGCGGGGCCAGCTGCGGGACCCGGCGTCCCGCGCGGAGGCGATGAGCCTCATCATGTCGGCCCGCTGAGCCGGCGGCACCCGGGAAACACGAAGGCCGCCCGCTGCGCTGCGGGCGGCCCGGCCGGGGGGCGGGAGAGCGTCACGCGCTGAGGCGGCTGCCCATCCACTGGAGGGTGCCGGGGATCTCACGGCGCCAGGTGTTGAAGTTGTGACCGCCGCTCTCCAGGATCATCGAGGAGACCCGGGTGGGGTGCTTGGCGGCGAGGTCGACGAACTTCATCGTGTCCTTGTAGTTGTGCTCGCCCTGCTTGCTGCTGGTGACCAGCATCGAGATCTTGGGCAGCGGCTTGTTCTTCAGCCGCCAGATCAGGTTGTTCTCCTGCTCCAGCTTCTTGCTGCCGCCGAAGAGGGAACCGGTGGTGGGGTCCTGCGGGGCCTTGTAGTAGCCGGAGAGCGCGGCGGCGGCGCCGTACGCCTCCGGGTGGCGCATGGCGAGCTTCAGCGCGCAGTAGCCGCCGGTCGAGTCGCCGATCATGCCCCAGTTGGCGGCCTTGGTGCCGATCCGGTACTGCTGCGCCATGGCCTTGCGCAGGTCCTTGGTGAAGAACGTCTCGGTCTTCGGGCCGTCGGGTATGTCCATGCACTCCG
Organism: Streptomyces sp. NPDC021100; assembly: GCF_044333095.1. Lineage (NCBI taxonomy): Bacteria > Bacillati > Actinomycetota > Actinomycetes > Kitasatosporales > Streptomycetaceae > Streptomyces > Streptomyces sp. NPDC021100. The sequence continues at coordinate 49,222 of NZ_JBIRQH010000025.1, forward strand.
TATCCCGGGGCGGGGCGACGGTCGGCCGCATCATCACCAGGATGGTGGGCTGCATCTTCTTCTCTTTGGCCAGCTTGTGCGCCGTCTGCGGGTAGTGCAGGCCCTTGATCAGCGCCTCGGCGGTGCCCGGGTAGCCGGTCAGCACGACGGAGGCCGGAAAGGTGCGCTTGGCGAACTCGGGCTGGAAGTACTCCGGCGGCAGGTACACGAAGGCCGGGCTGGCGATCCGCGACTCGGGCCCCTGGATGTTCACCTTCTCGATCCGGCCGGCGACCCGGGGGACGGAGGCCCGGGGCACGTTCACCTGCTGGGTGCCGACCACCTGGACGCGGTGGGCGCCCGCGCTGTGGTCCACCACGACGCCCTGGTCCTGCTCCTGGCCGAAGAGGTCGGCCCACGAGGCGTAGAAGCCGAACGAGTAGTTCGCGTAGAGGCCGATGGCGGCGAACAGGGACAGCTGGGTGACGAGCAGCATGCCGACGCGGCTCAGGATGGAACCCACGCTCTTCTTGCCGAACCGCGGCCAGAGCCAGACGGTACACGCGAAGAGCACTACCGCCAGCACGGCGGCCAACAGCAGAACTGTCTTGCTGGTGAGACCCATGAGGTGCTTTCTGCCGAGCGACCCGGCAACGGGTCGCGGAATGGTTACTTCTATCCGGGCCCGCCGCCGGCGGAACCTCCGCCCCTGAACCGTCGTCCTACAGGGCGCACATTGTCCGGAGCGGTACGGCCAGATGCCGTATGCCCACTCGACATGGACGACGGGAAGAGATGTCTGTCAGGGAAGATGGCAAAAAGTCCGATGGGGTTCCTTCGGGTCCGAAGTGGCTGTCGGTGCTTGCCCGGATGGCCAAGGGGCCTCGGCCGGAGCGTGTCCCGGCCGTCGTAGGCACGGTCGCGGCGGTCATCGGTCTGATGGACATCGCCGCCGGCGTCATCCCGCGCTTCCGCTTCAGCAAGATCCACACTCTGGCGGAGGTGCTGCCGGGTGCCGTCACCCAGTTGGCCGCCGCCGCGTCGATCGTCGTCGGCATCCTGCTGCTGATGCTCGCCCACGGCCTCAAGCGCGCGAAGTCGCGTGCCTGGTGGGCCGCGGTCGTCGTGCTGCCGGTGGGCGCCGCCGCGCACCTGATCTACCGGCACTCCATCGCGGGCGCGGTCTTCTCGCTGCTGCTCTTCGCCTACCTGGTGCGGCACCGGAACGCGTTCACCGCGCTGCCCGACCCGCGCAGCCGCTGGAAGGCGCTGGCCAACTTCATCCTGATGGGCGGCGCCAGCTTCGCCCTCGGCTGGGTGATCGTCGGCTCGCACCCGGACCAGATGGTCGGCGACCCGCCGGTGCTGGAGCAGATCGAGCACGTCCTGTGGGGCCTGTTCGGCTTCGAGGGCTCGGTCCGCTACACCGGCGGCGTGGACTACGTCGTCGGCTACTCCCTCGGCGCCCTCGGCCTGCTGACCGTCGCCACCACCGCGTTCCTGGCCTTCCGGCCGGAGTACCCGGCGGCCGTCCTCACCGAGGAGGACGAGGACCGGCTGCGCGAGCTGCTGGCCAAGCACGGTGACCGCGACTCGCTGGGCCACTTCGCGCTCCGCCGCGACAAGAGCGTCGTCTTCTCCCCGTCCGGCAAGGCCGCCGTCTCCTACCGCGTGGTCTCCGGCGTCATGCTCGCCAGTGGCGACCCGATCGGCGACGTCGAGGCGTGGCCGGGCGCGATCGAGAAGTTCATGGAGCTGGCCAAGCGCCACTCCTGGACCCCCGCCGTGAACGGGTGCAGCGAGACCGGCGGCGAGGTCTGGACCCGTGAGACGGGCCTGGACGCCCTGGAGATGGGTGACGAGGCCATCGTCGAGGTCGCCGACTTCAGCCTCAGCGGCCGGGCCATGCGCAACGTCCGCCAGATGGTCAAGCGCATCGAGCGCAACGGCTACAGCACCAAGGTCCGCCGCGTCGGCGACCTGAGCCCCGAGGAGCTCGCGGTCGTCCAGCAGGCCGCCAACGCCTGGCGCGACACCGAGGAGGAGCGCGGCTTCTCCATGGCGCTCGGCCGGATCGGCGACCCGAAGGACCTGGACGCCATCATCGCCACCGCCCACAAGGACGTCGAGGAGGGCGAGACCGCCCCCTTCGGCGATCTGCGGGCCATGCAGCACTACGTGCCGTGGGGCAAGGACGGCAGCTCCCTGGAGCTGATGCGCCGCGACCGCAGCGCCGACCCGGGCATGAACGAACTGCTGATCGTCGCCTTCCTTCAGGCCGCGCCCGAGCTGAAGATCAAGCGCCTGTCGCTGAACTTCGCGTTCTTCCGCTCCGCCCTGGAGCGCGGGAGCAAGCTGGGCGCCGGACCGGTGGTCCGGATCCAGCGCGGGGTGCTGATCTTCCTGTCGCGCTGGTTCCAGATCGAGTCGCTGTACAAGTTCAACGAGAAGTTCCGGCCCCGCTGGGAGCCGCGCTTCATCGTCTTCCCGAACAGCCGCGACCTGCCGCGCATCGGCTTCGCGATGATGCAGGCGGAGGGCTTCCTGGAGCTGCCGCGGCTGCTGCGCCGCCGCCCGGCGCCGCCCAAGCCGAGCTTCGACGAGGACGCGTCGGTGGAGCAGGCGGAGGTCACGCGCGCCGCGTGAGCCGCGCCCGCCGGCCCCTGTGAGAGCCCTTCCCGGAACCGCTTCCGGGGAGGGCTCTCGCCGTGTCGGCCGGTCGTCGTCGCCGGCGGCCCACGGCCTACGCTGGTGGGCATGAGTACCTTGCACGCTCGTATCGGGCCCGTGGGTCTGCCGCGGTGGGACCGCTGCGCGGTGATGGGCGTGGTCAACGTGACGCCCGACTCGTTCTCCGACGGCGGCCGCTGGTTCGACACCGCCGAGGCGGTCAAGCGGGGCCTGGACCTCGTCGCGGGCGGTGCCGACCTGGTCGACGTGGGCGGCGAGTCCACCCGGCCGGGGGCGCTGCGGGTGGACGAGGCCGAGGAGCGGCGCCGGGTGGTCCCGGTCGTCCGGGAACTGGCCGGGGAGGGCGTCGTCGTCTCGGTCGACACGATGCGGGCCTCGGTCGCGGAGGCGGCCCTGGAGGCCGGTGCCGGGCTGGTCAACGATGTGAGCGGCGGGCTCGCCGATCCGGCGATGGTCCCGATGGCGGCGCAGGCCCGGGTGCCGTTCGTGGTCATGCACTGGCGCGGTTTCAGCGAGGACATGAACAGCCGGGCGGTCTACGGCGACGTGGTCGGCGAGGTCGTCGACGAACTGCGGCGGCGGGTGGACGCGGTCGTGGCGGCCGGGATCGAACCGGAGCGGCTGGTGATCGACCCCGGTCTGGGCTTCGCCAAGAACGCGGGGCACGATCTGGCCCTGGTCGCCCGGCTGGACCGGCTGCGGGCGGAGCTGGGGCTGCCGCTGCTGGTCGCGGCGTCCCGCAAGCGCTTCCTGGGCCGGGTGCTGGCGGGCCCGGACGGTACTCCGCCGCCGGCCCGAGAACGGGACGCGGCGACCGCCGCGGTCTCGGTGCTGGCGGCGCGCGAGGGCGCGTGGGCGGTGCGCGTGCACGAGGTGGGCGCGAGCGCGGACGCCGTGCGCGTGGTGAGCGCCGTGGACGCCGCGCGCTCCGGAGCCCCCGAGGGGGCGGTGTGAGCTCGGCGCGCACCGACGCCGAGCGGGTCGAGCTCGCCAACACGGCCCTGTACGAGGCGGTGGAACGCGGCGACACCGAGGCGTTGCGGCGGATGTGGCTGGACGACCCCGGTACCGAGGTGTCCTGCGTCCACCCGGGCTGGCCGGTGCTGCGTGGGCGCGGTGAGGTGCTCCGCTCGTACGCGCTGATCATGGCGAGCACCGACTACATCCAGTTCTTCCTGACCGACGTCGAGGTCTCGGTGGCCGGTGACACGGCCCTGGTGACCTGCACCGAGAACATCCTCAGCGGGGCGCCCGCGGAGTCCGAGGGCGAGCTGGGGCCGCTGGTGGGCCAGCTGGTCGTGGCCACCAACGCGTTCCGGCGGGTGGGGTCGGAGTGGAAGGTGTGGTCGCACCACGGGTCGCCGGTGCTGGCGGGCCGGGAGGACGAGGAGTACGGGGAGCGCGAGGAGGGGCCCGAGGACCTGGACGGGGGTTCGGGGCCGGTCGGGCCGCTGGGCTGACGGGCTCTACGGGTGCTGTGCCGGGGGCCTTTCCCGGCGTCTTTCCGGGCGTTTTTCCAGCGAGGGACGGGCCAGGCGCGTCATCACCGCGCGTCAGTTTGATGGATCCGTGACCACTCGTTCGAGCTGCTTCCCCGGCGGGTATGGGTGCTCATACGCCGGCCGGGGAACGCGGCGGACGCCGGTGACCAGCGTCACAGCCGTTCCCGGGCCGGGGCACCCGCGCCCGGACGCTGTCGGTGCTCGCAGGTAGATTCGACGTTGGGTATCCCGGTCGAAGGCCGGGGACGGGTGACGCCCGGCCGCCGCCGGACGTCCCTCCCCCGTGGCCGCGAGGGCACGGGCGGTACCCGTCACCGACGACCAGCAGGAGTGATTCGTGTGGACCGTGTCGCGCTGCGCGGCTTGAAGGCTCGCGGGCACCATGGGGTCTTCCCCCGAGAACGCGAGGAAGGCCAGACCTTCGTCGTCGATCTCGTGCTGAGCCTGGACACCCGGCCCGCCGCGGCCGGCGACGACCTCACGAAGACCGTCCACTACGGCATCGTGGCCGAGGAGGTCGTCGGCATCGTGCAGGGCGAGCCGGTCGACCTGATCGAGACCCTCGCCGAGCGGATCGCCGAGCAGTGCCTGAAGCACGACCCGGTGCGGGAGGTCGAGGTGGTCGTGCACAAGCCGGACGCCCCGATCACCGTGCCCTTCGACGACGTGACCGTAACGATCACCCGGAGCCGAGTATGAGCAGCAGCGACCCGACCGTGCAGCCGGTGCCCGCCTCCGTGGTGGAGCAGGTGGACGCCGCCGATGTGACCCTGAGCAATCCGCAGTGGGCCGTGCTGTCGCTCGGCAGCAACCTGGGCAACCGCCTGGAGACGCTGCAGGGCGCCGTCGACGCCCTGGAGGACACGCCCGGCCTGCGGGTGAAGGCGGTCTCCCCGGTCTACGAGACCGAGCCCTGGGGCGTCGAGCCCGGTTCGCAGCCGTCCTACTTCAACGCGGTGGTGCTGGTGAAGACCACGCTCCCGCCGGCCTCGCTGCTGGAGCGCGGACACGCCATCGAGGAGGCGTTCGAGCGCGTCCGCGACGAGCGCTGGGGGCCGCGGACCATCGACGTGGACATCGTCACCTACCAGGGCGTGATCTCCGACGATCCGCTGCTGACGCTTCCGCACCCGCGCGCCCACGAGCGTGCCTTCGTGCTGGTTCCGTGGTACGACGTGGATCCGGATGCTGTTGTTCCGGGACGTGGCCCGGTCGCCGACCTGCTGGACGGACTCGCCCGCGAGGGCGTACGGCCGCGGGTCGACCTGGAACTCCGGCTGCCCGAATAGCCGTTGGGCGAGTGGCGGCACGGGCGCCATGGGCATGTGTACGACTGGTGACGGATGATGACGACGAGGGGCTGACGGCTCGGTGAAGCAACTTCGGATCGGGGTGCTGCTCGGCCTGTTCGCCGCGGCCGGAGTGCTGTCCTGGGCCGGTGCCCGGCTCTGGGACGCCTTCGGCACGCTGCCGAGCGTGCCGGTCGCGGCGCCGATCGTGCTGGCCGTCATCGCCGTCGTCCTCTTCTCGACGGCCCTCTCGCTCCGCGCGCGGCTGCGCGCCCAGCGCGAGCGGCGCCCCGGAGCCAAGGGCGTCGACCCGCTGCTGGCGGCCAGGGCCGTGGTGTTCGGCCAGGCCAGCGCCCTGGTCGCGGCGCTGGTGTCCGGCGCGTACGGCGGGGTGGGGGTCTTCCTGCTGCTGGACGGCATGGAGACGGACGCCCGGCGGGAGCAGACGATCTACGCCGGGGCCTCGGTGCTGGCCGGGGCCTGTGTGGTGGCCGCGGCGTTCTTCATGGAGCGGGTCTGCAAGCTGCCGGAGGACGACGACGAGGGGCCGGGCGAGGGGAAGCCCGCCTAGGCTCCCGCTCCCGGCCGGCCGGGAGCCGCCGCTCAGCTCGGTGAGGCGGCCCGCAGGCCCCCGCCGGACGGCTCCGCCCGGCCGGCCCGCCGCGCGTCGTCCCCGACCGAGCGGCGCAGGGCCCCGTGCAGGCTCGCCGGGGTGAGGACGCCGAGGAAGTGGTCCCTGCGGTCGCCGTCGAGCACGGCGATCCACCCGGCGTCGTGCTGGAGCATCGTGCTGAACGCCTGCTTCAGCGACGCCCCCACCGGCAGCCAGGCCTCCATGCGCCGGGCGTGGTCCCGCACGGTTCCGCCGTTCGCGTGGACGATCGCGTCCGCGGCCACCCAGCCGTGCAGCTTCTCCCCGTCGTCGAGGACGACGGCCCAGTCGGCGTTCTCGCCGGCGAGGAGGCTGAGGGCGGCCTCCACCGGGTCGTCCAGGTGGACGACGGGAGGCTGCTCCAGGTCGCCGCGTTCGATCGGGGTGACGGAGAGCCGCTTCAGGCCGCGGTCGGCTCCGACGAAGTCGGCGACGTAGGGCGTGGCGGGGGCGCCGAGTACCACCGAGGGCGCGTCGAGCTGCTCGATGCGGCCGTGGCCGTAAACCGCTATGCGGTCTCCCAGCCGGACGGCCTCCTCGATGTCATGGGTGACGAAGAGCACGGTCTTGCGCACCTGTGACTGAAGGCGCAGGAATTCGTTCTGCAGCCGTTCGCGGACGACCGGGTCGACGGCGCCGAACGGTTCGTCCATCAGGAGGACGGGCGGGTCGGCGGCGAGCGCGCGGGCGACGCCCACACGCTGCCGCTGCCCTCCGGAGAGCTGGTCGGGGTAGCGGCCGCCGTGCACGGCGGGGTCGAGCCCGACGAGCTCCAGCAGCTCGGCGGCGCGGTCACGGGCCTTCTTCCGCTGCCAGCCGAGCAGGTACGGCACGGTCGCGGTGTTGTCGAGCACCGTCTTGTGCGGGAACAGCCCGACCTGCTGGATCACATAGCCGATGCGCCGGCGCAGGGCGACCGGGTCGGTCTCCGCGATGTCCTCGCCGTCGAGCAGGATCCGGCCCTCGGTCGGTTCGATCAGCCGGTTGACCATCTTCATCGTGGTGGTCTTGCCGCAGCCGGACGGTCCGACGAGCGTGACCAGCTCGCCCTCCGCCACTTCGAAGGACAGGTCGTCCACGGCGGTCGTGCCATCGGCGTAGCGCTTGGTGACGTGCTCGAATCGGATCACGCCCCCCATTGTTGCCACATCTTCCCCTGCCATGACGTGCCGGAGCCCTGGCTGTGTGACGGCCCACAGGCGATTGTCAGTGGTGGGCGTTAGGGTCGCCAGTAACCGTCGGTGAAGGCCAAGGGGGAGGTGAGCGCGCATGGCGGGGCAGGGCGGCAATTGCCTGATCGACAATGACTGGATCTGCGGCGAGTACGTGCGGACGCGGAGCCATGAGCTCGTGGACGCGACCCTGCAGCACATCGGCATCACGCTGGCGTCCGTCGGCATCGGGCTGCTCGTCGCGTTCCCGCTGGCGCTGGCGGCCCGCCGCTGGCGCGGTGTGGCGGGCCCGGTGCTCGGGCTGACCACGGTGCTCTACACGGTGCCGTCGCTGGCGATGTTCTCGCTGCTGGTGCCGGTCTTCGGGCTCTCGGCGGCCGTGGTGATCACCGGTCTGGTGCTCTACTCGCTGACGATCCTGGTGCGGAACATCCTGGCCGGGCTGGCCGCCGTGCCGGAGGAGGCCCGCGAGGCGGCACGCGGCATGGGGTACGGGCCGATACGGCTGCTGTTCGGGGTGGAGCTGCCGCTCGCCCTGCCGGCGGTGATGGCGGGGGTCCGGATCGCCACCGTGTCCACGGTCTCGCTGACCACCGTCGGCGCGCTCACCGGCTACGGCGGGCTGGGCAATCTGATCTACGAGGGGCTGCACAGCGTCTTCAAGGCCCAGGTCCTGACCGCCTCGGTGCTCTGCGTGCTGCTGGCCGTCGTGGCGGACGTGCTGCTGCTGGGAGTCCAGCGGCTGCTGACGCCCTGGACGAGGAAGCCGCGGGCGCGGCGGGGGTCCGGGGGAGCCGGAAGAGCCGGGGGAGCCGGGGAAGCGCGTGCGGCGCGCGGTGAGCGGAAGAAGGCGGTGGCCTGATGGACGTCGTCTCCAGGACGTGGACGTGGCTCGCCACCGGATCGCACTGGTCCGGCCCGGACGGCGTCTGGCACCGGCTCGCCGAGCACCTCGAGCTGACCGTGGTGTGCCTGGCCCTCTCCTGCGCCATCGCCCTGCCCCTCGCCGTGGTGCTGGGGCACACCGGCCGGGGCGGCGCCCTGGCCGTCAACCTCTCCAACGCGGGCCGGGCCGTGCCCACTTTCGCGGTGCTGGTCCTGCTGACCCTGGGCCCGCTGGGTACGTACGACTCATGGCCCACCATCATCGCCCTCGTCCTCTTCGCGATACCCCCGCTGCTGACCAACGCCTATGTGGGCATGCGCGAGGTGGACCGCGACGTGGTGGAGGCGGCGCGGGGGATGGGGATGTCGGGCCGGCAGGTCGTCGGCCGGGTCGAACTCCCGCTGGCCATGCCGCTGGTGATGACCGGGGTGCGGTCGGCGGCCGTGCAGGTGGTGGCGACGGTCTCCATCGCCGCGATCGTCGGCGGGGGCGGGCTGGGGCGGATCATCACCGCGGGCTTCCGTCTCACCGACACCCCGCAGGTGGTGGCCGGCGCCGTGCTGGTGGCCGTCCTCGCGCTGGTGGTGGAAGGGGCGTTCGTGCTGCTGGAGCGCCGGCTGGGACGCCGGCGGCGGGGAGCCGCCGGGGCGTACCGGATATCCGACGCGTCCGCCGCCGACGTCGACACCGTTCGGACCGCCGGGAGCGCCGCCTGAGCCGGAAGTGACCCGGCGACGCGCGAAAGTGACGGCCTATCAACTGATGCGACGTCAGAAACGAGACGTCCGGGTGGACCGGAAGGCGGTCGCGCCCGGCGTCCGCCGACATGGATGGAGTGCCGCATGACCAGCACCACCCCGCGCCGTGCGCGGATCGCCCGCGCCGCGCTGGCGGCGGCGGGAGTCGCCGCCCTGACGGCGGGCCTGGCCGCGTGCGGCGGGGACAGCCTGGAGAAGTCCGGGGGCGGTGACGGGGGATCCAGTGCGTCGGGCCGGGGATCCCTCGTGATCGGATCCGCTTCGTTCACCGAGTCGAAGGTGCTCGCGGAAATATACGCGGCCCTGCTGAAGGACGCCGGATATTCCACCTCGATCAAGACGGTGGACGCGCGCGAGCTGTATGAACCGGCTCTGGAGAAGGGGCAGATCGATGTCGTCCCGGAGTACGCGGCGACGCTCGCGGAATTCCTGAACAAGAAGCAGAACGGGAAGGACGCCCCGCAGGTCGCCTCCGCCGACTCCGACACCACGCTGAAGGCGCTGCGGAAACTCGCCGAACCGCGGGGACTCAAGGTGCTGGACGCCGGGCGCGCGGTGGACCAGAACGCGTTCGCCGTGTCGGCCGAGTTCGCGGGGAAACACCAGCTCAAGACGCTTTCGGACCTCGGGGCGTCGAAGGAGTCGGTCAAGCTCGCGGCGGGGGACGAGTGCACCGAGCGGCCGTTCTGCAAGCCGGGTCTGGAGAAGACCTACGGCATCCGTGTCGCGGGCATAGACCCCTTGGAGGTCGGCAGCACCCAGGCCAAGCAGGCGGTCAGGAACGGCAAGGACCAGATGGTCCTCACGACGACCACGGACGCCACGTTGGAACAGTTCGGTCTTGTCGTGCTCAAGGACGACAAGAAACTGCAGAACTCCGACAACGTGCTGCCGGTGGTGAATGCGCGGAAGGCAGGTTCACCGCAGGTCGTGGAAGCGCTCGGCAAACTCAACAAGGTGCTGACCACGGAGGACCTCACCGAACTCAACAAGAAGGTGGACGCCGAGCGGCTCAAGCCGGCCGATGTGGCCGCGCAGTACCTCAAGGACAAGGGGCTGCTGGGGAAGTAGGAGCCAAGTGGGAGGCGAGTAGGGAACAAGTAAGATCAAGGGAACGGTTTGGTGCCGGAGTCACACTTTCGTCGCAACGCACGGTAAGTTTCTGGCCATGCCACGAGGACGCCACCGCCATTCCACATCCCTGCACCGGCTTCTTCCCTCTTCGCTGGTCGCCGCGACCTCGGTCGCCTGTGCGGCCGGAGCCTGGACAGTGGGCGAAACGGTCGTCATACGCGGCCTCGCCGCGGGTGCCGCCGTGGCGGCCGTGGTCGGCTCGGTGCTGATGCGCCGTTGGGACCGGTCGGCGGGGAAGCAGGTCGCCCAGCTCACCGCGGCCCGCGCCCGCGACGAGTGGAAGACGGACGAGCGCCTCGCCGAGCTCGAGACGGACCTGGAGGAGACCCGCCAGGCCCGCGCCCGCCTGGAGACCAAGCTCCGCGGCAAGCGCGCCGAGCTGGCCCGGCTCCGGACCGAGCACGCCGACCTGCTGCGCCGCTACGCCACCGCCGAGACCGAGCGGGCCAGTGCCCTCGAGGGCCGGCGGCTGCTGGAGACGGAGCGCTCCACGGGCGAGGCCGCCGGGAACGACGACGAGAAGGCCGGGGTGCCCAAGGCCGCGCGGGCGCTGGAGACCGCCATGCAGGCCCGCTCCCTGGTGCGGGCCCGCTCCGACGGGCGGGTCGGGGAGCGCGAGTACCGCCGGGCGGCGGACGCGCTGCGGGATCTGGCGCGGAACGGGGCTGTGCAGCGGGAGGCGGAGGACCGGGCTTCGGCTTCTGCCTCTGTCCCTGCTTCGGGTTCGGGTTCGGTTGTGAGTGCGCCGGCCGTTCCCGTGTCGGCCCCCGCCGTTCCGGCTCCCGCTGTTCCTGCGCCGGTCGTTTCGGCGCCTGCCGCGCCCGCCGCGCCCGCCGTCGCCGAGGGCGGCGCGGCCCTGGCCGTGCGCGACGCCCGGCCCGCCATGCCGGTGCGGCGGCCCGCGCCTCCGGTACGGCGTGCCACGGGCGGGTTCGACTTCTTCGGGACGCAGCACCAGGCCAAGCAGGCCGCTGCCGCGGCGAAGACGGCTGTCGAGGAGCAGGATCTCGCCGATGTGGTGGGCGAGGAGGCGTTGGCCGCGGAGCGGGGTGCCGACGAGCGGGTCATCGATCTGACGGCTCATGACGAGACCGAGCAGATCGATGTGGTGGAGTTGCGCGACGCGATCTGACGCGCCTGCGGCGGGCTGTGCCCCGGTCCCGCCCCTTCGCCGATTCCTGGGGGCAAGCCCCCAGACCCCCGAAACCGCGCTCCGCGCGGTTGTCCTCAAACGCCGGACGGGCTGAATGGTCAGCCCGTCCCGGGGGTGCGGGGGCGCAGCCCCTGCAACAGGACGCCCGCCCTACTTGTCGATGTCCCCCACCACGAAGAACAGCGACCCCAGAATCGCCACCATGTCCGCCACCAGCGTCCCCGGCAGCAACTCCACCAGCGCCTGGATGTTGTTGTACGAGGCGGACCGCAGCTTCAGCCGGTACGGCGTCTTCTCTCCCTTGGAGACGAGGTAGTACCCGTTGAGCCCCAGCGGGTTCTCGGTCCACGCGTAAGTGGCGCCCTCCGGAGCCTTGAGAACCTTGGGAAGGCGCTGGTTGACCGGGCCGGGCGGGAGGTCGGCCAAGCGGTCGAGGCAGGCGTCGGCCAGGGCGAGGGAGTTGTGCGTCTGGTCGAGCAGGCACTCGAAGCGCGCGAGGCAGTCGCCCTCCTCGCGGGTGACGACCTTGAGGACGTCGGCCAGCTCCCCGTAGGCCAGGTACGGCTCGTCGCGCCGGAGGTCGAAGTCGACGCCCGAGGCCCGGGCGATGGGGCCGCTCACGCCGTACGCGTGCACGGTCTCGCGGGACAGGACCCCGACGCCGCGCGTCCGGCCGCGGAAGATCTCGTTGCCGAGGACCAGGCGGTCGTGGACGTCCATGCGGGAGCGGACCTCGGCGATCGCCTGCCGGGCGCGGCCGGTCCAGCCGGCGGGCAGGTCCTCCTTGAGGCCGCCGACGCGGTTGAACATGTAGTGCATCCGGCCGCCGGAGACCTCCTCCAGCACCGCCTGGAGCACCTCGCGCTCGCGGAAGGCGTGGAAGACGGGCGTGATGCCGCCGAGCTCCAGCGGGTAGGAGCCGAGGAACATCAGGTGGTTGAGGATGCGGTTCAGCTCGGCGAGCAGGGTGCGGAGCCACACCGCGCGCTCGGGCACCTCCATGCCCAGCATGCGCTCGACGGCCATGACGACGCCGAGCTCGTTGGAGAACGCGGACAGCCAGTCGTGGCGGTTGGCGAGCATGACGATCTGGCGGTAGTCGCGGGCCTCGAAGAGTTTCTCCGCGCCGCGGTGCATATAGCCGATCACCGGCTCGGCGCTGCGGATGCGCTCCCCGTCGAGGACGAGGCGCAGCCGCAGCACTCCATGGGTGGAGGGGTGCTGCGGGCCGATGTTGAGCACCATGTCCGTGCTCTCCGCCGCGCCGCCGATGCCGACTGTCGTCTCCGTCATGGGAACAGTTTCTCAGCCGGGCCAGGGCGGTCGCGCGCTCGTGTCCTCCGTGAGGAGGTCCGCGCACTCCGGGCCGACGGGCTGGAGGAGCCAGCGGAAGCCGCCCATGCCGCCGGGTGAGGTCAGTTCGCCGGCCTCGCTCGCCGCGCCCAGGGCCCGGACGTAGGCGGCCGGGTCGGAGGAGGCGAGGGTGAGCGGCGGCCGGCGGCCGTCCACGCCGAGGGCGCGGAGCGCGGCGCGCTGGCTGAGCAGGGTGGCGCCGGGCCCGGCGCAGGCGTCGAGGGCGACGTGCGCGGTGATGTCGCAGTTCCCGTCGGGCACCGGGCGGACCTCCCGGCCCTCCCGGAAGCCGGTGAGGGTGCCGAAGGGCGGACGGGTGGCGCGCTCGTGCGCGTAGTCGGCGGCGACGGCCAGGCCGGACCGCAGGCTGCCGACGGCCCGGGACCACGCCTCGTCCCGCGTCCGGCCGATCTCCGCGCGGCTGCCCGGCGGCGCGCCCTCCAGCGGCCACCAGCGGGCCAGCCACTCCGCGTCCGCGCCCGCCACCGGGTCGCCCGGCAGTTCCTCGCCGTCCTCCTGGACGAGCACCAGGCGCGGGGTGCCGCCGCCGTCCGTCTCGACGACGTCCACCGGGACGTTGTCCAGCCACTCGTTGGCGAAGAGGAGCCCTGTCACCCCTTCGGGTGGCGCGTCCCGCCAGAGGACGCGTTCGTCGAGGCCGTCGGGGCGGTCGGCGCGCTCCACGGCGTACGGGCGGAGCCGGCCGGCCAGCGCGGGCGGGCACTGCGCGAGCACCCCGGTGATCAGTTCGCCGCGCCCGGCGCCCATGTCGACGAAGGCCAGCTCCTCCGGTGACCCCAGGGCGCCGTCGACCCTCCGCAGCAGCTCGGCGATCGCGCCGGCGTAGAGCGGAGAGGCATGCACGGCGGTACGGAAGTGGCCGGCGGGGCCCTCGGGGCGTCGGTAGAAGCCGTGGGGTCCGTAGAGGGCGGTTTCGGCCGCCGCCCGCCAGGTGCGCGTCCCGGATGTCATGTCCCCACGCTATGCGCCCCCGGCCGTTCGCATGGCCTCGGCCCTCCCGGCACCCCTCGCATCCCGCCGCCTCCCTCCACCTTGGGGAGTAGGCGAAGCGGACCGGGATCGATCGCCGGAGGGACCCCGGCACGCGGGCGGGGTGCCTACGCTGGGTGACGTGCACCGCCTCTACGAATTCCTCCGCAGACACCCCACAGGTGTGGACAGCTTCTGGGCCGTGTTGCTGCTGGGGCTGTGCGCCCTGACGCTGACCGAGAACTCGAACGGGCTGCAGAGTCCGGTGCAGCGGGCCGCCGCGGTCGGGGTCTCGCTGCTCATGTGCACGGTGGTGGCGCTGCGGCGCCGGATGCCGGAGAAGATGCTGCTCCTGGCGATCGTCGTCGGGCTGGCCCAGCTCGCGCTCGACGTCGGGGCGAACCTCTACGACGTCCCGATGCTGGTGATCGTCTACACGGTGGCGTCCGGCCCCCACCGCTGGGCCTCCCGGGTGGCGCTGGCGGGCGGTGTGCTGGCGCCCGTCCTGTACTCCTTGCGCTGGCCCGACAAGTCGAGCAATTCCGTCACCCACGACCTCTTCGGCCTCGCCTTCGCCGCTTTCCCCTTCCTCCTCTCCTGGGTCCTCGGCGACCGGATGCGGACCCGCCGCGCCTACTGGGACCAGCTGGAGGAGCGCGCCGCGCGGCTGGAGAAGGAGCGCGAGCAGCAGGCGAAGATGGCGGTCACCGCCGAACGCGCCCGGATCGCCCGCGAGCTGCACGACGTGGTCGCGCACAACGTCTCCGTCATGGTGGTGCAGGCGGACGGCGCCGCCTACGTCCTCGACTCCTCGCCCGAGCAGGCCAAACAGGCGCTGGAGACCATCTCCGGCACCGGCCGCCAGGCGCTCGCCGAGATGCGCCGGCTGCTGGGCGTGCTGCGCACCGAGGACGGCTCCGCGCCGGCCGGCGAGTACGTGCCGCAGCCCGACGTCGAGCAGATCGAGGAGCTCGTCGAGCAGGTGCGCGGCGCCGGCCTGCCGGTCGACTACCGGGTCGAGGGCAGCGCCCGCCCGCTGCCGAGCGGCGTGGAGCTGACCGCCTACCGCATCGTGCAGGAGGCGCTGACCAACACCCGCAAGCACGGCGGCCCCGACGCCGGTGCCAGCGTCCGGCTCACCTACTTCGACGACGGGCTGGGGCTGCTCGTCGAGGACGACGGGCGGGGCGCGCAGCACGAGCTGTACGAGTCCGGCGGCGCCGACGGCATGGGCCACGGGCTGATCGGGATGAGGGAGCGCGTCGGCATGGTCGGGGGCACGCTGGACGCGGGGCCGCGTCCCGGCGGAGGATTCCGGATCAGTGTGCTCCTGCCCGCCAGACCGGGCCGCTGACCACGCTCACCCGTTCATTTGCGAAAGTTCAGTGGGACAGTCCAGTTGGGAAAGGGAACCTCCGCATGGCGATCCGCGTGATGCTCGTCGACGACCAGGTGCTGTTGCGCACCGGCTTCCGCATGGTGCTGGCCGCGCAGCCCGACATGGAGGTCGTCGCCGAGGCGGGTGACGGGGCGGAGGCCCTGGAGGTGCTGGCGGGCACCGAGGTGGACGTGGTGCTGATGGACGTCCGGATGCCGCGGATGGACGGGGTGGAGGCCACCCGCCGCATTTGCGCCCCGCAGGACCGCGAGCGGGCCCCCAAGGTACTGATCCTCACCACCTTCGACCTCGACGAGTACGCGTTCTCGGCGCTCAAGGTCGGGGCCAGCGGCTTCATGCTCAAGGACGTGCCGCCCGCCGAACTGCTCGGCGCCATCCGCTCGGTGTACAGCGGCGACGCGGTGGTGGCGCCCAGCACCACCCGCCGCCTGCTGGACCGTTTCACCCCCATGCTCCCCGGGACCGCCCGCGAGCCCGTCAACGCCGAGATCGACCGCCTGACGGGCCGTGAGCGCGAGGTGATGCTGCTCGTCGCCCAGGGCCTGTCGAACGGGGAGATCGCGGCGCGTCTGGTGCTCTCGGAGGCGACGGTCAAGACGCACGTCGGACGCATCCTGACCAAGCTCGGACTGCGGGACCGGGTGCAGGTGGTGGTGATGGCCTACGAGAGCGGCCTGGTACGGGCCGGGGGCGGCGCGGGCTGACGCGCGCCGCCGGGCCGCGGGCTCACCGCCCGGCCGCCCGCAGGGCCCGCCGCGCCAGCGCGTGCGAGCCGAAGGCCGCCGCCCCGGCGAAGGCCAGTCCGGCCGCCGCCCGCCGGGGGCTCGCCGGCCGCAGGACGCCCGCCTGGCGCAGCCGTCCCCGGGCCCACACCGTGAACGGCAGCACCACCAGCGGGGTGGTGACGACGCCGGGCGTATAGCCCCGGGTGGCCGCCGCCTGGGCCAGGTGGACCAGGCCGTGCAGGCCGAAGCCGTCGAGGGCGGCCTGGTAGAAGGCGGAACGCCCGCCCGTCCGCCGGCCGTCGGCCGCGGCCGCGCCGACGATCACGGCCATCGCCGCGACGGCGACGGGGAACTCGGGGCCGCCCATGGACTCGACCGCGTGCCAGGCCCGTTCGGGTACGCGCGGGTGGCGGGCCCGCAGTTCGGGGAGACGGCCGCGGACGAAGCGGTTCATCGTCGCCAGCTCCTCGGCGTCGTGCACGGCCCAGGCGGCGAGGAGGCCGAGGGTGACGGCGGGGACGGGGCCCGCGTACGGGGCCGTTCGCGCGGATGGTTCCGTGGGTCCTGTCATGAACGGTCACTCTGGCAAGCCCCTTGGGGCCCGTCACCCCCTCCCGTCACGGACGTTGCTCACATCGCGGGGAACGCGTCCCCGCTCACCAACTCCTTCACCGCCACCACCAGATCGTGCGTGCCGGGATGCGTGGGCTGGGCGGGGTGGGCGAGGTAGACGGTGGCCGGTTCAGCGTCGGTGATCCGGACGAAGCGCACTCCAGGGTGGGTGTGGCTCTCGGCGGTGCCCGCGGCGGCGACGCCGATGCTGTCGCCGACGGCGATGACGTTCAGCCACTCGTCGACGTCCTGCACCGCGGCCCCGGTCGCCGGCCGCCGCGTGTCGCCCCACAGGACCGGTCCTGAGGTGCTGTCCTCGCGCCACAGGGTCAGCGTCTCGTCGGAGAGTTCGGCGAGGGTGACCTCCGGCCGGGCGGCCAGCGGGTGGTTGTCGGGGAGGGCGGCGAAACGGTCCTCCGTGTAGAGGGCGAGGACGCGCAGCCGCGGGTCGCCGGGGTCGGCGCGGATCACGGCCGCGTCGGTGTCGCCGGTGGCCAGCCCGGCGATGCCCTCGTCCCGGCGGCGCAGTTCCAGCGGGACGTGCGGGTGGTCGCGCCGCCAGCTCCGCAGCAGCGGGACGGTGGACCGGCCGAGCACCGCGCAGGAGTAGCCCAGGCGCAGCGGCCGGGAGACGGCGGCGGTGTCGGCGAGGGCGGCGTCGACGTGCGCGAGGATCGCCCGGCCGTGGTCGTACAGCGTGCGCCCGGCGGGGGTGAGGGCGAGCCGGCGGGAGGAGCGGTCGACCAGGGCCACGCCGACGTGGTGTTCCAGCCGGGCGAGCGTGCGGGACAGGGCCGGCTGCGTCAGGTGCAGCCGGGCGGCGGCGGCCGTGACGGTGCCCTCGTCGGCGATGGTCACGAGGGCGCGGAGATGGCGCAGTTCGACATCCATGCGTGAGGAGCATAGTGCCTGCGCAGACGGCATTTCCGGGCGTGCGACGGGCTCCGTACGGTCGTTCTCGGCAGTCAGTCCGCATCTCGTGACCTCAGGGAAGAGAGCCCCCCGTGAAGATCCTCCTCGTCGGCGCCTCCGGCACCATCGGCCGCGCCGTCCACACCGTCCTGACCGGGCGCGGCCACCAGGTGGTGACCGTCGGCCGCACCGGCGGCGACCTGCGCGCCGACGTCTCCGACCCCGCCGCCGTCACCCGGCTCTACGAGCAGGTCGACGGGCTGGACGCGGTCGCCGTCGCCGCCGGCGACGCCGTCTTCGCGCCGCTCGGCGGGCTGACGTACGACGACCTCGCCGCCACGCTCCGCAGCAAGGCGCTGAGCCAGCTCGAACTCGTCCGGCAGGGCGCCCGCCACATCGCCGCCGACGGCTCGTTCACGCTGGTCACGGGCGTGCTCACCCACGAGCCGATCCCCGCGGGCGCGGCCGCCGCGGCGGCCAACGGCGCCGTCGACGCCTTCGTCCGCGCGGCGGCGGTGGAGCTGGCGCCGCAGCGGGTGAACGCCGTGAGCCCGGGCGTCGTCGCGGAGTCGTCGGACGCGTACGACAGCGCGTTCCCCGGGATGGGGACGGTGTCGGCGGAGCAGGTGGCGCAGGCGTACGTGCGGTCGATCGAGGGGCGGCTGACGGGGCGGACGTTCCGGGTCGGGTACTGACCGGGCGGACCGCCTACCTCAGGACCCCCTCCAGGAAGTCGCTGCCCAGCCGTGCCACCACCGTCAGGTCCAGCTGGTGGAGGACGTACCGCCCCCGCCGCCGGGTCGTGATCAGCCCGGCCTTCTTCAGCACCTTGATGTGGCGGGAGGCCTCCGGCGCGCTGATGTTGTGCTCGGCGGCCAGCTCGCCGGTGGTGCAGGCGCTGCGCGCCAGCCAGCGGCACATCCGCAGCCGCATGGGGTGGGCCAGGGCCTCCAGGCGGCGTTCGATCAGTTCCAGGGAGGCGGGGCCGGCCGCCTCGGGGGAGTCGATCGGGTAGTGGATCACCGGCCGCCACCCCGGGGCGGCCAGCACCAGCAGGTGGGGCCAGCCGAAGGCGGACGGGAGGAGGGTGATGCCGGGGGCGACCGCCGGGTCCAGGGCGGTGGTCCGGCCGGACGACAGCTTGTCCACCCGGATGCGGGTGGACGCGGCCTCCTCCTCCAGCGTGACCGCGGGCGACACCTCGGCCAGTGCCCCGCGCAGTCCCTTGTGACGCAGCAGTTCGTTCTTGTGCCGGATGTCGGTCGCGAGCTGGAAGCCCACCCGGCGCCAGACGTCTCCGAAGAACGCCTCCTCGCAGTCCTCGAACAGGCGGCGTAGCCAGGCCCGGACGTCCTGCGGGTCGCTCAGCATGCGGTGCGCGAACTGCAGTTGGCGCGGGCCGCGGGCGGCCGCGCGTTCCAGGGCGCGGTCGCGGGCGACCGGGTCCCGCAGCGGTGAGTCGGAGTTCGGGGCGTAGTAGTTCGAGCAGGCGAGTTCCAGTGCCGCCGAGACGTACTGCTCGTCGTCGAGCCGGTCGAGCAGGTCCAGGTCGTCCTTGAGGGTGGCGCCCGGGCGGCCGCCGGTGTCCGGGAGGGCGGCGAAGGCGTCGAAGATGTCGGAGATCCCCGTCGTCCACAGGAAGTCGGCGTCGCAGAGCCGGTCCGCGAGGTCCGGCTTGAGGCCGGCCGCCGTGGCGGTCACCCAGCCGTGCAGTCCGGGGTGGTGCTTGGGCTGCGCCAGGACGTGCAGGGCGTGCCCCAGCTCGGTGAGGGGCGATGCGGCGAAGACGACACGCTCGGGCGGCAGGCCCGTGACGTCGATCAACAGGGTCATGCCCCTCATTCTGTGCGCTTCGCGGGCCGGTCCCCGATCGATTGACGGTCCGCGTCAATCGACGCGCGGGAGGGCGGGTCCGCGGCGCACCGTGGAGGCATGGACGCAACGCAGCAGCAGATGTTCGACAGTTACCGCGCGGCCCGGCGGGGCGAGACCGCCCCGCCCGCGCCGGGGACGTACGAGGTGGAGACGGTCCGGCAGATCCGGATGTGGCGGGAGTTCCTGGCCGTGCTGGACGGGCGGGTGAAGCGGAGGAAACGAGGGCGGCCGGCGCGACGGCCCGCCGGTGCGGCGGTGCGGCAGGTGCCGCAGGGTGCCGGGGACCTGCGGGGCGTTGAGCCCGCCGATGCGGTCCGGGCGCGTACGGGGTGCGGCTCGGGGGCGGCCGGGGCGTGACGCGCTCCGGTAAGGGCCCGGGCGTGACGCGTTCCGGGGCCGGTCCGGACACGGCTTGGGCACGGCCCGGACGCGGGCCTGACGCGGGCCCGGAGGGGCCCCGGCGTAACCGGCGATACGCCGGGAGCGTTCCGGCGCGGGCCCGTCGCGGCACTGGCGCGTTCTGGCTCGGCCCCGGAGCAGCGCGGGCGGGTGTCCCGCCCTCGCCCCCCGCCGACGAGTGCCGAGCGGCCCTCGCGGAGGCAGGCCGCCGTCTCCCGGGCCCGGCCGTGGCGGAACCCCGGCAGCGCCCCGGCGGGCCCGGTTCGGCACCGACGCGCGGCCCCGCCCGGACCGGTCCGGCGCGGCCCCGCCGGCAGCCCGGCCCGCCCCTGCCGGCGGGCCCGGACGGCCCCCTCGCCGGGCCGCCGCCGTCCTCCTCGCGAGCGATCGGGAGCGCGTAGCATGACAGCGGAATCGTCCGGTACCCCCGCGGACTGGAACGGAAGGCACCCCGCCGCGTGAACGCACAACCAACCCCCGACCGGCCGAGCCCGCAAGACCGGCCCGCCCGCCTGACGGTCGGCGTCGTCGGCGCGGGCCGGGTGGGCCCCGCCCTCGCCGCGTCGCTCCAGCTCGCCGGGCACCGGCCCGTCGCCGTCTCGGGCGTCTCCGACGCCTCGCTGCGGCGCGCGGCCGAGATCCTGCCGGGCGTCCCCGTCGTCCCGCCCGCCGAGGTGCTGGCGCGGGCCGAACTGGTCCTGCTCACCGTCCCGGACGACGTCCTGCCGGGGCTCGTCGCCGGGCTGGCCGAGACCGGGGCCGTCCGCCCCGGGCAGCTGCTCGCGCACACCTCCGGACGGCACGGCGCGGCCGTGCTCGACCCGGCGACCAGGGCCGGAGCCCTGCCGCTCGCCCTGCACCCCGCCATGACCTTCACCGGCACGCCGGTGGACGTCCAGCGGCTGGCCGGCTGCTCGTTCGGCGTCACCGCGCCCGAGGAACTGCGGCTCGCCGCCGAGGCGCTGGTGATCGAGATGGGCGGCGAGCCGGAGTGGATCGACGAGGCCGCCCGGCCGCTCTACCACGCGGCCCTGGCCATCGGCGCGAACCACCTGGTCACCCTGGTGGCCCAGGCCATGGAGCTGCTGTCCGCGGCCGGTGTCGGCAGCCCGTCCCGGATGCTCGGTCCGCTGCTCGGCGCGGCGCTCGACAACGCGCTCCGCAGCGGTGACGCCGCGCTGACCGGCCCGGTCGCGCGCGGCGACGCGGGCACCGTCGCCGCCCACGTCGCGGAGTTGCGCCGGCACGCGCCGCAGGCGGTCGCCGGGTACCTGGCGATGGCCCGGACGACGGCGGACCGCGCGCTCGCGCACGGCCTGCTCAAGCCGGAGCTGGCGGAAGACCTGCTCGGCGTCCTCGCGAACGAGGCGAACGAGGCGGGCGGACCGGGTAGGACGAACGGGCCGGGCAGGAGGAACGGGACGGACGGAACGGCCGGTTCGGGCCCGGCGGACGGAGGAGACGAGTGACCATCCGGCTCGTACGCGACACCGCGGAGCTCCAGGCGCTCCCGCGCGACCCCGCGGCCCGCCGCGCCGTCGTCATGACCATGGGCGCCCTCCACGAGGGCCACGCCACCCTGATCCGCGAGGCCCGCCGGCTCGCCGGGCCGGACGGCCAGGTCGTCGTCACCGTCTTCGTCAACCCGCTCCAGTTCGGCCCGAACGAGGACCTCGACCGTTACCCGCGGACCCTCGACGCCGACGTCGCCCTCGCGGAGGACGCCGGCGCGGACGCCGTCTTCGCCCCGTCCGTCGCCGAGGTCTACCCGGGCGGCGAGCCCGAGGTGCGGATCAGCGCCGGTCCCATGGGCGAACGCCTCGAAGGCGCCCACCGCCCCGGCCACTTCGACGGCGTGCTGACGGTCGTCGCCAAGTTGCTGCACCTCAGCCGGCCGGACTCCGCCCTCTTCGGGCAGAAGGACGCCCAGCAGCTCGCGATGATCCGCCGCATGGTCCGGGACCTCAACTTCCCGGTGGAGATCGTCGGCGTGCCGACCGTCCGCGAGGCCGACGGCCTGGCCCTGTCCAGCCGCAACCGCTACCTCTCGGCCGCCGACCGGGCCTCCGCCCTGGCGCTCTCCCGCGCCCTGTCCGCCGCGGCCGGCGCCGCGGACCGCGGCCCGTCCGCCGTCCGCGAGACCGCCCGCGCGGTCCTGGACGCCGCGGCGACCCTGGAGCCCCCGGTCGTCCTCGACTACCTGGCGCTGGTCGATCCGGCCGACTTCACCGAGGTGCCCGCCGGGTTCACCGGCGAGGCGGTCCTCGCGGTCGCCGCCCGGGTCGGCACCACCCGTCTCATCGACAACATCGTGCTGGACTTCACCCTGGGGGAACGGTCATGACCGGTATACGACTCACGGCTCCGCGGCCCGGCTGGTCCGTCGACGCGGACGTCGTCGTCATCGGGTCGGGCGTCGCCGGCCTCACCGTCGCGCTGCGCAGCGCGGCCGCCGGCGCGCGGGTCGCGATCGTCACCAAGGCCCGCCTCGACGCCGGTTCCACCCGCTGGGCCCAGGGCGGTATCGCCGCCGCCCTCGACGAGGGGGACACCCCCGCGCAGCACCTCGACGACACGCTCGTCGCCGGTGTCGGCCTCTGCGACGAGGAGGCCGTCCGCACGCTCGTCACCGAGGGCCCGGACGCCGTCCGCCGGCTCATGGCCACCGGTGCCCGCTTCGACGCCGACCCGGCCACCGGCGAGGTCCAGCTGGGCCGTGAGGGCGGCCACCACCGCAACCGCATCGTGCACGCGGGCGGCGACGCGACCGGCGCCGAGGTCTCGCGCGCCCTGGTCGCGGCGGTCCGCGCGGCGGACATCCGGATCATCGAGCACGCTCTGGTCCTCGACCTCATCAAGGACGCCGCCGGCCGGGCGGCCGGCGTCTCCCTGCACGTCATGGGCGAGGGCCGGCACGACGGGGTGGGCGCCGTCCGCGCCCGGGCCGTGGTGCTCGCCACCGGCGGCATGGGCCAGGTGTTCGCCGCGACCACCAACCCCGCCGTCTCCACCGGCGACGGCGTCGCCCTGGCGCTGCGCGCCGGCGCCGAGATCTCCGACCTGGAGTTCGTCCAGTTCCACCCCACCGTGCTCTGGCTCGGCCCGGACGCCGAGGGCCAGCTGCCGCTGGTCTCCGAGGCGGTCCGCGGCGAGGGCGCCCACCTGGTCGACGCCGACGGCGTCCGCTTCATGGTCGGGCAGCACGAACTCGCCGAGCTGGCGCCGCGCGACATCGTCACCAAGGGCATCATGCGCCGGATGCAGGAGACCGGCGCCGACCACATGTTCCTGGACGGCCGGCACTTCGGCGCCGCCATGTGGGCCGAGCGCTTTCCGACCATCCTGGCCGCCTGCCGCGCGCACGACATCGACCCGGTGACCGAGCCGATCCCGGTCGCCCCGGCCGCGCACTACGCGTCCGGCGGCGTCCGTACCGACGCGCACGGCCGGACGACCGTGCCCGGCCTGTACGCGTGCGGCGAGGTCGCCTGCACCGGCGTGCACGGCGCGAACCGGCTGGCGTCCAACTCACTGCTGGAGGGCCTGGTCTTCGCCGAGCGCATCACGGCGGCCGTGACCGCCGACGGGACCGTTCCCGGCGAGCCCGTACCGGCGGACGGCCCCGGCGAACCGCTCGTCGCCCCCGAGGACCGCCACATGATCCAGCGGATCATGACCCGGGGCGCCGGGGTCCTGCGCTCCGCCGCCGGCCTCGCCGAGGCGGCGGACCGCCTCGACGCCGTCCGCCGCGCCGCGCACACCGACGGCAAGAGCGCCGAGCCCGGCACCGAGGCGTGGGAGGCCACCAACCTCCTGCTGGTCGCCCGCGTCCTGGTCGCCGCCGCGCTGCGCCGTGAGGAGACCCGCGGCAGCCACTGGCGCGAGGACCGCCCCGACCGCGACGACGACCGGTGGCGCCGCCACCTCCTCGTCGCCCTCCGCCCGGACCGTACGCTTGCGGTCTCCACCACGGAGACGGCCGCCTTCCCCCCGGTTTTCCCGTCTTCCCCCTCTTCCCCGCATTCCGCACCGAGGAGCACCGCGTGACCACGCCCGACGACCTCCAGTACCGGCTCACCACCCTGACCGACGAACCGGGCTGCGGCGGCGACTGCGCCTGCGGCGAGGGGGCCTCCGCCTACGAGTGCGGGCTCGACAGCGGCCTCGCGGCGCTGCTCGCGGACGCCGGTCTCGACCCGCTGCTGGTCGAGGAGATCGCGCACATGACGGTCGAGGAGGACCTGGACGGCGGCGTGGACGTCACCTCCGTGGCCACCATCCCCGAGGACGCCGTCGCCACCGGTGACTTCACCGCCCGCGAGGCCGGCACGGTGGCCGGGCTGCGGGTCGCCGAGGCGATCCTCTCCGTCGTCTGCACCGACGACTTCGAGGTCGAGCGGCACGTCGAGGACGGCGACCGGGTCGACGCCGGGCAGCGCCTGCTGTCCGTCACCACCCGCACCCGCGACCTGCTCACCGCCGAGCGCGGCATGCTCAACCTGATCTGCCGCCTCTCCGGCATCGCCACCGCCACCCGGCTCTGGGCCGACGTGCTGGAGGGCACCGGCGCCGCGGTCCGCGACACCCGGAAGACGACGCCCGGTCTGCGCGCCCTGGAGAAGTACGCGGTCCGCTGCGGCGGCGGCGTCAACCACCGGATGTCCCTCTCGGACGCCGCGCTGGTCAAGGACAACCACGTGGTCGCGGCGGGCGGCGTCGCCCAGGCGTTCCGGGCCGTCCGCGAGCGGTTCCCCGAGCTGCCGATCGAGGTCGAGGTCGACCACCTGGAGCAGATCCCGCCGGTCCTCGCCGAGGGCGCCGACCTGATCCTGCTCGACAACTTCACCGTCGAGCAGACCCGCGAGGCCGTCACCCTGGTCGACGGCCGCGCCCGGCTGGAGTCCTCCGGCCGGCTCACCCTGGCCAACGCGCACGAGTACGCCGCCACCGGCGTCGACTACCTGGCCGTCGGCTCGCTCACGCACTCCTCGCCGATCCTCGACATCGGCCTGGACCTGCGGGAGCAGGAGGGAGCTGTCTGATGCTGCTCACCATCGACGTCGGCAACACCCAGACCGTCCTCGGCCTCTTCGACGGCGACGAGATCGTCGAGCACTGGCGGATCTCCACCGACCCCCGGCGCACCGCCGACGAGCTCGCCGTCCTCTTCCAGGGCCTCATGGGGCGCCACCCGCTCCTCGGCGACGACCTGGGCGACGGCATCGAGGGCATCGCCATCTGTTCGACGGTCCCGTCGGTGCTGCACGAGATGCGCGAGGTGACCCGCCGCTACTACGGCGACGTCCCGGCCGTCCTGGTCGAGCCGGGCGTGAAGACCGGCGTGCCGATCCTCATGGACAACCCCAAGGAGGTCGGCGCGGACCGCATCATCAACGCGGTCGCCGCCGTCGAGCTCTACGACGGCCCCTGCATCGTCGTCGACTTCGGCACGGCCACCACCTTCGACGCGGTCAGCGTCCGCGGCGAGTACGTGGGCGGGGTCATCGCGCCGGGCATCGAGATCTCCGTCGAGGCGCTGGGCGTCAAGGGCGCCCAGCTCCGCAAGATCGAACTGGCCCGGCCGCGCAGCGTGATCGGCAAGAACACCGTCGAGGCGATGCAGTCCGGCATCATCCACGGCTTCGCCGGCCAGGTGGACGGCGTCGTCAACCGGATGGCGCGGGAGCTCGCGGACGATCCGGACGACGTCACCGTCATCGCCACCGGCGGCCTGGCGCCGCTGGTGCTCGGCGAGGCCACGGTGATCGACGAGCACGAGCCCTGGCTGACGCTGATCGGCCTGCGGCTGGTGTACGAGCGGAACGTGGCGCGGGCGTAGGGACCGGTCCGGGCGAGGGGGCGTGTTCGAGCCACGCCGCAGGGGCCGCGCTAAGCGAAAATTGTCCGTTTAGCACTTAAAGTCGGCCCATGCCTACGCCCTATGGATCCCACGGTGGCATGGCGTTCAGCGCCGACGAGCTGCGCGTGCTCCGCCGTGCCCTCGCCATCGCCCTCCAGCCCCGCACCGAGCACGCCGAGAAGCAGAGCTGCCTCCGGCTCGCGCAGGCCGTGGACGAAGCGGCCAGGGAAGGCGGCAGGCTGCGCGCCTTCCTCCGCGCGGACCTCGCCCGCTACCGCGCCGCCCTCCCCGGCACCGCGCCCGGCTACGTGGAACGGCTCCAGGACGCCCTGGCGGCCGGCCACCGCCCCGGGGCGGAGGACCTGGCCGCCCTGCGCGCCCTGTGCGCCGCCCCGGCCGGCGCCGCCGAGACGGGCCGCCGCCGGTCCCTCCTCCAGCGCTGCGAGCGGCTGACGGAGGCCGCCGTACGGACCCGGCTCGCCGACTGCACGGCCCCCGTCCCCCGCGGTACCGCCGCGAGCGCCCTCCTGGCCGCCCCCGCCGCGGTGCCGGCCGCCCGGCCGCGCCAGGGCGCGCACGACGCGCTGCCGCCGGCTTGGGGCCCGGAGGCCCCCAAGCCGGGCGCCAGGCCGGCCGCGAAACCCGGCCCGGTGCCGGGCCCCGCACCGGGTCCTGCGCCCGGTCCGGCGCCCGGTTCCGAGCGGCCGAAGACGCCGCCCGCGCCGGCGCCCAAGGCCCCGCGGCCCGGCGGCCGCCCCATCCCGACCCCCGGCGAGGTCTTCCCGCCGCGCCGCAAGCCGGTGCCGCCCGCCGAGGGAGCGGGCGGCCGGGGTGCCGGGTGCGGGACGGAGGTCCCCGGCGGGCCGCCGTTGGCGCGCGCGTAATCTGGACGGGGCGCCCGGCCGCGTCCGGGCCCTCCGGGCGCACGCGCCCCTCCAGACCCCTCCCACCCAGAAGGAGCCGACGGCCATGGACTATGTCGCCGCGCTCGTCCCGCCCGTGGTGATGGCGATCGCCTTCACCGCGCTGGTCGTGACGATCGTCAAGAGCCAGGGCGGTGCCAACAAGGCCAAGGAAGACGCCATCGTCGACGCCATGGCCCGCACCGAGGCCGCCGGCGGTTCTCCGGAGGCCAAGACCGCGGGAGCGTGAACCGCGCCGGAAACCCGACGGCGGACAAGGGCGTGCGGCCCGGGGTATTTCCCGGGCCGCACGCCCTTTTCGCGGCCCTCTTCCCCATCCTCTTCCCCCGCCCCTTCCCCATCCCCTTCGCACTCCTCTTCGCGGGCCGCGGCCCGATAAACCGGCATTCGAGACATCTCCCACTATTATTCGCGTGTGGTTCGACGCCTCGGTGATCTGGAAGACGCCGTCATGACGCGCGTGTGGGAGTGGAACCGGCCGGTCACTGTTCGAGAAGTCCTCGAAGACCTTCAGCGGGAACGGTCGATCGCCTACACCACCGTCATGACCGTAATGGACAACCTGTATCAGAAGGGCTGGCTGCGCCGGGAAGCCGAAGGCCGGGCCTATCGATATGAGGCGGTGTCCAACCGGGCCGCCTACTCGGCCGCACTGATGAACGAAGCCTGGTCTGTCAGTGACAACCCCGCGGCCGCTCTCGTCGCCTTCTTCGGCATGATGTCGGCCGAACAACGGGAAGCCCTCCGGGACGCGATCCGCGTCGTCCAACTCGGTCGGCCCGGCGAGGACGAGCCGTCGCCGGGGCGATAGCGTCCGCTTATGCCCGCAGCTTCCGAAGCAGCTTCCGGCCGGTCCGCCCCGGCTAAAGTCCTCACCGTCCGCAGGGCCCGGACCTCCGATGTGCCCGCCGTGCGCCGGCTCATCAACACCTACGCCCGCGACCGCATCCTCCTCGACAAAGCGACGGTGACCCTTTACGAGGACATCCAGGAGTTCTGGGTCGCCGAACGCGACGAAGACGGTACGGTCATCGGATGCGGCGCACTGCACGTGATGTGGGAAGACCTCGCCGAGGTCCGCACGCTGGCCGTCGACCCCGCGGTCAAGGGCGGCGGTGTCGGTCACGCGGTACTCGACAAGCTGCTGCAGACGGCGCGCTGGCTGGGGGTGCGGCGCATTTTCTGCCTCACCTTCGAAGTCGAGTTCTTCGCCAAGCACGGCTTCGTCGAGATCGGTGAGACCCCGGTGGACGGTGATGTCTACAGCGAGCTGCTGCGCTCCTATGACGAGGGTGTTGCCGAGTTCCTGGGTCTCGAACGGGTGAAGCCGAACACCCTTGGCAACAGCCGGATGCTTCTGCATCTGTGATCGCCGGTCCCTATGTCCGAATCGCGCCCCTATCGTGCCGTCCTGGAAGCCGTGGTTCCCGTGCGGAAGGACGACTGAACCTTCCCCGGGGGTTTGTGTTTTTCCGGGAAAGGCGGTTTGCTATTCCTCCGTAATCCCTTTTCTGCTGATGAAAGGAATCCCCCCGTGGCGCAGAAGGTTCAGGTCCTTCTTGTCGACGACCTCGACGGCGGCGAGGCGGACGAGACGGTGACGTTCGCTCTGGACGGCAAGACGTACGAGATCGACCTCACCACCGCCAACGCCGACAAGCTGCGCGGGCTGCTGGAGCCGTACGCCAAGAACGGCCGTCGTACCGGCGGTCGCTCGGCGGGCCGCAGCCGTGGTGGCCGCGCCGCCTCCGCAGGGGCGAGCCAGGACACCGCGAAGATCCGCGCGTGGGCCAAGGAGAACGGTTACAACGTCAACGACCGGGGCCGCGTCCCCGCCGAGATCCGTGAGGCGTACGAGAAGGCCAACGGCTGATCCCCCGTCGGCCCCCTGCGCGACCGTCCGGCGCGCAGCAGCCGGGCTCGGTGGCACTCCGTGGCCGCCGCGCTCACCAGCCGTACGTAATCGGGGGCGAGCCTGCCGCCCCCGAGGCCGGTCACCGGAAGTGTCGGCTCCACCTCGCGACCAGGCCGGGGAGGCCGCAACCACACGGCCTCCCGCGGATCGGAAGGCCCCCTTTCCCGGGGTCGCCCCTTTCCCGGGGTTTCCGGGATTTCCCGGCTTTCCCGGGGCGCGCGGCTTTCGCGGTCCATGCGGGCCTGCCGTTCCGGCCGGGCCGTCCCGGAAGTCCCGCTCGTAGGGGACCGGGGCAGCCGGACGCCCACGGGTGCCGGCGCGGGGATCCGGCCGCCGGAGCCCAGCGCCGTGAGGTCCAGGGCGATGCCGTCCCACTCCAGCCAGCGCAGCAGCTCCGGTAGCTCGTCCGCGCTGCCCACGGCGGTCAGGAACCACAGCGTTCCGGCCCGCCGGTCGAGCGCCACGGGTCCGGTGGGGCGCACCCGCGCCAGCACCGCGACGCCCGCGTCCGCGGGCAGGCCCAGCGCGTCGAAGCGCAGCCCGGTCGGCAGCCCGAGCGGTTCGCCGGGGGTGGTGGGCCAGCCGAGCTCGTGCTCGTACCAGCGCCGGCGACGGTCCGCCGGGAGGGTGCCGGCGCTGTCTTCGGCGACGTCCCCGGTGAGGTCTCCGGGGCGGGGTTTCGGCAGGGCGGGGGCCATGAACGGTGCAACTGAGCCGACCCCTTGAGGTTACGCACTGTCCGTAAGCGGGCACTCTCCGTACAAGAGGGGTGGGGCGCACAAGTGCTCCGGGTAGCGCGAGGGTGTTCGCCCGTAGCGGAGTGCGCCGGCCCGCGCCGCATGGAGCGTGCGCCCCTGGGGGTAGGGATCCCACCATGGGAAGAGGCGGTACCGCAGGGCTCGGGGCGCGTCCGCCGGGAAGATCCGGGGGTACGGCCGGTCCGGCCGGACCAGGGGTGCGTTCGCCATCGGCGTAGTGGCGGTGGGCGTATATGCCTGGCCTGCGGGAACATCGTCTCCCACCATCGGGTTGGAGGAGTTGTCGGCTGTTCGGCAGCAGGTTTCCCCGTCGACGCGGGGGTGATCCGGACGGATGTCGGCAGTTGGAATGAGCTGTCCCGTCCCGCGGGACTAGCATGCGGAAGGACAGGGAGGGGACCGACCCCTTACTGCCTGACCGCTCTGAGGAGCGATTAACGATGTTCGAGAGGTTCACCGACCGTGCGCGGCGGGTTGTCGTCCTGGCTCAGGAAGAAGCCCGGATGCTCAACCACAACTACATCGGCACCGAGCACATCCTCCTGGGCCTGATCCACGAGGGTGAGGGTGTCGCCGCTAAGGCCCTGGAGAGCCTCGGGATTTCGCTCGAGGCGGTCCGCCAGCAGGTGGAGGAGATCATCGGCCAGGGCCAGCAGGCCCCGTCCGGGCACATCCCCTTCACCCCCCGTGCCAAGAAGGTCCTGGAGCTGTCGCTCCGCGAGGCCCTCCAGCTCGGCCACAACTACATCGGTACGGAGCACATCCTGCTCGGCCTGATCCGCGAGGGCGAGGGTGTCGCCGCCCAGGTCCTCGTGAAGCTGGGCGCCGATCTGAACCGGGTGCGGCAGCAGGTCATCCAGCTGCTCTCCGGCTACCAGGGCAAGGAGGCCGCCACCGCCGGCGGCCCGGCCGAGGGCACCCCCTCGACCTCGCTCGTCCTGGACCAGTTCGGCCGCAACCTCACGCAGGCCGCCCGCGAATCCAAGCTCGACCCGGTCATCGGGCGCGAGAAGGAGATCGAGCGGGTCATGCAGGTGCTGTCCCGCCGTACCAAGAACAACCCCGTCCTCATCGGCGAGCCCGGCGTCGGCAAGACCGCCGTCGTCGAGGGACTGGCCCAGGCCATCGTCAAGGGCGAGGTGCCCGAGACCCTCAAGGACAAGCACCTCTACACCCTGGACCTCGGCGCCCTGGTGGCGGGCTCCCGCTACCGCGGTGACTTCGAGGAGCGCCTGAAGAAGGTCCTCAAGGAGATCCGCACCCGCGGCGACATCATCCTGTTCATCGACGAGCTGCACACGCTCGTCGGCGCGGGTGCCGCCGAGGGCGCGATCGACGCCGCCTCGATCCTCAAGCCGATGCTGGCCCGCGGCGAGCTCCAGACCATCGGTGCCACGACGCTCGACGAGTACCGCAAGCACCTGGAGAAGGACGCCGCGCTGGAGCGCCGCTTCCAGCCCATCCAGGTCGCCGAGCCGTCGCTGCCGCACACGATCGAGATCCTCAAGGGCCTCCGCGACCGGTACGAGGCGCACCACCGCGTCTCCATCACCGACGAGGCCCTGGTCCAGGCCGCCACCCTGGCCGACCGCTACATCTCCGACCGCTTCCTGCCGGACAAGGCGATCGACCTGATCGACGAGGCCGGTTCCCGGATGCGCATCCGCCGGATGACCGCGCCGCCGGACCTCCGCGAGTTCGACGAGAAGATCGCCGACGTGCGCCGGGAGAAGGAGTCCGCGATCGACTCGCAGGACTTCGAGAAGGCCGCTTCCCTCCGCGACAAGGAGAAGCAGCTGCTGGCCGCCAAGGCCAAGCGGGAGAAGGAGTGGAAGGCCGGCGACATGGACGTCGTCGCCGAGGTCGACGGCGAGCTCATCGCCGAGGTCCTGGCCACCGCCACCGGCATCCCGGTCTTCAAGCTGACCGAGGAGGAGTCCTCGCGTCTGCTCCGCATGGAGGACGAGCTCCACAAGCGCGTCATCGGCCAGAAGGACGCCATCAAGGCGCTCTCCCAGGCCATCCGGCGCACCCGTGCGGGTCTGAAGGACCCGAAGCGCCCGGGCGGATCGTTCATCTTCGCCGGCCCCTCGGGTGTCGGTAAGACCGAGCTGTCCAAGACGCTCGCCGAGTTCCTCTTCGGCGACGAGGACGCGCTGATCTCCCTCGACATGTCGGAGTTCAGCGAGAAGCACACGGTCTCGCGCCTCTTCGGCTCCCCGCCCGGATACGTGGGCTACGAAGAGGGCGGCCAGCTGACCGAGAAGGTGCGGCGCAAGCCGTTCTCCGTGGTCCTCTTCGACGAGGTCGAGAAGGCCCACCCGGACATCTTCAACTCGCTGCTGCAGATCCTGGAGGACGGTCGCCTGACCGACTCCCAGGGCCGGGTCGTGGACTTCAAGAACACGGTCATCATCATGACGACCAACCTCGGCACCCGGGACATCTCCAAGGGCTTCAACCTGGGCTTCGCCGCCCAGGGCGACGTCAAGACCGGCTACGAGCGGATGAAGGCCAAGGTCAACGAGGAGCTCAAGCAGCACTTCCGGCCCGAGTTCCTCAACCGTGTCGACGACACGGTGGTCTTCCACCAGCTGTCGCAGGAAGACATCATCCAGATCGTCGACCTGATGATCGCCAAGGTCGACGAGCGGCTGCGCGACCGCGACATGGGCATCGAGCTGAGCGGCGACGCGAAGCAGCTGCTCGCGAAGCGCGGTTACGACCCGATCCTGGGCGCCCGTCCGCTGCGCCGGACGATCCAGCGCGAGATCGAGGACATCCTCTCCGAGAAGATCCTCTTCGGTGAGCTGCGGCCCGGGCACATCGTGGTCGTCGGCACCGAGGGTGAGGGCGAGGAGAAGAAGTTCACCTTCCGCGGCGAGGAGAAGTCGGCTCTGCCGGACACCCCGCCGGTGGAGCAGGCGGCCGGCGGCGCTGGTCCTAACCTGTCGAAGGACGCGTGAGCGACGCTTCGGTAGCGCTTACCGAGTAGGGCTGTCGGCCCCGGGACCGCGGATGCGGGACCGGGGCCGATGGCTTTATGCGGCGGGTTGGCCGTTGATGGTCAGGCGGTCGCCGAAGTGGTGGGGGTCGAGGACGGTCGGCTGGCCCGTGGGGTTATCGACCTCGATTTCGAGGGCCGGTTCGCCCTGTAGGGCCGTTAGGTCGAGAGCCTGCTCGACGTCGTGCCGTCTGTCCATGATGTGGACCTTCCGCAGCCCTGGGAAGTAGCGACGCAGGTCGGGCGCCAGGACGGGTTTGATCACATCCAGGACGAGTCGTCGGATGCCGGGCAGGCAGTCTCTGTCGTCCAGCTCGCTGAGGGTTGTTTCCCACAATCCCAGTTCCGTCAGGTGCGGCCGTCCCCGCACATGCTGGAGTGCCCGTGACCCTGCGAGTTCCGCGTAGAGAAACAAACTCTTCAAGTTCGGCAATGGCGCAAGGCTGTCGAGCCGTAGTGCGTCGGACGAGACCACTGTCAGATGCTCTAGGCCGGGAGGCAGATCCGGGAACCGTCCGTCGCCTTCGGCAAGGGGGTCGAGCCACAGGGTGCGGAGGCCGGCGAGGCTGGGGAGGACGGTCAACGCGGTGAAGCGCAAACGGTGGTCGGTCACATCGAGCGCCGTCAGATTCAGCCCGGCCAGCGCTGACAGATCTTTCACCATGAGGCAGCGATGGATCGACAGCTCTTCGATTTCCGGATGGTCACGCAGCAGGCCGAGGTCGGCGAGTGCGTTGTTGCGGACGAGCGAGAGCTGTCGCATGGTGCAGCCACGCAGGGCCGTCCGGAGACTTTCCGCGTCGCAATCCCCGGAGATGAGCAGTCTGTCGATGTGACCGAGGCGCGGCAGCTGGACGAGCTGGGAACGGCGGAAGACGCGCACGCCCATGTCGTCCAATCGCATGCCCGCGAGGACCTGTTCCGCGAACTGCGGCGTGTCCAGGTAGGGCCACGACGCGACGATTTCCGCGCGGACCTCCCGGGCGTCGAGCCGGCCATAGCGCGCCAGGCGGGAAAGTCCGGCGTCGCCGAGCAGCCTCAGCACCTGCACATATCCGACGGCGTCCGCCGGGCGCAGACCCTCCGGCTCGGGAATCACGGCCAAGGCGTCCGGGCCCAGTGAGGCCAGGTGGAGGACCTCCTGTTCGGTGCATGGAGCGCCCATCGCCCTCAGCTTTTCCCACACCTCGTCGTGCCGGCTGTCCTCGAGTGCCCCCGCGCTCATCGCGCACTCCACGGCGAGGGCGCGGAGCGCGAACCGCGTCTCCCGTTCCCCGGTGGTGTCGCCGGCGGCCACGAGGCCCGAGATCACTGCTTCGGTCTCACGACGGTTGCAGTGTCCGATGACCAGCCGGATGACGTCCTGCCACTGTTCCTCTCCGGCGTGGTCGAGCAATTCCTTCAGGCAGTCGGAATCCTGGAACTCCTTGGCCGCGAGGAAGTCCTGGAACGTCCGGTGAATGAACTGGAGGGAATCCGGTGACCGTTCCTGGAGGAGGCCGCTGCGATTCAGCAAGTGGTCCATCAGGGCGTCGGCCGTGTACGTCCGGAGTTGCCGCAGGCTGCGCATCGCCAATTCGATCTGGCGGACGCCCTGTTTGCGGGTGAGTTCCGTCTGCCGGTTGCGGACCAGCCAGATGGCGATGTGCTGGAGGAGCTGCTGGGCGTCCTCGGCCTCCAGCTCGATGCCCTCGGGAGCACCGATGCCCCGGCGGACGTCGCGGTCGCCGAGAAGCATGGCGAGGGCCGAGCGGTAGAGGGCCCAGCGGGTGAAGGAGGCCGCTGCGGCGGCGGTGGAGGGCGCATATGACGGCGCAGAGGAGAGGGGTGCGGGCGAGGTCGCTGAGGGCCCTGTTGCGCTGGAACTCGGAGGCGAGGTTGCGTTCCAGCTCGTCCAGGCGGGTGCGTTCCTCGCCGTGCTTGCCCAGGCGCGCGGCGTTGTGCCAGGCCCTCACGAACTCCTGGATGTCCGCGTCGCTCATCGGCAGCATCCTGAGCTCCTGGAAGTCCTGCCAGTCCAGCCAGCCGTCCTCTACGGCGCGCGGGCGGACGGTGACCAGGCAGCGGGTCAGCGGGTAGCGGCGCAGGAACTCGTCGAGCCACTGGCGGGCGGGCCCGCGGGCCTCTCGGGGGAGTTCGTCCAGGCCGTCGACCAGGAGCAGGACCCGGCTGGCGTCGAGCATGCGGCCCGCCCAGCCGTCGGGCATGCCGTCCTCCTGGACGGCGATGCCGGGCAGCTGGGCCGGGGAGGGGCTGGTCATGCCGAGGGCGGCGAGGCGGCGCATGGGGACGACGAAGGGGACGAGTCCGTTCAGGGCGGCCAGCTTCTTCGGCAGGGTCTGGCAGGCCGCGTGCGAGGCGAGCCACCACACGAGCGTCGTCTTGCCCGCGCCGGCCTCGCCGCGGAGGATCGCGCGCGGGTGGAGGGCCAGCAGGTCCTCGACGCGGCCGGGCTCCTGCGGGGCCCGGGCACCCTCCCGGCCCGGGGCGGCCTCCGCCTGGAGGCTCAGGTACGCCGTGTCCAGGTCCCAGCGCCTTTCGTGTTCGCCCAGATCGTCGAGGCCGAACACTTCCAGCTGCCCGTAGCGGGCTTTGACCGCTTTCGCGTAGCGCGCTTCGTACGCGAAGTCGTCGACGCGGGGGTGGTGCAGCGGGATGGGGGCGGGGGCGTCCGGCCAGTGTTCGGCCAGGGCCGCGGCGAATCCCGGTTCGCCGAGGATGCGGAAGAGGGGGACGGACTCGATGGCGGAGTGCTGCCAGCCCTCGCGGTCCTCTGACACCACGCCCACGAGCAGCGGCCCGGCGTACACCGGGCCGCCGGAGAGGCCCGACCAGGGCGAGGTGCCCGGGCGGGACGGAGCCGGTGGGTGGTGGTCGGTGCGGAGGACGCACCGGCCGCGTATCCGGGCCGAGCCCGGCGTGAGCGTTCCCGGGACCTGGGCGATGTCCAGGTCGCCGAGCGCGGACCGTTCCACGTCCGGGAAGCCCAGGACCTGGCAGCCCGGCACCGGCTCCCGGGTGGAGAGGACGCCCCACCGCAGCGGCGGCAGCGCCTCCGCGGTCACCAGCGGGCGGTGGGTCCGGAGCAGTGCCGCGTCGCTGGCGTCTGGCGTGCCGTGCCAGAGAACGTCGCAGGGTGTCGGCGCGGTGTTGCCCAGGGCGACGGCTTCCACCGGGGTGCCGACGTCCAGGACGTGCGCGCTGGTCAGGACGAGGTCGGGCGTCAGCAGCACGCCGCTGCCCTGCCGTGCCCCCAGGACCGCGACGACGCGATCCTCCGGCGTCACTGCCCCGGCTCCACCGTCCCGAAGTTCGACACCCCGCCCGGTCGCTGGTTGCCGACCTTCCAGCCGGTGCCGGTGCGCATGTCCTTCGGGGTCAGGGTGAAGGTGACCTTGTGGGTGCGGGAGGAGCCCCGGGTGGCGTCGGTGCCCGCGTCGACGACCCAGGCGCGGACCTTGCCGGACCCCTTGAGCTCGCGGCGCATCTCGATGCCGAACTCCATGGTGATGTCGCCGACCTCGAAGCCCAGGTCCTTGCCCTCGCCGGTCGCCGCGGCGCTGGTCAGGCCGGTGCGGATGGCTTCGACGGCCTCTGCCAGTTCGATGCCGTCGAAAGGTGATGCGTCGGTCATGTCGTGGACCCCCGGGCGTCGCGGTGCGTAGGCGATTGCTGACCGGGAGCGTACCGGCGGCGGGGGGCCTTTGGTCCCGGAACGGGGGAGCCGGAGGTCCCGGCGCGGTGACAAGGCACACAGGGTATTTCCGGAGTACTACCCGCTTTAGCAGGAAAGGCGCCTTCGGAATTGCGGGAAGCGCACCCGGAATTCCGGGGGGCAAGGGTCTCGATTACTTGGCCCTGGCTACTAGCGGTGGTCGTAGAGAGGCCACTTGGAGCGGCTGGGAAGCGGCGGCTATCAAGGTAGGGCGATCCCGGTCCGCAGCCGGGATCGATTCCTGTCTTGGAGGTTTTTCTTTATGTCGAAGCGCAACGTCTTCCGTACCCGCCGCACCGCCACCACTCTGGCCGTCGGCCTGGGCGCGTCGCTGGCACTGGGTGCGGGCGTGGCGCTGGCCGCGGAGCCCGTCGCGCAGGGGTTCTCCGTGCTGTCCGCCGACTCCGCGACCGCCTTCGGCGAGTCGCTGAAGGCGCAGGCCGAGACGCAGAAGAAGGTCGCCGACAAGGAGCGCGCCGAGAAGGACGCCAAGGAGGCGAAGGCCAAGGACGACGAGCGCGCCGCCAAGGAGCGTGCGAACCGTTCGCAGGCCCGTGCCGCGCTGGATGCCTGGGTGAAGCCGGTGGACGAGTACGTCATCGGCCAGCCCTTCGGCAAGGACGGCAACATGTGGGCCAACAAGCACAGCGGCCAGGACCTGGTCGTGCCCAGCGGCACCGCCGTGAAGGCCGTGCACAAGGGTGTCGTCGTGAAGGCCGGCGCGAACGGTGGCGGTGACGGTGCCGCGTACGGCAACGCCATCGTGATCAAGCACGACGACAACACGTACTCCCAGTACGCGCACCTGTCGTCCGTCGCCGTCCAGGTCGGCCAGAGCGTGACCGCCGGCCAGCAGATCGGCCTGTCGGGCTCGACCGGCAACTCGTCCGGTCCGCACCTGCACTTCGAGATCCGTACGACCCCGAACTACGGCTCCTCGGTCGAGCCGCTCGGCTTCCTGAGCGGTCACGGCGAGAAGCTCTGACGCACGCCGGCCGATGAAAAGGGCGGGAATCCCACTTCGGGGTTCCCGCCCTTTCGCGTGTCAGGAGGCTGTCGTCACTCCGCCGTGTCAGGGCCTTGGCCGGGCCGCCGCCCGCCCGTGCCTCCGGCTCCCGCGGTACCGCCGGTGCGGGCTTCCGCGCCCCGGTCCAGGACCCGGTCGCGGCCGGGGACGGCGATCGGGACGCGCCGAGAGCCCTCGTCCCGCGCGGTCCGGCACCCGGATGAGCTCAGTCCGGGACCCGGATGATCGGGAACGTCCCCGTGCTCGTCGGCGACGACTCCGGCAGCCACAGCACCGCGATCGCCCCGCCGCCGCCCGCCGCCTCCGGGTCCGCGTTGCGGAAGGTGAGGCGGGCGCCCAGCACCCGGGCCTGGCCCGCCGCGATCGTCAGGCCGAGGCCGTGGCCCTTGCCGGCGCGGTCCTCGCTGCCGGTGCGGAAGCGGGAGGGGCCCTCCCGCAGCAGGTCCTCGGGGAAGCCCGGTCCGTGGTCGCGGACGCGCAGGACGCGGCCCTCCACGGTGACCTCGACGGGCCCCCGGCCGTGCTTGGCGGCGTTGGCGAGCAGGTTGCCGAGGATGCGCTCCAGCCGCCGGGGGTCGGTGTTCACGTAGGCGTGCCGGGTGACGGTGACCCGGGCCTCGGGCGAGAAGGCGCGCACCCGGCGCACCACGAACTCGCCGAGTTCGATCTCCTGCATCTCGGCCCGTTCGGCGAACCCGTCCAGCCGGGCCACCTCCAGGACGTCCTCGACGAGGGTCCGCATGGCCTGGGCGCGGTCCCTGACCAGCTCCGTGGGGCGGCCCGGGGGCAGCAGTTCGGCGGCCGTCAGCAGGCCGGTGACGGGGGTGCGCAGCTCGTGGGCGATGTCGGCGGTGACCCGCCGTTCCGCCTCCAGGCGGTCCTGGAGCGCCTGTGCCATGCCGTCGACGGCGCGGGCGAGGTCGTCCGTCTCGTCGCGCACCCGGCCGCCGATGGCCTCCCGCACCCGGACGTCGCGGTCGCCGTCGGCGAGCTTGCGGGCGGCGGCGGACGCCTTGCGCAGCCGGCGGGAGAGCTGGCCGCCGATGAGGATGCCGAGCGCGCAGCCGCCGAGGACCACCGAGACAGAGCCGATGATCAGGGCCCGGTCCATCTCGTCGAGGATCTTCAGCCGGTCCTGGAACGGCTGGTGCATGGAGAGGATCTTGCCGTTGGCCAGTGGGACCGACGCCCAGACCTGCGGGGCGGAGCCGCCGGTGTCCTGGACGAAGGTGGCGCGCTGCCCGAGGGCGGCGGCCTCCCGCAGCTGCTCGGGCAGCGCGGGGTCGTCCACCTTGGCGTGCAGCGTGGTCCGGCCCTGGCTGGTCCGGTAGTAGCGCTCGGCCAGCTGGATGCGCTGGTCCATCACATCGCGGCTGCTGTTGATCATGGAGGCGCGGGCGGCGTTGTGCACGACCAGGCTGAGCGCGATGGCGATCAGCGCGCCGACACCGGCGATGGCGAGGCTGACCTTCCAGCGCAGACCGCTGCGGAGGGTGAGGTTCACCATGGTGGGTGGGGCTCCTGGGGGACCGCGTCCCTGCGGAGGGGTGCGACCTGGTGGGGGCGGGTCACGAGAGTTCAGCCTCTGAGTTTGTAGCCGAAACCGCGGACCGTCTCGATGCGGTCCTGACCGATCTTGCCCCGCAGCCGCTGCACATGGACGTCCACCACGCGGGTGTCGCCGCCCCAGCCGTAGTCCCAGACGCGCTCCAGCAGCCGGTCGCGGGACAGCACGGTCCCGGGGGCCGACGAGAACTCCAGCAGCAGCCGCATCTCGGTCGGGGTCAGGGCGACGGGCGTGCCGCTCTTGCGGACCTCCATGCCCTCCGTGTCGACCTCCAGGTCGCCGAAGCGCAGCAGGCCGCCGCCCTCGATGCCGCCGTGCTCGTCCGCGCCCGCGGCCCCGGCCGCGCCGCTGGCGTGCCCGAAGCGGCGCAGCACGGCGCGTATCCGGGCGACCAGGACGGCGCCGTCGAAGGGCTTGGTCACGTAGTCGTCGGCGCCGGCCTCCAGGCCGAGGACGACGTCGATGCTGTCGGCGCGCGCCGACAGCATGATGACGGGGACGGTGGACTCGTCGCGGATGCGCCGGCAGAGGCTGACGCCGTCCAGGCCGGGGACCATCACGTCGAGCAGGGCGATGTCGGGTCGCCGTTCCCGGAACCGCTCCAGGCCCTGGAGCCCGTCGGGCACGGCGGTGACGACGAAGCCGTCCCGTTCGAGGGCGAGCTGCGTCGCTTCGCGGATCACATCGTCGTCCTCGACGAAGAGCACATGCGTATCGGCCACGCCGCTCCCAGCCCTCCTAGCCCGAATTCTCGCTCTTGCCCGTGCTGCCGCCGACCTTGCTGAAGTCGGTGTGCGTACGTCCCGTCTCCCGGAACCTGCCGTCCGACCAGTGGTACGTCACCTCGTCCTCGCCCGAGGGGTCGGCGACCGGGTCGCCCGAACCGTAGATCTGCGAGGTGATCAGCAGGTCACCGCGGTCGATGTCGGCGTAGACGGGCGACTGCTCGGACGAGAACACATTCTCGTACGAGTCGCCCTTGGCACGGTACACATACGAACCGACACCGATGGCGTCGCCGCAGGTCAGGATGTTCACGACGACGTCGTCCCGGGATCCGCCGGTCAGCTGCCCGTAGATGACGTCGACCGGGTACTGGTCCTTCACGCACGGCTTGAAGTTCTTCTTGACCGCGTCGCTGATCTTCGGATCGGATTTGATCAGGGCGGCGGCGTCGATCTTCCGCCGGGTGGGCGGCGCGGACGGCGTCGCGGTGCGCTTCTCCGCCTTCGCCGCCGACTGCGGCTGGGCGGGGCCCTCCTTGCGGACGCCCTCGCTGCTGGTGTTGCAGCCCACGAGCAGCAGCCCGGCGACCGCGGCGAACGCGGTGACCGTCCCGCCGGCGATCAGTGCGGGACGGGCGGGTCTCGTGGCCGGATCGGTCCGGCCGGCCTCCTCGCCGATCGCCTTTCTCAGGCCGCGCACCGTTCCTGCCCCCGCTCGTGACGATCGAGAGCGTGGAAGTCCAGGTCCCGGTTCTCCAGCTCCTGGCGCAGCCGCGCCAGCGCCCGGTGCAGGGTGCTCTTGACCGTGCCGGTCGACATGCCGAGCGCCTCCGCCGTCTCCTCGGTGCTCATCTGCTCCCAGTGTCGCAGGACGACGACGCTGCGCTGCTTGGGCGCCAGGACCCCGAGGACGTCCATCAGCAGCGCGCGGTCGGCGTGCTGCTCGGTCCCGTCCTCGACGCTCGCGTCGGGAAGCTGCTCGGTGGGCACCTCGTCGAGCTTACGGGCCCGCCACCACTCCGTACGAGTGTTGATCATGACACGGCGGAGGTAGGCGTCGGCCAGCGACTTGTCCGCTATGCCGTCCCAGCGGCCGTAGGTGCGGACCAGCGCGGTCTGGAGCAGGTCTTGAGCGTCGATGGGGTCCGGGACGAGCCGCCGCGCACTCCGCAGGAGAGCGTCCTGACGGTTGCGTACGTACTCCTCGAAGTCCAGAACCTTGCCGCTGCTGGCCATACTCGCAGCCTCCATTCCGCTTGCGTCCCCGTGCCTGCCGGTGCGCGCCGGATGGTCTTCCAGCACGAGAGAGGACGCTACGGAGGAGCTGTTGCGACGCGATGTGCAGCAGCACTGCGGCTGGTGCACAGCTGTCCATAGGTTGTGTAACAGGTGGGGGGTAAGGGCAGCTCTGTCCGATTCAAGAGGCGGCAGGGACGGGCTCCGCTACGTCAGCGGCAGCCGGTACGTCCCGTCCTCCAGCGGCTCCACGAGCCCGTCCGCCACCAGCCCGTCCAGCGCCCGGGCCCGCTGCACGGGCTCGTCCCAGACGGCGTCCAGCGCCTCCTGCGGCACCGGCGCCACCGCCTCCCGCAGCACCGCAAGCAGCTTGCCGCGGACCTGGCGGTCGGTGCCCGCGTAGGTCTGGCCGCGGCGCGGCGGCCCGTCGTGCTCGGGGGAGCCGGCGGCGCGCCAGGCGCAGCGGGCGGCGATCGGGCAGCGCCCGCAGACCGGCGTGCGGGCCGTGCACACCAGCGCGCCCAGTTCCATGGACGCCGCCGCCCAGCGGGCGGCCACCGCCTCCTCGCCGGGCAGCAGCTCCCTGGCCAGCCGGCGCTCGGCGGCGGTGGTGGCGTTCGGCGGGTACTGGACGCCGGTGACCGCCCGGGCGAGGACGCGGCGCACGTTGGTGTCCAGGACGGCGTGGCGCTGCCCGTACGCGAAGGACGCCACGGCGGCGGCCGTGTACTCGCCGACACCCGGCAGCGCCAGCAGCTCGGCGTGGTCGTCCGGCACCGCGCCGCCGTGCCGCTCGGTGATCGCCGTCGCAGCGGCGTGCAGCCGCAGTGCCCGGCGCGGGTAGCCGAGCCGGCCCCAGGCGCGCACGGCCTCCCCCGGCGGCTCCGCGGCCAGGTCGGCGGGGCGCGGCCAGCGGGCGAGCCACTCCTCGTACACCGGCAGGACGCGGCTGACGGGCGTCTGCTGGAGCATGAACTCGCTGACCATGACGCCCCAGGGGCCGGCCTCCGGGCGCCGCCAGGGGAGGTCCCGGGCGTGGGCCTCGAACCAGGCGATCACCGGGAGGTGCAGGGCGGTTCCGGAGCCCGAAGCGGAAGGGGGCGTCTGCTTCGGCAGGGCGGGAGTCGTAGTCATGGCGCTCCCGATCCTGGCACGGGCGCGCGCGGGGTGGGAAACGCCGACTTCAGGGGGTGCTTCGGAGGCTCGTGCGGGGGAAGAGACGGAACGGCGCGGGAGCGAGGGTCTCGTACGGGTGATCCCGGACGGCCGACGGCCCGGCGGCCCGCCCGTCCGCCGACCATGGAGCCGTGGAAGGCCGCCGTGAAGCTCCGCCCCTGGTCCGCTGCCGCGCGTGTGCGAACCCGCTGTGGTGGGACATGACGCCCGTCCCCGGCCTGGCGCCGGGCTGGTACTGCTCCGCCTGCAAACACCCGCCGGAGCGCTACCGCAACACGGCCGCCGCCGCTCCGCTCTGCCCCGAGGGGTGCCCGAGCGCGATCGTCGAGACGACGGCGAACGGGAGCCGCCGCTTCATCTGCCACCGGTCGTAACGCGATGTGACCGGACCCGGGTTGGTCCCTGACCGGCGAGAGGGCTCCTGCCCGGCGGGGGAATCCTGCCCGGCGGGGGAACGGGGCCATGACGGAGACTGGGGCCATGACGGAGACGCACACCGGTCCGGTCGCGGACCCGCCGCCCGAGATCCGCGCGGCCCTCGGCGCGCACACCACCCTCACCCTCGCCTACGGCGACGACGAGGGGCCGCAGGCGTGCGCGGTGCTCTACGCGGTGCGCAACCGGCCGCCGTACGAGCCCGGTTCGCCCGGGGAAAGCGGCGGAGATGAGCGGATCTCTCTTGTCTTCGTCACCTCCACCACCACCCGCCACGGCCGTGCCCTCGCATCCGGGAACGCCCGCGTCGCGTTCACCGCGCAGCGCGACGGCCAGGAGTGGACCGCCCTCACCGGCGTGCAGGGGCGCGGCACCTGCCGCCTCCTCGGGGGCGCGGAACGCGCGGCGGCCTGGGACGCGTACCGCGCCCGCTTCCCCTACGTGGAACGTTCGGAGCGGCTGCGGCAGGCGATGGACCGGACCGAACTCTGGGAGCTGCGCCCCGACTGGCTCCGACTCATCGACAACGGACGGGGGTTCGGGCACCGGACGGAATGGCGGCGGCAGGGCGCGCCCTGCTGAAGGGGCGTGAGATTTGCTGCGTGAAACGACAGAAAAGCGCATCCCGCCGGTCGGATGATGAGAAAAGTAGGCACTCATACGGCGGGTACGGGGTGGAGCCCGGCCGGATCTCTCGTAGAGTTTTCGCGTGGGATCACTGCGCAATCCGATCGGGCCGCTTCCCTCCTCCATCTACTGGCGCCGGAGGGGAGTTGCGCTTGCCGTGCTCGGCCTCCTGGCCCTCCTGGTGGTGTGGCTGCTCACGCTCGGCGGAGAGGACGGGTCGTCCGACGGCAAGAACGGCGCGTCCAAGGGCGGCGGCGACTCGGGCGGTGCCACCATCACCCCCGGCCCGACCCCGTCCGGGCCGCACTACAGCCAACGGCCGGGCGGCCGTGACGAGTCGAACGGTGCCGGCGGCACGGGCAGTGGCGGTGGCAGCGGTGGTTCCGGCCAGGACCAGGGCGGCAGCGTCGGCGGTCTCGGCACCGTCGGCGGCGGCAGCGGCGGCGGGGCCGGCGGTAC
Source organism: Streptomyces sp. NPDC021100 (assembly GCF_044333095.1). Lineage (NCBI taxonomy): Bacteria > Bacillati > Actinomycetota > Actinomycetes > Kitasatosporales > Streptomycetaceae > Streptomyces > Streptomyces sp. NPDC021100. The sequence goes on from NZ_JBIRQH010000025.1 coordinate 92,130, forward strand.
GGGCGGTGGCTCGGGCGGCGGCGCCGGTTCCGCGGGCGGTGCCGGTGGTTCCGGTGGTACGGGCGGTGGCTCCGGTGCGGGGCCGGCCGCGGGTGTGCTGGGGGCCGGTGACGCCAAGGTGCTGGCCAAGAACGCTTCGGTGCCTGACTGCACGTCAGGTTCGTTCCGGGTGACGGTACGCAGCGTCAAGGGCTCCTACGGGCCGGGCGAGCGGCCGAAGTTCGAGATCGTGCTCAAGAACACGGGCAGCGGCGCCTGCAAGGTCGACATCGGCTCGCCGACCGCCGTCCTCAAGATCACCGACCCGGCCGGGACACAGCACGTCTGGGCGTCCGACGACTGCCCGCGCGGCCGGGGCGAGGTGCTGGTGGAGGTGCCCGGCTCGGGCGAGACCAAGCGCACCCTGGAGTGGGACCGCAAGCGCAGCGCCCCGCAGTGCGCCGCCCCGCCGGCCGGCGCGGTGGCCGTGGCGGGCACCTACCGGGTCGAGGTCAAGGTCGGAGGCGTCGTCGACCGCGGGCAGTTCGTCCTGGACAAGGGCTGAGCGCCGTCCCGGACAAGGAGCCGAGCGCCGGACGGCGAGCTTCGTACGGTTGAAGGGGGCCCCGGCCGGGGCCCCCTTCAACCGTTACGCGCCGGGCCGGTCCCGCTACACGTACCGCTCGAGGATCGACGACTCCGCCAGGCGGGACAGGCCCTCGCGGACCGAGCGGGCGCGGGCCTCGCCGACGCCCTCCACGGCCTGGAGGTCGTCCACGCTCGCGGCCAGCAGCTTCTGCAGCCCGCCGAAGTGCTCGACCAGCCGCTCGATGATCGCGCCGGGCAGCCGCGGCACCTTCGCCAGCAGGCGGTAGCCGCGCGGCGAGACGGCCGAGTCCAGCGTCTCCGGCGAGCCGCTGTAGCCCAGGGCCCGCGCCACGATGGGCAGTTCGAGGAGCTCGGTGTGGGTGAGCGAGTCGAGCTCGGCGAGCGCCTCGGGGACCGTCCGGGTGCGCTTGGCGGTCGGCTCGGGGACGTAGTCCCGGACCACCAGGTCGCGCTCCGGCTCCACGCCCGCGATCAACTCGTCGAGCTGGAGGGAGAGCAGGCGCCCGTCGGTGCCCAGTTCGACGACGTACTCGGCGATCTCCGTGGCGATGCGCCGCACCATCTCCAGGCGCTGCGAGACCGCCGTGACGTCCCGGACCGTGACCAGGTCCTCGATCTCCAGGGCGGAGAGCGTGCCGGCCACCTCGTCCAGGCGGAGCTTGTACCGCTCCAGGGTGGCCAGCGCCTGGTTGGCGCGGGACAGGATCGCGCCGGACTCCTCCAGCACGCGCCGCTCCCCGTCCACGTACAGCGCGATCAGCCGCATCGACTGGCTCACGGAGACGACGGGGAAGCCGCACTGGATGGAGACCCGCTGCGCCGTGCGGTGCCGGGTGCCGGTCTCCTCCGTCGGGATCGACGCGTCAGGGACGAGCTGCACACCCGCCCGGACGATCTTGGTGATGTCCTTGTCGAGGATCAGCGCCCCGTCGAGCTTGCACAGCTCGCGGAGCCTGGTCGCGGTGAACTCCACGTCGAGGACGAAACCGCCGGTGCACATCGAGTCGACGGTCTTGTCCATGCCGAGGACGATGAGCCCGCCCGTATTGCCGCGAAGAACGCGCTCAAGGCCGTCGCGCAGGGCCGTGCCGGGCGCGACGGCGCTCAGCGAGGCGCGCATCAGCCCGTCGGCATGGGAGCCACCGGAGCCGCCCCCGGCCCTGCCGGGGCCCGATGCCCGGTCGTTGGCTGCCACTGCACTCCTCCGGTCGCATGGTCAACGGTGGCCGCGGGCCGCCCCCGCGCCCCCGTTTCCGGTCGCGTGCTGGGGGAGGGCGGGACCAGGGGAAAGTCTACTGGCGTCGAGCCGATTGAAGAGGGGCGTCCTCCGGCCGGGCCCGCGACGCGGCCTTCCCGCCGCCGCCACCCCTGCCGTCACCCCTGCCGTCACCCCTGCCTTCGTCCCCGCCGTCGGCTCCGCCGGACCGGCGCCGGCCGCAGGGGAGTACCCGCAGCGCATCGCCTATGTCGGCGACCTCCAGCACCCGCATCCCGGCGGGCACCTTGCCCGGATCGGACGGCACCAGGGCGTGCGTGAAACCGAGCCGGTGCGCCTCCGCCAGCCGGCGCTGGACGCCCGTGACCCGTCTGACCTCGCCCGCGAGCCCCACCTCGCCGATGGCCACCAGGTTCTTCGGCAGCGGGGTGTCGCTCGCGGCGCTGGCCAGGGCCAGGGCGACGGCCAGGTCGGCGGCCGGCTCGGACAGCCTCACACCGCCGACGGTCGCGCTGTAGATGTCCCGCTTGCCCAGGGCGCTGATGCGGCCCCGCTGTTCGAGCACCGCCAGCATCATCGAGACCCGGGACGTCTCCAGGCCCGAGGTGGTGCGGCGGGGCGACGGGATCTGGGAGTCCACGGTGAGCGCCTGCACCTCGGCCACGAGCGGGCGGCGGCCCTCCAGGGTGACCGTCAGACACGTGCCCGGCACCGGCTCCGCCCGGCGGGTGAGGAACAGGCCGCTGGGGTCGGCCAGGCCGGTGATGCCCTCGTCGTGCAGCTCGAAGCAGCCGACCTCGTCCGTCGCCCCGTAGCGGTTCTTCACGCCCCGGACCAGGCGCAGCCGGGCGTGCCGGTCGCCCTCGAAGTGCAGGACGACGTCCACCAGGTGCTCCAGCAGCCGGGGGCCGGCGATCGCGCCGTCCTTCGTCACATGGCCGACGAGGAGCGTTGACATCCCGCGCTCCTTCGAGGCGCGGATGAGGGCGCCGGCCACCTCGCGCACCTGGGCCATGCCGCCGGGGGCGCCGTCGATCTCCGGGGAGGCGACCGTCTGCACCGAGTCCAGGATCAGCAGCGAGGGCTTGACCGAGTCGAGGTGGGCGAGGACGGCCGACAGGTCCGTCTCGGCCGCCAGGTACAGGTGCTCCGAGAGCGCGCCGATGCGGTCCGCCCGCAGCCGCACCTGGCTCGCCGACTCCTCGCCCGTCACGTACAGCGTCCGGTGCGCGTCGGACGCCGACTTCGCCGCGACGTCCAGCAGCAGCGTCGACTTGCCTACCCCCGGCTCGCCCGCCAGCAGCACCACCGCCCCCGGCACCAGGCCGCCGCCCAGCACCCGGTCGAGCTCCGGGACGCCCGTGCCGCGGGCGGTGGCCTGCCGGCCGTCCACCTGCCCGATGGGCACCGCGGCGGACGTGACCCGCCCGGGCGCGGTCGTCCGCACGGCGGGCGCGCCGTATTCCTCGACCGTCCCCCACGCCTGGCACTCCGGACAGCGGCCGAGCCACTTCGCGGTGGTCCAGCCGCACTCGGTGCAGCGGTAGGAGGGCCGGTCCTTGGCGGACGAACGAGAGGTACGGGCAGCAGCCATGCGAGTCACCGTAGCGGCAACCACTGACAACGCTCGGCCGCTCTGCGGTTCGGCGAGGGGCGCGGGGGCGCGGGGTGTGTTCCGCGGCCTGCGGGTGGGGGCGGGCCGTCCTGCGGGCCTTGGCCGGGGGCGGGTGGGGCGTCTTGTCGGCCTTGGCCGGGGTGGGCGGGCCGCTCCGCTGCGCTTGGACCGGGTGGGCGGGGCGCTTTCGTCGTCCTTTGCCGTAGGCGGATGCGCCGTGCCGCTGCCCGTCGGTGGGCGTGAGCGGGTCGTCACGATGGCCATCGGCGTGGGGACGGTCCGGGTTCGCCGCTCGCGCCCGGCGGTGGGGCGGACGGAGCTGCTCATGCTTCCCCTCGCCGGCTTCGGGCGTCCCGCTGCCGTCGCCGGGGCGGATGGGCCCGCCGGGGGCGGACGGGGTGTCTCACCCCCGGCTCGGAAGTGTGCGGACCGGCCGTCCTGCTCATCCGCAGCCGGGGGCCGGGGCGTCCGCCCTCCGGCGCCACACCCCGGGGCCGGGGCGCGGCGGAGTCCGGCGCGCCATCCGTGCACGTCCCGTGCCGTCCGGGGCTGCCACGGCGGCGCCCTGATACGCAGCGCCGCCCTGAGAGGCCGCGGCACGTGCTGGTCGCTTCCCGGCGTCCGGTCGCTTCCCGGCGTCCGGCCGCTTCCCGGCGTCGGTCGCCTCCCGGCGTCGGTCGCCTCCCGGCGTCCGGGCGTCCGAAGCGTCCGGCCGTCCGTCCGAGCCGGCTCCCGTCGTACGCGCCCGGCGTGCCCCGCCGCCCCCGCGCACCTGTCCCGCCCCGGCGTGCCCCGGCGCGCTCCGCGCCGTCGAGTCGCCCGGAACGTACTGATACAGCGGCCCTTCTCGGGATGAGCTCCCCCGTACGGGGTAAACCCTGCCGAGCACCGCGAAGCGCCCATCCGGGTCCCCCTACGGTCGCCGGAATGATGACGAGCAGGTACGAGCAGCCCCCGCACGCCCCCGGCGGGTCCCGGCCGCCCCACGGCGCGGCGGCCTCACCGCGGCCCTCGGTCGTCACTTCCGACCCCGACGACCCGCCGCCCCCTGTGGTGCCCCACCTCCACCTCTCCCGTGTGGCCCCCTACCTCAACGGCCTCTACACGTACTGCCTGTTCCTCCTCCGTGAGCCCGACGCGGCGACCTGTGCGCTCGCCGAGGCCCTGGCCCTGGCCGAACGCCGGGCCGACCGTGCCCCCTACGGCCCGGCCAGACCCTGGCTGTACGCCCTGGCCCGCTGGGCCTGCCGGCGGCGCCTCGCCGCCGGCCCAGCGGCGCCCCGGTGGGCTCCCGGGGCCGATCCGCTGGCCTGGCCGGAGGCGGCCGGGACCGACGCGGTGCAGCGCGAGGCGCTGGAGTTGTCCGTACGGCACGGTCTGCCGTCCGACGCCGTCGCCACCGTGCTGCGGCTCGAACCGGAGATGGCACGTGCCCTGCTCGCCGGCGCCGCCTGCGAGGTCGAACGCACCCGCACCGCGCTCGCCGTCGTCGCCGCCGGCCGCTGCCAGGCCGTCGCCCGCTTCGCCGCCGGCGGGGGCCCCGGGGTCCCGCTCGCCCCGGCCGCCCGCCGGGAACTGGTCCGGCACGTGGACGAGTGCCCCGGCTGCCGGCGTACGGCGGAGCGGGTGACCGCGGGCGCCCCCTGGCCGGGCACCACCGCGTCACGCGCGGAACTCCCCCTGTTCGAAGCCCCTCTCGGCGCTCTCCAGGCCGCCTTGCGGCACGCCCGCGCCACCCGCCCCGGCAGCCCGCGCTACGACCGCGAGGGCTTCCCGCTGCCGCCCGCGGACCGGTCGGGCCGGCGCACCAGGCTGCGCCACCGCGCGGTCACCACCACCGTCGTGGCGACGGTCGCCGCCGCGCCCGCCCTGGCGCTGTGGGCCGCCTATAGGGAGACGCCGTCGGGCGACCGGCACGGCGCGGAATCGGGAGAGGGCGCCGTCACGGCCGGCGAGGCGCCCGCCGACGATTCCGAGCGCCCCTCCCGCGCGCCCGTTCCCGATCCGGACGACGAGGAGCGGGCGGCGGATCGCGCCGCGTCCCGTGAAGCCGGTGATCCCGGCGACACGGATGCCACGGATGCCCCCGGACCCGTCGGCGGCATCGACGGCATCGGCAGTGGCGCCGGTATCCCGCGCGGCTCCGGCAGCCCCGGTGCCGCCGGGCCCTCAGAAGACTTCGCGCAGCCCGCGGCCTTCGCCGCCTCAGGCGCCACGGACGCGACCGTCTTCACCGCCAGGACCGACACCGCCGACGCGACCGCCTCCGTCACACCTCCGCCCGCCGCACGCATCGTCGCGCCCGAGGCCCCGGCCGCCTCGACCGCCACTCCCACGGCGCCGCGGCGCGCCGCCGCCCGTCCCGCACCGTCCGCCCGGCCCGCCTCACCCGGTCCGTCCGGCCCGTCCGGTCCGTGGCCCGGCTTCGGGCGGCTGACCGTGGCTGCCCAGCCGAGCGGTCAGGACACGCTCGTCACGGTCACGGCCGTCGGCGGAGAGGTGCACTGGGCGGCCACGCCCGGCGCGGCCTGGCTGCGCCTCGGCCGGACGGGCGGTGTGCTCCTGCCCGGCCGCTCCCTGACCTTCACGGTCGCCACCGACCCCGACCGGGAACCGGCCGACCCCTGGCGGACCCAGGTCCGCCTGGCCCCGGGCCCCGCCACGGTGCCGGTCGACGGCCCGGGACGGCTCCGACGGACCGAGGCCATCTGAGGCGACGCGGAGGACGGGGTCCGTCGGGGGCGGCAAGTGCCGCCCCCGACGGACCCGTGGTCCTGGGCGGACCCGTGGTCCTGGGCGGACCCGTGGTCCTGGGCGGACCCGTGGTCCTGGGCGGACCCGTGGTCCTGGGCGGACCCGTGGTCCTGGGCGGAC
>NZ_JBIRQH010000025.1:98517-109041 GCF_044333095.1 Streptomyces sp. NPDC021100
CGGACCCCTGGTCCCCGACGGACCCTGGTCCCCGACGGGCACCCACGTTCACGTTTCCCCAACGGGCGTCCGGTCCCAGTGGGTGTCTGGCTCCCAACGGCCACCCAGCCTGGCGGCGGGTACGCGCCCCGCGCGTGGAACACCCGCCCTCCTAGCCGGTCCGTCCTGGGGCTGCGCGGCGGGTGGAGGAGGGCTCCACCTGTGCAGGCAGGGCTGTCCGCCCGGGACCGGGCGGCCGGTGGGGGCCGGGAGAGGGCTCTGCTTGCGCAGGCCGGTCCTAGCCTGGGGGCTTGTGCGGCCGGTGCGGCGAGAGAGGGCCCCGCCTGCGTACGCCGGCCCGGCCCGGGGCCTCGCGGTCGATGGGCCAGACCAGGCCCACCCACCCCCGCACGCCGGCCCGGTCTTGGCGTGCCGCCTCGGCCGCCTCGCCCAGCCCGCTCAGCCTCGCGCGGGCCCCCGCCCAGCCCGGTCGACCCGCCCGGCTCGCCCGGTCAGGCCGATCCCCGGCCCCAGACCCCATATCGCCCCGCAGCTCCCGGCAGGCCCGGCAGGCCCACCAACCCCGGAAAGCCCCGGAAAGCCCCGGAAAACGCCAGCAAACGCCGGCACCTTCACCCCACCGGATCCGCCGGATGCGGAGCCATCGGCAGCAGCGAAGCCATCCGCTCCTCGCACAGCTCCACCAGCCGCGCGTACCCCTTCTTCCCCATCAGCTCCATCAGCTCCGCCCGGTAGCTGACGTACACCGGCTCACCGGCCCCGTGCGCCGAGCGCGCGGAGGTGCACCACCAGTGGAGGTCGTGGCCGCCGGGGCCCCAGCCCCGGCGGTCGTACTCGCCGATGGTGACCTGGAGGATCTGGGTGTCGTCGGGCCGGTCGATCCAGTCGTACGTCCGCCGGACCGGCAGCTGCCAGCACACGTCCGGCTTGGTCTCCAGCGGTTCCCGGTCCTCCTTCAGGGCGAGGAGGTGCAGTGCGCAGCCGGCGCCGCCCGCGAAGCCGGGGCGGTTCTGGAAGATGCAGGAGCCCTTCCACCGGCGCGTCTGCCGTTCGCCGTCCTCGTCGAGCTGCGTCCAGCCGTTCGCCGAGGTGCCCTCGCCGTGGAACTGCCAGACGTCGGGGGTGAGCCGCGCCACGTGGCCGGCCACCCGCCGCTCGTCGTCCTCGTCGGAGAAGTGCGCGCCCAGCGTGCAGCAGCCGTCGTCCGCCCGGCCCGCCTTGATGCCCTGGCAGCCGCTGCCGAAGACGCAGGTCCACCGGGAGGTGAGCCAGGTCAGGTCGCAGCGGAAGACCTGTTCGTCGTCGGCCGGGTCCGGGAACTCGACCCAGGCGCGGGCGAAGTCGAGCCCGACCTCGTCGGGCGCGCTCTGCTGCCGGGCGGGCTTCACGGCGGGCTTCGCCTTCTTCGTCTTTGCCACACCTCAAGCCTATGTGTCCCCACCGGTCCCAGTAGCGTGCACGGCATGAGACTCGGTGTCCTGGACGTGGGATCGAACACGGTCCACCTGCTGGTGGTGGACGCGCACCCCGGCGCGCGCCCGCTGCCCGCCCACTCGCACAAGGCCGAGCTGCGTCTGGCGGAGCTCCTCGACGGCTCCGGGGCCGTCACCGACGCCGGCGTCGAGCGGCTCGTGGACGTCGTCCGGGACGCGCTCCGGGCGGCCGAGGACAAGGGCGTCGAGGAGGTCCTGCCGTTCGCCACCTCCGCCGTCCGCGAGGCGCCCAACGCGGACGCCGTCCTCGCCCGCGTCCACGAGGAGACCGGCGTCCGGCTGTCGGTGCTCTCCGGGGAGGAGGAGGCGCGGCTCACCTTCCTCGCCGTCCGCCGCTGGTTCGGCTGGTCCTCCGGCAAGCTGCTGGTCCTCGACATCGGCGGCGGCTCCCTGGAGATCGCCTACGGACAGGACGAGGACCCCGACGCCGCCGTCTCCCTCCCCCTCGGCGCCGGCCGCCTCACCTCCTCCCGCCTCCCCGACCCGGTGCCCGGCCCCGAGGACGTCCGGGCGCTGCGCCGCCACGTCCGCGCGGAGATCGCCCGGACGGTCGGCGACTTCGCCCGGCTGGGCGCCCCCGACCACGCGGTCGCCACCTCCAAGACGTTCAAGCAGCTCGCCCGCATCGCCGGCGCCCCGGGCTCGGCCGCCGGGCTGCTCGCCCAGCGCGTCCTCACCCGCGAGGCGCTGGCGGACTGGGTACCCCGGCTGGCCGCCATGACCCCCGAGGAGCGGGCCGCGCTGCCCGGCGTCTCGGCGGGCCGGGCCCCGCAGCTGCCGGCCGGGGCGCTGGTCGCGGAGGCGGCGATGGACCTGTTCGGGGTGGACGAGGTCGAGCTGTGCCCGTGGGCGCTGCGGGAGGGCGTCATCCTGCGACGACTGGACCACCTGCCCGCCGTGTGACGGGCGGTCGTACGCTGTCCTTCGTGACAGAGCCAGTGGTGCGCATCCCGGATGCGAAGGTCGCCCTGTCCACGGCCTCGGTCTACCCGGAGTCCACGGCGACGGCCTTCGAGATCGCCGCCCGTCTGGGCTACGACGGCGTCGAGGTCATGGTCTGGACCGACCCGGTCAGCCAGGACGTCGACGCCCTGCGCAGACTCTCGGACTACCACCGGATTCCCATCCTCGCCGTCCACGCGCCCTGTCTGCTGATCACGCAGCGCGTCTGGTCGACCGATCCGTGGGTCAAGCTCCAGCGGGCGAAGTCCGCGGCGGAACGGCTCGGCGCGAGCACGGTCGTCGTCCACCCGCCGTTCCGCTGGCAGCGCTCCTACGCCCGGGAGTTCGTGCGCGGCGTCTGGCGGATGGCCGACGAGACGGACGTCCGCTTCGCCGTGGAGAACATGTACCCCTGGCGCTACCGGGACCGCGAACTCCTCGCCTACGCGCCCGACTGGGATGTCACCAAGGACGACTACCGGCACTTCACCGTCGACCTCTCGCACACGGCGACGGCCCGTACGGAGGCGCTCGACATGATCGCCCGAATGGGTGACCGGCTCGCGCACGTCCACCTCGCCGACGGCAACGGCTCCAACAAGGACGAGCACCTGGTCCCCGGGCGCGGCAAGCAGCCCTGCGCCGAGCTGCTGGAGCGGCTGGCGGTCAGCGGTTTCGACGGGCACATCGTGGTCGAGGTCAACACCCGGCGGGCCATGTCGGCCGCCGAGCGGGAGGCGGACCTGGCGGAGGCGCTGGCCTTCACCCGGCTGCACCTCGCCTCGCCGACGGGCGCGGCGCGGCCGTGACCGCGCCCTCGCCTCCGCCCAGACGGCGCGGCCGGCCGCCCCGCGCGGAGGCCGGGAACGGTCCCGGCGCCCGGGAACGCATCGTCGCCGCCGCCCGCGCGGAGTTCGCCGAGCGCGGCTACGACAAGGCGTCCATCCGGGCCATCGCGCGGGGCGCGGACGTCGACCCCGCCCTCGTCCACCACTACTTCGGCCCCAAGGAGCAGGTGTTCGCGGCCGCTGTCGAGGTCGCCTTCGCACCCGCCCTGCCCGCGCCGGACGTCCTGCTGGAAGGCGACCGGGAGCACGCGGGCGAACGCATCACCCGTTTCATCCTCGGAGTCTGGGAGAACCCCGTCACCCGCGAGCCGGTGCTCGCCATCCTCCGCTCGGCCGTCGCCAACGAGACGGCCGCCGGCGTCTTCCGCGACCTCGTCACGCACCGGCTGATGCTGCGGATCGCCGGGGGGCTGGGCATCCCGGACGCCCAGTTGCGCTCCGAGATCGCGGCGGCGCATCTGGTGGGGGTGGTGATGCTGCGGCATGTGATCAAGGTGGAGCCGCTGGCCTCGGCGGAGTTCGACGCGGTGGTGCGGATGGTGGCGCCGGCGGTGCAGCGGCATTTGGAGGGGGGTGGGTAGGCCCCGGTCCCTCCCTTTCGCCGTTTCCTGGGGCTGCGCCCCAGACCCCGCTTGTCGCGGCTTCGCCGCTCGTCCTCAAACGTCGGACGGGCTGGTGGCGGGACCCGGGCGCATCTCACATCCCGGAAACCGTGTCCGGATCACGGATCCCCCACGTACCCTCGAACCCACACCACGACGAGCGGAGCGAACATGCCCGAGCTGAGGTCCCGTACCGTCACCCACGGCCGCAACATGGCGGGCGCCCGAGCCCTTCTGCGCGCCGCGGGTGTAGCGCGCGAGGACTTCGGCAAGCCGATCATCGCGGTGGCGAACAGCTTCACGGAGTTCGTGCCGGGGCACACCCACCTCCAGCCGGTCGGCCGGATCGTCTCGGAGGCGATCAAGGCGGCGGGCGGCGTGCCGCGCGAGTTCAACACCATCGCCGTGGACGACGGCATCGCCATGGGCCACGGCGGCATGCTCTACTCCCTCCCGTCCCGCGACCTGATCGCCGACTCGGTCGAGTACATGACCGAGGCGCACTGCGCGGACGCGCTGATCTGCATCTCCAACTGCGACAAGATCACGCCGGGCATGCTGATGGCCGCCCTCCGCCTGAACATCCCCACCGTCTTCGTCTCCGGCGGCCCCATGGAGGCCGGCAAGACGACGCTCGTCGACGGCACGGTCCGTACCAACCTCGACCTGATCAGCGCCATGTCGGAGGCCGTCTCCGAGTCCGTCTCGGACGAGGACCTGGCCCGTATCGAGGAGGCCGCCTGTCCCACCTGCGGCTCCTGTTCCGGCATGTTCACCGCCAACTCCATGAACTGCCTCGTCGAGGCGCTGGGCCTGGCCCTCCCCGGCAACGGCTCGGTCCTCGCCACGCACACCGCCCGCAAGGAGCTGTACGAGGCCGCGGGCCGCACGGTCGTCGAGATCACCCGCCGCTGGTACGGGCAGGACGACGCGACGGTCCTCCCGCGTTCCGTCGCCTCCCTCGCCGCCTTCGAGAACGCGATGGCCCTCGACGTCGCCATGGGCGGCTCCACCAACACCGTCCTGCACCTGCTGGCCGCCGCCCAGGAGGCCGGGCTCGACTTCGGCATGTCGCGCATCGACGCCGTCTCGCGCCGCGTCCCCTGCGTCTGCAAGGTGGCGCCCAACGGCTCGTACCACATGGAGGACGTGCACCGGGCCGGCGGCATCCCCGCCATCCTCGGCGAGCTGCACCGCGCCGGGCACCTGCACGAGGACGTGCACAGCGTGCACGCCGACTCGCTCGCCGAGTGGCTCAAGCGCTGGGACGTGCGCGGCGGTTCGCCCGCGCCCGAGGCCGTCGAGATGTTCCACGCCGCCCCCGGCTGCGTCCGCTCGGCCGAGGCGTTCTCGCAGTCCGAGCGCTGGGAGACGCTCGACCTCGACGCCGCCAACGGCTGCATCCGCGACACCGCCCACGCCTACTCCGCCGACGGCGGCCTCGCCGTCCTGTACGGCAACCTCGCCGAGGACGGCTGCGTCGTGAAGACCGCCGGCGTCGACGAGTCGATCTGGACGTTCGAGGGCCCGGCGGTCGTCGTCGAGTCCCAGGAGGAGGCGGTGGACGCCATCCTCACCAAGCGCGTCAAGGAGGGCGACGTGGTCGTCGTCCGCTACGAGGGCCCCAAGGGCGGCCCCGGCATGCAGGAGATGCTCTACCCCACCTCGTTCCTCAAGGGCCGCGGCCTCGGTGCCAAGTGCGCGCTGATCACCGACGGCCGCTTCTCCGGCGGCACCTCGGGCCTGAGCATCGGCCACGCCTCGCCCGAGGCGGCGTCCGGCGGCACGATCGCCCTCGTCGAGGACGGCGACCGCATCCGCATCGACATCCCGTCCCGCACCATCGAACTGCTGGTGTCCGACGAGGACCTGGCGGCCCGCCGCGCGGCCCTCGGCGGCGTCTACGCGCCCCGGAACCGCGAGCGCAAGGTGTCGCAGGCGCTGCGGGCGTACGCGGCGATGGCGACCAGCGCGGACAAGGGCGCAGTGCGGGACGTCGCCAAGCTGGGCTGAACCTCCGTTACCGCGCACCCGGGTGATCCGCGCGGGTCGCGGAGCATGGAGGGCGGCGGCCGGGCCAAACGTTCACTCATGGCACCGAGTGGACCCGACCAGGACCGTACGGACGACAACCTCTCCGGTTACGCACGCCCGCCGCGCCGCGCCGCCCTGCTGGCCGTCTGCGGCGCGGCCGCGGCCGGCCTGCTCCTCGCCGGGTGCGGGGACGACGGCGGGAAGGCCGGCTCCCCGTCGGCCGGCGCCTCGCCGTCCGGCTCCCGGGCGCCGACGGTGACGGGCCCGAGCCCCGCCCCCGAACGGCCGCTCACCACGGACCAGGCCGAGCGCAAGGCACTGGTCCCGGCCGCGAAGGCCGGCTGGGAGCGGGCCGCCCGGGCCGCGACCGGCGACGTCGCGGGCAGCAAGCTCCTCGCCGTCGAACTGAAACGCGCCCCGGACGGCGGGCCCGAGTGGCACGCCGAGGTCGCTACGGCCGACGGAACGTCCCACTCCGTCGTCGTCGACGGCGTCACCGGCAAGGTCGTGAAGTCGTCCGCCGACGCCGGCCAGGACAGCGCCGACACACGCGAACGCGCCGACCGCCTCAAGGCCGTCCGCGCCACCCCGCACGACGCCGCCGCGACGGCCACCGACCGGAGGAAGGGGACGGTCACCACGCTCGAACTGGAGACCGGCGACGAAAAGACCGGAGGGGGCAAGAAGCTGATCTGGAAGGTGGATGTCGTGACCCCGAACGACTGGAACAAGACCACGTACGACATCGACGCGACGGACCGGGCGGTCCTGCGGGAGCACGCCGACCACGACTGACGGCACTGGGCCGCGACGGACGGCACTGGCTGCGACGGACGGCACCGGGCCGCATCGGACGGCACCGGGCCGCATCGGCCGGAAGCGCGCCGCACGCGCCGGCCCGATCGCACCGGATCGACCGCTCCGCGACGGCCGGCACCGCGCGACGGCCGGCACCGCGCGGCGACCGGCCTGCCGCGCGACCGGCCGGCCCGCCGCCGTACGTCAGGCCACCGGCCCCAGCGGCGGTGGCCCCTCGACGCGGTGCAGCGCTCCGGTCAACGCCAGTGCTCCGGCTCCCGCCCGTTCAGCGCGAACACCGTCCCGTCGGGCGCCGAGCCGTACACCTTCCCGCGCGCCGCCACCGGCGGCGGCAGCACCCCGGGGAAGCCCTGCCCGGCCTTGGCCAGCCGCGGCTTCGTCTGGCCGAGCAGCTCGCCGCCGAGCGCGTCCACCGCTATCAGCCGGCCGTCCGCCGCCGAGAAGTACACCCTGCGGTGGTCGGCCACCAGGGCCGACGCGTTGGCCACCGACGTCTCCGTCCGCCACAACTGCAACCCCCGCTCGGTGTCCACCGAGGTCAGCCCGCCGTCGTTCGACAGCACGTAGACGGCGTCCCGCCGCGCCACCGCGCTCGCCGCGATCACCGGCGCGCTCAGCAGCACCCGCCGCTCCCGCCGCGCCGACGGGTCGTAGCGCACGACGGCGGAGACGCGGTTGTCCGCGTCGGCGGCGGTCAGATAGAGCCCGCCGTCCCACCGGGCGCCGACGACGGACAGGTTGCCGTTCGCCGTCCACTGCCACAGCGTCTTGCCGGTGAGCGGGTCCACGGCGACGATCCGCGTGGACCCCCCGTTGTCCGACGGCGTGACGGCGTAGGCGGGGCCGGTGCCGTAGGAGGAGAAGACCGGGGTGCGGAAGCCGGGGATGCCGTGCCGCCACCGCTCCTTGTGCGTCCGCGCGTCCAGCGCGGTGACCGTGCCGTCGTCGGCGACCAGCAGGACCGTGTCCTCCGCGAAGGAGACCCGCCCCGCGTACCGCGACACGTCACCGGACCAGCGCTGCCGCCCCGAGGCGGCGTCGAGGGCGAGCAGCCGGTGGCCGTCGGCGGACAGGACGTGCACCAGGCCGCCGGCGACGACCGGGGCCGCCGGTGCCGCGTCCGCCCGCCGGCCCGCCTCCTCGCGCCGCCACGCCACCGTGCCGTCGTAGCTGTTGATCCGGACGGCGAGCAGCCCGGGAGCGGAGCAGTACAGCGCCTCCTCGGAGTGGTCGCAGAAGGCCGGACGGGCCTCGCCGGGCTTCCCGGGCGGCTTCCCCGGCAGCGGGATCTGCCAGGGCTGCCAGACGGTGCTCGCGGCGCTGGCCCGGGTCTGCAGCGGCTCGTCCTCGGTGTCGGCCTCCCGGACGGCCCACCCGGCGCCGACGCCCAGCGCGACGGTCGCCACCGCCCCCACCGCGAACCATGTGACGCGCCGCCACCGGGACCGCACCGGCGCCGGCGGCTCCTCGTCCCCGCCACGGGCCGTTCCCTGGGCCGGGAGCCGGGCGGGATGGGTGACCGGAGTGTCCGCCCGCGCGGGCCGGGCCTCCGCCCGGGGCGGGCGCAGGGCGCGACGGGGCGGCCGGGGCGGCGGCTTGTACGGGACGTCCGGCAGCCGGGGCGCGGCCTCCGGCAGCCAGGCGGGGGCGAGCCGCCCGCCCGGCGCGGGTTCCGGCAGCCGGGACATGATGACGTCCGGCGTCGGCCGCAGCCCGGGATCCTTCGCCAGACAGTCCCTGAGCAGCGGTACGAGGTCCTCCGGCACCCCCGCCAGCTCCGGCTCGTCGTGCACCACCTGGTACGCGACGAGGTACGGGCTGTCGGACGCGAACGGCCCGCGCCCGGTCGCCGCGTGGACGAGCACCGAGGCGAGCGCGAACACGTCGGCGGCCGGGCCGACTTCGCGCGGCCGCTGGAACTGCTCGGGCGCCATGAACGGCGGGGTGCCGACCAGCTTCCCCGTCTCCGTCCGCAGCTCGCTGTCGTACGGCCGGGAGATGCCGAAGTCGATGACCTTCGGCCCGTCCTCGGAGAGCAGGACGTTGCTGGGCTTCAGATCGCGGTGGACGACCCCGGCCCGGTGGATGTCGCGCAGCGCCTCCGCGAGCCCCGCCGCCAGCCGGCGCACCTCGTCCGCGGGCAGCGGGCCGTTCCGCTTGATGTACGCGGCGAGGGTCGGCCCGGCGATGCACAGCGTCGCCATCCACGGCCGGTCGCAGTCCGGGTCGGCGTCCACGACCGGCGCGGTGAACGCGCCGCTGACCCGGCGGGCCGCCGCCACCTCCTGCCGGAACCGCGCTCTGAACTCCGGGTCCGCCGCGTACTCGGCGTGCACGACCTTGACGGCGAGCCGCAGCCCCGAGGGCGAGTGGGCCAGGTGGACGACCCCCATGCCGCCCGCGCCGAGCCGACCCTCCAGGCGGTACCGGCCCGCGTACTCCGGATCCTCCGCTTCCGGGCCGTTCCCGGTATCGCGCAGCGGCGGCATTCCCCACCCCCGTGTCGTGTCGGCCGCATAGGCGGCTTGCGGAGCCTAATCGATGGGGCACCTGATGCCCGGGAGGACGTGCCCGACCTTGCTAGCCTGCGCATGTCATCGGCCCGTCAACAACAGTCTTTTGACGGTCATTTCGAAACAGGGGAGGGCGCACCATGGCCAGCGGAGAGATCGTCGAGGAGCAGGACCGGAGCGCGGCCGAGAACGGGACCGTCGTCACCGAGGCATCGTCCGCGTCATCCATACCGTCCGTCCAGGCCGCGGCGGACGCCGTTTTCTACGCGCTGGCCCCCGGCTACCAGGTCAACGTGCGCAGCGGGCCCAGCACCAGCAGTCAGCTGGTCAAGATCCTCCCGCAGAACACGCGCGTCGCGATCCGCTGCCAGACGCGCGGCGAGACCGTCTCTGGGCCCTGCGGTACGACGAACATCTGGGACAACATCGCGCCGGGTCAGTATGTATCCGACGCCTATGTGAAAACCGGAAGCAGCGACTTCGTGACGGTGCGGTGCGCGTGACGATCGATATTGATCGACACTGACTCGGGGTGCCACCGGGTCAATAATCGGCGCATGAGCACCCAGAAGCGGACAACGCCCCCCGCCGGCCCGCCGGAGCCCGAGCCCATCCGGTTCTTCGGAACGACCTGGGTCGAGCACGACGGCGGATACGCCTGGCGCCGCGCCGCCGTCGCCGCCGGCGGCCTGGCCGCCGCCGTGGCGGGCACCCTGGTCCTGCGCCTCGGGTATCAAGGGCTCGCCATCGCCAAGGTGGGCGGACTGGTGAACACGATCGTGGTGGTCGGGGTGGCCGTCTGTACGGCCCTCGCCTTCCGGCGCACGTGGGAGGGGTTCGTCCGGGGCGGGGAGAAGCGGGGAGAAAGAGGGGGCGGGGAGTCCACCCAGTCCCTGATGGTGATCGGCTTCATCGGCGTCTTCCTCGCCTGGTCCCTGCGAGCGTTCCAGGAAGCCCCCGGAGAGAAGCTGCACCGCCGGGAGTACGAGGAGCGGTCGCGGCGCGCGGGGGAGAAGCGGGCCGCGCGGGGCGGCAGGAAGCAGCGGTGAGGGGCGGGCGCGAGCACTGCCGAACCTCGTGTAGAGTTCTCCGAGTTGCCACGGCATCCGCGAGGAAGCCGGGGTGGCACTTCACGCCAGCTCGGCGGGATCCACTACTGCACGGCCCTTGAACGGGACTGATTTCGGCATGCCGGAATTCGGTTCGGTTTGAGACCCAGGCGCCGATTAGGCGCCGCCGGGGAAATCCGCTAAAGTAGTGATCACGCCGGAAG
>NZ_JBIRQH010000026.1:0-107069 GCF_044333095.1 Streptomyces sp. NPDC021100
CCCGCGGAGCGGGACATGCCCCGGCAAGCCGGGGCATAGAGCGCGAATTGCGCAAGCGCAATTCGGATTCCGGCGCAAGCGCCGGAATGGAATTCCGCAAGCGGAATTCTGAACGGAATGCAATTCGCGCAAGCGCGAATTGGAGGCGACCGCGCAAGCGCGGTCGCCCGAGCTGGCTATGAGGGGAGGTGCATCGCGCGCGGGCCTGTGTAGGGCTTGGGAAACCCAGCCACCACCCCCGCAACGAAGTTGACGGGCCGTCGGCCTGATCGAGTGCTGACCTCACCGTAGTGACGGGCTCCGCTGCGCTCCACCCGAACCCCACCCCCACCCTTGACACCGGCCCGCTCACGGTCACTAATACTCGGCCAGCATACACGGCAACCCGCAATCGTCGTGCGGAATCCGACGACGCATCACCCGGGAGAGCGAACGCGCATCGAGGGTGATGCATCACGGGTGCGCCCTGTGTAGTGTTTGGATCCTGGGCGCGCCACCCCTGGGCCGACTCGAAAACTCCCGGAAGAATTCAGAATTGTGCGGCCCTGAATACCTTAGCCACAGAACGGAAGCCCGATATGCGAGAGGTGGAATTCAGCAAGCGGAGGTACCTGAGCCGATCGGCCGCTAGGCCGGGCGGCGGAACCCCCCACCGGCACCGGCCACGCTTCCGTGCTTTTGAACGTCACGGCCGGTACCACCCGAGACGCAGCTCCGCTGGTGCCGCCTACGGTCCGCATCGGTCCCACGGAGCCGCACGCGAAGCCGCCTCAGCCACATCCGGGGGGCGACGCGCAGCAGTTGGCGGGCCGCCGGCGGATGGATCCGCGGCCTTCCCCACCTGGCCGCGAGCCCTCGCCGTTGCACGCAGTGGGTGGAGGGGCGTGGCACCGGCTGTGGGGGCGCGCCTCTAAAGATCAGATAGGCGCGAGCCTCTGACCTGCGAAAACGCGCGAGATATATGCAGCTTGAGTGAATGGATCGCGCCCGAGTGAGGTGAGTTGGATGCACGTAGGTGAATAGATCGTTCCTGTCCAGGGACACGCCCGCCGCGTGCATACATCGCCTGCATAACATCGCAGATCTGCTATGTTATGCAGCCCCCGACGATCATGGAGGAGAGCCCGTGGCCCAGCCCTTGAGGCGCACCGTGGAGGCGCCGGCGACCACGCCGCGGCTGGCTCCCGCTCCGCCGCCCGCCGATGCCGTCAACGGCATCGAGTCGGCCCAGCAGCTGGTGAAGAGCCTGGACAGGCTGGCCAAGCGGGGCGGCACCTTCACGACGAAGGACCCGGTCAAGCCGTACGTCTTCTACGGCAAGGGGCACCTGAGCGTGTCCCAGGTGATCGAGGACAACTTGTGGAAGTTCGACCTGAGCACGATGTCGCGGAACGTCCTGGACTACCTCAAGACGCACCACGACCAGCAGGGCCTGGTGGAGATGACCCAGAGCGGTCTGGCGAAGAAGTACGGCTGCTCCCAGTCGAAGATCTCCCGTGCCGTCAGTCAGCTGAGCCACCACAACTTCACGTGGCGAGAACAGCGAGGGATGTACCGCCTCAACCCGCTCTACGCTTACCGGTGGGGCAGCGACAAGCAGCTGCGCCTGGTGAAGTCGCTCAAGAAGACCCTGGTCGATCACGAGATCACCATTCCGACTGTGAGGAACGAGGCCACGCGATGAGCTCCGCTTCCATTCCTGGTTTCCACAACCCGGAGATCTTCGAGGTCCTGCCGAACGCCTGCCTGTCCCCCACGGCCCGTGACGTCTTCGACGTGCTCACTTCCCGTCAGGAGCCCGGCGGCCTGGTCAAGATCCGCCAGCAGGAGCTAGCCGAGCGCCTCGGGCTGACCCAGTCCGTGGTCTCCCGGGCCATCAGCCAGCTGCGGGACAAGGGCATCATCAGCGAGCGGCAGCGCCGCGGCGAGGTCCTCATCCACCCGCTGCTGGCCGGCTACGAGTCGCTAAGCCACATGGTCAACCACCTCAAGGCCCCCGACACGTTCGTGTGGCCGCTGAACTTCCCGACTGGCGACATCCGCCCGCCGCGCGCCCGCGACGCCCGCATCGGGACAGACTTCGACCCGGACCCCGACGGGGGCGAGGACGCCCCGCTGCCCGACGCACCGCCGGCCCTGCGACTGGCCGGGTGATCCGCGACTCCTGCCCGGCCACCGCCACGGCGCCCACCCCACCGGGAAGGCGCCGTCGTCGTTCCTGGCCGCCGCGTTGCAGCACGATGGCCGGCCCGCTCGCCCTCCCGAAGGCGCGCTGCCCCGCGTCGTGCTGCATGCAGCCGCTGCATAGATCTTTTGGCCTGCTGCACGAGCAGCACCCGTGCCCCGCCTGACCCAGGCAAATGCTGCGCTGCCCCCTGGAACCCGTCGGGCAGCAGACCCCGATGCGCCAGGACGTCGGCGGCCTCGGTGTCGGACAGGTGCGCGGGGGCGACTTCGAGCATCAGCTCTCCGAGCTGGTGCGAGCGCGCGGCCAGGTCGTCGACGACGGCGCGCAGCGCGGCGATGGCGGGGTCCACCGGCGCCTCGACGGGCGCCGGGGGCGGCGCGGTGCGGACGTCGCGGACGGCCTGGCGGACCACGGCGCGCACCGTGGGGTCATCGAGGGCCTGAAGGCCGCTGTAGGCGAGCGCGGTGAGCCGGCGGGTGATCAGCTGCGCGACGTCGCCGGAACGGGCGGAGACGGCGATCAGGGCCCGCTGAGACAGGCCGTAGTCGAGCGCGGCCACGGCGCCCGGGTCGGTGTCTCGCGTGCGAGACGTCTCGGGGTCGGCGGCAACCGCGCCGTGGATCGCGGCGAGCGCACGGGCGACATCGAGGAGCCGGTACGCCTGGGCGCGGTTGATGCCGAACTCCGCGGCGCAGTACGACTCCCAGCTGCCGTTCCAGAGGAGGGAGCCGGACGCGGGCGGCGTGCGCGTCGCGGACCCGGGCAGCGAGGACCGCCGCGGAGCGCCGGACATCGTCTATCCCCTCGCGCAGCCCGGCCATCATCTCCCGGGCGCCGGCCGCAGTGAGCGGCGGCCGCGCCGGTTCGGTGCCGTGCTGCTGGTCACGGACGGACGCGGAGCGCCGGTCGCGGTCAGCGCGAACGCTGCCCAGTGAAGAGGCGGTACAGCAGGAGCACGATCACCGAGCCGACGATCGCGGCAATCCACGTCGAGAGGTGGAAGAAGCCGTTGATGGAGTGCACGCCGAAGATCACCTTGCCGAGCCAGCCGCCGAGCAGACCGCCGACGATGCCGATGAGCATCGTGACGAGGCAGCCGCCCGGGTCCTTGCCCGGCGTGAGTGCCTTGGCGATGGCGCCCGCGATGAGGCCGATGAGAATCCAGGCGATGATGCCCACGGTGTGCGTCCCTTTGCTGTAGGTGTGCTGTTGTGTTGTGGGGGCCCGGCGGGGGTTCCACCGAGGCTGCCCGCCGGTCGCTCCGCGTGGACGGCCGGCGACACACGGATATCCGTTCGCGATCACTTCACACGGGGCCAAGGTCCCGTTCCCGCCTTCTGGCCCACCCGGCACCCGACCCGCCGGCCGACCGCTACACCCGGGCGATGACCGTGCCGCTGCCCCGACGGAGCCGGACTGCTGCACGAGCAGCAGCCTTGTCCCGCCTGAACCCATGCAAATGCTGCGCGGCACCCGCTACACCCCGGTGCTGCCCCCCGGCAACCAACAGGACTACGAGCAGCACGCCGGCGAGGAGCAGCACACCCGGACTTCTCCCGAGCAGCAGCCGCTGCAGACAGCCGTATGCAGCACGACCAGGAGCAGCGCCGCAGGTCCTCGTCTCACACCTCACAGCCTCACAGCGCACCCCGCCCACCTGGGAAAACAGGGTGTGAGCCTCACAGCAGCAGGCGAGGAGCAGCGGTCACAGAACGATCCCGTGCAGGGCGCGGCGGTCGCCGGAGATCGCGTAGCGGCGGGCGGCGAGTCCGTGCTCGAGGTCTTCGCCGATCGCTTCGCACAGCGGGGCGAGGACGTCGGCCGCGGCCGTGTCGGACAGGTATGCGGGGGCGATTTCGAGCATCAGCTCCCCGACCTGGTGGGTGCTGTTGACGAGGTCGTCGACGACGCGGCGCAGCGCGGCGAGCGCGGGATTCGCCGGCGCCTCGACGGGCGCCGGGGGCGGTGCGGTGCGGACGTCGCGGACGGCTTGGCGGATCACCGCGCGCACGGTGGCCTCGTCGAGGGCCTGGAGGCCGCTGTGGGCGAGCATGGCGAGGCGCCGGCTGATCAGCTCCATGACGTCGCCCGTGCGGCTGGAGACGGCGATCAGGGCCCGCTGGGACAAGCCGTAGTCGAGCGCGGCCGCGGCGGCCGGGCCGGTGTCTTGCGTGCGAGACGAATCGGTGCTGGCCGCGACGGCGCCGTGGATCGCGGCCAGGGAGCGGGCGACGTCCAGGAGCCGGTACGCCTGCGCGCGGCTGATGCCGAACTCCGCCTGGCAGTACGACTCCCACGAGCCGTAGCCGAGCGTCGCCCACACGCGGGCGGCGTGCGCGTCGCGGACCCGGGCGGCGAGCACCGCCACGGAGCGCCGGACGTCGTCCATCGCCTCACGTAGTCCGGCTGTCACCTCCCGGGCCTGCGCCGCGCTGAGCGGCGGCCGCGCCGGTTCAGCGACGTCGCGTTGGTCGTGGTCGGGCCCGTCCATGCCTCCATCGTCCTCCCCTCCGGCGGACCCGACCAGGGGCGCGGAAGCAAGGGCCGCGAGCTACGCCTCACAGCCTCACAACCTCACAGCTCAGCGCGTCTACCTGGGAAAACGAGCTGTGAGACTCACAATCTCCGCGTCGTCGGGCAGGTCCAGGAGCTGCTTGCGCGGCCGCGGGAGCGACACGTCCGGGCCGCCGGGCAGCAGACCCCTGTTGCGCAGGACCTTGACGCGGCCGCGGCACCAGGGTGAACAGACCTCCCGGGGCCGGCGTCCGGACGCAGGGCAGGGCTGGGTGCACACCAGGCAGTGGCCCGGGCCGGCGACGGGCGCAAGGCGCTGCAGCAGGAGCTCACGGACGCGGTCTTCCTCCTCCCGCTCGTACGGCTCGACGTCGGCGGTGCAGCCTTCGAGCAGCTCGGTGAACGCGGCCCGGAAGGCGGGGATCTCGCGGCGGCAGGCTCCGAGCAGGTCCAGGTACTCCTCCACCGGCCAGCTGGCGAGAACGCCGGAGCGGGTGAGGTAGAGGCCCAGCGTGTCGATGCGGTAGCGGTCGGCGGTGTCGAGGAGCAGGTAGCCGATCAGCTGGTCCGCGGTCTGCTTGGGCAGTCCCCGTGCGAAGGGGTGTTTGGTGCTCTTGAAGTCGAGCAGCAGGCCGTCGACTACGAGGTCCGCGTCGGCGGTGATGTTGACGCCTGGAAACGTGGGCCCGCCGATGCAGTCCTGGGGTCGTGTGCGGGCACGCAGTGCTTCCAGGGGGCCGGTGGCGGCGAGGTAGAGCTGGTGGACGACGTCGTTGACCATGTCCCGGTTGGGGAGCTGCAGGAGCCGGTCGAGGGTGAAGTCGCTGGGATCCTCGAGGGCGGTGAGGAACAGGGGGGTGTAGGTGAACCCGAACGGGTTGCGCGCCATCACCTGGTACCAGGCGGCGACGAGGAGCATGCGGGCGAGGTCCTCCTCTTCGTCGTGGGCGCGGTCCATCGACAACGCCCGGTTGTCGAGATCGAGGCGGTGCACGGTCTCGGTCAGACGCGCGGCGAGCTCGTTTCCGACCGCGCGCATCCGCAGGCCCGTTCCCTGGCCGATGCCGCCGGTGAGGTCGATCCCGATCTCCGTGGCGAGGTCCACGGGCGTGGCTGTGGTGAACGCCAGCCGCAGCCGCTGGTCGATGGCCGTGCCCACGGTGCCGACCTCGGTGCCGACTCCGGGCGGCGGCAGGAGCAGGGTGTCGGTGCGGTGCTGGGCGCGGAAGGACTCGCGCAGCCGCTTGGGGCCGGCTGACAGTTCGCGGTCCAGGAACCGGCGCAGTGGAGTACGGGGACTGTGCAGTCCGGAGGTGAGGCTCATCCGAAGGTCACCACCTTGAGGAGGCACCGCCCGCAGGCGGTGGGAGTCGTCACAGCCGGACGGTACGAACGGGCACTGACAACGCGTCACCCATACGAGGTAGCCGCCTGTCACCCACACGGAACCGTTCCTCCGACAGGGTGGCCGTGCGCTGTTGGCGAGGTGCCTCACAACCTCACTACTCACCCTGTTCACCTGGGGAAACAGGATGTGTGGCTCACAGACCTCAGGCCCGGGTCGGCGTGACACCAGGTGCGTGACACCTGTCCCGGAGCCCGAGCGGCTACGGCTCCTGGGCGTCGCCGCCGGCGGGGAGCTCCTTCTCGATCTCCCGCGCCGTCCTCATCAGTTCGAGGGCCTCGCGGCGCAGCTGGCTGGCGCGCTCGCGCAGCTGCTTCACGCGCCGGCGCTGCTGCTGGGGGCTGAAGGCGTTGACGTACTGCCCGCGCGGCCCGGTGAGCAGCCCTTCGGCGATCAGCTGGCGTACGGCGGCCGCGGCCTCCTTGCCGCCGATGTTGAATCGCTGGCTGATGTCGTAGCGGGTCATGAACCGCTCGCCGGGCTCGTAGCTGCGGTGGATCGCGGTGCGCAGCAGCCGGTAGGCGCGCTCGGTCGGCGTCGTCGTGCCGACGCTGTACAGCCGGTAGCCGTCGTAGAGGGTCACCATCCCTTCGGTGGCGAGCTGTTCCAGCGCGGAGCGGACCGCGGTCGTCGACAGCCGGAGGTCCGCCGCGATCTCGGCCAGCGCGGGCAGATGGGTGCCCGGCTCGGTGCACGAGAGCCGCACCCAGCGGCGTACCGCCTGGACGTCGTCGTCGCCTGCCACCACGTGGTCCGCCGTCGTCATGCCTGCGCCCCTGTTCCCCGGTGATCCGATGCCGGGGACCAGCGTGGTGGGCGGCGCGGCGCGGGCGCCACGAACTTGCCGGGGTTTGCCAGGACCGGGCCTGCGCGCGGTGGATATGGATGGATACGCGTTGCCGCCCGGGTGACTCCTGGTGGATACGGCCGTGGCTACGATCGGAAACGCCCTGACCCCGGCAGTTGCGATGCCGGGGTCAGGGCGTTGTCACGGTGGTTATCCGAGCCAGGTGATGGTGAGGACGGACAGGCGTCGCAGGGGCCGGTTCACCCAGTAAGTGAGGGAGAGCTGGCCGACGGAGGCGTGCCGGACGTCCTCGCCTTCGGAGTCGTCGGTGTTCCACTGCCGGAAGCCCCTGGGCGAGGAGTTCGGCCGGCGCCCCGGGCGCGGGGGCGTACGGCGTGACGGGTGCGTGGTCGGGCTGCGCGCTCATCTGGTCCTCCCGGCGGGTCCTCCCCTCACCGTACGCGCGCCGGATCGCCGTGGATGCGGTCATAGGCAGATCCCTCCTACGGGGTGAGCGGGCGGCACGAGGGCCGGGCCCCGGCAGTTGCGATGCCGGGGCCCGGCCCGTGGTGTGCCGCCCGGAGTCAGGCGGCAGGGTTGAGGGCCAGGGTGTAGTGGCGGCCGGTGGCCAGGTGGACCGTGAGGGTGTCGCCGTCGGCGGTGGCGGCCTGGTAGGCGGGGTGGGTCAGGAGCGCGGGGACGACGACGTCGCGCAGCACGGCGGCGCGGGGCCGTCGGCCGGGGCCGGGGCGCCGCTCGGGTTCTGGAAGACCTCGCCGTCGGGGCCGGACTGGAAGTTGAGCACCCAGGTGCCCCCGGCCGCGGTGAAGACGATGTCGCCCTGGACACCGGCGTCGGTGACGTCGCTGGTGCCCGGGTGGGCCTCCAGGACGTCGGCCAGGCGCACGGCCCCTTCGTCCACGGCGGTCAGGTGGCTCTTGTCGCGGTCGATGGGCGGATTTTCGGTGGGCCCGCTTTTCGCTCCTAGTCAGTAATCCAGATCGAGGTAATCAATGTCGTTGATTTCCACGTCCGACAGTCCCATAGCGCGGCCGCCGCCGTCCTGGAAATACACTTCTTTGAACCCTTCGGCGATGATTCCGCGCATCTGCTGGTCGCTGGCCCCCGCGTCTCGGGCGTCGAAGAGGCGCTGTGCGTACTCCGGGGGGAGGTGCACGGTGAGCCTGCGGAACCGGCCGTCGTCGGTCGTGCCGACCGGCGCGGTGTAGCCGAACCGGGCCCTCGTCTCCACCGTGATCCCGCCCGTGGTGGCGGCCTTCTTCTGCCGGCGCTTGCGCACCAGCGGCTGCCACCGCTGCCGTACGGCGTCGTCGATCTTCGCGGCGACGTCGGCACGGGCGTGCTTGCGGGCGCCGCGCCGGTAGCGGTTGACGGAGTCGGCGGTTACCCCGAGCTCCGCCGCCACGGCCTTCGCGCTGCCGAACTGCTTGAGCAGGAACCCGATCTGGCCCTTGAGGGTCTTGGGCGGCTCCTTGGTGAACGACTCCCGGTCGGCCCGCTCGATGGCGTCCTCGATCTCCCCGGCCACGGTCAGCTCCCGTCCGTGAACGGGCTGTGGCCGTAGGGGAGGACGAGGTGGGCATCGGCGGCCGGGGAGAGGTCCACGACCAGGCGCTCGCCCACACCGGAGGCCGTGCTGGCGTCGGGGACGAGGTAGCCGAGGCTGCGCAGTTCGCCGACCGCCTTGCCGAAAGCCTCGCGGCCCTCGGCGGCCAGGCGCTCCTTGCGGGTGAGGGAGACCAGCTCGCTCACCGTGGGCCCCTGTCCCGGGTCGTAGCCGGTGGCGAGCTCGGCCAGGACGCCGCGGGCCCGCCAGGTCAGGCGCATGTCCCGCATCGCCCGGGCGAACAGGAGGGGGTCATGGGAGGGCGGGGCGGTGGGCACGGGCCAGCGCGGGGCCGTGTCGGTGGTCACGAGTGCGACTCCTTCGTCGTCGAGACGGTGTCGTGGGGGGGCGCGGCGGCGAGGCGGTGCTGGTGGCCGCGGTCTTACTCGCCGTCGTCGAGGACGGCGTCGCCGCCCTTGATGTGGCGGGCGGGGTTGAGGCCCTTCTCCATCAGGTCCACGGCCCAGGCCATCTCCTGGACGCCCTCCAGCTTCGCCAGGCCCGGCGTCGGGCCGAGGCGGAAGCCGCCCGGCTGCGGCTTGCCGGACGCCGCGTAGGGGAGGAAGTCCAGCGGGCTAGCGCCCGGCGAGGGGTAGACGACGCAGTCGGAGAGCACGGCGAGCGGGAACAGCCCGGTCATCTTCGCCATGTTGTTGAGCTTGCGGTGCATGTTGACCCGGGCCTTGCTGATGACGGCGGCCCGGATGTCGGGGCGCCAGGTCGGCCGCTCCAGGGCCGGCCACCGCTCGCCCTCCTTGTAGTGCTTGCCCTGCGGGCGCTCGCGGAGCTTGCCGACGCCACCCTTCACCGTGGCCTTGATGGCCGCGAGGACGGCGGCCAGAGCCGGGTCGACCTGCTTGTGCTGCTCCATCGCGGCGAGGAAGGCGTGGTCGTCCAGGTCCTTGGTGACGCCGAGGTCGGCGAGGGTGTCGACGTAGGCGGTCTTGAGCCGGTCGTGCCACGGGTCCAGGTACGCGCCGGTCTCGCGGCGCAGGTACGCCTCGATCGGGTGCACGTCGTAGCCGAGCTCCTGGGCGTAGGCGACGGTGTGCGTCTGGTACCAGGCCGGGCCCGTCGGCCGGCTGCCGTCCGGGGTGAACGGCGAGGGCAGGCGCGGGTCCAGCTCGATGTGAGACAGGTCAACCAGCCAAGAGCCGGGGATCTTCGGGTTGAACTTCGGGGCGTGGAAGTGGTCGGGAGCGGACAGGCCGACGACCAGGCGGGCCGCGGCGGCGAGGAACGCGGTGTTGAGGTCCAGGCCGACCGCGAAGGGCAGCAGGCACTCCTGATCGCTGAGCGAGTCCACCGACCGCACCCACTGGTACGCCTCCTCGTTGAGGAACCCGCCGGTCCAGCCGGACTGAACCACGACGGGGTGCTCCGGGGTGGCCTCCGGCGGCGCCGGGTCCATCGGCTCCGTCCCCAAGCTGCCAGGGTTATGGCCCGAGATCCAGTTGCCGGTCTCCGCGTCGCGCTCCGGCTTCGTCGGCGGGCGCAGCGCCGTCATCAGCTCCAGCCCGGAGACGGCGGTGGAGCCGCGCGGGGTGATGACCCGCTGGGCGTAGACGCCGAGGACGCGGGCAATGTCGGCCGGCTCCATCTCGGCAACGCCGGGCCAGGACCGCTCATCGAGGGCGTCCCACGACAGGATCGCCAGCTGCACGCACTGCCGCTCGCGGCCCTGCTGCGCCTTGCGGTAGATCCGCGCCCACGGGCCGAAACCGCGCTGGGTGAGCTGCCACTTGGCCTTCGCGACCTGCTTGACGACCGGGTGGTCCTCCGGCAGGCGCAGGGAGCGGCGCTGTTCGTGGCCCTCCAGGCGCTCGGGCAGCCCGAGCTTCACCGCGGCCGCCGCCGTGAGGACGATCAGCGGGTCGGCGTCCTTGCCGTTCCGGTTGAGCTTCGGCGCACCGAGGCCGGACTCGCGCAGCGTCCACTCCACCAGCTCGGGGATCGTGGTCGCCGGGCAGTCGAGCACGATGCCGTCGACGCCGTACGCGGAGCCGTCACCGTCTAGCACGGCGAGCGGGCCGTGCGGGAACCGCGGGTCCAGCGCGGGCTTCGCCGCCTTCTTCGCGGCCGGGCGCCGCGAAGAAGGCGGGCGGCTGGGCGCCGGGCGCTCGGAGCCAACAGAGATAGCTGGGGTGGTGGGGGACACCGTCGGTGCAGCAGCCTCGACGTCGGGCGCGGCCGGTGCGGTGAACGTCTGCGGAACCTCCGGCTGCGGCGCGGAGGCCGGGGCGGGCGCGGCGGGGGCGCTGTGCGCGGGGTGCTTCGCCGCCCAGCCCTTCAGCAGCCGCTGGTACGCCGACAGCCGCGGCTCTTTCGGCTCGGAACGGCCGTTCTCCCAGTTCTTCACCGTCTGCGTCGACGTTTTCAGTGCGAGCGCGAGACGGGCCTGGGTGATGCCGGCAGCTTCGCGCAGCCGGGCGCGCTCTGCGGGGGGCGGGAGCTGCGGCTCCTCGGCCAGCAGCGCATCAACGGACGCGAACAGCTCTTCCTCGGTGGCCATGCGGGTCTCCTCTCGGACTCCACCCTAGCAGGGCTTACCCTTTTGCTTAACCCATTTTTTAACCCGATCGGATGCGATCCCGTTGGACGGGCTCGAACAGAGGTACGATTTCAGTCACGATGGCTGAGAACGACTTCAACTTCCCCGAAGATCTCCGGGACGCACAGCGCGAGCTGCACCAGGTCCATGCCGAACTCCGCGCACTGGGCAAGACACTGCCCTGGTCCGTCGAACCGGCCGAAGGGTGGGAACGGCCGGAGGGGCACTGGTACCCGTCCCAGCGCCCAGCGACGAGCGGCTGGACCGAGGAGCAGAAGAGCGCGGTCGCTGCCCTGCGGGCCCGCGCCCTGGAACTGTCGATCCAGGTCGGTACGCACGCCTTCTGGAAGACGGTGGGGGCCGGGAAGGTCGTCGAGGCCCGGATGCGGCTCAAGCACGTGGAGACGCCGGCCGCCGACGCCGCGGCCGCGTAGTCATGGATACCCGCTCCTCCGCCCGCGCCCTCGACGGTCCCGCGCCGTCGGTTCGCGTTGAACTCCCCGACGGCCAGGTGGTCGCCGCGGAGTTCCTCGCCCGGATCCAGCAGCCCGGCGGGGAGTGGTGGTGCGAACTACGGTTCGCCTTGTGGGCCGAGGTGCGACTGTCGGGCGGGAAGATGGCGGCCGAACCGGTCGAGACCGTCTTCACGGTGCCGGCCCGGCTGGTCACGCCGATCGAGGGCGCCGACTACTCCTGTGTACCGACACGGCGCCCCGGCCCGCCGCCGCGGGACCGGCTGGCCGCCGAGCTCACCGGGCGCTGGAGTCTGCAGCCCATGCCGACTCCCGTCGGCCAAAAACGCCGGAGGATCCTGCACTACGAGGACTGCTGGTTCGGCGACCGCGAGCCCGCCCTCACCCTGGATGATGCCCGCCGAGCTCTGTTCGAAGGTGCGGAGCCGTGCGAGGTGTGCGGTGCCGAGCGGCTCAACGAGCTTCGGTACCCGCCCGGCACCACCGTCACCGGTGACGGCGCAGCCGCCGGGCGAAGCGCCGGACGGTGACCTCGCGGGCCAGCGGGGGGCCGAGAGTCTTAGGCCAGGCGGCGGCCTGCGGAGGCTCTCGGCGCACTCAGCGAGGGCGCCGGGATTCACCTCGGGTGTTCGGCTTCAGCGGAAGGAGCCCCCATGGGGTTCCTCAACTTTCCAGCCACCTCTGACCAGGGGTGGCTCGGTAGCCGCGCCAGCGGGGAAGACTGTAGCGGGCGACCAGTGCCCATGCGGTGCGGGTGGCATCCTCCACCCACGCATGCCCTGCGGCGGGCAGGCCGCCCACGCCTCGCAGATGACGCGTGATCTGCTCCTGCGAGATGTGCTGGTTGTCCCGTCCGAGGTACTTGAGCACGTAGACCGCGAGGTAGTCGACGTCCGCTCCCTGCCCTTGGCCGCTGAGGATGGACTCGAGCCGGTACGCGAACTTGCTTCCGATGCTGTGCTCTCCTGCGCCTCAGAAATCCGAGACCTCCGGGTGCGGCAGCATGTCGATCAAGTCGATCAGGTGGGTGAGGTCAGGGTCGTCGGCGAGGCTGGGCCGGTCAGACACGAGCGGGACCTCCACGGTGAGCTCCAGGACGAGGACGGTGTCGCAGATCATCACGTAACTGGCGCCGCGGCACGTCAGGAGTGCGGAAGACGGCCTGATGTGTGCTCTGCGCTGGCCGAGAGTGGTGGTCGGGCCAACGCACGGTCACCGTCCGCCGTGCAGGTGGTGTTGGCGGGCGGTGACCAGGGCGCGCCAGCGGGCACGGACAGTGTGTTCGTCGTCGAGCCATGCGATGGCGGGCCCGGGGGGCTGGGGGAGGTTGCCCATGGCGGCTGCGATGGGGAGGTAGTAGGCGTAATCGCCGTTCGCGGTCATCTCGCGCAGGTGGTTGATGGTGGCTGTCAGGTCGTCGTGTGCGTCGCGGACGGCGTGGTGGAAGGCGAGGGCGGTCTCCAGGAGCGGGGCGTACCCGGCGAGTCCGCTGGTGGTGATCTCGGCGTGCAGCACGGTGGCGCGGGCGGTGACGTCGTGGTGGGTGCCGGCGTCGCGGAGGAGGGCGGCGATGCCGGCGTAGAGGGTGGTGGCGCGCTGGTCGAGCGGCTCGAGGAGCTGGTGGGCGAGGGTGAGTTCGTCGTCGGCGCGGGCGGGGTCGGCGAAGGACCAGGCCAGGGCGAGGAGGGTCTGGGCGATGGCCCGCTCGCCGGCGGCGTTGTGGTGCTCGGCTTCGGCGCGGGCGGCGGTGAAGGCGGCGACGGCGCGGTCGATGGTGCCGTGGGGCAGGTGGATGTGGCCCAGGACGCGGTGGTGGCGGCCTTCCCAGCCCAGGGCGGGGACGGCTGCGAGGGCGGTGGGGAAGTCGCCGCGGATGCGGGCGAGGGTGGCCAGGCCGCGGCGGGCGCGCGGGGCGAGCCGGCCCGCAGCGTCGGCGACCTGGCGCATGCCGTGGGCGGCGTCGTCGGTGCGGCCGAGGTCTTTGTGTGCTTTGGCCCGGTAGTACAGGGCGAGTTCGGTGAGAGCGGCCGGCAGCAGGCCGGTGGTCAGGACGGTGGTGAGGCGCTCGGCGGTCCGTTCGCGGTGCTCGTGCTGGCGGCGGGCGATGGCGGCGAGGAGTTCGGCCAGGGCGTCGGCGGGTGTGTCCGGGCCGGTGCCGGATGCCGGGGTGGGTGGGGCGAGGGGCTCCCAGACGGAGTCCTCTATGTAGGCGAAGGCGGCGTCGGTGAGCCAGGTGAGGTCGCCGAGGTCGTGGTCGCGGGCCAGGCGCAGGCCCTGGCGCAGGCACGCGACCAGCAGGGCGCGGCCGGGGATGCGTGTGTGGGCGGTCTGCCATTGGCGGCCGAGGGCGGCGAGGGCGCGTTCGGCCGCCCGGTGCCAGTCGGCGGGGGTCCAGCGGTCCTCGGTGTGGTCGTCGGCGGCGCGTAGCGCGCTGCGGATGGCGCCGTGGAGGTGGTAGGGCCAGATCGCGAACGGGTCTTCGGTGATCATCGGCCGGTCGATGAGGCGGCGGGCGGCGCTCTGGTGGGCCAGGCCGGCGGCGTGGGTGGCCAGGTCCAGGTCGAAGGCGTCCAGCAGGCTGGCGCTGCGCAGGACGTGGCGCTCGTCGGCGGTGAGGTCGGACAGGGTGCGGGCGATCAGGGCCGGGAAGGTGTGGTCGAAGTCGGCGGGGGCGGGGGTGCGGCCGGTGCGGCGGATGTCCAGGAAGCGGGCGACGGCCAGGTCCAGGTGGAGCGGCAGGCCGTGCGAGCGCTGGGTGATGACGGCGCGGATCTCCGGGCCGATCAGCGGGTGGCCGTCGTGGGTGAGGCGCTGGGCGAGGTAGGTGTCGCAGTCCTGCTCGGAGAAGTCGCCGATCAGGTGCTGGCGGGGGCCGCCGGCGGCCAGGGCCGCCGCGCTCTGCCCCGCCTGGGGGGCCAGGCCCGGCCAGGCGGCGGGGCCGGTGTAGTCGAGCTGGCCCTGCAGCGCGGGATCGGCCCACGGCAGGCGGTTGCGGCCGCCGATGATGAAGAAGCAGTTCGGCATGAGCCACACCAGGCGCTGCAGCATCCGCTCGGCATCCCGGTGGCGGTCGCCGGTGTCCTCGAAGGTGTCCAGCAGGATGACCGGCACGACCGCCTTCTTCGCGGGCAGGCGGCTGATCTCCCACGCCAGCAGGTGCGGGTAGAAGGAGAGCGCCTCCAGGTCGGGCTCGGCCTCGAGCAGGGCGGCGGTGCGGGCGCAGCCGGCCAGGGCCCGCGCCTTCGCCCGGCGCTCGCGCAAGGCGCCCACGAGCGCGGTGGTGAGCTGTCCGGCGGCCGAGCCGACCAGGCCCGGCAGCTCCAGGGCGCCGATCGCCTCGCTCACCGCGCCCTGGATCTGCTGAGGCAGCATCCGCCCGAAACGGCCGGCCAGGCCGGTGCGCTTGATGTACTCCTCCAGCGGCTCGCCTGGATGCTGGGCCTCCCAGTAGCGGCGCAGCGCCAGGTCGAAGCTGAGCAGGGGGCGGCCGACGGCGGCGGCCAGGGCGAGCCGGATCGTCAGCACAACGCGCTCGAAGTCGGCCCCGGTCGACGCCGAGCGGGCCAGGTCGATCCGCACGGGCAGGATCTTCTCGCCCGCCCAGGCGGGGGCGCCCCACTGCGCGGGCCGCTGCTCGGCCGCGGCGAGCGAGGCTTCCAGCTTGCGTAGCAGGGTGGACTTGCCGATGCCTCCGACTCCGTGGAAGGCGAGCACGTGGTCGCGGGGGGCTTCGAGGTCCTCGACGTCGAAGCCGGGAGAGACGATGTGCCGCAGGTGCTCCTCGATGGCGGTGGCCACGGCGTCCCACTGCCGCTGGCGGTTGGTGAACGCCTCGCTGCTGCCCACGCCCACGGGGTCGTTGGAGCTGAACAGCGCGCGAAGGTCGGCCATGTGATGTCCCCCCAGAAGCGATCACCTGCGGGCCCAATCTACGCCGCGTACCGTGACGGCCCACAGGCCCCTTTCCAGCCCACCGCCGAAAATGATCTTTCTGACTGTTCGGCTCCCGACACCCCTGGAGTGATCTTCCGATGCACGACTTCGCAGCGCCCTCCCCGTCCCCCGATCCGCGCTCGGGGCCGGCCGCGGGTGACGACAGCACGGCCGGGGCCGGCGCAGGGGCGCACCAGATCCTGGACACCGTTGCCGCCTGGTACACCCAGCAGCTGCTGCTGGCACGGCGCTCCGGCGACCAGCGACGCCTGAAGGAGCTGATGGCCGGGCGGCAGGAGTGCGTGGCGGACCAGCAGCGGCTGAAGGACGCCGGGCCCGAGGAGACCGCGCGGATCGCCGCCGCCTACGCCGACCGCCTCAAGGAGCTGGAAGGCACCGAAGCCCGCCCCGAGGCGTAGTCGCGGCAGTGACCGTGCCGGGCGGCCCGGCACCCGCCGTGGTCCCGGGCCGCCCGGCGGCCTGGGCGGGCACGGGCAGCGCGGCCACAGGGGCGGGCGGGCGAAGCCGGTGCGGCTGCTGGGCGGGCATCAGCGGGCAGGCGAGAGCGGCGATCGCCACGAGGTCGTCGCGGTACTGCGGCATCGCCCGGTGCAGCCGGCGCTGGACGGCCCAGAACCGCGCGGCCTCAACGGAGGTGTAGGGGCGGCCCTGTTCGGCGACCAAGGCCAGCGCCGCGGCGGGCCGCCGCACCCACCGGCCCGGTGCTGTCTGGTGGTTGCGGTACAGCGGGTGGGCGTCGCGCCGCATCACCAGCACCGCGTCCACGATGGCCAGCTGCTCGGCCAACGCCACGACCTCCGGCAGGACCGCATAGCACCCGTTATGCCCGGCGGCGGTGGTGAACCGCCCGGGCACGTCCAGCCGGCTCACCTGCGCGTAGCGGGCGGCGGTGCCCTGCCGCGAATCCGCCGCGCGCACCGCCAGGACCACCAGCTCCACCCGGTAGCCGGCCTGCCGGTACAAAGCCGCACCCGCCACGAACGCGCCGACGCTGGACGGAGTGATCTCGATAACCACATCCCCGCGCCGCTGACGCACGTACCCCTCCGTCTGGGCCTGCCAGGCACGGTAGTCGGCGCGGATCCGCGCGGAGGCCGTGCGCGGCTCCTCACGCAGCAACTGCAGGTAGTCCGGGTGGAACGCCTTGAACGCGTCACCCCTGATGTGGACCGGATCCCGCAGGGAGCGGCGGACCATCCGCGCGGCACTGGTCTTGCCGGCGCCGGGCTGGCCCATCACATACACCGCGACCGGCCGCTCCTGCGGCGCGATGCGACCCAGCGACGGCACGATCAGCTCATCGAAGATCCAACGGTGTTCCTCGGCGCTCAGCCGGTGGTAGTCGACCCCGGGCGCTTCCTGGCGCACCTGGGCGGTACGCCGCACCGGCTCGGCCCAGGCGGCGGTGCGCTCGGCGTCGCGGCGCACCGCCAGCCCCCAGTCCTCCGACAGGCCGGGACCGGCAAGACGCCGGTCGGCGTCCGCGAGCTGGCGACGGAACCGGCCCGTCTCCCGGGCATCCCACGGACGCCGGCGCTCGGCGAGCACCGCATCCGCCGCGCCCGCCGGACGGAGCCACCGCCCCTCGGGGCCGAGCACGTTGCCGTACACGGTCTCGAACGGCGCATCGGCAGCGCGCCGGACGACGAAGACCCGGTCCGCCAGGTGCCCGGCCTCCACCATGCGCAGGACCTCCACCAGCGCGGCCGCGCACGCGTCGTGATTGTCCCAGGAGACGTAGCGGGCCCGGCCCTCCTCGGCCAGACGCAGGTAGCGGTCCAGGACGCCGAGCTGACTGACCGCCTCGGGCACCGCCAGGGCCACGACCTCCACGCGGTAGCCGGCCTGCCGGTAGGCGGCGATCCCGTTCACGAACTCCTGGGGATGCGCCAGTGGCGCCTCCACCACCGCGTCGTAGCGGCCCTCACGTACCCGTGCTTCGACCGCGGCCTGCCAGTGATAGGTCTCCGGCCGCACCCGCACCCCAGCGGTCCGCACATCCTCGGCGAGAAAGGCCGTGTAGAAGGGGTGCACGTCTTTGTAAGCGTCGCGGTCCACCCGCACCGCGCCGCCCCGCCGCCCGAGAGCGGCGTGCACCAGGTCGACGACCAGCGTCTTGCCGCTGCCCGCCTGCCCCGCGACGAACACCACCACCGGCCGCACCGGCCCGTGCTGGGCCACAGCACCGTCCAGGGCATGGGGCAGGACGGTGCCGGCCAGGAGCTCCTCCCACCGGCTGCCGGCCGTATCCGTGGCGGGCGAGGCGGCAGCGTCCGAGCTTGGAGGCTGCGCTGGTAAGGCCGGACGGGGGTGGTGCGGCGAGCTCACGTACTTCCTCCACGGACGGGTCGGTGCGGGGGCAGGTGTCCTTCGCCGGGAGCAGCCGCAGCCCGGCCGCGAGGGGCCGCTTCTTCGTCCCGGCAGGGACTCACGGAACCGGAGCGAAATATCAACTCGCTGCTCACATCCGGTTTCTGTTAAACGAGAATGGGTCAGCGGATAGCGCTTGTCAACTCGTCACCCCAGGTGAATGCTAGATTCTGTTAAACGGAAACCGAGGGGGTGTTGATGGGACGACCTGCCACCGGGCAGACCAAGGTCATGGGTTTCCGCCCCCCCAAAGCACTGCGCGAGGAGTTCGAAGCGCTTGCCGAGGCCGAGGGCCGCACCCCCTCCGACGCACTCATCGAGGCGATGCACGACTGGGTCGACAAGAAGCGGCGCCAGCGTAGAGCGGAAGACGCTCCGACCCCCGCCGAGTAGCCTCCAGGCGGCCACCGGCCGATCCCTTCGCCGCCCTCCCCCGATCCGGAACAGCCGGCAGGCGAAACAAGGAAGGCTCGGATCCACCGATCCGAGCCTTCGACATGTGGCGGCGGCCCCGGCCGCCACCGGGGTGATCACTCTTCCTGAGCGCCGCCTCCGCCGAGCCGGTACTCGCTCCGGGTCAGCTGCTCAATCATGGACACCTGCCCCACCGCGAGCTGGCCGACCAGCTCGGCGACGGACTGCAGGGTGCGGCCCTGCGCCTCAAGGACCGTGGCGCGGACGTCGAGCACCTGACCGTGCGCGACCTGTGCCGCACGCAAGGCGTCCAAGATCTCGGCTTGGCCGGACACGACTAATTAGCTGGCGTTGGGGTTCCTACCGACCAGTGCCGACAGCAGCTCGATGATCTGTGCCTGGTTCCGGTCCATCTTCTCTTCGAAGGCATCGAAGCGGGCATTGACCTTGGTGAACCCGTCACGAACCTCGCGGCGCAGCGCGGCCTGGCCTTCGATGACAGCCGCGAAGTTGCCGCCGTTTTGGACCTGCAGCGCCTCGACACGGTCCTCCACCGCTTCGACGCGGCGGGTCAGCGAGTCGATCTCGTTCTGCGTGATGCGATCCTCGGCCACGCGGGGCTCCCCCAGATCAGGTGCGGTGGTCATCAGGCCCTCCACGATATCGCGCCCGCACCGGGCCGCGGCCCGCCCGTTCGGCCTACGGTCACCGCCAGGACGAGGAGACGACCGTCCTCCGAAAGGAGTCGTCCTCGCCGTGGCGACTTGCCCCGGAGAACTGCGCCGGTTTTGGATCTTCCTGGGCCCGTGACGCCCGGCCGCGCGAGGAGGGAAGCCCCCGAAGCTCCCTCGCCCAGGACCGGCCAGAAGATCACCTGCTCACGCATCGCAACAGCACCACAGACCAGCGCCGACCGCCCGGGGGCCGGTTTCGGCGCGGAAACCGTGACCCCTATGCCCCGCCTCTCCGCCCTGGCCGCCACCGAAGACCGCCGGCGCAGCACCGGCGAGTCCCACCAGGCGCTCCACCCGCTTCTCGGCGGCCGTACCGAACCGCTGACCATCCCCGCCGCCCGGCACCGGGAGCAGGCGCGGCTCGAGGCGGCGGTCTTCCTCGGCGTCTGCAAGATCGGCGGCCGGTCCGCTCACCCGCTGGGCATCGTCCGTCTGCGGCCTGAGGAAGAGCAGCTCACGCTCCGGCTGCTGAGCGAGCCTTACGTCATCCGGCACTGGGCCGAGGCCCTTCTGCCGCGCGCTGTCGAGGAGGACCTGTCCGATCCACGCGACGGCGTCAGCGGCGTACCCGGGTTGCGCTGGTGCCGTGAGGGCGGCGGCATCCGCCTGTACCGCCCCGGGCTGCCGACCCGCGTCGTGCTCACCGGATTCCACCCACACTGGTGGGAGCGCGCCGTCGCGAGCATGAAGAACTGCTACGCGCTGTTCGACGAACCGGACTGGGCACCGCTCGAGCACGCCGCCTACGCCGCCTGGTCGGCCTCCGGCATGGAGCCGCCCGACCTCCTCTCCCCCCTGCTGCGCCGCATCCGGGCCACCGCCGGCCCGGGATCCATCAACGCCACCGACACCTGGTGGAGCATGGGCCGCAGCTTCCGCCTCGAGACGACCGACGGCCCGCCGTGCCCCGACCTGATCCGTCTTCTCGGCGACGCACCCACCGGACTCGGCTGGGAAGCCCTCGAAAAGACATGTACGTGCCTGTGCGATCACACCCACGGAGGCTGCATGGTCGACTTCCGGGACCCGGCCACCGGTCTGCTCGTGTACTACTCAAACGTCAAGTGGGGCCGCACCATGGACGCCGACCGGCTCCGGCGGGTCGAGGCAGCCAACCGAGCGGCGGCCTTCACCTGACTCCGTCGGCCCCCGAGACACTGGGCGGCATCGCCCGAGCGGAAAGGGGCCGGCCCGAGATCACCGGATGCCGGTAGCTTCCCGGCCAGCGCTCACGCCGTCCCCGACGCGGTCACCGGACGGTCTCGTACCGGCCCGTTGGAGGCGCTGTAGAGGCCGACGAGGTATTGGCGAGCGTGCCGTCAGTTCCTCGGGATGCCGCCGTCGGACTCTCCGGCCTCCCGCCATTTTG
This sequence comes from Streptomyces sp. NPDC021100, assembly GCF_044333095.1. Taxonomy (NCBI): domain Bacteria; kingdom Bacillati; phylum Actinomycetota; class Actinomycetes; order Kitasatosporales; family Streptomycetaceae; genus Streptomyces; species Streptomyces sp. NPDC021100. The sequence continues at coordinate 20,387 of NZ_JBIRQH010000026.1, forward strand.
GTCAGGCCCATCATGAACTGCGACGCCCTTATTAAGTGCGTCGCAGTTGCGCTACGGTGAAGGTGCTGGCGCATGCCGGGCCAGCGGAGAACGAGAGAGCCCCACCCCCCCTGTGGACAAGAGTGCGGGGATGAGGCCCTCAGTGCAGTACCGCGGGGCCTCGGCCAATTCGGCCGGGGCCCTTATGCGTCCGGCATCAGCCACCCCCGCACGGTGAGATACGCCGCGCGGAGCGGACTGAGCCAGCGGGCCCAGCGGTATAACCGGTCCCCTGCGTCGCGGTGACCCTCTCGACGGTTGCCCATCAGGTTCTCCTCCCCGGGATCCAGCGTTCGTGAATCCCCGCGGGAGACCCACGAAGCGACCGCTTGGAGACCGGGAGAGCTGCGGCGTCAGGCTATCGGGTTGCCGGACGGAGGGGTCGGCCTCTGCTACTTCTGTGGCGCTTTTGTGGCAACTGATCATGGTGCTGCGACGGGCAGGCCCGCGCCGAGCGGTACTTGCGTCGGTGTGGTGTCGTCGGCCGTTCCGTCTGTGGTGCGGGGCGCCGGCTCCGTACCGGAGAGGTCGTGGAGGTAGCCCTCGAGAACGCCGGGGGCGGGGCGCCTGGGGGTGGGCGGCCGGGCGGGGGCGGGTTCGAGGTCCTCGTCGCACAGGAAGCCGGCGGCGTCCAGCTCGGTGTAGCAGTGCCGGGCCTCTTCCACCCGGCCGCGCAGCAGGGCGTCGAGGACGAGGAGGTAGGCGGCGGTGCTGTCACCGATGCCGGCGGCGTAGCGCCACCAAAAGCGCGCTCCTTCGCCGCTGCCGTGGGTGAGGTAGAGCAGGCAGCCCAGGCCGCGGGCGCCGACGGGGTCGGTGGCGCGGACGGCCAGGACGACCTGGCCAGCGCGCAGGTGGGTGCCTGGGGAGGACAGGACGTAGCGGCACAGCGTCCGGGCGTCGCGCTGGAGTCGGCGCCGAAGGGCGAGCGTGGCGGGGGCGTCGTGCGCGTCGTCTTCGGCCAGGCGGGAGACCTCCGGAGCGAAGGGGCTCAGCCACCCGTTCGCGGTGCGGGCCACGGTCGCGCGCTTGTGCTCGGCCTGTTCGGCGCGGGCGCGCAGCCGGCTCAAGTCCTCGCGGGGCAGAGGCGGGGGGGCGGGGGCGCGCAGTTGCACGCCGCGCAGGATGGCGTCGATCACGGGGCGACACCTTTCTCGGGCAGGGGCGGGTCGTCGTCGGGGACGCCGAGGAGGGTGGCCAGGGCGGCGCGGCCGGCGTGGAGGTGGGAGCGGACGGTGGAGGAGGCCAGGCCGGTGATGTCGGCGATCTCCTCTGCGGGGCAGCCCAGGATGTAGTGGAGGAAGACGCAGGTGCGCTGACGGTCGGGTAGTTCGCTGATGGCCCGGTGGATGTCGAGGCGGAGCGGGACCTGGTCGACCTCTCCCGGCGGGACGCCGGCGATCGGGTGGACGGTCTCTTCGAAGGCGGCCAGTGGCAGGGCCGGGGCGCGGTCCCGTGCGCGCAGCACGTCGATGACGGAGTCCCGGAGGATCTTGAAGCCGTAGGCGTCCGGGCTGTCGCTGCGCAGCAGCGCGTCCCATCGCACGTAGATCCGGTACAAGGCGCTGTTCGCCGCCTCACGGGCGTCTTCCCAGGAGAAAAGTCTCGAATAGCCCCATTTCACGTATCCGGGCTGTTTGCGGCGGACGAAGGACTCGTAGACCAGCAGGCGGGCGCGGGCGGCCGTGTCGGTCACGGCCGGCCGGACGGTCATGGCCGGACCCGGGAAGTGCTGGACGTGTCACCGGTCGGACTCGGCCCGCATCGGGTTGCGGTCTCCCCCACACGGCGCTCGGGCGCTGTGCCTTTGGACAAAGTTGTTCCTGTTCTTCGCGCACGGATGCAGGGTGACCTCCCCCGCCACCCCAGAGAGCGGACAGCTCTCACCTCTCATGCCGCACTAGCGGCCCGAGGCGTCCAGCCTGGAACTCGGAAATTTCGACGGAACGTAACTCCTTGATCACCGAATGGTTGAACTCGGGCGGCCCGGCATGCTGGCTGCGACCGTCCGGGATCTTCTGCGGGTAGACGCAGCTCCCGGAGCGGCCCGGCTGACAGCAGACCAACGCGCTCGGCCCGCTCCTGGCCACCTTTGCCCGCAGTACTTCGGCGAACGGCCCGTCAACTCGGCTAACCGCTTGTGTGATCACTGCTCGGAGCGCATGCGTCGTTCCTCCCTCTGTCGGCGGCGCGCTTGGGCGAGCTGCGAGCCGAGCCACTCGGTGTACACCACCTCAGGGTCTGCCGTTCCCGCGAGCAGCGGAAGGAACGCGACGACCTGGGAGACCAGGACGGTGATTACGTCGGCGGCGCCTTCGGGACCGCGGGCCAGGGCCAGAGTGCGTGCGGTCTCGTCGAAGAGGTCCAGCGCCTTCTCGTCGCCGAGGGTCAGGGCGAGATGGTCGGCGAGGAAGTGCCGGACGAGCACGGCGGCGTCGGCGAGGGACTGCTCGACACCGAGCTCAGCGACGGCCGCGCGGGCGTCTTTGAGGACCGGAGGGAGCGTGAGGGGCAATTTGATCTCGGGGATGAGGCCCTCCTTGCGCCACTGCTCGTACGGCGGCTGCCCTGCGGCGTCTCGTCGGGCCCGGTGGTGATCGGCGGGATACCCCGACGGAGACCGGCAGGAACGGCCAGCGGCCACGCCGCAGGAAGGACACTCCACTCGCCGGTACCAAGCCCGGGACAGCCGTACCAACTCCCCCGAGCTCAAACGCTTCTGCCAGGGCCCCCAGCTCTCCTGCGTCACCACTCCCCCAGCTCCTTCCCACCGCTCCCCAGAGCGGGTACTGGAACACCGGAGGCGGCCAGCTGCGTATTCAACGGACCGCCATCTGCTCATTCTCATCCGCGACTTGGCCAGACCGCAGCCCAAAGCGGAGACCCTGTTGCCGGCTCTCCGAGGGACCGTTGCCGCGGCGCTGCCCGCTCGACGCGGGCGCGTGTGAGGGCCAGGCAGCGGCTGTCGCCTCCGGTGCTGGGCGGCCCGGCGCCGGCAACCGGCTCGTCGGCGAAGGCCCGGATCTCCTGACCGTCCGTCCGCCGGGAGCACAACCCGCAGCGTGCCTCCGTGGCACTCTCACATGCCCCAGCCCATCACCCGATCCGGTCGGGCTCAGGGGCGGTCGCACACCGCGACGGGTAATCGGCGGGTCCGAGGCAGAGATACGGATCCGCCGATCTGGGGGCCATTGTCAGTGGGACTGCTTACTCTCTCCGAGATCGTCAGCACCACCACGAGGTACACGTGTTCACCCTCCCTACCGTCACGACAGACCCCGCCTGGGAAGCCATCGACAGCTACCTCGACGGCTTCCAGGACTTCCCCGGCAATAACAAAGAGGGGTACGTGTATGCCGTGGAAGTCGAAGGGGCGCGTCGGCGCCTCAAGATCGGCTGCACAACCGGTCCTCGACGGCGGATAACCGGCTTCCGGGATGACGCCCGGAACATCGGCGACCGCGTGACCAGAGCCTGGGTCTCCCCCCTGCACTCCAACTTCCGAGCCACCGAGAAGCGAAGCCTGCAAGAGGCACGCGAGATCAGCCCCTCGTTCACCAAGACCAGTGAGTGGTTCCCCTCGCTGCCCTTCGACACGGCCCAAACCATCATCGCGCGCCAGGCGGACTCCACCATCCAGGCATGGCTGGCCGAGCAGCGTCACGAGCACGAACGGGAACCAGCAGCGGACAAGAAGGCGGACTTCGCCGCCCGATACGACACCCCCCGTCCCTCGCAGCCCAGCAGCCCGCCACAGAACGAACCCGCCGCCGCTCCCCGGCCTCTCGTCGCTGGCACGTTCATCCCGATACCCGCGCACATCCGTGACCGCCTCAACCCCAGCAACGGCAGGAAACGCCGTAGTCGGCGGTACCCGATGGCGATCTTGTAGGTCTGGCGCCCGACCCTGCAGCCGGCGAGGCCGACTCCCTCGTCCTCACCGGCTGCGCGGGCACCGTCGCAGCAGCCGGCTCCAGGGCAGTGCCGGGCTCAAGCGCGGGAACGGGGCCGGGGGCCAGGCCGGGCACCTGGGGATTGACCGGTGGTCAGGGTCGCGGCAGCGCCAGGGCGGGCATGCGCGGGTGCCGCAGATGCTGCCCGCCGCGGCCGTCCACGTGCAGGGTGAACGTCTCAGGACCCGGCCGTCCCGCCTGGTCGTAGGCGTCCAGCACCGCCTCGATGCGCTCCCACAGCCGCACCGGGCCGCCCTCGCGCACCTCCCACCGGCGATGAGGGCCCAGGGGATGTGAGCCTGGTGGTGCTGTGGCGGCCGGGAGAGGGCTTTTCAGAATCAGGCCCGGGTAGGTGCGGGAGTAGTCGGTGAGCTGGTCTGCGCAGGCCGGGTCGGCCCAGGCCAGGGTGGTCTTGGGATGTGCCACAGGTAGCCGGAACACAACGTTGCGGCCGTCTTGTCCCGCAGGCCGGCGGAGGCGACCGTCACAACGCCGGATGGTGGAGCGGACTTCGGTCAGGCCGTGATCCGCCTGGCGATGGCCGTCCTCATGGCCCACCCCTTCGCCGGTTGAGAACACCGTCTCCTGAGGTGTCCGGCGACACCGCCACATCGTTCGCACCCCGCGGGGATGTGCGGGCGGGTGAGGATGACCGGTCAGTGGAGGGTGGTCAGGCCGGGGCGTGGGGCGTTGACCAGGATGGCCTGGTTGCCGGGTGGGTGCTGGTTGTCGTGCATGCGCTGGTGGGCGGTGCCGATGTCGGCGAGGGTGCCGGCGAGGGTCAGGCAGGGGTTGAGGAGTCCGGTGGCGGCCAGGTGGATGACGGCGCGGCTTTGGCGGAGGTTGGCGAAGTGGGAGCCCTGGAGGCGTTTTTGGCGCATCCACAGGTAGCGCAGGTCCACATTCGCCTGGTAGCCGGTGGTGCCTCCGCAGCAGACGACCATGCCGGCGTTGTCGCACAGGTACAGGGAGGTGGGCAGGGTGTCGCGGCCGGTGTGTTCGAAGACGATGCGTGGTGACCTGCGCTGGCCGAGGACGTCCCAGAAGCGGCGGCCGAAGGCCCGTACTCCTTGCAGCCAGTGGGTGTATGCCTGGTGGTCGGCGGGGTCGGGCATGGGGCCGAAGTGGTGGAAGTCGCGGCGGTCGATGGTGCCGTGGGCGCCGAGGGTGCGGCAGTGGTGGGCGCGGTGTTCGCTGGAGACGACGGCGATGGGGATGCCGCCGCGCAGCCGGGTGATCTGGATGGCCATGGAGCCCAGGCCGCCGGCGGCGCCCCAGATGAGGACGGGGTCGCCGGGCTGGACGTCGTGGGGTGGCCAGCCGCACAGCTGGCGGTGGGCGGTGGCGGCGGTGAGCAGGAAGCAGGCGGCCTTCTCCCAGGTCAGGTGGGGTGGTTTGGGGTGGCACTGGTAGTCGTGGACGAGGGTGTACTGGGCGAAGGAGCCGTGGTTGGTTTCGTATCCCCACACGTTTTGGGTGGTGGAGGTGGTGGGGTCGGCGCCCAGGCGGATGTCGGGGGCCTTCTCGTTCCACTGGCAGCCGGAGAGGATCACCTCGTCGCCGACCTGCACCTGGGTGACGTCCTCGCCGGTGGCCCACACGATGCCGGAGGCGTCGGAGCCGCCGATGTGGAACTCCTCGCGCGCGCCGTGCTTGGCCCGGGCGGCGATGACGTCGACGGGTGTGCCGAGGGCGGCCCAGACGTTGTTGTAGTTGATGCCCGCGGCCATCACGAGCACCAGTACCTGCCCGCGGCCCGCCTCGGGTACGTCCACGACTTCGGTGCGAAAGGCGCTGTGGGGTGGGCCGTAGCGTTCGCGGCGGATGACGCTGGCGTACATCTGCCGCGGGACGGTGCCGAGCGGGGGGATGTCGCCGGGTTCGAAGAGATGGCCGGGCATGGGGGGTCCTTGGTCGTGGAGGCAAGGCTGGTCAGGTGGGGGTGCCGGTGCGGTCGGGGTTGAGGTGGTGCAGGAGGTAGTGGGCGAGCGCGGCCGGGTCGGGCTGGGCCCACAGGGCGCCTGGTGGGATGCGCAGGCCGGTGTCGGTTTCCAGCCGGGTGCGCAGGCCGGTGAGCATCAGGGAGTCCAGGCCGGTGGCGTTGAACGCGGTGGTGGCGTTCAGGTCGGCCGGATCGCGGTGCAGGACGGTGGCGGCGTGATGGATGACGGTCTGCTGGAGCAGGGCGAGGCGTTCGGCCTCGCCGGGGCAGTCGGCGAGGGCGGCGAGGAGGCTGCGGGTGGGGGTGGGGCGGGTGCCGGTGTGGAGGGCGGCGAAGTAGGTGAGGCGGTCGGCGGTGGCGTGGGCCTTGAGCCAGCGGTGGGTGTCGGTGGGGGTGTAGGTGGTGCGGGGCCGGTCGTGGGCGAGCAGGCGGCGCAGGGCGTCCATGCCTTCGTCGGGGGTGATCATGTCGTAGCCGCGGGCCGCCATGAACGCGCCGCCGCCGACTTCGGCCCAGGGGCCCCAGGAGACGCAGCTCGCGGGGAGGCCTTGGTGGCGGCGCCAGGTGGTGAACTCCTCCATCCAGGCGTTGGCGGAGGAGTAGGCGGCCTGGCCGCCGTTGCCGAGCGTGGAGGCGGCCGAGGAATACAGCACCCACCAGTCCACCTCGTGGTCTTCGGTGGCCTGGTGGAGGCGCCAGGTGCCCAGGGTCTTGGGGCGCCAGACGCGGTCGATGAGGTCCGGGGTGATGTTGGTCAGGGTCGCGTCGTCGATGACGGCGGCGGCGTGCAGCACCCCCCGCAGCCGGTGGCCGGTGGCGGTGGCGGCCAGGACCAGGTTGTCCGCGGTGGCCGGGTCGGCGATGTCACCGAGCACGACCTTGACGCGGGTGCCGGTGGCGCGCAGGTGCTCGATCTCCTGTGTGGTGTTCGGGCTCGGGGCGCGGCGGGAGGTGAGCACGAGCGTTGCGGCGCCCGCTTGTGCGAGCCAGCGGGCGGCGAGCAGGCCCAGGCCGCCGAGGCCGCCGGTGATGAGGTAGGCGCCGTCGTCGCGGACGAGGGGCACGTCCTCGGGGCGCACGGGCAGGGTGGTGGTACCGGAGGTGGGCCAGGTCAGGACGAGTTTTCCGGTGTGCTGGGCGCGGGCCATGGTGCGAAACGCGCTCGCGGCTTCGGTGACGGGGTAGGTGGTCACGGGCAGGGGCGGCAGTTGCCGGTGGTGGAGGGCGTGGGTGAGGCCAGCCGCGCTCTCGGCGAAGCCGGGCCCCAGGGGGCGGGCGACGTCGACGGTGTGGAAGGCGGCGTTGTGGTGCAGGGGCAGCAGGCTGATGCGGGTGCCGGCGTGGATGTCCTTCTTGCCGATCTCGATGAACCGGCCGCCGGGCGCCAGCACCTCCAGGCTGGCGGCCTGAGCGGGGCCGGTCAGGCAGTTCAGGACCACATCGACGCCCCGGCCACCGGTGATGCGGCGGATGTGGTCGGCGAAGGCCAGGGAGCGGGAGTCCATCACATGCTCGATCCCCCGCTCGCGCAGCCACACGCGTTTGGTCTCGCTCCCGGCGGTGGCGAACACCGTAGCGCCGCACAGCCGGGCGACGTTGACGGCCGCCTGCCCGACGCCGCCGCTCGCGCAGTGGATCAGCACCCGCTCCCCCGGGCGCAGCCGCGCCAGGGTCCGCAGGCCGTGCCAGGCGGTGAGGTAGGCGACGGGCAGGGCGGCGGCGTCCGTCAGGCTCATGCCGTCGGCAACCGGCATCACGCGCCAGTCGGCGGCCACGCTCACGGCGGCCAGGCTCACGAAGGAGGAGGGGGACAGGTCGGTCATGCAGGCGGTGACCCGGTCGCCCACGCGCAGATGGGTGACGCCGTCCCCGACCGCGCTGAGCACACCCGCGCAGTCCCAGGCAGTGCGCAGGACGTCGTCGCCTTGGGCACGGAACTTCTGGTACGTGCCGGCGGCGGCCAGGACGTTGACGAAGTTGACGCTGCTGGCGTGGACGCGGATCTCGACCTCGCCCGGGCCCGGGGCCGTGCGCGTGGCGGCGAGGAGTTCCAGGGAGTCCAGGTCGCCGACGGTGCGCGGGCGCAGCTCGGCGTTGTCCCGGGCGAAGTCGATGGTGCGGTGGTGGCGGTCGCCGGCGGCCAGGGCGGCCGGGGCCAGGGCGGCGGTCAGGCGCAGGCCGTCGCGGTAGGCGATGTGGTCCTGCGTGGTGGGGCAGGCCAGCAGTTCGCGGGCGATCTGCTCGGCCGTGGTGCGGGCGTCGGTGTCCAACAGGGTGGGGGCCAGGGCGGGGTGTTCGTAGCCGAGGGTGCGCAGGGCGCCGCGCAGCCCGGCCTGCGTCAGGTCCGGGATGTCGCCGGGGTGGACGGTCTCGGCGCTGCACGTGCAGGCCCACAGCCGGATCTCCCGGGTGGTGTCCAGGTGGGTGAGGGTGCGGGCCAGGTTCAACAGGCGGGTGGTGTGGTGCCGTGCGAGCGCCACCGCCTGCTCCCCGGCCTGGGGTGTGGTGGCGGGCAGGAACACCACACCCACCGGGCCCTGACCGCCCTCGCCCACGACCGTCTGCAGCGGCAGGGCGTCACCGCTGTCGCGCATGAGCGTGGCATGGGCTCCGGTGGCGGTCAGGGCGTCGGCCAGCGACTCGGCGCGTGCGGGCCGGTCGCCGGTGTGCACGAGCACCCACTCGGCCACCGCCCCTTCCGGGGCGGCCGCAAGCTCGGTCGCGGTCCAGCGCACGCCCAGCAGCCGCGAGGCAAACCGCTCCTGGGGCGTCTGAGCGGGCACACTCGCCAGCTCGATGTCCGCCATGTCGGCCATGACGGTTCCGTCCGGGGCGAGGACGCGCACGCTTCCGCGAACCGAGCGAGGACCGGCCTCGTCGATGACGGCATGGTGCCACCCGGTGGCCGGCAGGTCACCGTGCAGCCGCAGATCGCCGATCCTCGTGACGACGAGAGTGCCGCCGGCCACCTGGGAAACCCGCCGCCACGCCGCCAGCACCGCGTGTACGGCGGTGTCCAGTACGGCCGGATGGCAGTGCAGCAGCCGTGAGCCGATGCGTCCGGCATCGGGCAGCTCGAAGGCTGCGACCACACTGACCCGTTCGCTGTCGCTGGTGCCGTGCAGGCTGCGCAGGCCACGGAAAGCCGGCCCGTAGCCGGCAGCCAGGTGCTCGTCGGCGAAGGCGTAGAGATCGGCGGGGTCGATGTCCTGGGGGTGGGCGGCCAGCAGCGCGCCGATGTCCACGCCCACCGGCCGGGCGCCTTCGTCGCCGGCCAGCTCCAGGCGGGCGGTGGCGTGGCAGACACCGCCCTTAGCCGGATTCCCGCTGTGCACCGTCCACGCCGCCTGCCCGGGGCCGGTGAGCGTGGCGTGCGCACTCACCGCCACGGGCCGGGCCACCGGCAGCGCACGCAGCAGGCGCAGGCCGCGCACAGCGATGCGCTCCTTGGGGACCTGATGGAGGTCGACAGCGGCCTGGACGGCCATCTCCGCGAATCCCGTGGCCGGCAGCACCGGCGCGCCGGCGAAGGTGTGGTCGGCCAGCCACGGCAGACGCCCGGCCGAAATGGTGCCCTGCCACAGGTGGCGGCCCTCGCTGTGCGGATCGGCCAGGTGTGTGCCCAGCAGCGGGTGCCCGCCCACCTCGGCAGGGCCGTGCTCGGTGCGGCGTTCCACCTCAAGGTGCCGGCGCTCCCACGTGGTGGGCGGAGCATCCACCAGCTGCCCGTTGCCGTACATGCCGGCCCAGTCGACCACTCCTCCGGCCGCGTGGAAGGCGGCCAGGTGCGTCAGGAAGGAGACCGGCTCCTCCTGGCCGCGGACCAGGGACGGCACAGTGGCCACCGGGCCGTCGGCGTTCGCACGGACGGCACCGGTCAGCTGCGGGTGCGGGCCCAGTTCGATAAAGAGCCGGTGCCCGTCGGCCAGCGCCGCCCGTACCGCGTGCTGGAACCGCACCGTATTGCGCTGGTTGGCGAACCAGTACGCGGCGTCGAACGCGGCCCGCTCCCGAGGATCGGCCAGGGTGGTGGTGTAGAATGGCACGCGCGCAGCCCTCGGGCGCAGCTTTGCCAGCACCCCGAGGAGATCGTCCTTGAGCGGGTCCATGTGCGCGCTGTGCCCGGCTGCCTCCACGTTCACCAAGCGGACATCGATGTGCTGAGCATCCCAACGCTCCGCCAGTGCGCGCACCGCCTGGTGATCTCCTGCGATCACGGTCAGACGCGGGGCGAGGATCCCCGCCACCGACACCCCCCGCACACCCTCGTCGGCCAGGTGCTGCTCGATCTCCTGGTGTTCCAGAGCGACCGACGCCATCAGTCCCTGGGTCGTGAGGGTGGCGATCAGGCGGGAGCGGTGGCAGACCACCCGCACCCCGTCGCGCACACTCAGTGCCCCGGCACTCACGGCTGCCGCGACCTCCCCCATCGAGTGGCCGATCACCGCGGCGGGCTCCACACCCGCCCCCCGCCACATCGCCGCCAGAGCCAGCTGCAGGGCGAACAAAGCGGGCTGCACGTGGTCGATGCGCCTGACCTCCTCTGCCGCCGTCAGCGTCGCCCGCAGCGAAAACCCCGACTCCGCCTCGATGAGCGGCTCCAGCTCGTCGATCACCGCGGTGAACGCCCGGTCCGCATCCAGCAGACCCCGGCCCATCCCCGCCCGCTGCGAGCCATGCCCGCCGAACACCCACACCGGCCCTGGCTGCGCCGCCGAGCCCGGCACACACCGCCCCAGCGTGACGCCTTCGGCTTCCCGCTCACCGTGCAGGGCGTGCAGCCGCGCCACCAACTCCCCCCGGTCCCGGGCGACAATCCCGGCCCGGCAGGAGGCGTGCGAGCGCCGCACCGCCAGCGTGTGCGCCACATCACCGAGCGGCGCCGCCGAGCCATCCCCCTCAAGCCAGCACGCCAGCCTGCCGGCGCCCTCCCGCACCGCCCGCGGGGTGCGGCCCGACAGCAAGAACACCCGCGCCACCCGCTCACCGGCGCCCCCCGCCCGCGCGGCAGGCGCCCTGCGCCGTCCGGTGCCCGGCGAAGGAGCCTCCACGATCACGTGCGCATTGGCACCCGTCATCCCGAAAGACGACACCGCCGCCAGCCTCGGCACCCCCTCCACCGGCCAGGCCGTCACCGCAGTGGGCACAAACAGCCGGGTGTCACCGGGCTCGATCAGCGGACTCCATCGCTGGAAATGCAGCGTCGCCGGCACCGCACCCCGCTGCACCGCGGCAATCGCCTTCAACAGCCCGCTCACCCCCGCAGCGGCCTGACTGTGCCCGAGATTCGACTTCACCGACCCCAGCGCACACCGCCCCCGGCCGCGCCCGTACACCTCGGCCACCGCCGCGAACTCGACCTGATCCCCCACCCGGGTACCCGTACCGTGCGCCTCGACCATCCCCACATCACCCGGCTCCACCCCCGCCCGCTCCAACGCGGCCCGAAACACCCGCATCTGCGCCCCGCACGAGGTCACCGCCAGCTGCGCCCGGCTGCCGGACACGCTGACCGCCGACCCCCGCAGCACCGCCAGCACCCGGTCGCCGTCCCGCCGCGCATCGGCCAGCCGCTTGAGCACCACCACCGCGCACCCCTCGGCAGGCACCATGCCGTCCGCCGCGGCGTCGAACGGCCTCGACCGCCCCGTCGGCGACGTCGCTCCCTCCCACCGGGCCGTCATCGCCCCAAGACCCGGGTCGAGAGCCAACTGGACCCCACCCGCCACGGCCACATCCGCCTCCCCCGACAGCAGCCCCTGACAGGCCGTGTGCACGGCCACCAGCGATGACGCGCACGCCGCCTCCAAAGCCAGGCCAGGGCCGTGCAGGTCAAGCAGGAAACCCATCCGCCCGGCAGCCGTGCTGTCCGTGCCGGAGAACAGCGCATACGGGTCCATGTCGGCCATAGTGTGCTGCACACGCAGCAGATAATCCTTGGCGTAAAAGCCGTAGAACTGTCCCACCCGCCTGCCCGCCACGTCGTGCACAGGCATCCCGGCGTTCTCCAGCGCCTCCCACACCACCTCCCACAACAGCCGGTGCTGCGGATCGGTGAACAGCGCCTCACGCTCGTTCATCCCGAAAGACTCCGGGTCGAACCCAAACACATCCCCGTCCAAGAACCCGCCCTGCTCCATCCGCGCGACCACACCGGACGGAAGATCCGCCAATTCCCCGGCCGTCCACCGCTGCGGCGGCACAGGGCCCACCGCATCCCTGCGCTGCTCAAGCAGCCGCCACAGGCCCGCAAGGGAATCCACCCCTCCCGGCAGCCGGCACCCCACCCCCACCACCGCAACCGGGCATTCCGATGAAATCTGCGCCACGACAGCACCTCCGAACCAGCAAAAAGCCGGAAACACAAACACGCGCTCACACACCGGGCAACGCAGCACCGCCCCCGTTCCCTACGGCATGGGCACGACCATCTCCCACCGTGACAAGAAAGGCGAAAACAAAAGGCAAAAACAACCGGGAACACGCAGAACACACCCGACTCGGCGAAAACTCCTGACGGGCCCGGACGTGACATCTCTCTTATCGGCGCGGCCGATGCGCAACGGCGATGCCATAGTGGACCAGCGTTCACCACCGTCACATCGCATTGCGCCCCGTGCGCGGCCGTATCCCTGGTCACCGGCGCGGCTCTTGCGCCCGGCCAAAGGAAGGAACCATCCGTCGGTGCCCGTGGCGATCCGGCATTGCAACGGAAACGTCACCGCCGACTCCGACTCCGCCCCCGCCGGGTCGGGGAAGAAGAATCCGCCCCACACCCAAGAAACGGCGAAGGTGCCCGCATGCCCGTGGGACAACCCGCCGTTCCGCGGCTCGGCCGGGCAGCCCGGCTCGGCCCGCGCCCCCACCATCACGGCACCGGCACCGGCGCAGCGCGTCCCAGGCGGCAGCGCCGGGCAGACGCTCTGCGGCCGCCGGCCCGGCACTGCCCAATCGACGCCCGCACCCCGCACGGAGCCAACCGCCTACAGCACCGCGGACACACGGACGCCGCACACCTCAACTACCGTCGTCCCCGCCGTCGTCCCACCCCGCGCGAAGGGCGTACCACCGGTGATGCGAGGTTCCCGCCTGCGGGTCGAAGCGGATCTCGAGCCAGAAGACCCTGCCGTTGAGCTCCATGAACCGCGGCGATTCACTCTTGATGGCCGCAGCCCCTTGCCAGTGCTGCGCCCCACCGGGCCGGCCCTCACGCTCGCAGCGGAACCCGCCGATCAACTGCACGAAGGCCGTGTCACACCCCTCCTTGGCGCGCAGGAAACCGTCCGAGGTGGCGATCTCCGAGCCGTCCGGCAGGATCTGGCTGACGTGGGTGAAGATCGCGAACACCTCAATGCCGGCGATACGCCCCTCGCCCGCTGCGGAAGCCTCGTAGTTGTGGGCACCCGGCAGCACCCGCAAACCACTTAGCTTGAGCTGAAACTCACCGATATTATCGCGACTCATCTTTCTCCTCACTCCTTTCGCTCGGGAAAATACCACCGCGTCCAGCCTTCCCCCCTTGTCCGAAAAAACACTGCGGAAACCAGCCGCAAAATACCGCGGGATGTCGCCCGGTCGCCGCCCCCGCTACGTGGCCTTCCATCACCAACCAAGGAATAGTGAGCCGCGACTATTCCTGTGCAAACCATGAGGTTAATCGTTTCTTCGGACGTGCATCCGCTACCGCTTTCGTGGCGAAAGCTCACGAGGAGGACGGTGTATCGATAAGCGCCGCAAAGAAGTAAGTGGCCGAGGAGTGCCGCCTGCTCCGACTGCAGGGAATCTGGAGAAAACGGTGACGCAATAATACGGATGCAGACAGTTCCCCGCGCTTTCCGAAAAGCGCCCGTCGGGGTCGGGGCCCAGCAGTATTGCTGCGGAGTTGAACGCTAAGGCGTAAAGGCTGGTCGGGCGTCCTCGGTGGCCGTGGCCGTCTGCTCGTCGTGCTCGCAGAGCAACCGCATCACGGTCGCGGGTGAGGGGTGCTGGCCCTTCTTCTTGCCGGTAGTGATGACGAGGCGGGCGGCGATGTCGCGCAGGCTCATCTGCTGAGTGCGCACGTGCAGGGCCAGGCGAGCATGGCGTCGTCGGTGCCGCTCGCGCCTCCGACGGGGTGAAGTGCACGTGGAAGCGGGGATGCCTGCCCAGCCACGCCCTGATCTCGGGGTGATGTGGGTGGCGTAGTTGTTACAGACCAGGTGATCAGCAATGCCACGCGGCGCCGCCTCCAGCGCACTCTGGACCTTGAAGAAGCCGCGCTCGGCGACTGACCACGCACCGGACGCGCGATCCGTCCAAACCGGACCACGATCAATCAGCGCCAGCCCTACGGCACGTTTCTGCCGTATTCCGGCTGCCCTCCTTCCATGAGCACCAGCTCGGCGGCCGCGACTGCGGAGATGCCTTCGGCCTCCCGCTCGATGGCCTTCACCTCGGCCACGGCCTCCTCCTCGGTCAGCCGGCGCAGACGACCCCTCATACCCCGGACAGCGAATCCGGCAGGAGCGGTGACACGGTGCTAGCCAGGACAGTTCAGGGGCGACCGCTGGTCTCGTGCCCTACAGGCCCTCCGACGCTCAAGATCAACTCATTGCCGCGTATCTGGGTCACACCCCAAAGCTCGGGCGCAGTCTCATCAGACAGCATCCCCGCACGCTGGGCTCGCACGCTCTTCACGCTCCGGGTAGCCGTTCGTTTACCCACCGCTGGGCCGCCGCGAGGTGGAGACCGCGCGGGCGCCGGCGTGCTCGGCGGCATCGGTCCCGCCCGGACACCGGCAGCGTAAGAAGCAGTACCCGTCCTGGCCCAGCGGTGTGATCTCCGGCTCCCCCGCTGGCTGGTCCAGCGGCCCGGCTTGCCTCGGTGGTCACGGGGCCCGGGGTTGGGGCGTTTTCAGCTTTCTTTGGGGTGCTTCGCGGAGGGCGGCAGGGCCAGATCGAGCAGGGCGTTGATGGTCTTGCCGTTCAGTTTGCTGTCGAGGTGGAGGGATCGTCGCAGGAGCTGGCCGACTTTCTCGGGTGACAGGGCGAGACGGGTGCGGGCGATCAGGCAGATCTCGCCGAAGATTCCCGCCGTGTGGCCTGGTTTTCGCTGGATGTACCAGACGAGGAGTTCCACCACGTCCGTGCTGATGTCCCCGAGAGAGGGCTCGTCTTTACCCCACTTCCTGGCGTTCTCGACGTCCTGGGCGAGGCCGCTGATGACGGCCTCGATCACCGTCGTGCGCAGCGCTGAGATGGGGAAGAGGCTGTGGGGGCCGTCGGTGAGGGCGACGGCGGGCCACCAGGCGAGGGTTGCGGCGGTCTCCTGGGTTTGGCTTTCGGCCGTTGATGCGAAGCGTCGCTTCTTTTTGTTCCTTGTGTCCTCGAGGCTGTCTTTGATGATCTTGGTCAGGCGGTTGTGGTCGGCGACGAGTCCGCGGGGTTGTGTGGTGTCGAAGGCTGTGGTGCCGGAGAGGAGGGCTTCTGGGCCATGCGTGCTGTGGTATTGCTCGGCCCAGTCCCGGGCGACGGGCTCCGACCAGCGCGGGCCGTCGCTCGTGTCGGTCTGGGGAGCAGGCAGATTCTGGCGTCCGTATTCCGGATGGGGCAGGTCGTCCTGGGCAATGCCCGCGATCTTCGCCAGACCAGCCCGGTCGACCAGGCGGGCCGACTCGAGTTCCGGGGCGCGCAGGTCGACGATGCACTGGTTGAGCGGCCTGGAGCCGTGCAGGCGTCGCTGGGCCCAGAGGGCGAGGTGGTCGACCCAGTTGGACAGCGGTTCCTGCGGCGCGGTGAAAGCGGCGATCTTCGCGACGTAGGCGTTGCCCGGTGCGCTGGGATGGGCCAGGAGGTCGGCGGCGGTGATGGTGAGGGCGTCCTGGACAGGCCGGGCGTCATAGCGTTCGAAGGCGCGGTCCATGACCTGGCCGGGCCTGTGCCAGGCGGTGCCGTCCCACCAGTAGCCACCGTGCCGGTAGAGGAATCCGCTGTGCCCGTAGACCCACTCGTGGTGAAGGCCGCCCAGATCCTCGTCGTGGATCAGCAGAACGGTGCGGCCGTGTTCGGGGTGCTGGTGGACGGCCCACGCGTACGAGGGATTCTTCGGTTCGGTGGTGAACGCCACCCAGCCGCCGTCACTATCAGGTAACGGGTCGGTGCGCCCCCACAGGCCCTCGCCCTGCTTCCGGCCGGTGCGTTCGATCGCATCCGGGTTGTCCAGAGGGAGCCGCTCGTCGTTGATGAATGGCAGGCCCGGCACAGGATGATCGGTGCGCAGGCCGTTGGCGACCGGACGTACCACACTCACGATGACTCTCCCCCTACGGTACGCGGCGCCCTCGCGGTATGCGGGGGCCTTCTTCCATCCCTGCGACATGGCAGGCTCCGTCAAACCCGTCACGGGGGCTGCAAATTCGCCCTGGTGAGGTTCCGGTGGCACTCGCTGAAGATGGCTCGGTGGGGCAGTGGCGATTCAGTGGGCGAGCTTCAGCGGAAGGCAAGCTATTCCGGAGCCACGTTGACGAAGCGTCCGTAATGTCCTTGGTGGGCGACCGTGAGAGTGGCGGTGGGCCCGTAGCGGTGCTTGGCCACGATGAGGTCGGCTTCGCCGGCGCGGAGGGAGCCCTTTTCGTACGCGTCGTCGCGATGGAGAAGGATGACGAGGTCGGCGTTGTCCTCCAGGGCTCCGGAGTCGCGGAGGTCGCTGAGGAGGGGGCGTTTGTCGGTGCGTTGTTCGGGGCCGCGGTTGAGGTGGGAGGCGGCGATGACGGGGATGTCGAGTTCCTTGGCGAGGAGCTTGAGGCCGCGGGCGATCTCGGAGACCTCTTCGTAGCGGGAGCCGAGTGGCCGGGGACCGTAGTTGAGCAACTGCAGGTCGTCGACGGCGATGAGCCGAAGGTCGTGCTGGCGGTGGAGGCGGCGGCAGTGGGCTCGCAGCTCGGTGAAGTTGCCGTAGGGGTGGTCTTGAAGGTGCAGGGGTGCGCTGGCGACGCCGGGGAGGCGTTGGGCCAGGCGCTGCCATGCGTCTTCGGACATGCGGCCAGAGCGCAGGTGGTGCAGGGCGACGCGGGCCTCGGCGCTCAACAGGCGCAGGGCGATGTCGGTCCGGCGGGACTCCAGCGTGAACAGGGCCGCGGGGAGGCCGTGCTGGATGGCTGCGCAGCGCAGGAAGTTCAAAACGAGGGTCGAGGTGCCCATGGCGGGGCGGCCGGCGATGACGACGAGCTGGCCGGGGTAGAGACCCCCGGTCAGCACGTCGAGGTCTTGGAAGCCGGTGGGGATCCCGGTGGGGTCGGTGCGGCTGCTGGCGGCCTCGACTTCGTCCAGGGCTCCTTCCAGGACGTCGGCCAGCGGGTAGGAGGGCGGGATGCGGGTGCGGTCGCGCAGTGTCGCCGCGTAGACCTCGGCGTGGGCGGTGTCGATGATCTGGTCGAGGTTGTCCGGGGTGGCTTCGGCGACGAGGTTGTCGATGTGGGCGGTGGCGACCTGGAGGCGTCGCAGCACGGCTGCGGCCCGGACGCGTTCGGCGGCCTCGGTCCAGGTGCCCGGGGCGGCGGGGTCGGCGGCGAGGGTGTGGAGGTACACAGTGCCGCCGGCGTCGGCGAGCTGCTCCTGTTTGGCGAGTTCGGCGCCGACGCTGGTGGGGTCCGCGGCCTCGCCGCGGGCGTAGACGGCCAGGGCGGCGGTGTAGATCAGCGCGTGCCCGCCACGGTAGAAGTCTTCCTCGGTCAGGAGCTCGGCTATGTCGGCGAGGGCTTCGGGGGACCGGAGCACGGCGCGCAGGACGGCCTTCTCTGCGGGAAGGTCGTGGGGTGGGCTCGTCGGCCCGGACTCGGTTTCCGCCACGACCCGCTCCCCCGTCATCTGCTGTAGTGGGCGGCCGTGCGGCGGCACCCCGGGTCAGCCTAG
Source organism: Streptomyces sp. NPDC021100 (assembly GCF_044333095.1). Classification (NCBI taxonomy): domain Bacteria; kingdom Bacillati; phylum Actinomycetota; class Actinomycetes; order Kitasatosporales; family Streptomycetaceae; genus Streptomyces; species Streptomyces sp. NPDC021100. The sequence continues at coordinate 38,209 of NZ_JBIRQH010000026.1, forward strand.
CGAGGGGGAGGCGGCGACGACTCCTGACCGGCAACTCCGTCCTTCGCGGCTCTGGCCCGGGCCAGAGCCGCGGCCCGCACGACATCCGAGCGCCGTGGGGCCGCCTCGGGGCCGCACACCCCGGTGAACAGGTGCGCTGGTTCCCGGGGCACGCGTCTGTCCTGCCGACGGACCGCAGCCAGGACGCCCGGTTCCTGCGTCGTTGCGGGCGGGCTCGGCGAGTCGGGCTCCGTCTGAGCGGGCGCCAGAATCCGCACTGTTCGGACGACGTCGGCGTTGAGAGAGCCGTTCACCTGCTCGATCAGCCGCTTTGCGAGAAGCCGCCCTTGGGCGGCCCAGGCGGTCGACGCTCCCTGCAGGGTGAGGGTGTTGGTGGCAGGGTCGAAACCGATGGCGGTCAGACCCGCAGCGAGGCGCTCCCCGGCCAGCACAGACCACCGGGCCACCACCGGGTGGACCTCGGGCACGGGCCAGCCATACTCGGCGGCCGCTTCGAAGAGCACGGCGCTCAGCAGGGCGGACTGAGGCAAGTCCGCCGGATGTGCCCGGGGCCGGGCGGGGGCGGGTTGCTGACAGCGAGCGGCCTGCCGCGCGTGCCGCAGGGCGATCAGTGCGAGATCGCTCTCGGCAGCCCAGCGCCTCCCGGGCTGGTCGGCATCGGTCACCCTGATTCCCTCCGGTTGGCCCCGCCCCTTGAGGCGGGGATCTTCAGTCTGCCGTGGGCTGTTGCGAGGCGGGATCGGTTCCTCTCCTGGCTGCACGTTCTGCGCGGGCGCGGGTGAGGGCCAGGCGGTGCCTGTCGCCTACGGTGCGGGGCGGCCGGTCGCCGGCAACCGGATCGTCGGCGAAGGCCCACTCCCGTTCCCGTTGCCGCCGCAGCGCCGCGGTCTGCCGTTCGTACGCCGCCGCAACAGCCGGATCCCGCTCCGCGCTGGTGGGCTTGGCGGCCAGGTGCGCGGCGAGGGCGCGGCGGTAGCCGGCCGAAGCGGACTCCCGGGTCTTCACCGGCCCAGCGGTCACGGCGGCGGTCGACGCAGCAGGGCCCAGAGGGTCGCCGGCCGGCGGGGTGCCGGGCGGCAGGATGCGCAGCGCCCGCACGACGGTCCGGCCGGCCGAGGTGTTGGCGGCCTCAATGATGCGGGCCTGCTCCAGGCGCGTCTTCGTGGCCCAGGCCGCCGAGTCCGGTTGCACGGTCAGCTGACCCGAGGCGGCGTCGTAGCCGACGGCCGCGACGTGCTCGGCCAGTTCAGGGGCGATCACTGTCCATCGCTCGCGTAGGGTCGCGCCGGCCGTCGGGAGGTCCCAGGCCCGCTCGACGACCAGCGCTGCCAGTGCGCCGGCCAGGTTCAGCGGATCGCGCCCGTCGCGGCGGGCCGGTGCGGCGGCGCGGTGCCTCGGCAGGAGAGGGCGGCCGCCGTGGCGGCGGGCGGCGTCCCGTGCGGCGCGGAGCGCGACACGGGCGAGGTCCACGCCTTCCGATCGCGGGGTATGGGTCATCGGGCCACCTCCGCGGCCTCCGCGGCGAGTTCCTGGATCCGGTGGCGGGCGCACACGCTGCGGGTCGGCAGCGCCTGCCGGCCGCACGGCCCGCCGCGGGGGTCCCGCCCCGAGCAGAGCAGCAACTGCTCCTCGGCGGCGGGCGCCTGGAGGGGGGCCGGGGTGGCGGCTTCCTCGCGGCAGGGCGTGCACTGGCCTTCCTCGAGGGCCCTGCCGACCATCGGCATCCGGGCTCCGCAGTCGCCGCAGAAGCCGCGCGGCGGGCCGACGGTCACCCGCTGCCGAGGCACGGCCGGGGCGTCCCGGCCGACCGCGTCGTCCGGCCCGCAATCGGCGCACCGCCCCGAAGAGCCCGGGCGAGCGCCGTGCTCGGGGCACAGGCCCTGGGCGCTGCGCCGGGCACGCTGGCGGGAGGCGGCCTGGTCCCGCTCTACCGCGTCAGCGGCCGCCTCCGGCACGGTTGCCGGGCGCGGCCCGGGCAGGTCCGGCAGCACGAGCGGGACACCGAAAACCTCGGGCGCCGGGTACGCGGCGTCGGCGCGGGCCGCGGCGACGGCAGCGGCCCGGGCGGCCCGGACCTCCTCCCACCGGCGGACCGACTCCCACTCGCGGATCTTCGCCCACGTCTGGGCCGTCACGGTCTTGTGCACCCGCCGGGCGATGGCCGCACGGCGCTCGGTCGGCGAGGCGTGCGGCATCTCCTCCTCGACGGCGGCCGCGGCCGCCTGGCGTTGAGCCCTGCGGTCGGCCCGCCGGTCTTCGCAGAAGGGACACTCCAGACCGGAGTCGAGGAGCGTGCCGTCGTCACACCGCACCTCGCCGCACCGCTGACGCTGCGGCAGGCCCCGACGGATCAGCCACCCCACCGGGTCCTGGATCGGCCCACCGAGGCGCATCTGCTCCTCCAGGCGACGGACGAGCCGTTCCGCGAGCACCTGCGGCGCGTCCGACGGGCCGACGAAGCCACGTAGCCGGGCCAACTCCCGACGGGCCGCGGTCTCCACCAGGCAGCGTGCGGGCCGGCGTTCGAGCCGAGCCCACACCAGGTCCACCGGGGCCAGGACGGCCCGCAGGTCGGACGGCGGCAGAGGAACCCTCCCCCGTTGTCGCCCGACCCGGCCCGCACTGCCCTCGAGCCGCACCGAAGTGCCGACCGCCGACCTGCGGCCGCCCTCCACGCCTTCGACGACCGGGGACTTCTTCGGCTGTTCCCCGCGAAGCGGGCCGCCCCCCGCCACCGGCGACCCAGCTCCGGCAACGGCGCTCTCGCCGTAGGCGGCCTGGTCCTCGCCCGCGCACGCGCGCCGCTCGGCCTCGCAGACGCGGGGCATCTATACGTCGACCGCGGCCGCGATGGCCTGACGCTGGGCACGCCGGTCGCCGACCAGATACTCGCAGGTCTCACGGGGGCCGCCGGTGTCCAGACGCAGGCTAACCATGGTCACTGTCGTGGCTTCGGCCCGTATTCCGGTCTTGCTGGTTGATAGTTCCCCAAGTTTTGGGACTCACGGTGGGCGGCCGCGACGGCCGGCACTACAAGCCGCGTCCGGTTGTGCAGACCGGACGTGGTCACGCTTCGGGGACGCCGCACCAGATTGGCGTCCTCCAACCGTTTCAGTACTCGCTCAGCGCCCGGCAGCCCGCAATCTAGTAGTCGCGCTAGTGTCGCCGCTGCCCGGCCTCGGTGTTTGTCCACCGTCCCGCCACACAGCCGAACCCGCCCGGTCTCTGCCGCTTCCAACACGAGCAGCAACAGCGCTAACCGGTCTGTCGAAGATCCCCGCCCTGAACGACCACCCAGAAGCCCGGCTGGGGTGGGCGTAGTGTCCTGGAGAGACCGGCCTGGGGCCATAAGCGCCTCCATCAGCCGTAGCCAGGCAGCTAACTCCTTTTGCGATAGAGCCAGTGGATGCCCAGCCACGCCCTGTGCTGTGCGCAGAGGCAACACCTCGCATTGCAAATTCCGGTGCTCACCGAATTTACCCGTCAGCGTCCTCGTCATTACCACACCGGAGCGGCGCAGGCCCGGCAACACCACGGACTGCATCTGGGAGACCGATAATCCCAGCCACTGGCCAAGATCGCGGGACGTGACCTCCACGAGGCCCGTCGACCACGACACGTGCGCGGCCAATACCAGTACTGCTAGCCGCTGTGGGTCCGGAGCGCCCACCAAGCCCGGAGCGTTCAGGAATTCTCGCACTGCTTGGCCCAGACGTACGCGAGTGTCAGCGCTTAGTGCTAGCGGATGACTGGGGCTGAATGGAGCGGGTTCTCGCCGACCGTTCGTAGCCGAATTCTGATCGGATGCTGGTGTGAGGGTCTCGTCATCCATAGATGCTGGCGTATACGCAGTGCACCGGCAGTCGGAAGCCTCGTCCCAGCCCATCACGGTACATCCACCTGATCCATGATGACCGTTCCCATGGCCGCAGATGCAGCCAAGTATCGTGCCGCTTGCGCATGGATCAGCTTGCGCTGATTCGGCGGACCCTGAAGCCTCTTCACCCTGGACTTTACTGACGGCACCTTGTACTGCTTTCACAGGGTCCAGGTCCTGAAAATCGAACCACTCCCCGTGGGAACGATAAGCCCTTAACTGGGCATGGAGACGGCCTTCAAGCGGGTAGCTGCCCGGACACGTCCAAAGGATTTCCAGCCGCAGCGGGCTCATGGACTGGATTTGCCGCAGACGCCGCTCCGGATCAGTCGATACTCCGATCTTGGCGACGGGCGATCCGGATGCGCCGATGACATAGACCTGACTTGTCATGACTCCCTTTCTCTCCAATCGATGTAATCCCTGCCGTTGGTCGCACATGCACGTGTCCAGACGGTATCGAGCAGCTTCGACTCCGGAGGCCAGTCCAGTCCCCTCCGTTCATGCTGTGGACCGAAGCGACCTCAAACCCGATACCACGGGCGCCTTCCCGGCCTCGCGACCTGCTCGTTCCGCCCGTGCTCGGCGAAGGGCGGCGGCCTCGACGGCCACAGTCCGGCGCTGGCGCTGTGCGCGGGCCGCCACGATGAGGGTCGGCGCACTGTCCGGGGCAACGTCGTGCTCGGGGAAGGCGCGGCGGCTGAGCTCGCGCATCGCCTTCGTCTGCCGCTCCATGGCCTCCGCGATTGCCGGGTCGATCCGTTGTGCGGGCGTGGCCGATCGGTGCGCGGCGAGCGCCTGGTGGTAGCCGGGCGAGGCTGTCTCCCTGGTTTTCACCGGGGCCTGCGAAGTGGCCGGGGCCACTGGGGCGGACTCCACCATGTGCTCCTGGGGCACGGCGCCGGCGGCCAGGACCCGGATGCTGCGGACCGTCTGCGTACCGGCCGCATCGTTCGCTGCGGCGATGATGCAGGCGTTGAGCAGCCGGAGCTGGGTGGCGTAGGCCGGGGAGTCGGGGCGCAGGTCCAGCTGGCCGGTCTCCGGGTGGAAGACGACGGCAACCACGTGGTCGGCCAGTTGCGGGGCGATGGCGGCCGCGATGTCGGGCCAGCGGTCGAGCACCGTGCCGCTGGCGACCGGCAGCTCCCAGGCACGGTCGGCCATCAGGCCCTGGAGCACGGTGGCGAACCCGCACGGCTCCCGCCCATCGCGCTGCACGGCCCGGGCCCGGCGGCGGTGCGGGGCGCGGGGCCCCCTGCCCCCGCGCTTCTTGGCGGCCGCGCGGGCGTGGTGCAGCGCGACCCGGGCAAGGTCGACGCCGGACAGCCCCCGAGCGTCGACGGCGGGCTGCTCGATGGTGATGCGGGTGGTGGTCATCGGGGCCTCCTACCGGCATCCGTACGTCATCAGCGAGCTGCGGGCGCCGCTCGCCAGCTGCAGAGCGCGGCGCACCAGGTCGGGACCGTAGAGCTGCTCTGCCGTTTCACGGCCCATGGCGTCGACCGCCACGGTGATCAGCGAGGTGTCACCCACCATCAGCCGCTGCCGGGCCTCCGCGCGGGCCTGCGCCAACACGTCGTCCTCAAGGCCCTCCACACCGGACACCTCGGGCAGGGTCTCCTCCGTTTCGGGCGAGACTGCTTGGGGCTTGGGTGCGAACACGGCGGCGAGTGCCTCGTCGACCTGCCGCCGGACGGCGCGACTGGACGGGGCGTCCCAGTCGCCGTCGTACCGCTCGGCGCGGACGCGGACCTGCTGGATGCGGTGGCGTCGAGCGGCCTCCTGGGCGCCGCGCCACTGCTCGACGGCATCGGCCCGCTTCTCGGGGGTGTCCAGGATGGTCTCCGCGCCGGCCAGCAGCACGGCGAGCAGGCCGGAGCCCCGGCGGACCCGGGCCGCCTCGCCGCGCAGGTACAGCCAGCCCTTCACGTCGGTGACGGTCCATCCGGCGTCAGCCACACCCCGGGCCACCCAGGCGATCCGGGGTACCGCGCAGCCGCGCAGCCAGTCCAGCTCCTGGGTGAGTTCCCTCGCCAGCTGGAAGCGGCGCCCGACGATGCTGAGCCGCCGACGGCCGGCCTTCGCCTTGGGCTTCTTCGGGGTGGGGGACTTGCCAGCCCCGCTTGCGAGCTTGCTCTCAGGGGGGAAGGAAGTAGTACCCGCAGTGGAAGACGCTGAGGTACCAACCTGCATTGGGGTGCAACGGACCTCCCCCGAAGCAGGCGCCCCACTCCCCTGCTCAGCGGTCCTCCGGGCACCACCCGACTGGGCCTTCGAGGACCTCTTCGACCGGGGCCGGCGCACCTTCCGCGACGCCTTCTTCGCCAGCTTCGCCATCAGCTCCCGGCCCGCCTCGGCGATCCCGGACACCGCCCGCGTGTACGCCGGAGCGTCCTTGTCCCGCTGCACCGTGCGGATACCGAGCGCGAGGTCGAACTCGCGCGGGATCATCCGCGCGAACTCCGACGCCTGCGCCGCCTCACCGCGGACCCGGGTGCCCCGCACGACGTACGCGAGCAGCCCGGCCTCCCGCAGCATCGCCAGGTGGTACTCCACCGAGCGCTCCGACAGCCGGGTGCGGCGCACCAGGTACTCGATGCCCGGGCGGCACGGGAACAGCGCCGCGAGCTCTTGGGCGACCCGCACGGTCGTCGTCCCGAAACTGCGCGGCCCGTGCGACCGGTGCCGCCGCGGCTGGTACACCCCGGCGCCGGCGACCCAGTGGACCGCCTGCATCCAGGAGTAGCCATCCGACGCGATCCGGCCCGACGACGTCGACAGCCACTGCATCGCCTCCGGCACGAACAGGTCGGGCAGCACGGAGACCGCGTCGCCGTCCACCGACGCACGCGGAGCAGGAATCAGCACGGCGGCCAGCGCCGTCACGGTGCTCACCGGCCCACCCGGACGGACGAGAAAGAGATCATCTCGGCAGCCTTGCGCAGGCAGCCTGTGGACAAAGTCCGGGAAGCGGAGAGGACCCGGTTCGCTCCCGCCCGGCGGGCAGAAATCTGCGAGCGCGTCCCGCCCTGCGGGACGGAGCTGTGGAGCGCCACGGCCGCGGGCACCGTCAGAAGGGCATGGGCCCCCCTCTTGGTATAGGTGCGCCGGACCGGGGTGCGTGTGACACTCCGACCCCAAGAATCTTCGTGATTAATGCCGTGAACAGGGCAAACACGGGCAGTCAATCCCGTCACACGGGAAGCGCGGGGAGCTCGAATCCGGCCGAATCGGACAAGGACGAGCTGACAGAAGACACCGATCTCGTGCACTATGGCGGGGACACCAACCTTCATATGGATCGCCACGACCGCGACCAGGCCCCTGCCAAGGGACCCGACCACGGCCGAGCGGTTCGTCGGATGGACACCAACCGGGCCCCGAGCCCGACGGCCTGCCAAGGCCGCCGAGCGCGGAGAACCGGACGGATGGAACATCTGGTGGCTCAACAGAGGCCCCCTGCCATAGGGGCTCCTGGAGAGCCGGGGTGGTCGCCTTGCCAAAGGACGACCGGGTGGAGCAACCCGCTTGCCAAGGCGGGGTTTTGCTGAGATGAGGACCCAGCTCGATGAGCTGGAGCCCAGAACCGGGTGCGAACCGGAGGCTGGGCGGCCGATACGGGTGCGAAATCCGATCGGCGAGACGGGCCGCGCGGGGCCAGGTGGATGCCACTCCACCTATCGGCGCGCGCGGCCGGTGGCGGCTACGTCACCCCGACCCCCTTCAATCCGAGGCCGGCGTCGGCATACCCGAAAGCGCACCCGATGGCGTGACCGCGATCGTGAAACGGCACAGCAGCGCGTGTAGTTCCGCGCGCGCGGGTAGCCTTCATCCCGCGATCACCTCCTCTCAGGTGGTTCGCCCAACGAGGCTGTTCGCCCCGTTCGAGGCCCCGTGGACCATGCCCGGTCCCGGGGTTCTCGTCGTTGTGGATCACATCTGCGCACAGCCTAGCCGCACAACCGGACAGAACTGCGGGCCGAATTCGCGGGGCCCCCGGAATACCGAGCCAGCCTGACGGGAAACGCGCGGAAGCCTGCTCGGCCTGCGGGATGGTCAGTATCGGCGTAGCCACGTCAGCCTCTTCGTCAGACCCGCTGAAGTGCGGTGGAGTAGTAGTAGGCCAGAACTGCTTCAGCTCCTGAGCCCTGTGCGGTGGTGATGCGCTGGAACCGACCGGACCGCAGATCCCCGGCGATGAAGATCCGAGGGTGCTGCATTTCCGGCGGGCAGTATCCGCCCTCGTCTACCGCGAGTCCTTTGAGAGCCGCTGGCCGATTACCGAGATTACTCAGCACGGCCGTTGCGACGTAGGTGCTGCGCGCTCCTGTGCGATTCTCGACTTCGACGATGAAGTCGGTTCCATGACGGGCCTGCGAAATGGCGACGTGAGAAACCGGAACTACTCGGACTCGATCGTCCCCTGACACCTCCGCCAGCTTGTAGTCGTCCGTTGCCGGGGCGAGGACATGGAGCGTGGCAGAGGACTGGGGGTGAGCCCGCAGCCAGGTGCCCAGCGGCCTGTCACCCCCAAGCACGTACGTCCGCGGCCCGATCTGATCGGGTGTCGCACGCCACAGCGGAGGCGTGGCCAACGACGGCGCGGCGCTGATCCAATCGGTGTCGGAGGGCGTCATCGCGGCCACGCCCGTGCTGACCACGACCGCTTGCGCGGTGAGTATCTGGGTGTTCGCGAGGAGGACTTCCGCTCGGTCGGAGTGTCCCTTGACTCCCACGGCGCGTGATCGGACGACCGAGCACCGACCGGCCTGCTCAAGGCGTGCCAGATCCGCGGCCAGCGCCTCGGCCAGCTGGGGGCCGGTCGTCCAGTTGCCGGAGACGTTCTCCAGCGCGCCGATGGTCTGGAGCTTGCCGCCGACGCCGTCGGCCTCCACAACGAGAACCTTCATGTTGAGGCTGGTGGCCATCAGGGCGGCCGCCACGCCAGCAGGGCCGGCCCCGACTACCAGGACATCGGCGTCGAACGAAGGCGTACTCACTGGATTCCCCCAGTTCCGATAAGTCGAGAGAGAGCGACTTCGCTGGTGATGAGCTGATCGGAGCCCAGGTTCCGGGCCGCGAGCAGCAGTGCGGCCTCGTGGTACTGGGAGCCGCCGCTGGAGGCACACGCGTCGGTGACGACCCACGGCCGGTAGCCCCGTTGATAGGCGGCGGTGGCGGAGTCGTACACGCAGGCGTCGGTGTCGATGCCGCACAGCACCAGGTCACTCCAGCCGGAGTCCTGGATGAGCTGTGATCCCTCGGGTGTGAAGGCCGACGCCTGAGCTTTGTCGATGACCAGGGCCGAGTCGTCGATGAAGGGATCGAGCTCCTTCGCGAACGCCTGCTCTTCCGCAGTGCGCAGCCGCTTCCAACCGGAGATCGTCTCGTAGGGTGAGCCTGGCGCGTTGTGGAACCGGGTGAAGACCACCGGAGCGCCGGCTGCTCGCCAGCCGTCCACCAGCCGTACGACCATCGGGACAACGTCGCGGCTGTGCTGGTTGACGAAGCCCTGCTGTACGTCGATGACCAGCAGTGCTGTCGATCGCGGGTCCAACCCGTCCACCTTTCCCATGGCCATCAAGGGGTGCTGTCTCGGAGAGCGTCCTGAGCGGCGCGAAGCCGATCGGCGAGCTCGCTCGTGGTCAAGATCGCTTCGCGCATCACGCGGTGCTGAGCCGTCTCGGTGGGACGCGCGGTTGTGAGCCGGTAGAAGGCACTCCGTAGAAACCGCCAGCCGTACTCGGGAGGCATCACCGGGTCGTGGCCGTCCTCGACGGTGTGCAGAACGTGGGAGGACAGAGCCCACAACGCCTGGACATCCAGCTCCAGGGCGACGATCTGGCTCGTCGTGAGGGCGCGCTCATCCGGCTGCGGGTGGTAGGAGACTCCGGACCAGCCGGCGACACCCTTGGAGACGCCGCCTCCGAAGGGGACAGCCTCGGCGTGCGACCAGCCCTCGCGGAACTTGGCGGCCTCTACATCCGGCCCCAGCGGGACGACGTTCTCCGAGTCCTGCCGGTTGACCAGGACAGAGGGTGTAGCCAGGAGCTGCAGCGCGGTGTCCAGACCGGCGCCCGTCCAGAAGTTCTCGCGGAGTTCGTACACCGACAGCACGTACTGCGGCGCAGGTACCTCGTGAATGGGACCTCCGCCGGCAGCGTGGAGCTTCATGAGCTGCGTGATCTGCTTGCCCGCCCAGTCGGGTTCCTGCTGATAAGTGCGGTATCGCCACACCGCAAGATCAGTCAGCGATTCGACGCGGTGATGCTCTTCCAGGTGCACAACGGCGACGCCGCACCCGTAGACGTGGACGGTCGACGACTGGGCCGAGCGGTGTCCGACCGGAAGCGTCCGTCGCTCCAAGCCTCCCGGGCCGGAGGGCGCGGGTGCGCCGACGGCGTACAGGGGGACGATCTGCTCGCCTACGTAGGCTGGCAGAAACTTGTGGGAGACGACGGTGCAAGGCGCCGGCTGCGGAGTATCGGCGTCCACGGCCGCGACGGCGGTGCCGCGGAGAGCCCCCAGGCGCAGGCGGAACGCCTCCTGCTCCTCGGGGGTGCACTGGTTCAGCGCCGTATCGAGGATCTGCGCCATCTGCGGACGGCACACGCTGGTCCTGTTCTTCTGCCAGTGCGAAACCGTCCGCGGGCTGATCCCGAGGTGATCGGCGAACCCTCGCACCGACGCCCGCATTACCGATCGCAACAGCAGTGCCTCCTCGCCTGTCCACTGCTCGACTGCGATCACTACACACCCCTATGACGGCCTGTTGCCAGGCAGGAAGAGCCCTACTGCGACGCTATTGCGACACCCCTTCCACGCCGGGACATCTCGCCGAGATACCCGAGACCCCGAAGCTGCTCTCTATCGAAGAGAGGCCGATGACGAACGGGGGCGCCGTGCTTGCCACTACAGGAGAACGAGGCAGTACGGCGTCGTGGTCGGAATCAGGAGGACTGTGCCGACCCGCTGCTCTGGTTCTGCTCGACACGTTCGAGTCGTGCGACCAGATCTGCGACCTGTTCCTCAAGGCGCCTGATGGCCTGCGCAGTCGGGTCAGCAAGCGCGGCAAGGGCGTTCTCGCGAATGAAGCTCCCGCGGCCCGTGTGGGAGTAGATGACTCCGTCCCGACGAAGCTCGGCGAAGGCCCGCTGTACCGTGCCGGCCGCAACGCCGTACTTGGTCGCCAGCTCTCTGGTGCTCTGCAGTTTGTCGCCGGGCATGAGCTGCCCGAGTCGAACCTGATCACGCACATCCTGCGCGATGCGTTCAAAGGGTTGCATGGCCTCGTCCGTCATAGCCACATCGTAGAGCCACCTCGCTCGAATAAATAGCCTACCCGACCTGGTTGACACAGTAGTGAGTGTGCTGGTTAGGTTATCCATGTCGATACGGTTGGTTGCCTCCGAGGAGCCAACGGCGAAGACGTAGCACCACCGCAAGACCGCAGTAGTCGTCCGCCCCTCGGGGCGGCCGGGGTAGTCCTCGGGGTCACCCAGGACGCGAGAGCACCATCGAACTCCCCCGGAGCCTGACGGCCGCGACGACTTGTGTGCACGTCGCAGCGCTGTGCGCTGTCTGTCCTTCGGGACGCCGGCCTTGAGCCGTGCGGCCCGAAGGGCGGAGAGAGCATCGCGACCCGCGTCCCCGCCGCGCCGCCCGTGAGGAGTTCAGATGTCTTCGACCCTTGAGCGCACCGCCCGTCCCCGCCGGAGCCGGACCCGCTCCCGCACCGTCAACAGCCGCCCGGTGCTCGCTCTCTCCACTCTCAAGCCCCACCAGTACGACCTGCGCCCGGCGTGCGCGTCGCTGATTTGCCCCGACTGCAAGACGTGGGTGCCGATTACCGGCCTCCAGACCAAGAGCCCCAAGGTCGTGCCGCACGACACCGGCCGTACGTGGAAGGACGCGGCCGTCCGCTGCCGCTTGGGTAGCAACCGCCTGGTCAACGTCGACGTCAAGGTCAGGCAGTGGGAGGAGCGCCTGACGGACGGCAACTTGGAGACCGTGCACCGCCGCCGGACCACGGTGCGGCGTAAGCCGCAGGTGGCGCCGGCCCCGGCCGTCAGCCAGATCGCCGCGCAGAAGCAGACGGTACTCAAGGCGCTGTACGCCGAGCGCCGCGCGAGCTGACTTGCTCCGGACGAACGACCAAGGCCCCGGCCACCCCGTCAGAGGGGCGGCCGGGGCCTTGGCTGCTCGTACGGCAGTCAGCAGCCCCCGGGGTGGCACCCCCGGGGGCTGATCTCACGCCACTGGACCCTCGGGAGGCCCAGATGAACGTCAGCATCGCACACCCGCGGCCCGCGCCCGCGGCCGTACCCGACCCCGCCACCCTCGAGGCCCTGCGCCGCGTCGTCGAGGCGCAGATTGGCCCGCGCCGCCCCGGCGCGATCTACCAGAACACGGACGGGGTCTTCGAGGTCCTCGCCGTCGTCCGAGACCCGAAGCGGGCCCGCGGCCTGCTGCGTCGCCGCTGCGCGCAGTGGGCGGTCATCGTCCGCGACGTCCTGCGGGCCGGCGCCGAGCCCTTCGCGGTCGGCTCGGTGTGGACCACCGCCGACCACTTGGTCCGCGACGGCGCCCTCCAGCCCTGCGGGGTCAGCGGGCCGGGACGACGGGAGGCCGTCCGGTGATCACATCGTTGACGGACGAAGAGCGCGAGGAACTGTCGCGGAAGGTCGCCGAGGCGAACCGCCAGTCCACGGAAGGCCGCCGATGACCGCCAAGGATCTTTTCCAGCGCTACATGCGCGCGTTCCAGGACTCCACCGAGCACACCGGCACCTGCGAGCCCTGCCAGGCCGGCCAGCCGTGTCAGGACGGGGAGCCGCTCCACGAGCGCTTCGCCCGACTTCAGGACGCCTACCGCGCTCGCCTCTCCCAGCAGCAGCGCCGCTGAACGACGCCCGGCGAGGGCGGGCGCGAGGAAGGTCAGCCTGCTGGCACACCGTGCTGGAAGGCCGGGATCACCACGTGTCCGCCCTCCGACTCAGCACTCACGCACAGCGACTTGGAGGATGCAATGGACTGGCGTCACAACGCCGTATGCCGCGACGAAGACCCGGAGCTCTTCTTCCCTATCGGCAACACCGGGCCCGCGGTGGTGCAGATCGACGAGGCGAAGACCGTCTGCCGCCGCTGCCCCGTGATGGAGCAGTGCCTGCAGTGGGCGCTCGAGTCCGACCAGGACTCCGGCGTCTGGGGCGGGCTGTCCGAGGACGAGCGCCGCTCGATGAAGCGCCGCGCCGCCCGGAACCGGAACCGGAACGCGAAGAAGGAGACGGCGTGATCACCTCCGAGAAGCACTCGGCGGAGGAGGAAGAGGCCGGCGCGGTGGCTCTGCTCGTGCCGGTGCGTGGCAGGGGCCGGATCGCCGTCCGGGTCCACCGCACTCTCGCTGACGGCCTGTTCGTGCATCGTGCGGTCGGGCAGCCCGGCTGGCGGCTGTGCCACTACTCCGGCCTGGCCCTCGCCGCCGTCCCGCACCGGTGGCAGGGCGCGCTAGCCGCCGCACTCCTGGCGGGCGTCACCGACTGGACCCGTGGTCCGGCCGACCTTCGCGCGGACGTCGCTGCCCTCATCGAGGCCGTCGACGGCGCCGTACGGCAGGCCGGCGGCGAGCTGCTCTTGACCCCGGGCGGCGAGGCCGAGCGGCTGCTGAGCGTCCGCTCCCAGCGATCGGTATCTCGAGTCGCCTGACTGCCGGTTGCCTGATCCCCGGCCGCCGCTCCTCCGCGACGGCCGGGCCCCCACCCGCCGGGAGCAGCCGGCGACTTCCCGGCCAACCACGACCCTTCACCCGGCCGACGGCCCCGACCGGGACCGTCGGCTTTTCCCTATCGCCCAGGCAAGGCCCGGGCGGCTCTTCCCTGGAGGAGAGGCCATGCACCGAGGTACCCCGCTCACGTGCCTGCACACGCCGACGTGCCCATCGGCTACCAGCCCGGACCGCGAGGCCGCGCACACCCTCGTCGGCCACCCGGAGCAGGGCTGGAGCCTGCTGTGCAACGGCGTCCTGCTGTTCGAGGACACCGGCGAGCTGCTCCCCGACGGCCGGGTCGTCGCCCCGCACCGTCCCGTCGCGGCCCTGGCCTGACGGCTGCCCGATCCGCCCGTCCCGGCCGCCGACCGCTCGGCGGCCGGGACGGGCGGTGACAGGGAGCCGGACAGTCCGGACCTGCCGGCCTCGCGCCGGTGCACGCGATGTGAGGAGGGCACGTGACCCAGCCCCAGACGCAGGCCACCCGCCCGACGACCACCTACACCGAGGGCGACATCGTCCTGTTCCGCGACGCCGAACGGTTCTGGCTCGGCAAGAGCGGTCACACCTTCGTCGCCCGGGTGGAACGGGCCTGGCGGCACGCCTACACCGGCAAGGCCCTCTACGACCTGCGCGAGCTGAGCGGCAACCGCCACCACGCCGGGATTGACCCCGGCTACATGCGGCTGCTCCCGGCGACGGACGCGATGCACGACATCGACACCGCGCCGCTCAGCGAGCCGGACACCGGGGCGATGACCCCGGCCGCCGTCGCCTGGCTGCGCCAGCACCTCCGGCAGGACAGCAGCGCGCTGCCCGACCGTCCCTGACCACCTGCTCACGCAGACGGCCCTCCGAGCCCCCGGCATTAGCGCTGCCGGGGCCTCGGAGGGCCTGATCACGACCCTACCGACCGATGCCGACCCGCGGTGACCTCCTGCACGAGGCGCCGGAACGTAAGAGAGGATGCCCCCGTGGCCAACACCGCCACCCGGCGCAGGCGCAAGCCCGCTTCGGCCGCGAAGTCCCGAGGCGCCGGGCGCGCCAGGGCCCAGAAGCCGCCAGCCGCCATCCTCGCCCAGGCCGCCGCCCCCGAGGAGACCGTGCCGCTCGTGCACCCGGTGGCCGACCCGGTCCTGGCCGACGCCGCCGACCGCGCCGCCGACCTCCGGGACCTGGCCGCCGACGACGCCGCGCGCATCCTCGCCGACGGCGCGACATGCGCCGCCGAACTCCTCGAAGGCGCCCGCTCGGAGGCGGCCTCGATCACTGAGGCGGCCACCGCCGAGCAGGCCCGCGTCCTGGCCGACGCGGCCGCCGACGCCGACCTGGTCCGCACGGAGGCCGCGACCACCGCGGCCGCCGACGCCGACCAGGTCCTGGCCGACGCCGACGCGAAGGCCAAGCAGCTGCTCGCCGACGCCCGCGCGGAGGCCGAGACCGTCACGGCAACGGCGTCCGGCGAGGCCGACCAGGTCCTCGCCGACGCCAAGGCGGCTGCCGAGCAGCTGCTCGTCGACGCCCACCGCCAGGCGGACGAGGTCGCCGCCGCGGCGGCCTCGAAGGCTGACACCGTGCAGGCGGAGGCCGTGCAGGTCCTCGCCGACGCGGAGACCAAGCGCACCGAGCTGCTCGCGGCGGCGGAGCGCACCGCGGAGGAGACCCGCAGCCGCGCTGCCGCCGACGCCGACCAGGTCCTTCAGCGGGCGCGGAGCGAGGCCGACCGGATGCGCGAGAGCGCGGACGATCAGGCCGCGCAGGTGCGGGCCGGAGCCGAGAAGGCCGCGGCCGGCCTTCGCCAGGACGCCGAACGTGCCCTGGCCGATGCTCGCGCTTGCGCCGAGAAGCTGCGGGCCGTGGCCGAACGTGATGCTAACCGGCTGCGCGAGCAGGCGGAGACCGATGCGAAGACAGCCCGAGACGCGGCGGCCAAGGCCACCGTCGACCAGGCCGCCGCCGCGCGGGCCCGCGCCGAGGGTGAGCGAATCTTGGACGAGGCGACGCAGCGGACCGTGCAGCGGGCGCGGCGCCGTCAGCTCCGCAGCGAGGCCCGCGCTGCGCGTCGCAAGGCGCGCCACGACGCTCGGCCCGCCGGCGAGGTTCCGCCGCTGTCCGGCCGGGAGTTGGTGGGCGCCGCCGCGATCATCCTCGCGGCCACCGTCGTCTCCACCCTGGGCCTGCTCTCCTCGTACACGGCGCTGGAGACGAAGGCTGCCGGATGGGGCTGGGACTGGCCTTGGCTGCTGCCGGTCGGCATCGACGTCGCGATCCCCGCCTTCACCGGCGCCGGCCTGTTCCTGATCCGCATGGGGATGGAGCTGCGCTGGATCCGCTGGGTGCCCAGGGCGCTGACCGCGGTGACGGTCTACCTGAACTGGAACGCCTCGAGCTCCGCCATGGGCCGCATCGGGCACGCCGTGCTCACGTTGCTCTGGGTCGTCTTCTCCGAGATCGCCTCCCACGTGTACGCCAGCCGGATCGGAGCGGTCACCGGAAAGAAGCGGATGGAGACGGTTCGGCGCTCGCGCTGGGTCCTCGCCCCGCTGCCCACCGCCCGCCTGCGCCGCCGGATGATCCTGTGGGAGATCACCTCCTACGACGAGGCGCTCACCCGCCTGCAGCAGGAGACCTGGCTGCGAGCGCGCCTGCGCGAGAAGCACGGTCTGCTGTGGCGGTGGAAGGCTCCGCTGGAGCAGCGGATGGCGCTCAAGCTCGGCTCCGCGCCCGCCGCGCTCGCCGACACGCTCACCCCCGACGACGCTCACACCGTCGAGCGGGTGGAAGGCAGCGGCGGCGCTCACGACGCTCACCCCGAGACGAGCGCGCTCACCGCCGACGAAGCTGGGGCCGAGCGTGAGCGTCCGGCGCTCACCCAGGGCGCTCGCCCCGGTGAGCGCCCCACGGAGGAGACGGACGCTCACCGAGCGGACGGCGCGCTCACGCGCAGCGAGACGGACGCGCTCACCGAGCGCCGCCACGCTCGTATCCGTCTGCTCTACACCGAGCTCGGGCGCCGCCCGCAATGGACCGAGATCCGCGACGCGCTCACCGACGCGGGTCTGTCCGATGAGCCGGTCTCCCGCCCGACCGCGCAGCGCCTGCGCGCTCAGGTCGAAGAGGCCGCCCCGGGCGCGTAGGCGAGCGCCCGGTGAGCGCCCACGCGCTCACCCCCCCGGCAGAACCCCTGCCGCTCATGGTCGCCCCCGGTCCGCGCCCACGCTCCCCGAGCGTGAGCGCGGACCGGTGACGGCCACGGCCGGCAGGCCGCTCGCCCGCACCGCGCCCGAGCGCGGACACAGCGGGCCAGGCACAACCGAGCACCACCCGCCCCGCGCCACCGCGACGCGGTTCAGGCGCACGAAGGCCCCCTGCCGAAGCGTGATCGGCGGGGGCCTCGGCTTGTCTGCTCGCGTAAGAAAGGAGCACAGCATGGCACCCACGACGACCGGGCCAGCCCCGAAGTTGGGGCGCTTCACCCGTACGACGACCCCGCCGGCGCCCGCGCTGGCACCCCCCGCGGTGATCCCGCCGGCCCTGGAGATCTGGGCGCCCCACCCCCCGACCTGGGGCCAGCGACTGATCCCCAAGGGGGTCCGGTCCGCGATGGCTGACCTGGGGCTCTGGCAGGAGCCGCGCCCCTTGAAGCCCTCGTTCCACCTGGTCCAGGTGATCGAAGTCCTCACCCGCTACGGCTGGTGCCAGTCCTTCGATTTCTCCCCCACCGGACGTATGTGCATCAGGGGTGCCCAGACCTTTCTGGAATCCACCGGGCACGTCACCACGATCGACCGGGGGAAGGCCGTGAATTACCTCCAGTCCCAGCTCGCCCGGCAGGGCGTGAACATGCGGTTCTGGGAGTGGAACGACCTTTCCAGCAACACTTTCCGGGGTGTGGAGGCCATGATCTCTGCGGCCTCTGACCTGGCGCGTAAGAACGGAGACTGAAAAATGACACCGGACGAAGAGAGGGCATTCGAAGGAATTCAGGCCGGAATGGCGGCCGGAATGACCTTCGGGGACAGTGCTCCGGACGCCTCCCCGTACGCCGATGAAGGGCCGTACGGAACCCCGGTCGTCAAGCAGAAGAAGGCCGGTCTGACCCGCCGGGGAAAGATCGCCATCGCGGTGGCCGGGGTGGCGGTCGTTGGCGGCGGAACCATCTGGTTCCAGGTCCATTCGGCGGCCGTCGCGAAGGACGAGAAGGAGGCCGCCGCCCTCCAGATCCAGATGAAGAAGCTGGAGCTGGAGGAAATGAGGATCCGCAACGAGCAGGCGAGCGGCGACAAGAAGGCCGCGGCCGCCTCCGCCGAAAAGATCCAGGCGGCCGTCGACAAGTGCGTGAAGGACTCCTCCAGCCAGCTGGACAAGGGGTACGGATCGCCCTCCAGGAGCGACGTCGTCGCGGACTGCAAGAAGCAGTACGAGACCACCGACGGGTCCGGCATGCAGGCCGCCGGCAGCACTAAGGACGCCGGGAACGCGGGGGGCGGGATCAACTCCCCCGCCCTGCTGGGTCTCGTCGCCGGCGGCGGCCTGGCCGTCGCGGTGTTTGCACGCAAGGGCAAGAAGGCCGACGCGTAGTAACGCACGGTGATTAATTACTCCCTCCCTCCTGGGCGGAGAGCGCCGCAATCGGACTCCCATGGTCCGGCTGATCGGCTGCTCTCCGACCGGGAGGTAAGGAGTGAGGAACCATCTGGGACCACGGAGAGTGAGGAAAAGATGGCGACCGATACAGTGCCCCCGGTCCCCGCGGGACCCCCCGATCCGCCCGCTGCGCCGGCCGCCCCCGCCGCGCCGGCGCCCGCCGCGGACACCGGCATCATGGCCGCCCTGATGGCCGCGGTGGAGCCCGCCCGACCGGTCACCGCGACCGGTGCCGGGGCCCGGCCGGACGGTGACGATCCGGCCGCGAAGGCGGACGCCGACGGCGTGGTGGACCGCTCCTCCCCGGGCGTCACCAGCGAGTCGTTCAAGGCCCCGGAGGACCTGACCGGAGCCGGATCCGACGCGGCCGGTGCCCGGCACAAGGAGGGCGTGTTCAAAACGCTGATCCGGGCGGGCGCGACCCGCTGGGCAAAGGGCGGCGGGACCGCGAACAAACGACTGGACCTGGAGAGGGCCAGGGCCAGTGCGCACCAGGTGAAAGAGACTCGGACCACCACGGTCATGAAATCGCCTGGTCTTCCCTCCCGAAACGGCTCCGGAGGGGCCGGTGGAGGGGGCCGCAATTCCGGTGGAAACAGCGGCGGGAATGCAGGCCGTAATTCCACCGGGAACGGCTCCGCGGGCGCTGGGCGCGGCGGAAGCGGCGGCGCCACCGGAGGCGGCGGTCGCGGCTCGTCCGGCTCGAACGGGAGCGGCGGATCCGGCGGCGGGCGTGGCACCAGCGGAAACGGTGGCGGAGGTTCGTCGAAGGACACCAGCCCCAAGGGCGCGAAGGACTCCGGGGGCAAGGGGAAGGACGGCTCCTCGGGAAACGCGGGAGCTGGCGGAAAGGCTGGCAAGGACGGAAAGTCCGGTGCCTCCGGAAGCGGCGGCGGATCGACGTCGGGCGGCTCGTCCAGCGGTAATTCCGGCAGCTCGAAGGACAAGGCCGACAAGGGCAAGGGCGAGAAGGTCGACCTGAAGAAGGGCGGCGGCCAGGGCTCGGGCGGTTCCTCCGGGAGCAGCGGCGGCTCCGGTTCGAGCGGCTCCGGGAAGAGCGGCTCCTCCGGCAGCGGCAGCGGCAGCGGCTCCGGTTCGCGCGGCTCTTCTGGGAGCGGCGGCGGGTCCGGTTCGAGCGGCTCCTCCGGCAAGAGCGGTGGCTCCGGCAAGGGTGGCGGCTCCGAGAGCGGCGGCGGCTCCGGCAAGAGCGGTGCGGCCGGCCATAGCTCGGACGGGACCGACAACCGGTCCCCGCTGCAGCGTTCGCGGGAGACGGGCCATGGCGATGGCTCCGCGGTCCGAGACGTGGTCGACCACGTGAAGGCGTACGCGAAGGGCGCGAAGGACGGCTACCAGGACAAGAAGGAGGAGAACGCCAAGGAGCACGAGCGGCTGGACAAGGCGCACGCCGACCACAAGGCGAAGCAGCAGGACCCGAAGCAGAACGACCCGAAGCAGCAGGGGACGACGGTGATGGGGCCCAGCGGCCAGACGCTCGTCATCGCCCCGCCGGACGAAGGAGACGATGGAGTGAGCACGGACGTGAAGCCCCTCCTGGTCACGGAGATCGACGCGAACACCCTGAGCCTGGGCACGGACGGTGCCCGTGGGTCGATCAGCAGGCGGGAGCTGCGTAACTTCCGGCAGTACGAGCGCAAGCTGGAGGCCAAGGAGAACCACCTGATCAAGGTGGCCGACGCGTGCAAGTCCCTCGAGGCCGCGGCGGAGGACGAGGCGAAGGACTGCCAGCAGCTGGCCGACCAGGCCAAGGCCGTCGAAGGCGGGGAGAAGCTGGCCGCGAAGCTCACGCGGCTGGCCGACGCGGCGAAGGCCCAGGCGACGGAGGCCGCCGAACTCCACAAGCGCGCGAAGCGGGCGGCGGAGATGTGCAAGGTCGTCCTGACCAACATCGGGACCCGCTACGCGCCGCTGTACAAGGCCGTGGTGGACAGCGACGAGACGAAGCCGGCCGAGCTCCGCTTCTACAACGACAAGGGCTCCTACGCGCCCGCCGCGTAGCAGCAGGAGGGAGAGCCGATCATGACGGAGCTGACGTACAAGGTCCTCGTCCGAAAGACCCAGGCCAAGGAGAGGGCCCTGGCCCGCAACGCGGAGGGCGTCAAGAAGGCCGCGGACAACATCAAGGAACTGGCCGACGACACCGCCTCCGACGCGGACGCGCTGGGCGCCAAGAGCGTAGACCGCGACTCCCTGGCGGAGTGCCAGGAGCTCGCGAAAATCATCCGCGGCGTGTCGGACGGCGCGATCACCTACGCGTCGAAGACGTCCGACACCGCGAAGGCCGCGAAGGCGGCAGGCGACCAGGCCCGCACCACCCACGCCGCGTTTCAGGAGGCGTTCGACCGCTCCGACGTGACGGACCTGGAGAAGGTCTCGCGCGACTGGTTCGAGCAGGAATAGCACCACCCACCACCGGCGCGGCCGGCCCCGGGGATCGCATCCCTCCGGGCCGGCCGCGCCCTTTGCGGATCACCCGGTACCCAGACAGGAGTAGCCCCCGATGCCCGCCATCACCCAGACCGTGCCGAACGCGGAGCCGGCGGAGCGCGCCGCCGCGGCGCTCCAGGTCGCCCTCCCCGTCGGGGTGGGCATCCTGGCCCCCTACCTGGACCCGAACGCGGCGGCCTACGTCGGGTCCGGGTTCCTGGCCGGTGCGACGTTCGCCGGCGCCAACTACATGAACCGCCTTGGCCGCTGGGCGGACCGGCTGCCCGGGATCGACATCGCGCGGGCGCACCGCGACACCATGGGGATCTCCACGATCACCACCGGCATGGGCCTGGCCCTGGGGCAGTTGGGCGGAGCCGACGCGTCCGACGTGCTGATGGCCGGCGCCCTGGAGCCGACCACCATTCCCGGGATTTTGTCGCTGGGTTGGTGGGCCGCGGTCGCCTTCACCGGCTGGCGCCTTCGCCGCGTCTTCGGCCGACGGAAGATCGAGGTGGAGCAGGCGCCGATGCAGGACGCCCCGGCCAATGCGGGCAACCCGGCTCCGGTGTCCCTGGCCGACAAGATGATCGCGGCCTGGGGGCGAGTGATCAGCGACCCGAAGAACGGCCGGCACAAGAACCAGGTCCTGTCCGACGTCGTGATCTACGCCGACCGCTGGGAGGGCCGGATCACCGCCGCCCTCGGGGACTCCGTCAATGTGTCCAAGGAGGCCGTGAGCAGCCTCTTCGGCCGCTCCGTCGACGACATCACCATGAAGTACGGCGCGCACTCCGGCGAGGCGTTCATCACCGTCTGGTACACCCAGCGCGCGGAGCTGGACCCCTCCACACTTGAGGGCGCCTGGAAGCGCGTGAAGGCGCGGGTCCTGCCCAAGACGCACCTGGAAGAGGTCGGCAAGGACGAGAACACCGGCGGCCAAGTGGCGCGCGTCGTCGCCGACGACGACCTGGACGCCCTCCCCCGCGTCGTCAACCTCGGGGAACTGGCCGGCGCGCTGCGCCGCTCCATCGACCTCGTCTCCTACGAGCCGGGACGGCGCGATCCCCGGCGCGCGATCATCCGCGTCATGGACCACAACCCGCTGGAGGCCGGTCACGACTTCCAGGGCCTGGACTCGCTGAAGGCGACCCCGGGCGGCTGGGTCAACATCGGAAAGATCGTCTCCGGGTTCCCCGCTCGGATCCAGCTGTTCGACCCGAAGCTGGGCGCCCTCCACGTCGTGATCGCCGGTACCACCGGCTCCGGCAAGGGCGGCACGGGCCAGATGATCAGCCTGGCGTATCACGCCAACCGGATGGCCCAGATCTACGGCGACCCCAAGGGCGCGTCCAACCCCGCGATCCCGAAGATGGCCGCCTACAGCGGCCTGACGAACGCCGGCGCCCTGGGCGCCATGCGCCTGTCCTGGTGGGTTCTCCAGCACCGGATCGAGGAGGCCGCCCGCCTGGAACTGAAGAACTTCGTGCCCTCCGACATGCGGCCGTACTGCGCCACGATCCTGGACGAGGCCGCCCAGATGCTGGCCCCGGGCGCACCGAACCGCAAGGAGGCAGTGAAGATCGTCAAGGACGGCGCCTCCCTGACCCGCTCCCTGGGCATGCCCTGGGTCCTGATCAACCAGACCATCAACCTCGACCAGCTCGGCGGAGAGCAGGCGATCCGCGCCAACCTCCTGGCCGGCGGCACCTGGATCATCCTGCGCACCGACAGCGACCAGGTGAACCTGGGCGACCTTCCCCCCGGCTTCGAGGGGATCGACCCCTCCCTGATCCCGCCGGTGTGGGCGGAGGAGGACGACTCACTGGTCTACGACCCGACCATGGAGGAGTCGGATCCGCGCCGCACCTTCGGCCTGGGCTACGTCGCAGCCCCGGGCGGGCGCGCGGGCATGATGCGTATCGACACCCTCGAGGACGCCACCCCCCATATCAGGCCGGAGAACATCCTGTCGCCGGTCGACGTGCCCTGGTGGGGCGACCAGGCGCGCATGGAGGAGCTGGCCATGACTCCCATCCCCGGTTTCGAGGAGACGGACGGCGAAGGCACCACCGGCGAGGCCGGGACGTCGTTCGCCGGCGTCGACCTCCCCAAGGCCAAGGAGCTGACGTCGGAGGAGAAGGTCCTGGCCGCCCTCCGTGACGAGTCCGACCCCATGTATGTGGACATGCTCGCCGAGGGCGACGACATCGACCCCGACGACATCGACTACGTGGAGCGGGGCCAGCTGCAGGCCGCCTGCCGGGTGCCGGAGTCGACCTTCGCGAACGTGCTGAACAAGTTGGAAAAGGCAGGAAAGATCCACCGGGTCAAGGAAGGCAAGACCTCGAAGGTGGCCCTGGGCCCCCGGCCGGAGGCGACCGGCGAAGAGGCCGCCTGACCGCTGTCACAACGGCGCGCTTCCCCCACGGGAGGCGCGCTGTTCCAGTCCGTCCCTTCCGACCTGACGCTCTGCCTGGCCCTCGCCCGCCCCGCCTTCGGGGTCGGCGAGGACCGGACAGGCCGCCCGGCCGCACGCCTCACCCCCTTCCGCCCCATCGACGGCCTTTCCGCCGGCCGGGCGCAGCGCTGCCCGCCATCACCCCTGTTGGAGGACACCCGTGCTCATCCCCCGCCCGCGCCGCCGCATCGGCCGGCCCCGCCCGCAGTGCCCCGGCCCCCGCTACCCGCAGCGCCCCGCCCGGCTCCCCGGCACCTGGAGCCGGTGATGCCGCGCCCTCGGAAGAAGAGACGGCGCCGCGAGCTCAAGAAGGTGCCGCGCAACACCGCCCCCGGCCGGAGACCGGCCGGGGGCGAAGGCACCACGGGGCGACCGCAGCATCGGCAAGAGGCCGGCCGCCCAGCACCCCACCCCGAATCCGAGATGAGGAGCACACCCAGCATGACCGATCGCCTCCGCGCCATCGAGGGCCTCGCCCTGGTCGCCGCCCTGACCGCCGTCTTCGACGGAGTCCACGCACTGGGGGACCAGTTCGTGCAGAACTCGCACGACGCGATGACCAAGGGGATGCACGGCTCCCACCTGGTCTACAAGAATGACGGCTCCCCCGTGGAAGAGAACCCCTGGCGGCACGGCAAGGAAGGCCGCACCTGCACCGCCAGCGCGTACGGCCGCCGCTCGGTGAGCCGACACGTCGCCAGCTACTGCGCCGTCCAGCTCGCCTCCACGTTCACCGTCACCCGCACCCTCGGCTACCGCATCCCCGCCAGCGCCCTGCTCACCGGCGCCGCGATCAACGCGATCACCCACGGCATCCTGGACCGACGCGAACCGCTGCTCTGGCTCGCAGAGAAGGCCGGCAAGGCTGGCTACATCAAGCACGCCACCGTGGTCCGCAAGGCCGGCGGTGAGGGCACCGAGTACCCGAGGGCCGTCCAGGACGTCTCCGGTCCGGGGACCGCGCTGATGGAGCTGGACCAAGCGGCTCACCGCGCGATCGGCGTGGCCGCCGCCCTGGTCACCACCTGGATCACCCTGCGCAAGGGCGACCGCCGGTGACGCCCGCGGGCGGCTGGGACCAGGCCGTTTTCCAGTGCGGGCGGTGCGGCATCGAGCACACCGCCACCACCGAGGACGACTACCTCAAGGCCGTCGGTGCTCACCGTGACGCCCACGCCGTGTGGGACCGACTCAACCCCATCGAGCGCGACGGCTTCGCCTCGATACTGCGCACCATCCTGTCCGCGCCGGACCTGGCCGTGGAGTTCTTGGCCCTCGCCGACCGGCAGGCGATGGGAGGCGACAGCCGGTGAGCACCCCCGCCGTCTTCCTCAGCTACACCGACCTCGCTGGCGCGCTCGCCGCCCCGTTCGGGATCGCGCCGCCCGCAGAACCATCGCCCGCATCCACGCCCAGGCCGACCAGAAAGAGCAGCAACCCCATGGCACTCACCCTCTTCTCCCGCACCCGCACCGCCCCCGAGCACACCCCGCAGTCTTGGCCGGAGATCGGCGAGACCTGGAAACCCGAGGGCGTCACCATCGTCGAGCGGTACTACAACCTCGCCCACGCGGTCGTCCTCGTCTACAGCACCGACAGCGACGGCTACTACCACTCGATCGCCTGCCTCGGATGCCACTACCTGGTCACCCGCGACAACAACCGCAACCGAACCTACGCCGACCGCCTCAAACTGTCGGACGCAGCCGAACTCGCCAACGCGCACGCATCCACCTGCCGGGCGCTGCCCCGCAAGATCCCCGCCCGACCGGACGAGGACGCCGCACGCCACCTGTTCCGGGAGTGGGTGCTCGGCATACCGCGCCGAGACGAGGACCGCTACCTCTCCCTCGCCGACTTCGACTCGGGCCGCCTGGAACTTCAGCGCAGCAACGAGTGGATGTACGCCGAGCTGGATGCCCTCGCCGCAGAGCGCGGTGACGTCCTGTCGGCCAAGCCCAGCGAGTACAGCCCCAGCATCGAATACAAGATCCTTCGCTCGCCGAGCTGACCGGCGCTCTCCGTGCGCCCCCGGCCGCCGCTCTTCCCCGGCGACCGGGGCCGTGCGCTGTCCGCCCGGTCACCCGGACCAGACGATGGAACCTCCCTGGGAGGTCACCGTGCCCCTCGCCCGCCGCTCCCTGATGGACGCCGCCGCCGCGCGCTTCGGCTGGCGCCGCGCCTACGGCGACACCACCAAGGTCGACGCGCTGCTCACCCAGCAGTCCGAGGCCGCGTACACCGCCGCCGGCCACGCGCTCGCCACCGCGAAGAACACCGACGCCGTACAGCCTGGCGTGCTGGACGCCCGCGGCCCGATCCTCGCCGACGTCCTCTACCTCAAGGGCGTTCTGGCAGGCGCGCGCAACCGCGGGACAGCTCGCGCAGCTTCTCAACCGCGCCTCGCAGGCCGCCGCGCTCACCCGATCGACGGCGACGACTCCGAGTCCGCGGCCTGCGCGCTCGAGGAGGCCGCCGGCTTCGTCACCGACTCCCCCGGGACGCGCCTGCACCTGGCCACCCGCACCCTTCACCCGCAAGGAGAACGCGTATGACCTCCCCATGGCAGATGCAGCAGGAGCTTCCGGAGAACGCGCTGATCGTGCTGATCGGCGCCAGCGGAGCCGGTAAGAGCACCCTCGCCCGCACCTGGCCCGCCTCCCAAGTCCTCTCACTCGACGGTCTGAGGGGCACGGTCGGCGACGACCCCGGCGACCAGACGGCCACCGCCGACGCCGCCGACGTCCTCAAGTTCATCCTGGAGCGCCGGATGGGACGCCGGTTGAACACGGTCGTGGATGCGACCAACGTCGAACAGGCCGTGAGGGTCGAGCTGGTGATGGCCGCGAAACGGCACGGCATGCCGGCGATTGCGGTCATCGTCTCCACACCGCTGTCCCTGTGCCTCCAGCGCCAGGCCCCGCGCCCCGCGAACCGGCGCGTTCCCGACGACGTGGTCCGCCGCCAGCCCGAGGCGATGACCTTCTCTCACCAGAGCCTCGCGCGTGAGGGCTTCAACCACGTCGTCTTCGCCCACTACCTCAACCGGCTGGAGCCGTACCTGCGACGGCTGAGCGAGGTCCGGCAGGCCGACCTCGGCCTGGACGGCGGCGACGGCCTGGGCCACCTGCTCCTCGTACGCCGCTGCTTCGGCGAGGAGATCCTGCCGCTGTGGCGGTGGAGGGACGGCTGGGACATCGCCAGCGGCGACCGCGTCGGCGAGATACGCCTCGGTGGGCACCACCTCACGCTCGCCCTGCGTATGGACGTCGACGGCGAGGGTGACATCGGGTTCGACCTGCGCGTGCCGTGCCCGTTCGACCCCGAGTGCAGCGGCACCGCCTGGGCGCCGGCCTACAGCATCACCTGCCTGCACCGTGCCCTCACCGGCGACCTGGGCCATCGGGACGACATCACCTGCGACGTCCACGACGGCTACGACGACGTCGACCAGGAGGCCGACGACCACGTGGCCGGCATGGACGACGACTCCGACGGGCGCGCCGACCTGGAAGAGCAGTTCGCCGCGGCGGTCCGCGAATGAGCAGCGCCGCAAAGGGACCGCACCCGCACCCGCTCACCCCGGCCGAACTCCCCGACGGCGACGACTGGGTCCACGGCTGCCCGGCATCCAGGGCGGGGACGCCGACCTTGCCGCGCACCGCCGCACCGTCCACAACCCCCGCCGCGACTACGGCGATCGCCGCATCCCCGTCGCGATCTGGCTCGACTTCTGACAGGAGACCCCGCATGACCGTCCAGACCAGGAACACCACCTTCGCCGCGCTCCGCGACTGCTTCGCCACCGACCTCGCCACCCTCATCGGCGACCCGTCGCAGCGCGGTGCCACCCCGACCGACTTCATCGACCTGGTGGAAGAAGTCCGCGACGTCCTCGCCGCCTCCAGCCTCGGCACCTGGCAGGACGCCAGCGAGGAACTGGACTCCGCCGTCAGCTACCTCACCGACGCACTGACCAGCCCGGACGCGGACGACCAGCGCTTGCTTCTGGCCCGGGCGCGCACCCACCTGCGCGACGGCATCGAGACGGCCAGCTGATCCCCGCCCCAGCTGAGAGCACTCTGTGTCGCCCCGGACCCGCACTGCCGGGCCGGGGCGGTCGCAGTGGCCCCTCAACCACGGACAGCGAGAGGAGATGGACGTCATGACCCTGCTCCCCCTCTACGAGGTCGACGTCCCGATAAGGAACACCGCCGGCCTGCGCGGTGTGCACGTCTTCACCGGGCACGCCGACAGCCGCAGCGCCGCCGCACGGATCGCCCACGAGGTCTACGACCAGGCCGCCGCCGCGCGGCAGGCCGGGCTCGAGGTCCCCGGCAGGCGGCCGGACGGCTGGACGGCACGCGGCTACCGGCCCGGCTGGGAGCTCGACTGGAAGGCCGCGACCTCCAGCCGCTGGGACGGCCCGTACAGCTGGACCCGCGCCGACGACGGCGACTTCGAGCTGTAGGTCCGCCCCGGGACAGGCGTCCAGGCGTCCAAACCGATCGCCTGCCCCGGGCCTTCCCATCCCGCACGAGACGAGAGGGAGATCCCCAGTATGGACTCCGTCCTGCGCACACAGACCCGATTCGGGCAGCTCGCCCTCCTCCTGACGACCGCGGCCATGCTGCTGACCGGCCTGCTGCGCCGCGACGCCTACACCGCCCGCGCCCGCCGGCTCCTGGCCCACCACCACGACGTGGCCGTGGTCATGGTCGAGGCCGACAGGTTCAAGCAGATCAACGACCAGCTCGGGCACGCGGCGGGCGACACCATCCTTCGCACCATCGACCTGGCGCAGGTGGGCTGATGGACGCCGTACCGCTCGTGTTGGACGGCTACCTCGCCGCCGCAGCCGAACCCGGCGACCGTGAGGGCACCGCCGCCTGGCGGCTGACCTGCTCCACGGGCACCGACCACCTCGTGGAAGAAGCGGTCATCCCCTGCACCACCATCGAGCCCGACATCGCGCACGCCCTGCTCACCGAGAGGCAGCCCGGCGACCTGCTGCGCGTCGTCGGTCACCTCACGTTCCCGGAGACCGCCGGCGGGGGCATCCGGCTGCACGCGGACGGGATCGAGGTGCTCTGGGAAGCGCCGTTGCTAGACGCGGACGGGGACGACGTCGACACTGCGGCCGCGGCAGAATCGGACGCGGGCCGCCTCAGTGCCATCGCGGCCCTCGCCGAAGCCCTCACCGGCTTCGGACAAGCCCCGGGGCCTGGGCAGAGCATCCGCATCCACATCAGCCCCACAGGAGCTCTCGGGACGGGCCTGGGGCACTGTCACAGCTTCGATATCACCCCGGCCACAGCCCACCGGCTCGCCGACTACGTCGACGCCATGAGCTGCTACCTGGACAGCGAACACTCTGACAGCGTCGTCGTCGACCCGCAGACCAGCGCCGAACTGACGGAGCTGTTCGAGGACGTCGACCTGATCGACCTCACCAACGCTGTCCTTAACGCAACCCGGCCGGAGAACCGGTCCGCCGTCACGCAGGCGATGGACGACATGTTCGGCGACGTCCCCGCTCCCGAGGACACCGACCCATGAGCACGAGCCGCTCCGGAAGGAGACGACCGTGAAGCCCACCCGACACCCGCACGCAGCGACCAACTCCCCATGCTTCCCGACACCACCACCCGCCGGCCCGCCCCACCAAGAGGTGCCCATGAGCGAGAGCGAGACGTCCGAGACCACCCCTAACACCGCCAACCTGGTCGCCCTCGACCCGGACGGCTACGCCCCGGTCGACCACCCCGGCGTGACCGTGCCCGAGAACTGGCGCTCCTGGTCTGTGAGCTGGCCCGAGTACATGCCCGCAGACATCACGCCGCCCGAGCTGCGACCGTCGACGCTGGCCTACCAGGTGCCCGCCTGGGCCGAGGCGGCGCCCACGCCAGCCGACGTGCACGACTGGCCCCGGCGCCGGGCCGCCGCCCTCGTGCCGTTCGGGCTCGACGAGCGGGGCTGGCCGCTGCACCCGCACGGGCGCACAGGCCGCACCGGCCGCAACCTCGGCCGATGGGGCGAGAACCAGGCCGCGGACCCGATCGTGGTCGCCGGGGCCGGTGAGCAGCGCCGGGTGCTGCTGATCACCCGCGACGACATCCAGGTCGAGGCCATTCCCGGAGGGATGGTCGACGCGGGCGAGACCGCGCCAGCCGCCCTCGTGCGCGAGCTCCGTGAGGAGACTGGCGTGGACCTGGTCGGCCACCGCCCCGTGATCCTCGGGCGGGACGTCGTGGACGACTGGCGCAACACCGATCACGCGTGGGTCGCGTCCACCAGCGCCCTCTACCTGCTGCCCGCCACCGTGCCCGCCGTCGCGGCCGACGACGCCCTCGACGCCAACTGGTGGCCCGCCACCTCCCTCGACCAGCTCGCCGCCGCGGTGACCGCAGCCGGACGCACCCTCTACGCCGCGCACCTCCCGCTGCTGCAGCGGGCCCTCGACCACCTCAACCAGCAGCCGTGACCCTGGCCGAGTGCCGCCCGCCTCTCCCGGGCGGGCGGCACTCGGCGTCTCCACACCTTCGAACCTGGAGATCTCCCGTGCCCGACGTGTTCATTGACTCTTTCGGCGCCCGCTGGCAGGACCCGCCGCCGCCCCGCTACCGCGCCGCCGTCCTCGGCATCAACCTCACCGACGCGCTGCTGAACCCGCCCGACGACCCGGCCCTCACCGACACCATCACCCGCCAGACCGGGCAGGACGCAGGCGTACGCGACTTCGTCCTGAACACCCCCGGCGCGACCCGCATCATCAACGACGCCGTACACGACCTCACCGTCCTGCGCGCCGCCGCGCACGGCCGTCCCGTCCAGCTCCTGGTGAACTGCTGGTACGGACGCCACCGCGCACCCGCAATCGCCGACGCCATCGGCCACCGGATGCGAGAGGCCGGCGCCCGAGTCCAGGTCACCCACCACCACATCAACCGACCACCGGTCCCCCGCAAGCACCCGCGCCCTGACTGCCCGTTCTGCCGGATCATTCACGATGGCGCCCCGGCCACGATCGTCCACGAGTGGAGTGACGCCCTCGCGATCGAGCCCCGCAGCGGCGGCTGCGCCGACGGCCACCTCCTGGTCCTCCCCCGCGGCCATGTCGCCGACTTCACGATCGACCCCGTCGTCTCTGCCACCGTGCAGCTGCGCGCCGCCGAACTCGCCGCGCACATCGGCGGCCAGTGGAACTACCTCACCTCGTGCGGCCCGGACGCGACTCAGACCGTGTTCCACCTTTTCTTGGGGCAGTTCAGGTCTGTCTCATGAGGTGTCGCTCGGACTGATGGAAGTGGTCCTGAGTCGCCTTGATCAAGAGTCTGAGGTCCTCCAACGTCCGCGAACGACATCGTGCGCCCAACGGTTTGTCACGACGCGTCGCTGAGAGAACAGGCTGCCGAAAGAGTCTGTGCGCCGCAGAACTTCGGACGCCTTTGTCAGGGATCGCTCAGCGACGGCACCACGCACTTCCGCCTCGATAGAGCGCAAGGTGAGGGCGAGAGGACTATAGAAGATCTCGCCGGGCGGCCACAGGTGAGCGATCTGCGCCATGGACTGGTGCGCATCCTGCCGGAGGCTGGCTGATTTCTCGTCGAACTCGGTCAGTTCCGGAGCCTCGCCCCGGCTGACGTCCAGGCATACGTACTGAAGGTAAGTAAGCCAGTCCTGCACGGCTGCCTGCACAGTTGCCACCGACATCAGGGCCTCAGTGCGGCGAACTTCCTCCGCTGTCCTGGCCTCCGTGGACTCCTTTTGCCGCTGCAGAACGAAGGCCACCACGCCTGCGATCAGGGCAGCCGCGACTCCACCCATCACTCCAACCCACGCTGCCCCCACTGCTCCCCCCTTCGAGCTAGCTGGCAGTCTTCCGGAGGGACAGCAAAGGCGCTACTTCTTGTCGCCGACAGGCTGGCTCTGCCCCGAAGGGGTGATCTCGTGCCGGTGCCAGCTCACACGCATAGCCAGGGACAGGCCGTCTCATGAGACACGCGGGTCGCGAAGAACACTGGCACGGCCATCTGGTCCCCCGCACCGTCGACGACGGCCTCGCCCTCCCTGGCCCCACCCCGCCCGCTAGATAGGGCCCGGCTCCCTGCTGTCGCAGGGAGCCGGGCCCTATCGCATGTGCCCACCGGCCTTCCCGACGGCCGTGAGTGAGCCGCCGCCGTGCCTACGCCTCGGCGGTTGCTACCGGACTGTCGACGCCGACGCCGCTGCTGATCTTGTCGAGGAGGAGCTCAGTTACGGCAGCGAGCTCCTCCGCCGTGAGTTGTGA
Source organism: Streptomyces sp. NPDC021100 (assembly GCF_044333095.1). Taxonomy (NCBI): domain Bacteria; kingdom Bacillati; phylum Actinomycetota; class Actinomycetes; order Kitasatosporales; family Streptomycetaceae; genus Streptomyces; species Streptomyces sp. NPDC021100. The sequence continues at coordinate 69,697 of NZ_JBIRQH010000026.1, forward strand.
GGCGAGGGCTTCCGCCACATCCGCTGGCTGGCGCGAAGGGATCGTGATGGAGATTCCCGCTCCTGTAGAGGGAGTGCTCTTGAGGGCGGGCGACTTGACGTGTGGTTGAGAACTTCCTGTGTTGGCTGACTCCTGAGGCCGCCCGGCCGTTACCTCGGCCGCCACCTGGGGAGGAACACCTTGCGGCGCCGGGGTGACCTGGGTGGTCTCGACCTGCTTCCGCTGGTTTACCGCGGTAAACCCGGAAGCTGGTTTGGGATCCGGAGTCCGTGGCGCCCGCCTCTGCCGAGGGGCAGCCTTCGCGGCGTCACGGCGTTGCTGCTCAGCCTCCCAGGCAGCTTGCTGCTCGCTGTGCGGCAGGCCAGCGATGTCCCGGGCTACACGCACTGGAATGTCTCCGGCGGACACCAGGGCTTGCAAGTCGTCCGTCAGCTTCAGCAGCTTGCGCTGCTGGCTCACCCAGCCCTTGGTCTTGCCGTAGTACTCGGCGACCTGGTCGGCGCCGCCGAGTTCTTTGACCATGGTCTCGATACCGAGCGCACGCTCGATAGGGTCGAGGTCCTCACGGTCGTTGTTCTCGGAGAGGATGGCGTCGAGAAAGTCGGCACGGCTCTTGGCGACGTCCTCGTTGTGCACGACATCCAGCGTCTGCAGGCCGGCTGATCTTGAGGCACGGTATCGGCGTTCGCCGTTCGCGATGACGTAAGACGCCGTGCCTACATGATCCGCTTCCTCCGGCCAGAGCTTGAGGTAGGCCGCGCGCGAGACAACGACAGCGGGCTGAAGCTGGCGCTTCTCAAGCTTCTGGCCGAACTCCTTCAGGTCTTCCTCGGACCCGAAGTTCCGCCTCGGGTTGAACCGGGTCGGAACCAGCTTGTTGAGGGCCAACGTCAGGAGCAGCGGGTCGCTCTTGCCGGGGACGTCGTCGACCTTCTGGCCGGCGAGGGAGGCGAGGCTGGTGCGTCGTCCGGCCATCAGGCGCGCCCTCCGTATCCCTGCTCGAGCGCGAGGCGGTAGAAGTCCTCGCGCGCTTCCATGGCGACCCGGTTCTTCGGGTACTGGGTGACGACGCGGCCTTCGACTGACGCGCGTGTGTGGACCTTGTACCTGCGGATCACCGTTTGTGCTCGAGGCCAGCCCTGAGCGTCGACGTATGCCTGGGTGTCCACCAAGTCGGCGGTGCCGTCACGTGGGTCCCACGCGTTGATCACGACTGTGTAGGGCAAGCCGGTCGGCTCGATGACCTTCTGGATGGTGCGGGCGGTGGGGTCGAAGGCGAGGCCCTCCGGAGGCATCGGGACCAGTACGTCGTGCGCGTACTTCAGGGCCTCCAGCAGGAGGTTTTCGTCCTGCAGGCTTCCGGGGGTGTCGATGAAGACGTGCTGCAGGCCGTCCTTGCTGTTCTTCAACACGTCTGCCACGACCGCCGCGATGTTCAGAGTCGTGGTGGTTTTGCCCACGCCACCCTTCTGGTTGGCGATGACATGGACCTTGGCGCCAGTGTCTTTGAGGACCTGCAGGTTCTCAGGAGTCTCGTGCTCCTGGGAGAAGTCGAAGGGAAGGTCTTCAATGCGGTTCGCCCACCACACGGTAGACGCCTGTGGGTCGATCGACACGACATGAACGCTTGTTTGCATGATGCTCCGTTTGCTTCCCGATCGTTCCGGTACTTCGGGCAGAGGGCATCATGCCAGAAGCTGCGCCTCCGTTTTGACCAGGACATTCATGCGGTGACCGATTTGATCCAGGGATCTGGTTTACCGCGGTAAACCAGGCCGCAGTCGCTTACGGATGTGCGATCGCCACGTGCTCGGGGCCAGCTGTAACGGACTGAACGCGGCTGGGCCAGGGCTCGCTGACTTCGTTGCGACTCGGGAGGGCGGAAACGCTGGAACGGGCTTCCGGTGCCCCCAGCGGTCCGGTTTGAAGCAACGCCTGCTTGGGTGAAGCGAACGTGCCAGTGGCCGAGGGGGAGCGCCGAAACGGCCCCGACGCAAGGCCGATGCGCTCCGGCCTCCCCGTGCAACCGACCAGCGATGCCCCGTAGTGAGAGGGGCCAGCTGACGCCCTCGCATAGGCTGGCGGCCGGAATCAGGCCAGGGTGGTGGGGAGTCGGTCGTGCAGTGGCAACAGGCGGTGGAGCGGGCGTATCACATCGCGTCAGTCTCGGAAAGGTCATTGGTATACCCGGCGAACAACTGGGATGACCGGGCTGTCTGCGGCGTGCTGACGGTCGTCGTGGCCGCGCTGGCTGAACGGCACGACGTCGACGTTGTTGATGTACCCCTCGGCAGCGTGCTGTGGCACCTGGAGCAGGGCCCCGACATGGTGTACGAGCTCGGCCAGGAACTGGGCTTGGACGTCGAAGGCGCGGACGAGCCGGCGGCGGGGGAGTGGGCGTGGCTGACGCGGCGGTGGCCTGCTCAGCCGCCGCTAGCCAACTCGGGCGGCGTTCCGCGCGGTATCGGCCGTGGTTCGGAGCTACCGGCTGTCGAGGTGTGCACGAGGTGGGCCGCCTCCGCGGCCATCGAGGCGCTGACCGCCGAACGGCCGGCCGGGTACCGGCGTGGGACACGGGTGCTGGTGACCGGCGGCGATTTTGAGGGGCGTACTGGCACAGCGATGGGAGCGATCTGGCTGCTGGACGATGCCCTGCGCACGGTCCCGCCCGGCCCTCCGCACGGATACGAAGTTCGCCTGGACGCTCCCGGATCGCCGGGTGGACCGCCGACCGTGGCCCTGGAAGGCGAGCTTGGCGAGGATCTCACCGTGTACACGTCTTGGTCTGCGCCCGAGCGGGTCGAGATTCTCGTCGCCGACATGGTGGCCACCGAATAGCGATCTTTCTACCTACCCCGCTGATGGAGCGGGGTAGGCGAGAAGGCGGCGCAGCCGGACCGTAGTCGGGCCAGCGCGAGGTCCTGGGGGCAGGCTGGGATTGGGCTCGGCTACTCGGCCGGGCTTGAGCCTGGTAGCCAGAGGGTCATCTCGGGCAGGAGGCTGGGGCGAGGCGGCCACGACGCGCTTGAGGAACGTCCCGTCAGATCCTCGGCGGAGGTCATGCTGGCGCCGGGGGCGCAGGCGGCGGCCAGCGGCGAGGTGAAGTACCCGAGGTATGCGGCGAAGTTCTTGCAGTCTGCGTCGTCGGTCGGGTGAACGGCGGTGCCGTTGGCCTCTGCGGCCTGGTCGTAGGCGTGCTGTGTCCGGCGGACCGCTTCGGTGAGCGTCTGGCCCGGTCTGCCGTCGAGGATGAGGGTGAGCTTGGTCAGGTCCCGGAAGGACGACTTCGCGGGGTCCCCCTTGTCGTGGACGAGCACCACCTCTGGCACTCCGCAGCTGTGCTCGTCGACGTAGGCGAGCATCACCACGAGGCTGGCACCGTCCTCCACCAGCAGCCCCAGACCCGGGGCAGGCAACGGTCCGGCGAGCTCCACCGGTGCCGGATCCTCTGGCGCATGCGGCGGCATCCAAGCCGGCCGGAGCAGCGCGTGTCGCCCCGCGGCGCGCCAGGCCGCGAGAGCGGTAAGGCGTGGAGCATCCCACCCCGCCTGCTTCAGTGGTGCTCCGTGCTGGCGGACCAGCCACGCGGCGGTCTGGACGCTCGGCACCCAGCACGGGTTCCACGAGCCGGTGTTCGCAGCGTGCAGCTCCGAGAGGTACTCAAACACCCCCGGGTAGACCTGGGCGGCCTCGGTCTCGAGACGGTGCAGGCGGCTGGCCCCCTCCCGGTACAGGCTGGCGATCCGCCGGCGTGCCGGATCGAGTTCGTGGTCGTGCTCGGGCGGGAACGCGCCGTACGGTGAGCTGGGAAGCGCTGCCGGCTCTTGGTGGCCCGTGAGCTCCCCACCAGACTTCTCCAAGATCTCGGCGGCCCGCGTCGTAGCGGCATCGGAGACCGCCTTCCGCACGTCGGCCGGGGACGTGGCCGTGGCCGTCCGAACGCCGCGGTTTTTGGCCTTCTGGGCTGCGAGCGCCCGACCCAGTGACGCCTCGGGCCGCTGCTCGCAGACGGTCACGGCTCGATGCGAGAGGGCATACCAGGCGGCGACGACCGTCCGCAGCGGCGCCATTGAGTGCTCCAGGCCCACGGGCTGCTCGTCCCGCCAGAGCCGTGAGTCGATGACCGGGGCAAAAGGAAGATGCAGGTCGAAGTCGGGGAAAAGGGGCCACTGGGTGTCGTCGAGGTCGTCGGGGCAGGCGGACCACCAGGTCAGATGGACGCCTGGCGCGAACCCCTCCAGGGCCGGACCCCATGTGGCCGCGATGACCGGTACACCATCGGTATCGAGGGTGTGGAGCGGAGCCTCGGCAACGAGCATGCCGCTCGGCGCGGGGAGGACTTCAGGGATAAACGGCAGCCGGACCGTCCGGTCGGCAGCTACGGCCCGTACCGCCTCGACGACCTGAGCGTCGAGTGCGAACGTCACACCACTGGCCACCCGACGCGCCTCCGCTGTCACGAGGTGCTCGACCCACTGCTTGCGCGGCAGCGCCGTCCAGGCGGTCGGCATCGTCCACGCGTGCCCCTCGGCGGCCAGATCCGCCCATAGGGATCGACTGAGCGGACCACGCAGGAAGTTCAAGGTCCTGGAGCGCAGCAGGGCGGCGTGATCGACAAGCGGGGTGGCAGGCATGTGCGGACCCTAGCCGGGTCGGATCCGTGGTGGTACCCAGCCTGTCCGGCCGTGCCGATCCGGTGCCGAGGAGAGCCACTACGGCACCTTGGCGGGTCAGGACCGGGTGGCAACGAGCAGCTGTTCCCTGACGGCCGGCCCCTCCCTGACGGCTGCTCGGCTCCGGCACCGTAGCCGGAGCCATGGCCACCCGCCCGGCGATCAACGACAGCCTGGCGGGCCCGGTTACAGGGCCGGTTCCACAGACCCGCGGGCGCCCCGGGGTAGGCAGGATGGGGGCATGACACGAACTCTGGCTCAACTCCAGGAGTGGCAAGGGGCAGGCGGCCCCGCCCAGTGGCAAGCCGCATGGACCCGCGCCATCGCTCTTCTCCGTCCTGTGCTGGAGGTAGGGGAAGGCCCTTACAGCGGAGGTGACGGTGAGTGGGCCGACGGCGGCGCCGCCTTGGCCACCGCTCTGTACATCCTCGCTCGGGAACACGACATCACCGTCGACCAAGTCACCCGCGCCCAGGTAGAGGAGCTCCTGCGCCGCCGTGCCGGCGAGTCCGACACGGGCGTCGCGGCGCGATGGGAGGCACATATCCGGGCCCTGGGGCATGATCTCGGTGATCGCGACGACCCGGTCTCCGTGCGGTGGCAGGCACTGGCGATCGACAACAGTCCTTCCGAGGAGGGGTACCTGCCGGAGGATGTCTACGCGGATTCGACGCACCGCTGGGGACCGGCCGCCGTCGAGGGACTGAACCGGGTTCTCGCGCCCGCGTGGCGGGAGTACCTCCTCCTGGAGTGACCCGGCCGAGAGCGACGAACACGCAGGAGGTGGCGATTCCGCACCGCCCGAGGCGCCTTCCAGCGCTGCTAGGCGGCCAGGGTGGTCCGGACGCGTTCGCGGAGGTCCTTCACGGTCGGGATGGCGGTGTGGGTGCGCATGCTGGCGGCCAGATCCCGCATCGGGCCGGCGGCCCGGTGGGAGCTGATCTCCTCGGCGAGGTCGAGGGCGCGATGGGCGGTGGCGCAGGCGCGCTCCGGGTCCGCTTGCCGCCACTGGGCATTGGCCTGGCGGGCGAGGAAGAGGGCCTGGGTGCGGACGCGATCGTCCGGGAAGAGCCGGGCGGTCTGGCTGAAGAGCTGCTCGGCGCGGGCGGGCTCGCCGAGGTCGAGGTGGGTGGATGCCTGGGCGCCGAGGAGTTCGCTCTGGTCGAACCAGGCGACCCATTCGGGGGCGTCGCCCTGGTGGCGGTCGGCGGTGGCCAGGAGGCCGGCGGCGCGGTCGAGGTCGGTGAAGGCGGCGGCGTTCTTCTGGTGGGCGCGGGGCCGGGCGCGGCGGGAAAGGAGCATTGCTTCGACCCGGTGGGTACTGCGGCCGCGGGAGGCGGACAGGGCGGCGGCGGAGCCGCTGCTGCGCGGCGTACTGGTCGGCTACGACCCGACCCACGTGCGCGAGTACGCCCTGTACACGTCCTGGCTGGTCACGGCGCTGCTGGACGCGAACGAGATGGAGGAAGCCGCCGCGCAGGCCAACCGCATGTTCGCCATGGCGGCCTCGGTGCCGTCCACGCGCGCGGCCGAACGCGGCGACGTGGTCGTCGCTGCCCTGCGGCATCACCGCCATGTGCCAGAAGCTGCCGAGGTCCTCGCCCTGTGGGACGCCCCGCCCGAGTGAGGGCTGTTGCTTTGGCAGACGGCTTGGCACACGCCCCGGCACTGTCCCCGCCAGCCCGATGCCGGTTCACTCGGTACCAAGCCTGAGGCAGTCCCGCTGGCCTACGGGAAGGTGGGGGAGACCCGGGTTGGATGCCGGTCGAGGAGGGATGACCGTGGACGTAGCCGGTGGTACGGATTCGGCGCTCAAACGGGCCCGGCTTGCGCGGAACATGACGCTGGAGCAGGCGGCCGATGCCCTGAACGTGATCACTGGGGGCGCGGCGGACGCGAGTCTGGTGAGTGCCTGGGAGTCGGGCCGGCGTCGTACGGGGAAGCGGAACCGGGCCGGGTTGTGCGCGTTGTACCGCGAGCGCTCGGAGGTGTTGTTCGCTCACCAGGACGGTGCGGCCGCCAGTGTGCTGGAGGCTTCCGGTACCTCGGTGGTCGTCGAGGTGCTCACGCGCTGGACGGACCTGGTCGAGGCAATGGTCGGAGTTGCCGCCGATGCGCGTGAGCAACTGGTCGTCACCGGGTCCCGGAGCCGAGAGAAGGCATATTTGGCGGCGATTGAGACGGCGGTGGCCCAGCACCCGGATCTGGTCCACTACCGGGTGCTGTACGGGCCGCCGCGTCATCGGGCGCTGGCTGACCACTTGGTCCGGTTGTTGGAGCTGCGTGATCCGGCCACGCGCCGTAACGGTGTCAAGACGCTGCATCTGGGACTCGTTGAACCGGCCCAGGCCCTGGAGCGCTTCTTCATCGCCTCCGAGGCCGCCGCGGTGGTGCCGTTGCCGTCCTTCCACGGTGCGGACGGGTTCGACTGCGGCGTCCGGCTTGGTCGCGAGGCAGCGGTGGGGTTGGTCCACCATGGGCGGGAGGCGTGTGCCTCGGCGCGGCCGGTGGAGACGATCGGCGCCGTCCGCGCGCTACCGGTACAGCCGAGCTGATGTGGTGGGGGAAGGCATGGATCTTCAGCAGGCCAAGGCCCGCACGGCCTCCGTGGTCGAGCTCGCCCAGGAGCTGATCCGGCGGCCGAGCCGAGGCGGGATCGACGGCTACGAGCCCGTCCTGGGCGTGCTGGAGCACTGGCTCGCCGCCCGTGACCTCCCGCACCGGCGTCTGCACGACAGCGCTGGGGACCAAGTGGGTCTGCTGGTGGAGATCCCCGGTGGCCGGTCTGGCTCCTGGTGGGCACTGGACGCTTGTGTGGACACCGCCCCGTATGGGGACGAGTCCGCCTGGTCGTTCCCGCCGGATTCAGGGGAGGTGGTGGACGGCTGGCTGCTGGGCCGGGGCGCAGCCGACTCCAAGCTCGCCGCGGCGATGTTCTGCCACATCGCCGCCGACCTCGCGCCTCGCGCTGATGATCTGTGCGGCGGGCTCGCCGTGCTGCTGGACGCCGACGAGCACACCGGCAACTTCGGGGGCGCCCGTGCCTACCTCGCCGACGCCGCCGCGACGCGACCGGCCGGGGTGATGATCGGCTACCCGGGGATGAGCGAGGTCGTGGTCGGTGGCCGCGGCCTGTGGCGCGCCACCATCACCGTGCACGCCCCCTCTGGGCACTCCGGCTCCAGCAGAGCTGTGGTGGGTGCGATCTCCCGTGCCGCCCATCTCGTCCGTCTCCTGGACGCTGCCGAACTTCCCAGCGCGGACAGTACCTCGGGATTCCCGTTGTCGCCGAAACTGTCGGTCACCTCCTTTCATGGCGGCGAGGGCTTCTCGGTCACCCCCGCCCGGTGCGACCTCAACGTCGACATCCGTACCGTGCCGACGTTCGACGCCCATGACGCCGAAGTCCTCGTCCGCAAGGCCGTCGCCGAGCTCGATGCCCAGATGCCCGCCCCGCGCCCGACTCAGATCACGTCGATCACTGCTTGGCCGCCGTTTCGGCTGGCCGAGGACGAGCAGCCCGCCGCCGCCCTGCTCGATGCGGCTGTCTCAGCGGGCCTGAGAGTGCGGTCGAAGGTCGCCGGCCCGTCGAACATCGGCAACCTGCTCGCCAAGAAGGGCATCCCGGCCATAGCCGGTTTTGGCGTGCCGTACGAGGGACTCCACGGAATCGACGAGCGCGCCAGCCTGGCCGAGCTGCCGCAGGTCTACGACGTCTACCACCAGGCCGTGCTCGATCTGCTGCAGTCGGACTGACGTTCCAAGGGCATCCCGGGTTCGTCCCAGATCCACTCCTGGTAAGAGCCCAACTCCGGCTCTGGGAAGAGGCCGTCTGCTGCGATGACATGGAGGCAGCAACACACCATCGGGAGCCGCCTTCAAGCCCGGACCAGTGGGCGGCGGTTCCCTCCGAGACAACGACGTCTGGAGGACGCCATGGAGTTCATCAAGCAGGCCGACGAGTACATCGCGCCGACGCTGACCGTGCTGGGCACCGTCACCGAGGTCACCCTCGGCACGGCGGGCAACGACGAGGCGGACGACACCCAGTACTGGAAGTGACCCGGCCTGGCGGGTGAGTGAGTGAAATCCGGCGCCCGGGAGTTGGCTTCGAGCCCTCCCGGGCGCTGTCGCGTCTACGAGCGGAAAGGCGAGGTGGAGACGGTGCGGTTGATCGCTGGACGGCATGGCCCTGGAAATCGGGGCGGCGGTGTGCGGCTGCGCGGCGGGCGGGAGATCAAGGGCCTGCCCGGGACGCGGATATGGGCGTCCGGCCACGAGGCCGGGGAAGTGCGCACGGCAAGCTCGCCGGGCGGCGCGGTCCTGGTGACGGCGGGCTGCTGCCTGGCGACGCAGCAGGAGCTTACGGGCGCCGTAGCGGCGCTGGAGCGGGGGGACTTCGCGCGCGCGACGCGGCTGCCGGGCTCGTACCTGACGGTGGCCCGCACCCAGGACGGCATGCGGGTGGCGGGGGACCAGGCCGGGGCGATGACCGTGTACTGGCTGCCGCTCGACGGCCAGGTGCTGTGGGCCACGGCAGCCGTGCCCCTGGCTGCGGTGACCGGCGCCCAGGCGGACCTGTCGCTGCTGCTGGGCTCCTTCATGCTCACCGGGGTGGACATCCTCGCCGACCACAGCCTCTTCCACGGCGTGCGCCGCGTGCCGCCCGGCCACGCTCTCGCCCTGCCCGATCACGGCCCCGCCCGCACCACCCCGGCCCGCGAGACCGTCCCGTCCCTCTCGCCCGGGGAAGGCGGGCAACGGATGCGGGCAGCACTACAGGCAGCGGTGGGGCGCCGCGCGCAGGCGGCCGGCCGGCTGTCGGCGGACCTGTCCGGCGGCATCGACAGCAGCAGCATCACGTGCCTGGCGGCCACGAGCCGGCCGCTGCTCGCCGTCACCTACACCGACGCGCACCTGGCCGACGACGACGATCCCCGCTACGCCCGCCGCCTCGCCGACACGCTCCCGGGGATCACCCACCGGGTCGTCAACGGCCGGGACGGCGACGGTCACTTCGCCGGCCTGGAGGACACGGCGGAGCTGCCCCGTACGGACACGCCGTCGTTCACGCTCGGCCTGCTCACCCTCAAGGACGCCCAGCTCGCGCCCGTCATCGCCCACGGCAGCAGCGCGCACCTGACCGGGCGGGGCGGCGACGACGTCCTGGACGCCGTCCGCAGCCACCCCGTCGACCTCTACCTCGCCGGGCACAGGATCGAGGCGCTGCGCCGGGCAGCCGGCTACGCCCGGGCCCGGCGCAGCAGCGTGCACCGGATGTGGGGCGAGCTGCTGCGCACCGCGGCCACCGGCTACCCGCAGGCCCTCGCCGCCCTGGCGGCCTCCCTTGGCCGGCCCCCGGCGGCAGGGCGGCCGTACGGGGCGACGCCCTGGGAGGCGATGCGCTGGTGCTCGACCACCGGCTCAGCGCCCTGGCTGACCCGCGGCGGCCGGCGGGCGCTGTCCGTCCTGGTCGAGACCCGCGCCGCCCAGGCCGACCCATACGTCTCGCCCGCGCGACTGCACGAGCGCCTGGGCCTGGAGCTGATGGCCGACGGCCACGCCACCTTCGACACCATCGCCCGCATCCGCTGGGGCATCCCGCTGCACGCCCCGTTCCTCGACACCGCCATCGTCGACGCGGCCCTGGCGATCGCACCGGGGGAGCGCATACGGCCCGGCGTCTACAAGGCGCTCGCCCGCACGGTCTTCGACGGCCTGGTCCCCGACTTCCTCCTGCACCGGCCCACGAAGACCACGTTCTCCTCCAGCGTCTACGCCGGGCTGCGCCGTCACGCCCCCGCCCTGCGGGGCATCATCAGCGGCTCGGCGCTCGCCCGCGCGGGCCTGCTCGACCTCCGCCGGGTGCTGGAGGACCTCGAGCGCGCCGTCCAGGGCGTGCCCGCTCCGCTGGCCGGCCTGCACGCCCTGGTCGTCACCGAGCTGTGGCTCACCCTGCTCGACACCGCCCGGCACACCTGGTGGGAGCGCGACGAAGAGGACGTCCCATGCCCGTGAGCCACCGCCTCTACACCACCGCCATCACCCCGGGCGGGGCCGCGCTCCTCGACATCCGCCGCGCGCACGGACGGTGGGTGTTCCTCAACCCCACCGGGGCCGCCCTGTGGCAGCTCCTCGCCGACGGCATCCCCGCGGAGACCGCCATCAAGGAGCTCACCGCGCACTGGACCGGTCGCGGCGCCGACCCCGGGCAGGTGCAGGCCGACCTCGTCCTGCTCACCCAGTCCTTCGCCGCCGCCCGCCTCGACCCAGCCACCAGCGCGCCGACGCCCGTCCCGGCGCCGGGCGCCATCCGCTTCGCCCCGCCCGGCATGCCGCCGAAGACGGCGGATCGCCTGGCCGGCATCACCGGTCTCGCCGCCGCGCTCGTCCTGCTGCGCATCCTCCCCGTCCGGACGGTCATCACCGTGGCCCGGGCCGCCGCCCGACTGCCGTTGCCGCCCGCCACACCGCAGGAGGCCGACGCGGTCTTCGCCGCCGTGCACCGCGCCGCCCGCGCCTGGCCCGGCCGCGCCGCATGCTTCGAGGAGAGCCTCGGGGCGTTCCTCGCGGCCCTGCTGCGCCGCCGCCGCATCCACTGGGTCCTCGGAGCGCGGTTCGCGCCCGCTGCCGCCCACGCCTGGATCGAGACGGCCGATGCCGTCATCGGACAGGACGAAGCGGACCGCGCCTGGCCCTACACGCCAGCCCTGCGCGTGTAGGGCCGCACAAACATTCGCCACCCTTCGCCACCACATCCACCCGTTCGGGTGAGTCGTTGCGCCGGACGTGACGACCTCAACCGACCCCCAACCCCCCATCCCGGCGCGGCCACGGCGCACCCTGCTGCCCTGGCCGCGCCGCCGCCGTCCCACGACCGAGCCCCTGCCGCAGTACACCGTCAGCGCCGAACGCCACGACCACGCGCTCGACGACTCCTTCCTGACCATCGCCCGACGCCTGCCCACCCTCTCCACCACCGCCCTCCGCCTGGCCTGGGCCGCCGACCGGCGCGCCTTCCTCCTGACCGCCGCACTGCAAGTGCTCTCCGGGGTCCTCACCGCGACCGGGCTGCACGCCACCGCCGGCGTCCTGGCACCGCTGTTCGCCTCCGGAGCCACCGCGGACCGGCTGCGCGCGGCCGTCCCCTCGCTGATCCTGATCGGCGCCGCCGCGAGCGCCCGCTCGGTCATCAGCGCGCTCACCGTCGCCACCACCGCCCGCATCGGCCCCAAAGTCGACGGCATCGCCGAGCGCCGCTACCTCGACGCCGCCACCCGCGTCCCCCTCGCCGCCTATGACGACCCCGCCTGGTGCGACCAGTCCGAAGCCGCCAGCCGCGCCGCCAAAGACGCCCACCTCATGGTCGACAACCTCACCACCGTCCTCACCACCTTCATGGGACTCCTCGCCGCCGCCGGCGTCCTCTCCCTCCTCCACCCCCTGCTGATGCCGCTGCTCCTGCTCGCCGTGCTCCCCCGGGGCTGGGCTGCCGTCCGCACCGCCCGCACCGCCTACCTCGCCGACCGTCACGTCCTGGCCGACCGCCGCCTGCGCCACACCTGGATGTTCCACACCTCCGGCCGCCCCACCGCCCTCGAAGTCCGCGCCGGGACCATGCGCACCTGGCTCCTCGACCGGTTCACCACGGTCACCGCACGCCTCGAAGACCATGCCGCGCGGGTCGGCAGAACCAGCGCCCGCTACCTGATCACGGGCGACGCCCTCGCCGGGACCTGCACCGTCGGTGTTTACGCCACCCTGATCTGGCTGACCTCCACCGGCCGCGTCCCGCTCGCCGCGGCCGGCACCGCCGTCATCGCCGTCCAGACCAGCCAGCGCCTGCTCACCCAGCTCGTCACCGGCGTCAACGGCGCCTACAAGACCGGCCTCTACCTCGGAGACTGGACCGACTTCCTCACCGACGCCGCCGCCCGCACCCCCACCCCGCTCACCCAGGCACCCCTGGCCCGCCGCCTCGAGGTCATCGAAGCGCGCGACGTGTCCTTCACCTACGCTGGCGCCTCCCACCCCGCCCTCCAGGGCGTCAGCGTCCGCATCCGGCGCGGCGAAGTCCTGGCCGTCGTCGGCGCGAACGGCTCCGGCAAATCCACCCTGGCCAAGGTCCTTGCCGGCCTGTACGCCCCCACCACCGGCACCGTCACCTGGGACGGGATCAGCCTCGCCGACGTCGACCCCGACCAGGCATGGAGCCGACTGGCCATGCTGCCGCAGGACTTCGCCCGCTGGCCCGTCACCGCCCGCGAGAACATCACCCTCGGCCAAGGACCCGGCGACGACGAAGCCGTGCTGGCCGCCGCCCACGCCTCCGGCGCCGACACCGTCCTCCAGGCCCTCCCCGACGGCCTGGACACCAACCTCGCCCCGTCCTGGTGGGGCGGACGCGACCTCTCCGGCGGCCAGTGGCAACGCATCGCCGGCGCCCGCGCCTTCTACCGCGCGGACGCCGAGCTCCTCATCTGCGACGAGCCGACCGCCGCCCTCGACCCCCGCGGCGAGGAAGCCGTCTACGACCGCATCCGCACCCTGAGCGAAGGCCGCAGCGTCGTCCTGATCACCCACCGCCTCGGCTCCACCCGCAACGCCGACCGCATCATCGTCCTCGACGACGGACACCTCATCGAGGAGGGCACCCACGAGACCCTGATGGAACTGGACGGCGAATACGCGGCCATGTACCGGACACAGGCCAGGACGTACAGCGACCCGGTGACCTGAAGGGACGTCGTCGCGGTTGACCTCGGACGGTCACCCGTCATTGCGCTCCGTGTAGCCGAGCTTGAGACCGCGGCGCCGGCCGACCCGAGACCCTGCGGAGGGGCGGCGACCTACGCGTCCTGGCAAGGCGTTCGCCGCCGGGGCCCCTGCGGCAGCCCGGTTAGGCGGGCGAACCGGTCGAATGCATGACACCCCCGGCCCCTACCGGACGGTGGCGGAGGTGAGGAAGTAGGTGACGGAGTACAGGAATCGGCCGCTCTCGATCGCTTCGTCTAGGAGCGCGTTGAATCGCTGAGCCTCGGATCGGTCGAGGTGGCCGAGGTCGGCGAAGGTGTCGGCCCAGTCGCGGATGCCCATCGTGCCGTCGACGGTGTGCTTGTCGCGGACGAGGAGAGTCCGTGGCTCGACCTCGACGTCGAGCAGGCCGCGGGCGGTGAGGAGGCCGGGCACCCGGCGGGCGAAGGTTCCGTGCCGGATGCTGGTCGTCTGGCGCAGGACCAGGACTTTCGCGGCCAGGCGGTGGTCCTCGATGTTCAGGGCCTGGGTCGCGGTGTCCGGGTCGCAGACGACGATGCGGCCCCCGGGGCGGACGACGCGCAGCATCTCGCCCAGCGCCCGGCCGGGGTCCGCGACGTGCTGGAGGACACGGTCCGCCCATGCCCCGTCGAACGCCGCGTCCTTGAACGGCAGCCGGTGGCTGTCGGCGACGGCTACCTGCCGCACGCCGGCGTGCTTCATCTCGGCGCACATGGTCTGGGACAGGTCGCAGGCGACGACCTCGGCGCCGGTGTGGGCGGCGAGTTCCCGGACGGCGTCCCCGGTCCCGGCCCCGACATCGAGAAACCTCTGGCCAGGCCGTGCCTGCAGCAGTTCGCGCAGGCGCTGCTTGTAGGAGGCAAAGAACGGCTCGCTTCGCAGGCGGTACAGCGAGTTGACCAGCCGTACCGGATCGGGGTGCGCGTCGATGTGGGAGAAGGCGTGCGGCACGTAGAAGTCGCCCATGGCCGGACCCTACGGCGTGCGCGCCCGCTGCGTGGCCCGAACCGCCACCGTGGCTGACGGAGCTCCGGCACGGCGGGGCGGCCCTGTCGCCGGAGTAGTTCCTGCGGCGGGCTGACGCTCGACAGCCGATCTAGGGTGGGCGCTGCGGGGGAGAGGCGACGAGCGGAGGTCATCGGGGTGGGGGACAACAGCTTCCGGATGCAGCAGGCTTGGGACGACGGGACCGAGAAGCTGATATCGGCAAGCCAGCTCAACGATGTGCCCAAGCCGTACACCGGCAAGCTCTCCTGCCCGCACTGCCACCACCCGGTGCGCGCCGTGCCCGAGCACGCCAGCACCTCCAAGAACGGCAAGCCCTACACGGTCTCCGCGCACTTCGCGCTCCAGAGTGAGAAGCGCGAGCCGGGGCAGCCCGAGAGGAAGGCGGAGCACCGCCCCGGCTGCCCGCTGCGGCCCGTCGAGACGCTGGTGGACATCGCCCGGCACTCGGGCGGCCTGGCGGAGGTCGACGGCGACCGCCTGGAGCTGCGCCTGGTCATCACCGAGACCACCAACAGCAAGCGCGCCCTGCTGCCTGCGCCCGGCGCGCCGCTGCAGCCGCCGCCGGCCCGGCCGGTACGCCGCGAGGTCGTCAGCCGGCAGCCGTCCCTGGCACCCGCGGTGACCAGTGCGGCGCGCATCGCCAAGTTCCTGGCGCTGTACGAGAACGCGCCCGCGACGGCGAGGCAGTTCACCGTCCGCTACACCGGACACCCCATCCCCTGGACCCGCTTCAGCTACGGACCCGACCCCACCACGCTGGGAGCCCTCTACCGGCGCCTGCGGCCCGGCCCCGCCGATCACCCCGTCGCCGTCGTCGGCACCGTCCTGGCCGCCGGCACCAGCCGCCACGGTCAGCCCTGGCGCCGGATCGCCGCCAAGGTCCCCACCGGCCCCGGCCAAAGTCCGCGCGCCGACGTCTACCTGCGCAGCGACCACCCCGAACTCCTCGCGCCGCTCACGATCGGCACCCACGTCCTGGCCCTTGCCGCCCCCGACGTCCCCTGGAAGATCTGGACCCCTTCCCACGGCGGCGACCACCACCTGGTCCTCTGGCCACGAGCCCACTGGCAACTCGCCTACTGGACCACCGACCCGGCAACCGGCCGCATCAGTACCCCCAGAACACCGCCCGCCGTCACCACGCCCCGCCCTCCCCGGCCGGCGCGCCCGAAGCCTCCCGTACGAAACGAGGTCCAGCCCCCACCCGACCGCGGCACGGACCCGAGGACCACCACAGCGCCCGCGACGACGACGCCGTCAAGCCGCCGGGACACATCACCGCCGACAGCCGCGCCCACCACGCCAGCGAGCCCTGCGGAGAACCCGACGACGGAGCAGAATCCCTCGCCGCGCCCGGCTCCGCCTCCCGCCCCACCCGCGCCGCCGGCTCCCCCGATCCCGCCCATGCCCAGGACACCGCCCTCGCCGCTCTCTGTCCCGCCCGAGGAGCCTCCGCAGCACCGACCGCCGAATACCAAGAAGGGCAAGGGCTTCCTCCACCGCTGGCTGCGGCGCTGAGGCACCGCTGACCCACAGAGGAGCAAACCGAGCGGCCGCGGCGAAGGAACGAGGTAACCCCAAAGACCTGACGCGGCTATCCCCTCCCGTCCTCGTGCTGGCGGCCGGGTCCGAGCCGACGTCGCCGGATGGGGACGTCAGCGACCACGGCGGTCTGGTCGTCGCCCTGGGACCGCGCGAGGTGTTCGAGCAGCGCGGCAGTCGCCTCCGTGATCGGGGCGAGGAGCCGTGCGGAGTGCGGGTCAAGGGTGGAGAGTGCCTCCACGAGGGTGTCGATCGCGTCCACGGCATCCTCGACGGCGACGGCGCTCCAGCCCGTTGGGTGCGCGGCCTCGGCGAGCCGGCAGGCCGCCTCTGCCGTGGCGTCGGCGTGTTCCTCGACGCCCGGTGCAGCACCGGCGGAGAAGTCCAGTGCCGGCTCGGCGGCGGGCGGCTCGGGAGCGGGGGCGATGAGGGTGCGGAGTCCTCGGCCGAGGGCGCGCCGCGGCTGCGTTGTGGTCACGGCAGGAGTCTGCCGCACAGGTCGGCCAGGGGCGGGTCCGAGGGCCTCCGCTGCGCACGAGCGCGCGTACGGTGGGCCCCTCGGCGCCGGCGCACAGCGCCACCGTGACTGAGCTGACGATGCGGTCCGCGGCATCTAGGAGCACCGCTCCGGCGCTGACCCGTATCAGCCCGCCCACCCGATGTCCCGCACCTCGATCGCTCCAGTGTGCGGCATGTACTGGATCCAGCACCGCCGCCCGAACGCCTCCCGGATTTCCTCCACCGAGCCGGGATCGCGGACATCGGGCCAGACGCGCGGATCCATCCGGACGACCTCCACGAGCGCCATCACCTCCTGCCGGGCCAGGTCGTTTGGCAGCTGCGCCATGACCTCGACCGCGAGCTCTTCCACCACCACGCCGTACCGCATCCCGCACACCCCCATGTGACCGACTCGGGCAGCAGGGTATGAAGGAACTGCCGATCACGTTCCGGCCTGTGGATAACCCCGGCCGGGAACACTTGGGGACGGTTTGTTGCACAGGCACTTCGCGGTTCGTGGGCGTGTCACGGGCCGGTGAAGATCTCGTGCCCGCCGATGCGCCGCCAGACGATGTGCTGTGCCCCGTGGACTATCTCCTCCCCGTAGGACCACGTGGCGCGGCCGTCGCCGTCCCACGTGAGCTCGAAGACCCCGTGAGCACGCTGCACGCCTTTCACACGGAGGCCGGCGCGGAAGCGGCCGGTGCGCAGGTCCTCGACGAAGGCGGCCACGGTCTGGCGGAAGCGGCGGCGCTGTTCAGGGGTGAGGCGGTGGTAGTCGGCGGTGAAGCGAGGCGTGGCCTCGTAGGTCGGCACGTCGGTCCTCCAGGCAGCGAGAAGCCCCCGGCACTGCCGGGGGCGGAGAGTCGGTGACGTGGCGCGGGGCGCGGCGCCTTTGGCCGCCGGGTGGGAGAGCGGTACGTAGATGTGCGCTGGTTGACGGTGAAGTCGTCTTCTGGCGGTTTTCGGCGTTGGTGAGGCGCGTGTGACTGGTGGCCGCGCAGCATTTACATGGCCCTGGTGGTGTCCGCCGGGCGGGCACGGCATCGCTGCGGATGCCCGCCGAGCGGGATCGGCCGTGAAGTTCCGGTGAACCCTCCCGCCTCAAGGGGTCGCGCTTTTTCGCAGGTCAGAGCCGGTGTGTGCTGTGGCGATGCTGAGTGTCGCGAAGATCCAGAGGCGTAACGCGTGGCGGTACTACATACGCGGAGTCGCGGTCGGGGACGGCCGCCGCCCGGTCGGCCAGTCGTTGAAGGACGCCCAGGAGCTGGCCGGGCTCCCACCGGGACGGTGGCTGGGGCGTGGTCTGCGTGCGCTGGGGCTCACCGAGGGCGGCCAGGTGTCCGAGCGTCAGCTGGAGCTGCTGTTCGGCGAGGGCCGGCACCCGGACGCCGACCGCATCGAGTGCGGCCTCCTGGACGACGGCGTCGACGCGGCCACGGCCCGCCGGCTGACGGTGCTGGGGCAGCCGATCGAGGAGGTCGAGGTACGCAAGCAGACGCCGCTGCTCGGCATGGACTTCACCTTCCGGCCGCAGGCGTCGCTGGTCGTGCTGTGGGCGCTGGGCGACACCACCGTGCGCAGGGTCATCGAGCGGGCCCACGAGCGGGCCGTCGCCACGGCGCTGCGCTGGCTGGAGGATGAGGTTGCCGAGACCCGGTGGGCGTCAGGCCGCGGCCGCGCGAAGACACCCGCGCTCGTGGTCGCCGCCTTCCGGCACTTCGACAACCGCGACGGGCTGCCGCTCCTGCACGAGCACTGCCTGATCCTCAACCGCGTCCAGCGCCCGGGCTCCGGCGGCGGTCCGGTCTGGGGCGCTCTGGACACCTACCGCCTCTACCAGAACGTGGTGGCCGCCGGGACGCTCTACACCCTGGCGATGACGACCGAGGTGTGCGAAACCCTGGGGCTGGCGACCGTGCCGCGCGAGGTCACGCCGGGCTTTCGTCCGGTCATGGAGATCGCCGCAGTGCCCGAGGACCTCATCACCTGGTCGGCGTCCCGCCGCCAGCGCATCGAGGACGCCCTGGAGGTGCTCACCGACCAGTACGTGAAGGACCACGGGCACCTGCCCGGCGAGCGCGGCCGTCA
Organism: Streptomyces sp. NPDC021100; assembly: GCF_044333095.1. NCBI lineage: Bacteria > Bacillati > Actinomycetota > Actinomycetes > Kitasatosporales > Streptomycetaceae > Streptomyces > Streptomyces sp. NPDC021100. The sequence goes on from NZ_JBIRQH010000026.1 coordinate 88,287, forward strand.
CCAACTGGGCTGGTGGGCGGCGCAGGAGACCCGGCCCGCGAAGAAGAAGCCGAAGCCGCTTCAGCAGCTGCTCGCGTGGTGGCGCGCCTCCGCGATCCTCCGCTTCGGCCGGCAGCTCATCGACGGCCTCCTGGACCGGTGCCGGGCAGCCGGAGCGACGATCCGGGCGCGGGTGGATCCCACCGTGGACGTGATGCTCGCCGCCGTCGATGTCGCCGCGGTCGTCTTCACCGTGCGCGAGAAGTTCTCCCGGCGCCACATCCTGGCCGAAGCGCGCCGGCACCTGCTGGAGACGCTGCGCGGCCGCGAGTTCACCCGCGGCCTGGACGACTACATCGCCCACCGGGCCCTGCTCCGGTACTCCCGCCGTCACACGGTCACGAAGACCGGCCGGGAAGCGCCGGCGGCGGACCGGATCACCTACACCGCCGACTTCCCGGTGCCCAACCGGTGGTGGATCGCCCCCGCCGAAGGCACGCCGCCGCGGGAGTCCAGCCGCTACGAGCGAGCCAGGGTCGCCAGCCTCGCCGTGCAGACCGCGATCCGCGACGCCCGCATCCGAGCCGACACCGCCACCACCACCGAGGCGACGACGACCTCGGCCGTCTCCGCACCCGCCGAACACCGCGACCTCGAAGGCGAGACGACGTCCGCTCCCCACGCCGTCGACCACCCGGGCCGGGACACCGCCCTGACCCCGGCCCAGCGGGCCGCTGCCATCCAGGCCCACCAGCAGGCCGCGATGCCCGAGGAGTACCTGGAGGGCCGCACGACCGACCCGGCGACCTGGCTGCGCACACCCAAGAACCTGGACCGGCTCGCCGCCTTCACCCGCACCGCCGACACCCGCCGCCGCACCATGGAGGACCGACAGGCCCCGGCCGCCAATCCGGCCAATCCGGTCGACGGCCGCCGCCAGGAGCACGAGCAGCAGCGCCAGCAGCCCGACCCCGGCCAAGGCCAGGGCCTCCGGCCGTGACCCGCCGTGCGGCCCGCACGGCGGGACGGACGACGAAGTCACCGCGCCAGGCGCCGGGAGGCGACCGGCCACCCACCCCCGAAGCCACCCGGGAGCGGAGAGGGTGCCAGGGACCGCCCCCTCAAGCCGGAGGCCCCATGGCTGCCCCGAGCCCGCCGCACCTTTCGCCGGAGCAGCGCAAGCGCCTGGAGCAGCTCGCCGGCGCCGCCCGGCTGCGCACGGCGCTGTACCCGTCGCCGAATCCGCCACCCGCCCGGCACCGCTCCCGCTCCCGGCAGTACCCCGGCGGCCGGCCGAACCCGCGGCGCACCGCGCGGGGTCGCCGCCAGGGATGAGCGGACGCGCCGCGGGCCCGTGCACGGAGGCGAGTGGAGACCACGGTGGTGCGGATCGGGCGGTCCACTTGGTGCGCTCGGTGCGGTGCATCGGGTGCACCGGGGGCATCGCCGTCTCCGGTCACGAAGCGTAAGAGTGGGCGGGTGCGCGGAAGGTGGCCGACCCCTTGACCAACCCCTGGACCGCGCCGCGCCGCACCCCTTGACCAGGTTCCGCCGCGCGCACGTTTCCCCTTGACAACGGCTGCTAGCGCACCGTTCTGCCCCGATATACGACCGGGGTGCGCACGGCGTGCAGGGCGCACCGGTTCCGGTGGACGATACGGCGCATCATCACAGGGCGTGATCCGGCGAGGGGCGGACGATGCGCTGCATCGTGCGCACCGCGGTGCGCCGGCGGCTGTGGTGCGCACCGGGTGCGCGCACCTGCACCGCACCGGCCGATGCGCACCGCGCGTCGCACTACACGATGGTCGGGCGCACCGGGTGCGCACCGGTCGGTGCGGGGTGCGCATCGAGGGCCTGGCCCACGCCGACGGCCTCCAGCTCGCGCAGGACGTCGGCGACGTCCTCGTGGTCCTCGGTGAGCATCTGCCGGGCGAAGTCGATGACCGCGCGGGCGATGCCCTCCGCCGCCTCCGGCCCGGCCTGCGCCCAGGTGCGCAAGGTGGTGACGAAGACGCGCCCGAGGGCTTCCAGGGCGAAGGTCTCCGCGGTCGGCTCGCCCGCGTCCGGGCCAGGCAGCGCGGTGACCGGGACGACGACCCGCATCGCGGCGTCCACGAGCAGTTCGGGCATCCGGGGCTCCGTGCCGGCGAACTCGTGGGCGGCCCCGACGTCGCCGTCCTGGACGGCGCGGAGGTAGGCGAAGGCGCTGATCGCCGCGTCCGGGGTCATCGGGACGAGCGGCGTGGCGATGGTGTCGGGCATGAGGATTCCTCTCGTGATGGCCACCTCGCTGATCGCGGCGGCCACGAGAATGAGTCTTGACGTGCGGGCCTGTGGACAGAGACAGCGCTCGGAAAGGGAGGGGCCGCCCTCCTCCGGCCCGGCAACGGTGTTAGGCCGGGGCCCGGCGGATGTGGCGCTAGCCACGGACAAACCGGGACTGCAAGGGGTTGCAAGGGGCATAGCGGGCGCTCGCTAGCGAGTTGGACCAGACGTTGGTCAAGGGGTGCTTCCTCAGGGTGGCTCCCGGCCCGTGCGCAGATCGGCGCGCGGGCCGGACTACCGCCGACCCGGCCCGCAGGCCGGAGAAACCGAGGACCCCGTGCCCACCGAATCCACGCCCGACCCCGCCCACGAGGACCGCGCCGCCCACGGCCGCCGGCCTTCCGAGATCATCGGCCAGGTCCCGCAGGCTCCCTCCACGGGCCCCTCCATCGCCCCCTCCACGGCCACTTCGCCCGCCCGGCGCGTACCCGCAGGTCAGCCTCGGCGGTCAAGGCTCCGCGACGCGTTCGACAACCCTCCTAGGCCGACACAGGTCTGGAAGCCGACCGGAGTACGACGCAAGGAAGTGCTGAGGGCTCTGGGCATCTTCCAGCGGGCAACCGCCGATCAGCTCTGGCGGATGCTGCGCCCCGCCGACCGGCACGACCGGATCACCCGCGACACCCTGAACGCGTTGAGGGACTCGGGCCTGGTCCGGGTGGAGACGCGACTGGAGTCGGGACACCAGCTGTGGGTGCTCACCGAGAAGGGCCACAAGGAAGCCAAGCTGCTGCTGCCGAAGAACGTACGGATCTCCGCGCTGCGCAAACCCACGTTCGACGACGAAGGCCGGCCGGTGGAAGCCGACGGCTACGACGAACACGCCGCCGCCGTCACCTCGACCGCCGCCGTGCTGACCGGGGCCGGGTTCGGCACACCGCTGTCCTGGCAGACCGAGATCGCCCACAAGCTGCCGTACGGCTACACCCAGTACGCCGATCTGACGCTGCGCGCCCCGGACGCCGGAGTGCCCGCGATGCTCCTGGAGGTCGACCGCGTCACCGAGCCCGTCGACGAACTGGTGGACAAGCTGCGCCGCTACACCGACTGGTTCGAGCTCCTGGCACCGAAGGCCGACGTGAGCAAGGCGAAGGCGGCCCGGGGCGCGGCGGTGCACGCCTTCCGGCTGTGGTCGCGGATCTATCCGGCGACCGGCCGTGAGGGGTACGTGCCGGTGGCGTTCGTGTTCACGGGGAAGACCGCAGCGCAGCGCGAGAGCCGGATACTGCGGCTGGAGCAGGCCACCCGCCGCTACTTCGCCGGGGAGCCGTATCCGGGCCTGGGTGCGGGCATCACGGCTGTCGACTACCACCAGGCGGTGCCTGTGGTCGTCACCGAGCTGGAGCGGATCACCGCCGACCCGGCCGGGGCCGCGGGCGCGGTGTGGCGTCGGCTCGGCCGTGATGAGTGGCAGACCCTCACCGAGGCCCTGGACAACCCGGACGGCGACCGCCTGTACGCCGTGCAGTGGAAGGAAGCCAAACGCCGCCAGGCGGAGCACGAGGCCGCGCACCGGGAGGCACAGCGGCCGGTGTGCACGCGGTGCGGCAGCAAGTTCACCGACGACCGCTGGCAGGAGACCACGCGGCCCTCGTGGCCCGGCGAGCGGGACCGGCTCTGCGGGCCGTGCGCGACGGAAGCCGCCGACCACGCGGAGGCTGAGCGCATCGCCCGCCACCAGGCGGAGGAAGCCGAACCTGCGACAGCCGAAGCGCCGGCGGTGAAGCCACGCAGCCGGTTCGGCATCGGGCGCCGCCGGTAGCCGGCGGTCTCGACGGCCGGGGTGGTTGTCGGTGGCGGCTGCGAGGCCGGCTGGACGCGCCGCGCAGGCGGGGCGCGGTCGGATTTTCGGGCCGGGAAGTTGTCCACAGGTCGCGGCTCCGGGTCCGCTTTTCGCCGCGATCTGTCCACAGGCCAGCGGCTTTATGGTTCGTGTCCGCTTCCGGGTGTGAGGTGCCGGGACGCACACCGAAAGGGCACGGCCGATGGCACGGACGAAGTTCGACAAGCAGGTGGAGGAGACCGCCGACTCTCTCGCACGCGGGCTCGGCCGGTTCCTGACCGGCCGACCGATGGACGGGGTGAGGCGGACCGACGCGACGTTCTGGCGCTCGGGCACCCGGGTCCTGCCGAAGGTCGAAGGCCGCGTCTCGCGGTCCTCCTACCGGGCCGGGTGGAAGCGCCTGGCCTTCCGCACCAGCGCGCTGGCCGCCACCGGGACGGGCGGCTACCAAGCTGGGTGGGTCCATCAGGACGCCACCGTCGCCACCGCCCAGGAGATATGGGCCGACCCGGACCCGGCGTTCGCCGTGCTGGAGCAGACCGGGATCGCCGCGGCGTCGACCGTGGCAGTGGGCACCGCCGCGTACCTGATGCTCACCCGCAAGCGCCGGGAGCTGAGGCGGGAGTGGGTGCTCCCGCTGCACGAAGCCCTCGCGCTGCCGCTGCGCCTGCCGGAGCAGACCGACCCGCGCCGCTACCTCCACATCCCCCACGACTTCAGCGAGGACGACGCGGTGATCCGCGTGGACGTGCCGGGCCGCCTGGACTTCTCCAAGGACCTGGTCGCCGACATCATCACCACCAAGCTCGCGCTGGAGGGCGTCACCTTCTCCTGGCACCTGGCGGGCCGCGAGACGTACGTGACGGTGAAGAAGACCCGCAAGCCCCCGGCCAAGGCGGCCTTCAAGGACCCCAAGGTCCGCGAGATCGTGGCCGCCGCCAAGGAGTCCGCGCCCGTCATCGGGATCGGCTCCGCCGGGCGGATCGTCACCGTCGACCTCGACGCGGAGTCTCCGCACATCCTGGTCAACGCCTCCACGGGCGGCGGCAAGTCGGTGACCTTGAGGTGCATCGCCTGCCAGATGCTCCACCACGGCAGCCACGTGTTCGTCCTCGACACCAAGCGGATCTCCCACCCGTGGGCGTCCGGGCTGCCCGCCGTCACCTACTGCCGCGACATCGCCGACATCCACGACCAGCTCATCGCCCTCGGCAGGGAAGGCCGGCGCCGCACCCGCGTCGCCGACGACCTGGGCATCGACGCCGACCCCAAGGCCATCGGCCCGCGGCTGCTGATCCTCCTCGAAGAGGTCAACGCGACGATGAAGCAGCTGGCCCGCTACTGGGAGAAGACCCGCGAGTCCGGCGACCCGAAGGTTTCCCCGGCCGTCGACGCGCTCAACGAGATCCTCTACATGGGCCGCCAGCTGCGCATGCACGTCCTGCTGGTCGCGCAGTCCGCCACCGCCCGCGCCCTCGGCGGGCCCGAGGTCCGCGAGCAGTTCTCCACCCGCATCCTGGCCCGCTACAGCGTCAACGCCTGGCGGATGCTCGCCCCGGAAGTCCACCCGGCGCCGAAGTCCACCAAGCACCCCGGCCGCGCCCAAGTCGTCAGCGGCGGCTCCGCGCGGGAGACGCAGATCCTGTTCTTCACCGAGGCCGAAGCCCGCCAGTGGGCCACCACCGGCACGAAGCCCGCGGCCGCCGGCGGGCCCGCCCCGGTGCAGCTGCACAAGCCGCCCGCCGACTCCCCCTCCGACGCCGGACCCATCACGGCCCCCGGCCTCCCGCCCGCTCCCGAGCAGCTCGCGAGCGGGGACCGGGCCGCCGACGCCCGGAACCTCGCCCCGGCCCCGGCCGCCGCGCCCGGCAAGCTCCCGGCCAGCACCACGGCCACGCCGCCGGCGACCCCGGCCTTGGTCGACGACGACCAGACGGTGGGGCTCCGCGAGGCCGCCGAACACCACCTGCCCGACATCACCCTGGCCGCGCTGCGCTTCGCCCGCGCCAACGACCCGACCTTCCCCGGCCCCGCAGGCAAGCGCGGCGCCGAACTCCTCTACCGCGTCGGCGACCTCAAGAAGTGGGCCCGAAACCGGCCCCGCGCCGCTTCGGGCACCACCGAACTCAACTGACCCCCGGCGGGTGGCGGGCCGCGAGATCCGACCCGCCACCCGCCGATCCGGACCTGTCCGCTTTCGCCGACACGATCCCCCCGGCCCTGGAGAACACCGGTTCACCAGACACCACACAGAACAGGAACGCCGCACCATGAAGAAGACCGCGCTCCCGAAGATGCTCAGCTTCTCCGCCCCCGACCTGCGCGAGCAGATAGAGGCGCTGCCCGAGGGGACCGCCCTCATCGGCATCAGCACCAGCGGACAGGCCATCGCCATCGACCTGGACGCCGAATCCCCGCACGTCCTGGTCTGCACCGCCAGCGGCGGCGGCAGCACCACCGTGCTGCGCTCCCTGACCGCCCAGTTCCTCCACCAGGGCGCCCACGCCCTGGTCCTCGACCCCAAGCGGATCTCCCACCTGTGGGCGAAGGGCCTGCCGACCGTGACCCACCGCGGGAACGTCGCCGGCATCCACGACGCCCTGGTCGGCCTCGGTGACGAGCTGGCCCGCCGCCTCGACCTCACCGACACCGAGCTCGCCGCCGCGCCCCGGCTCATCGTCTCGATGGACAGCGCCCACAGCACGCTGCGCCAGCTCACCCGCTACTGGGAGACGTTCCGTGAGAAGGGCGACCCGCACACCTCCCCGGCCGTCACCGCCCTCGAGGCCGCGCTGTGGGCCGGGCGCGGGGCCCGCGTGAACGTCATCCTCGACGGCACGCCTGCCACCAGCGCCCTCGGGGCGGCGCCGCACGAACTGTTCGGCACGGTCGTCCTGGCCCGGGTCTCCGCCAACACCTGGCAGCGTCTCGCCCCGTTCACCGGCCCGGCCCCGAAGCAGCGCCACATGCAGCAGGGCCGCGTCCACGTCATCCGGCACGGCGAGGTTCACGAGACGCAGGCGATCTGGATGACCGACGCCGACGTCGTCACCTGGCTCACCGCCCCGGACGACACCCTGAGCTGATCAAGCGTCGGACACACCACGGGCCCCGAGGGACCGACCTTGCCGTCCCCGGGGCCCGGGCCGATGGGCTCCTGCGCGTCAACGACGGTCCGACGCCGCAGTCACGCGGTGAGGACCGTCAACCGTCGTCGCCTGGCGGTTCGGCGTGCAGACAGTACGTGCACCTGGACGCCGCGTCGGTGCGGCCCATGCACCGCCGGCAGGTGCCGCGCTCGCGGACCGGACCGCGGCCGTCGGCGCACCCGGGACAGGTCATGACCGGCTGGACGACGCCGAAGCCCATCACCCAGCCGTCCCCCTCGGCGGTCTTCCGCGCCAGCTGGGAGATGTCGTCGGCGGAGTTGTCGGCGACGGACCAGAGCATGCCGAACCACTCCTTGCCGAGGACACCAGACTGACGCGCATCACCACCGGAGAGTCCGGTCATACGCCCTGGCCATGCCTCTGGCCGTTGTCAGTGGGCGAGCGGAGAATCACCGGATGGCCCATGAACCGACGGGAGACGGCGAGTCCGAGATACTCGCCGTCTCCCTACGCACGTACCTGTCCGAGGCCGACTTCTCCTTCAGCGGCCTGACCGGCAAGGAGGCGACCCAGTCCATCACCCGGGCGGTGGTGCGGTGGGTGGGAGCGTCGGGGTGGAGGTGCAGAACGGAGGCGCAGATGCGCTACATCGACCCGCCGCGCCTGACGAGCGGAGGCTGCGTGGCCTACTGGTCGCCGTCCTGGTCTGCCTACCTTGACCTGCGCGTGATCCGCAAAGACGGCCCACCGATCGCCGTGGAGATCGACCGCGCCGACGAGAGCACCGCCGTGGACAAGCTCCGAGACGAAGCACTTCGTGGCCGCCCCGCGCTGTGGATCCGCTGGCACGGAGCGCTGCGAGCCGAACTCCCGGCCGGTGTGGCCCGTCTGCACTTGCCCACGCGGTCCAGCAGATCACCGCTCCGGTACTCGCTGGCCTCGGTGACCGGCACCGAGGCGATCACCGTCGGGCCAGCCGTCACGCCCGAAGCCCGAGCGGACGCCCAGCGTCGGGACCAGGAGCGTCTCGCGAATGAGAAGCGTGCTGCTGCTCGCCCGCAGGAACCGGGATGTACCCGCTGCTACTAGGGCCTGTCTGATGGGTCTGTTGCGGCGTCGAACGCGGGCCTACGGTGGTTCTTGTGCGCTCCGGGGGGCTTCCGGGCGCCCCCTACGGTGCCCCGTGTGCGGACTTTGGCGGGGAAGACTGCCAACGGCTTAGCTCATGTGCCAACGTGCACACGCCCTATGGAGGTAGTCATGGCCCGTGTTCGCCGGGTAGTCGCCGCTACTGCGGCAAGTGTCGTTCTTGCCCTGTCCAGCATCGCGCTGGCCACTCCCGCTCAGGCCGCCGACGACAGCAGCCTCGGCCGCGGCCTCCTCGGCCTCCTCGACAGCGGCAAACTCCTCGACAGCGACAGCCTCCTCAGCCTCGGCCTCCTCGACAACATCGTCGGCTGAGTCATCCCCGCCCACAGTCACCAACCCATCAGACACGCCCTAGTGATCACCACGCGGCTTGAGCGGGGCTCGTAGCCCAGGAGGCCGAGGGCTGTGTCAGGCCGACAGCGAATGTCGGTGCTATCTGCTGGCGCAGGGCGTCGAGCCCGTGGGAGCTCACCCGGTGTGGGTGTAGTCCAGGAAGTCGGCGACGGCGGGGATGCCGCGACGGCGGGAGAGTTTTTCGCGCAGGTCTTCCAGCGTGCTGGTGCCGCGTGCGGAGGTGACGCCGCCCATCCGGTCGACGGCGTCGTGAGCGGTGGCCACGGCGGCGTCGACGTCACCGAGACCGAGGTGGGCTTCGGCGAGCCGGGCCAGGTAGATGGCATGGCCGCGCGGGAAGGCGTCGCCGTTGTACGCCTCCTGGCGGGTGTGGACGGCGGAGGCTTCCAGGAAGTGGACGACGGCCCGCTTGGGGTTGCCCAGGTTCAGGGCGGAGCTCCCGATGAGCTGGTGGGCCTCGCCGAGGTTGTACCAGTACACGCACGGCAGGTCGTCTTCGATGGGGCCGGCGTGCTCGTAGGCGTCCAGGGCGGCGTTGGCGGAGCGGTCGGCGGCCCGGGCGTCGCCGGCGTGCGCGTGGGCTCGGCAGGCGCGGGCGTGGAGCATGGAGGTCAGGCGCGCTGATCCCGTCTTGGGTGCCTGGGACAGGGCGGCTTCGACGAGGTCGACCGCGCCGCGGGGGTCGCCGGTGGAGTAGTGCTGGATGGCCCAGAACGCGAGGGTGTTCGCCGCGACCACGTGGTCGTCGGCGCTGGCGGCGGCCCGCAGGGCGGTGGCGTAGTGGCGTTCGGCGGCAGCCGCCTTGCCGCTGTCGTAGGCCGTCCAGCCCGCGCTGCGGGACGCCTCGGCCGCCGCGGCGAACAAGCGGCGCTCCACGCCTTCGCCGAAGGACGCGTTCTTGAGGGTGGCCCTGATCATGCGGAGTTCGGTGCGGGCCGCGTCGTAGACGTCGCCGGAGCCGACGGTGTCATCGAGGCGGCGCAGGCTCTCCAGGCGCCGCTCGAAGTGGTCGGGGACGTCGTCGCCGATCCGGCTGCCCGCGGTGGGGCCGGCCCCCGCCGGCGCGGCGGCGGACCATTGGGCCACGGTGGCGCCCAGGGTGACGGATGTGGTGATCAGGAACTTCCTGCGGTCCACCGGACCTCCTGTGATCTCCAGTGCCTGCACCGCGCCCGAGGCCGTCCACGGGAGGGTGGAGAGGGTGTGGTCCGGCACGGCCAGCAGCAGCCAGCCCGGCCACCCATGGGCGTGTATCGCCTCGGGTGGGATGCCTTCCAGCGCGGCCATGGCCAACTGGGTGTGGTAGCTGGGCGCGTAGACGCCCGCGATCCACCGGGACGCCTTCTCCTTGCGGTACGCCATCTGCCCGTACCCCATGCGTTGGTGCTGCTCGGCGACACGGAGCAGGTACGCCTCGGCTTTCGTCCCGCGCACGGCCAGCAGGTAGGCGAGCGGGTGGCGTTCGGCAGCGTCAGTGGTCACGGACCCATCCCTTTCGCGGGCGCGGGCGACCCCAGTCTTCCCGCTTCCGACGGGCGGGGGAAGGCCGCTCGGGGTGAACGGCAACCGGCAGCAACGATCCGCAACGGGCGGCAACGCCCATGCTCTGTGAAGCAGTTGGTGCCTGCGGTGTCCTTACACGGCTGCCCGCCAGGGCCGCGTCCGACGACGTGACAGGAGGCTTTCCGATGGTGACACTCTCCGCGGCCGCGATGGCCGCGCAGGCCGGCCACATGAGGCCGGAGGTCCTCGACCAGGTCGCCCGACTGGTGGACCTGGAGGAGTCCACGGTTGAGCAGATGCGGGCTGAGGCGCTGGGAGCACCGACGCGCGGCGTCGTCGCGTACGGCGAGTACCAGTCCGGCGGCTGGTGGACCGCTTCGTTGATGAACCACTCCGACTCCGGTGACCCGCACGACGTCGTCATCGGTGACGGACGCCCCCAGCTCACCTCCCTGCTCAAGGAGATGCCGGCCACCGCGCGGTTCCTCGGCTCGCTGGGGCTGAACTTCATGTATGTGCGCCTGGCCCGCTTGGAGCCGCACTCCTACCTGTGGGAACACCGCGACTACGCCGAACTGCGCGACACCGGCCGCCACCGCCTGCACATCCCGCTCGTCACCAACCCCTCCGCCGTCCTGGTCACCGCGGGCGCCCGGGTCCACATGGCGGCCGGGGCGCTGTGGCGGCTGACGCCCTCGCAGGCCCACGGAGTCTGCAACACCACCGGCCCGGACCGGCTCCACCTGATCGCCGACGTGTACGCGGACGACGCCTATGAGGCGCTCGCCGCCCGCCCGCACCTGCGCGACGGGGACGCGGCGGACCTGCCGGAGATGACGGAGGCCGAGCGGGCCGGGTTGCTGGAGAAGGCAGGGCAGCTCGCGGAGCTCGGCTTCACCGGCGCGGCCGAGCAGACGCTGCTGCGCGCCTTCTACACCTACGCCCTGCCGGAGGGCGGCGCGTACGACCTGATCGCCGAACTCCACACCGTCCGCGGCGCGGACGCCGACGTGAGCCGGTGGCGCGCGGCGAAAGCGCACCTGCTCGCCCGTCCCTGACCCGGCCCCTTCACCCGAGAGGAATCCGCATGCCCACCGCCGTTCTTCCGCCCACCGAGCTGACACCGCTGGAGGAGCTGGCTCACGCTCACCGTCCGGCGCAGCTCGCCGTCCTGGGCGACCTGGTCCAGTCCCTGTCGGCCACCACGGCCGTGACGCACCTGCTGGTGCGCGGCTCGCTCGCCACCGGCACCGCGGACCGGCTCTCCGACGTCGACCTGGTCGTCGCCGCCCGCGACGAGACGCTGCCCGCCCTGATGGGCAGTCTGGACGCGCTGATGTCCACCACCTTCGGCACGCTGCTGCCCGGCTGGCGGGACACCATCGTCGGCAACCTGGGCGGCGCCGGGTTCGTCTACCTGCTGCCGCACGACGGCCACCTGCTCCAGCTCGACCTGTACCTGTGCCCGACCAGCGCGGTCGGAGCGCTTCGCCGAAGGATTGGCCCCCGCCTGCTGTGGCAGGGCCCCGGAGCCCACGACACCGCCGACCCGGTCACCCAGCAGCGCACGGCGCAGGAACTCGCCCGCGCGGCACAGGCACCGGCGGACTGCGGCCAGCTCCTGGTCCAGGCGATGGTGCTGCACGCGATGCTCCGCAAGCGCCTGGCCAGGGGCCAGCAGTACATCGCCTACGGCCTCCTGTACGACCTCAACGCCACCTGCCGGGACGTGATCCGCACCGCGCTGGTCCCGCACTCCCGGCACCACGGCTGGTACCACCTCCCGGACGAAGTCGGCCGGACCGCCACCGGCCGGGAGTGCCTGACCGAGCTGACCGAGGCGCTGACCAGCCCGCCGGTCCCCACCGTGGCGCAGGCCGACGACGCCCTGGACCGCATCGTGCGCCTCGCGCAGCGGATCGCCCCGCACGCCACCGACGCGCTGACCAACGAGATCACCGCGTACCGCGCCTACCAGCAGCACGAGGAAGGACTGGCATGACCCGCACCCATCACGCCCCGGACCTGACCGTGGCTCTGTTCGCCGGGGTCGTCCCGCTGGACGGCGAGGAAGCGTTAGCGGAGGCGGCCGGCGCCGCCCTGGCCCAAGCCGGGTACGCCCTGCGGCACGGCGGCTACAACGGACTGATGGAGGCCGCCGCGCGCGGCGCCGCACCCCACCACGTGCCGGTCACCGCGATCACGCTGGCCGACCGGCCCGACTGGGGAGCGCTCAACCCGTACGTCACCACCACCGTGTACTCCCCGACCATGGGGGACCGGCTGCACGCCTACCTCGATGACGCGGACCTGGTCGTCGCGATGGGCGGCGGCGTGGGCACCCTGCACGAACTCACCGCCGCCCTGTACTACGCCACCACGATCCGCCCCGTGCCCGTACGGCTGCTCGGCCCCACCACGTGCCGCCTCAGCACGTTCCTGCGGGCCGAAGGGTGGCTGACCGAGAGCCCCACCCGGCCCCTGGGCTTCCTGCGAGAGCTCCCCGACGCCGAAGCGCTCACCGCCGACCTCAAGGCCCTCGCCGCCGGGCGGTGCGCGTCATGAACCCCCCTGCCGCCGCTCCGTTCGCGGAGAAGCTCGCCGCCATCGCCTACCGGCCGGGCCCCTACCGGCTCCCCAACGGCGGCACGCTCGACAGCTACTTCGACCCCTACCGGCTGGCCGGCGACCCTCAGCTACTGACGGAGACCGCGGCCGCGCTCGCCCGTCTGCTGCCCGACGACACCGAGGCCCTGGCCGGCCCGGCGCTGGCCGGGATCCCACTGGTCACGGCGGTGTCCCTGCACACCGGTCTGCCCGCAGCCTTCCTACGGCCGACACCCAAGGAACACGGCACCTGGCAGCAGATCGAGGGCGCCGACCTGACAGGCCAGCAGACCGTCCTGCTGGACGACACCGCCCGCAGCGGCACCAGCCTCCTGCGCAGCGCCCGCCTGCTGCGCATCGGCGGCGCGCTGGTCGGCACGGCCGTGTGCGTCCTGGACCGGGACGCGGGCGCCACCGCCCTGCTCGCCGACCACCACCTGGTCCTGCGCACCCTGGTCCGAGACCCGGACGGTGCCCGGTGACGACGCGGCAGGCAGCACTGTTCGACCTGGACGGGGTACTGCTGGACAGCGCCGACGCGGTGCGCTCCACCCTCGCGGCGGTCGCCACCTGCGCTCTCGGGCGCCGCGTGACGCCGGGAGACCTTCCACCCGACGCGCTGCGCCGCCCCCGCTGCGAGGTCCTGGCGCTCCTGGACGTCGCCGATCCCGACGACGCGTGCGACCGCTGGTGGGACGGCGCCATGTCGGCCAACCCCGTGAAGCCGTTCCCCTGCGTGCTCTCCGGCCTGCTGGCTCTGCGCGCGCAAGGCATGGCCACCGGCGCGGTCACCCTCCAGGACCCCGACCGCCTGCGGTGGCTGCTGCCGCCGACGGTGGCCGAACTGCTGGACGTCGTCATCACCCGCCAGGACACCCGGCCCAAACCGGCCCCGGACGGACTGCACGCCGCCCTGAGCCAACTGGACGTCCCACCGGAGGCCGCGGTGTACGTCGGGGACAGCCCCACCGACATGACCGCGGCCCGCGCCGCCGGAGTCGTCGCGCTCGGAGCCGTGTGGGGCTGGCACCCTCCCGCCTCCCTGCGTGCCGCCGGGGCCGATCACCTCCTGCCCGAGCCCGCCAGCATCGGGCCGTCCCTGCTGCACCACCTGCCCCTAATCGACAGCGCGTGACCCAGCACCACCACTACAGTGGAGGGGCGTCCCTACGGGCGCCCCTTTGCACTTCTGATTCAGAGGACACAGGCGAATGCGCGTGATGCGGCGACGAGCGCCCGGCGTCGAGCTGGAGCACTGAGGAACCCGTTCCTCAGCCCGACTCGCGGTCCGGCTCGGCGCGCACCCCACCCCGCCACCCGTTTCCCGGACCTCTGAGAGCCACCCCGATGCCTGTACTGCCCACCAGCGGCCGTCTGCGATGGACCGACGTCCCCGCGCTGCTGCGCGCCCGCCTCGAAGCCGCCCTCGGTTCGCCCGTCACCGACGCGGTCACTCCGCCCGGCGGCTTCGGCCACCAGCTCGCCGCCGCGCTCACCCTGGCCGACGGGCGCCGGGTCTTCGCCAAGGCGGCCCCCGACGACGACCCGCTGACCGACGCCAACGTCCACGAGGCCGCCGTCCTCGGCTCGCTGCCGCCCGGCGCCCCGGCCCCGGACCTCCTGGGCATCCACCGCGCCACCGACTGGACCGCCGTCGTCATCGCCCACCTGGACGGCCCGCACCCCGACTTCTCCCCGGCCTCCGCCGACACCGAACAGACCTGGGCGCTGCTGGACAAGCTCACCTCCAACCCCGCCCCAGCCTCCTACGCCGCAGCGGTGAACAGCACGCCCTCCACCACGGCGGCCCTGCACGGCTGGGACGAACTCCTCGCCGATCCGCCGGCCGACCTCGCCCCCACCGCCCGCGGCCGCCTGGAGCAACTCGCCGAACTCGAGGCGGCCTGGCCCGCCCTCGCCCACGGCGACCGCATCGTCCACGGCGACCTGCGCGCCGACAACATGGTCCACGACCACCACCTCGGGGTGACCTTCGTGGACTGGGCCCACGCCACCACCGGCCCGGCCTGCATCGACGCCGCCTCCCTCGCCCCGCAGCTCATCCTCGCCGGACACACGCCCGCCGACGTCGCCCGGCTGCTCCGCGACCACCCCGCCACCGCCGGCAGCCCCGAGACCACCACCGCGTTCCTCGCCGCGCTCACCGGCCACTGGCACCGCAACGCCCGCCAGCCCGCACCCCCCGGCACCCCCGGACTGCGCCCCTATCAGCACCGCGCGGCGGCAGCCGGCCTCGCGCTCCTCAGCTACCGCCTGAGCTGAACCGCAGCTGCCCCGCGTGCCAGTGGCTGGCTGGCCCCCTATCAGCGACGCCTGACCAGCCACGATGACAGCAATCACCGCATGCTCCGTACCGAATCCCGCTCAACCGGACCGTAGTTGGTAGAAGGGAGAGCGGACTCAAGATCCCAGGACCTACACGCATACCAGTGCGATGCCGCACCTCAGCCCCCGGGGGGCATCGCACCTCAGTGCGTGTAGGGCCTGGGATCTTGAGTCCGCTGGCCCCGGACAGCGAAGGACCCCGGGCCGTCCTGCGCCCCGGGGTCCTGTCGCCGGTCTCACCGCCACTGCTCACCAGTCGTCGGGCGCGCAACCCACCCACGCGATCGGCCGCCCCTCGCTGTTGCGGCCCCAGTGCGGTTCCTCCATCGAGGTCTCGTGCCCGCCGGGCAGGACACAGATCCGCCCCCAGCGGCCGTGCTTGCCCCCACAGAGCCCGGCGAGCCCGTCCGAGTCGCCCTCCGCCACGGGCCTGGTCGTAGCGGTCCTGGAACGGCTGGAGACGGGCGCACAGCTCCATGCCCAGCTCCGTCTCCACCGTCTCCACCCGCTCCCGCGCCTCCTGCACCCCAGGGTCGGACAGCACGGCCGAGATGACGCCCTCCGCCTCCGCGAAGGCCCTGGTGCGGGCGTGCCCCCGCACGGTGTCCTGCACGCGCCGCTCTTCCTCGGGCGTGGTCATCACGCCGCTCCTTCCGTGGCTGCCCACTCCAGCCCGAGGCCGGCGAGCGCGGCGAGCTTGTCGGCGGTCAGCTTGGCCCGGCGGCTCTTTGTGTTGGACAGGAACACCCCGAGCTTGACCTCCGTCCCGTCCGGCAACGCCTCGACGTGGGCCCTGGGCACCTTCACCGAGCCCGTGCGGGCCTTGTACTGCGCGAGGGCCGCAACGCCCCTCTCGAAGGCGCTCACGGGCGCCGTGGACGGCTCCGCGGACACGTCCGGCTCCACCGGGGCCGGGGGCGCGACGAGCGGGGTGACGCCGAGGGCTTCCAGGCGCTCGCGCTGCCCGTCGGCCAGGGTCGCCCACGCTTCGGGCTTGCGCTGCCGGGCCAGCCACTTGCCGATGTCCATGCCGTGCACGGTGAAGCCGGGCAGGACCTCCGCCGGGCTTTCCTCGTCGCGCACCAGCTCGCGCAGTGCGGCGTAGTGCCGTTGCCACTCGGTGGGCCATGACGGGTTCCAGTCCTCGTCGATCTCCTTCAACGCGGCCTCCCACTCGGGGTGGCCGTTCAGGGCCCCGGGGCGGCGGAGGTTGGACAGCCACTGTCCGATCGGCTTGTCCAGCACCGCCGCCGACCGGGGGGCGCACAGCGTCCAGTGCTCCTGGTAGTACACCCGGGCCGCCGCCAGGTTCTCCTGGAACCGCGCATCGGCCGCAGACCAGGCCATACCCAGCTTCTCCAGCCGCGCCGCGCGCCGGCCGTTCATCTGCCCGGCCCCATACGCCCGCCGCTGCTCCGCGACCCACGTCCCCAGCGGGAACGCGCCCTCCTTGTGCTCGTACGGCACCCGGGCGTGCCCCTCGCGATCGACGAACTGCTTCAGCTTCGCCCAGCCGCGCGCCCAGTCCTGCCGCTCCGTGTCGATCACGTTGAAGGACACCCAGTTCGCGACCATCACCGGATCACGCGGAGCCGCAAAACGCAGCAGCAGCCGGGTTTCCTCCTCGTTATCACCGGGCGCCGTACCGATGTATTCGGAGGGTTGCACGACGTCCTTCTGAGGCTCCTGCGGAATAGCCAGCAACTCCACGGCCTCTTCATCGTGAGCCCGCAGCCCCTCCAACACCTTCACCAACGGCTTGTACGAACCCGAGGTGAACATATCCTCCGGGCTTTCATCGGGCTGGAGGAATACCGGCACGATCAAAGAGGCGAGCTTTCCTTCGCCGGGCTTCTGCCGCAGCGCCCGGCCGATCGCCTGCACGATGTCGTGCGGCGCGCCCTTGGGGTCCAGCAGGGCCACAGAGTCCACGGCCCGGATGTCCACGCCCTCCCCCAGAACGCGGCAGTTGGAGAGCACCGCCCGCCGGGCGGTGGAGCCGAACGCCCCCAGCACCTCCCGCCGGCGCTCCGGGACGTGCTCGCCGCACAGCCAGTCCGCCCAGATCTCCGCCGGGTACCTCTCCGGCTGGTCGGCGTGCAGCCGCTTGGCCACGCGCTCCAGGCCCTCGGCGTACGCCTGTGCCTCTATGGTCCGGTGGTGGAAGGTGATGCAGGTCCTGAGCCCGTGCTGCGCCATGGTGTGCAGCAGCGCGGCCTGCAGCGCACCCAGGCGCTGCCCGCGGACCTCTTCGGTGTGCCGGTCCTCGCCCATCAACCGCTCGGGCGTCACGACCGGGTCCTGGAGCTCCAGGACGATGATCTGGTACCGCGCCAGCAGCTTCCGCGACACCGCCGACGCCAGCGACAGCTTGTAGAGGACCGGTCCGAAGACCGTCTCGTCGTCCATCGAGGCCGCCATCTCGCGCGGCAGCGGGTCGCGCACCCCTTCGGCGATCTCGCGGTTCAGTCGCTCCTGCCAGATCCGCGGCGTCGCCGTCAGGTACAGCCGGCGGTGCGCTGGGATCTTCGTCTGGTCGTGGATGTCCGCCCACGCCTTGCCCATCGACCCACTGGTCCGGTGTGCTTCATCGACCACCGCGAGGTCCACCGGGGCGAGCTTCTGGCCGTAAGCGCCCTCGAAGGCTTCCACAAGCACGGGCAGGGAATGGTAGGTGGCGAAGATGGTCACCGGCCCGGCCCCGTGCCACATCGCCAGCCGCACAGGGTTGGTGGTGCATCGGGCGCCCAGGTGCCACAGCTCCGGATCCTCCAACGGCGAGCAGACCATGACCGCCGGCCCCTTGTGCCCGGCGTCATGCCATGCCTTCACGGTCTGGGCGAGCAGGTCCAGCGTTGGCACCACCACGAGGATTCGACCCTTGGGCGCAAGACGCTTCGCGGCGGCGGCCGCGATGATGGTCTTTCCCGTTCCGCACGCGGCGTGGACCTGCCCGCGCAGACCATTCCAGGGAATGCCGCCTGGCGGGATATCGAGACCGCGCACGATGGCGGCTACGGCCTCAATCTGGTGTTCGCGCAGTTTCACGGCCATCCCCGTGTTCTCCTTCTCGCAGAATGCGGCGCGTAATAGGAATGAGAATCCGGCGCGTTGAGTGACGGGCCGGGGTGGTGGTGTCTGGTCCCAGACTCTACACACCAAGCACCCGTGATGCACCAACCGTACGGCAGCTTCCCTCTGGAGGCTGATACTTGACTGAAACCCGTCCTGCGCGTACAGCTCATAGGGTATGCTGGCGGGGTATTGGTTAACGTGAACAGTCGGTGTCGAGGGTGGGGGAGGGGTTCGGGTGGAGCGCAGCGGAGCCCGTCACTGCGGTGGGGCCGGCACCCGATCGGGCCGACGGCCTGTCAACTTCGTTGCGGGGGTGGTGGCTGGGTTTCCCAAGCCCTACACAGGCCCGGGCGCGATGCGCCTTCCCTCATAGCCAGCTCGGGTGACCGCGCTTGCGCGGTCACCTCCAATTCGTGCTTGCGCGAATTGCATTCCGTTCGGAATTCCGCTTGCGGAATTCCATTCCGGCGCTTGCGCCGGAATCCGAATTGCGCTTGCGCAATTCGCGCTCTATGCCCCGGCTTGCCGGGGCATATCCCGCTCCGCGGG
>NZ_JBIRQH010000027.1:0-96528 GCF_044333095.1 Streptomyces sp. NPDC021100
ACCGCGGTGTCGACCTCCTTGAACAGCCCCTGCCACCGCGGCCCCAACTCCGCCGCCAGCACCGGCTCAAACACCGCAAACGGCGCCGGCGCGATCCGGTCGTGCAGCACCCCCAGCTCCGCCAAGAGGGCCAGCGGCACGAAGTCCGGCCGCGTGGACAGCATCTGCCCCACCTTGATGTAGAAGGGCCCCAGCTCCTGCAGCGCCTCGCGCACCGCACGCGCACTCTCGCGCCGCCTTTCCGCCCCCTCCTCCGCACCGCCTCGCCGACTCCTGTGCCCGGGCATGCGGCGCGCGGCCTCCCCGGCCGCCAACCGGCCCAAAACCCCAGCGACGAACCGAGCGCGACCACCGGCCACCATGCCTCCACAACGTCATCGGCCGCGCCACAACCAACCCCCGGCAACGCCCCGGACCGCCACTCTCCGCTAAAGGGCCGTAACCAGTGCACGCCACCGCGCACCCCGCCGACAAGCACGCACCAGACGGCGCGCGAGGCCACCGAACCGCACACAGCGCACCGCCACGGAGCGCGCTACACCACTGCCGCCTGGCAGCTTCGGACGAACCCTGCTAGAGACCTCGCGGCGCCGACAGCCCGGCGTGCCGGCCCCGTCATACCGAGCCACCCGGTGACAGCAGCGCCGCTCGACACCTGCGCAGATCTCCTCAAACACCCGAAACGGATATTGACCCTCTCCCGCTTCCCTGACGACCCGGCTCTTTCTCAGAGTCCGTCACGAGTCCGTCACGACAAAACACCAGGTCACAGGCTGGTCGACCACACTCCGACCATGAGGGGAGGACCTCACAACCCGGGATCCGCTACCCTGTCACTCGTCGGTCGGTACCCCACTGCAAGCACGCGCTCACTCCATCGAGCACAGTCTTCGCAAGCCGCCCGACCTGCGGGTTTGACCAACCGGCTCGACTGCCCGGCCACTGGGTTTTCGACAAGGTTTCCTACAAGCCCCGCTTCGACCCCGGCGCCTTCCTAACCGCTGCCTCCCCACCGCAGCAGCCCCCGACACTGAGCCGTAACCAGTGCACGACACCGCACATCCCACCAGCAAGCCCGCAACCGACGGCGCCCGAGGCCACCGACACGCACACAGCGCTCCACGACCGAGCGCGTTACACAAATGCCACCTGGCGACCAGGAGCAAAACCTGCCCGAGCCTCCACCCTGATGAACGCGGCGATGGACCTGCCGGCCGCCGAGCTGTCCGCCAAGCTCGGCAGAGCTGAGGGTGTGATGTCAACCACAGTGCCGGGCCCCTTGGCCCGCCGAAAGCGACACCACAACTCAAGTGCGCCTCCTGCAGCACCATTCGGCTACCGCCCCGCAAAGCGACACCACCCTTGTGGGACACGGCAGTTGCCGCGACTAACGACGACCGTATTCCGCCGATGTCGCTGGCGATTCGCAACGAGCACGCGATATCGACGGGCTTGTACTGGGTCGCGGGCCGGTCCGCCGACTGGCACGCCGAAAGCGGGACTCTGACGACATGGATCTGCCCGACACCCATCGGCCGGCATGCTGCTGGCGACGTGTGGACGTTCTGGCCGGACCCGATGGCGAGTAAGCCGCCGATGGGCCACTGCATGCTGCTGACCGACACCCGCCTGGCCCGGGCGGTAGGGCACGGCGGCCTGCACAAGGGAGAGGACTACAAGTACGCTCTTGGCGTCTGCAGCCGCAGTGACGGCCTCATGCTCAGCGACGTCGTGTATGAACGGCGTATCCATGATCAGCAGTGGAGCGCTGAGGAAACCTACCGCGACCAGGCCGAATTCGATGCTCGGCGGCACGCGTGGCTGATGGGCGCGGCAGAACGTGAGCTGCGAGCCGAACGGATGGGCGCACGAGCAGCGTGACTCGGCCGCTGGCGTCGGGCGCCTCCGCTTGACCCGTGCAGGCCCCGCACTTGGTGCTGCCGTTGCCCTCGGCGCCTGGCGCGGCGTCCGGCCGGCTACCGAGGGCGTCCGCATCGGCGGCAAGGGGCAGGTTCAGAGACTGACCAGTCCGAACTGCCCGGCCGGCCGGTCCCCCGCAGGGGCATCCATAGTGAGAGCACGGCCACGGCTGGTTTGCAGTGATCCAGGAGCCTCTCCCTCTCCCGGTGCGGCGCACGGCGAGGATGGCCGTGGGGCACTGCCCTCCGCCAGTTGTTGTGTCCAGATGCGAGGCCGCCAGTGGGCACGTTGCCGCAGAACGGACCCTGAACTCTTACTACGAAGGCGGTTCAGCTACGCAGCCGTTGACAATGGACGGGCGGTCGCGCGGTTCATAAAAGGGCTGGGGGTCGTGCCCAGGCTGGTAGACCTCGTTCTTGCTGATGCCGGCCTTGGCGGTGCTGTGGTAGTGCTGCCAGCCGCGGTGGCCGTAAAAGCTGGCGATCGGCTCGCGGCAAACGCCACACACACTCTTGTCGATCCGAACCAGGGCATCGAGAAGATTCTCGGCCTCGGTGAGGGCATGTCCTGCTGGGATGAACCGATGCTCGACAGCGTCGAGGAGGTGCTGGATATCCAGCAGGTTCTGGTCACTCAGGGCGGCGAGCGCCTGCCCGACAGCTCCCAGCAGGGTGTTGCTCTCACTGATCACCGTGAAGAGATGGGCATGCAACGCCTCCAGCGCCGCCCGAGTCCATCGGAGCTCTTCGGGAGACGGGCTCTCTGCCGGCTCAAAGACCGTGGAGGGAATGCGTCCACCCGTCGCGGAAGGGGCCGGCCGGATGGGGGGCAGAGGGAAGGCAGGGTCGGCCTCTACCAGAGGGCGAGTGCCTCGTTCGGCGACGGGCAGGGGAACCACGGCGGCTACGCGCTCGCCTTGGCGAGTGATGTAGGTAACGGCGCCGGCGTCCTTGGAGCGATCGACGACAGCGGCGATCTGATCACGGACCCGACGGATGGGAAAGTCATACTCAACTGCGGGCATGTACCAAAGGTACCCCACACGTGTACCACTGGTACGCCCTCGTAGGCGCCCTCCGCTCGTGCCCACCCCCGGCCGCCAAGGAGCTCCGTGCCCGTGCCATCGTTCTCCCGCCTTCAGCGCTGGACGGCCGGCGCCTATGGCTGGCCCCCACCTCTACGCAACGGGACGGGCCTGTCCGGTGGGCACTGAGGGGCGGGAGGGATGGTGCGCGGTCTACGGTCTCGTTTGGTCTGCGGCAGGTGATGCTCAGGCGAGGGTGTCGTGCCAGCGCCGGGCACCGTCGTGCAGGTCGTCCAGGGACGCGCGGAGCTCGTCGGACAGCGGCTCGGGGCGGTCGAGGGCGCGGCGCAGGGCGGTGATGAGCTCGTCGGCGGCCTCGCGCGGATAGAGATCGATCACGCCGAACATGCGGACTCCCAGCGCGGCGTGCAGTTCCTCCAGGTCCTGCTCTTCCCCGGCCCGCGTCATCTCCAGCTCCTCGGGGTAGGCGCCGTGCCGCAGCAGGCCGCGCAGCGGCCGGCTAACGGCGGTGCACGCGCGCCGGACAAGCCGGTGCCCCCGCAGGACTCCCGCCACGGCCGCCAGACCGACAAACGGGCTGACCAGCCATCCCCGGAAGGAGGCGCTCTGGCTCAGCGCCCAGTCGACGACCACGGCCACTGCGACGAGTGTCACCGCGGCGAGGACGGGAACAGCGGCAATCCGGCGGATCCTGCGGCGCCAGGGCTGAGCGGCCGGCCCGTTGCCGACGGCCACGGGTATGCGTGCCGTGTGCTCCATGGTGTTCGCCCCTCCCTGCGGTTCGTCGATGGTAGGCCACGGCGTACCACGTGTACGGGAAGCGTGAGACCTGCGCTGGCGGGCGCTTGGCGGTGACGCCATGCGGCGGCGCATCAGCCGGCTGGACCGGCCAGCCACAGCATGGGGGCGCGGCTGGTGCTGGGGGCCTTGGCAGGCGGCACAGGAAGATCGTTTCGACCCGGTGGTCTTCCGGGGTACCACCGTGGTTGGCGCCGGCGTACTCGCGCAGCCACAGCAGACGCTGGGGAGTGACATCCAGGCCGGTCTCCTCGTGGACTTCCCGGCGGACCGAGGCGTCGAGGGCCTCGCCGGGGTGCTGGCCGCCACCGGGCAGGAATAGCAGTCCTGGCCGTCCCAGCGGGCGCGCTGGAGCAGGACGCGGCCGTCGTGGAGGACGACGGCCTTGCCCGCGTTGCGGACGGTCGCGGTTCTCGCTGCGCTGCTGGTGGGCGGGGGCCCGCGAATGCTGGGCCGGCTCGGACTTTCGGTCGACAAGATCAATATCGTGGCTGCGGGGCTTGCTGCTTGACGCGCCCAGAGCGCTTTACCAGAGCAGCCCGGGCGGCGGCGCTGCGGCCTGCTATGCAGCGACCAGCGGTAGGTAAGCAGGCATGTACGCGGTGCGATAGCATCCGGTACGGCTTGCGAACGGTCAATGCCCGCAGCACCGGTCAGTCCGCCAAATCCCGTGGGCGCCAGGTGGATTGGCGCCATGTGAGGAGTTAGGCCGGGCCGTCGTGCTGCCCCGCCCAGAGCCTGAAGACGCGCCGCAGCAGTGACAGGCTCTTCGTAGGAGAGCGCGTGAAAATCCTGCCCGAGATCTCTCGTACGCTCAACGAATACCTCCTCGTGCCCGGTTTGACGACTGAGGACTGCACGCCCGACAAGATCGACCTCTCCGCTCCCCTGGTGCGCCACCAGGTGGGGGAGCGGGCGCCGGTCGAGATCGCGACCCCGTTGGTCAGCGCGATCATGCAAGCGGTGTCATCCCCTGCGCTGGCCGTTGCCCTCGCGCAGAACGGCGGGGTGGCCTTCGTTCACCAGAACCAGTCGGCTGACGCTCAGGCGGCCGACGTCCGAGCGGTCAAGCAGCACAAGGCGGGCTTTCGTCCCAACCGGGTCACTGTGGCTCCGTCGACGTCGCTCGGTGAGGTGGACCGGCTGCTGACCGCTGTCGACCAGGGTGTCGCAGTCGTCACCGACACCGGCGCTGCGGATGGGCGCTTTGTGGGGCTGATCGGGTCCGACGACTTCCACCTTCAGCGGCATGGTGCCGAGGAGCTGGTCAAGGCGCGGATGCGCCCGCGGGAAGAGGTGCGTACGGCGTCGGCCGAGGTGACCTTGTCCGAGGCCAACGAGATGCTGTGGGAGCACCGCCTGGACGTGCTGCCGTTGCTGGATGCCGAGGACCGCGTGGTCTCGCTGGTCCTCAAGCGGGACTATCAGGAGCACAAGAGTCACCGCCTGGCCAGTGTCGACGGGCACAAGCGTCTGCGGGTGGGTGCGGGTATCAACTCCCGTGACTACCGCGGCAGGGTGCCGGCGCTGGTGGAGGCCGGTGCGGATGTGCTGTGCCTGGACTCATCCGACGGCTACTCCGTCTTCCAGGCCCAGGCTCTGGCGTGGGTGCGCGAGGAGTACGGGGAAGAGGTGTTCGTCGGCGCGGGCAACGTGGTGGACGGCCGGGCCTTTCGGTACCTCGCCGATGCGGGCGCGGCCTTCGTGAAGGTCGGCATCGGCGGCGGGAGCATCTGCATCACCCGGGATCAAAAGGGCATCGGGCGCGGCCAGGCGTCCGCCCTGCTGGACGTGGTTCGGGAGCGGGACGCCTACGCCCAGGAAACCGGCGTGTACGTGCCGATCTGCTGTGACGGCGGGCTGCTGTCCGACTACCACATGGCGATCGCTCTGGCGATGGGCACCGACTTCATCATGCTCGGCCGGTACTTCGCGCGCTTCGACGAGGCCCCCTCGCGCAAGGTCCGGGTCGACGGGCAGGTCTTCAAGGAGTACTGGGGCGAGGGGAGCAGCCGCGCCCGCAACGCCGCCCGGTACG
Organism: Streptomyces sp. NPDC021100; assembly: GCF_044333095.1. Classification (NCBI taxonomy): domain Bacteria; kingdom Bacillati; phylum Actinomycetota; class Actinomycetes; order Kitasatosporales; family Streptomycetaceae; genus Streptomyces; species Streptomyces sp. NPDC021100. Next base: position 5,802 of record NZ_JBIRQH010000027.1, read on the forward strand.
GCCAGGGCGAGACGATGGTGTTCGAGGAAGGCGTCGACGGCTACGTCCCGTACGTCGGCAGCCTGCACACCACGGTCGCTCAGACCCGGGCCAAGCTGGCCGCGACGATGAGCAGCTGCGGCGCGACCTCGCTGCGCTCGTTCCACGAGGGTGCGGTGCTGGTCCAGGTCTCCGAGCGGAGCTACGAGCAGAACACCGCCGAGGTGAAACTGCGGGAGCGGACGGTGGACTCCGGCGAGTAGCCCCCGGTCCGCTCGCGCGTCGAGCCCTGCCGCGCCCGGTTACGGGTGTGGCAGGGCTTTGTCGTGTGGGGTGAGCAGGTGTTCGGTGTAGGCATGGGCGGGTTGGTGCATGCGCAGGGCGGGGTGCAGGGCTGCGGTGGTGAGGTCTCTCCAGAACCGGGGGAGACGGCCGCCGGTGCTGGCGGCGCGGACGCCGGCGTGGTGGAAGAGGCGGGTCCCGGCTTCGGCGAGCAGGCTGGCGGCGAAGGCGTAGTCGCGCCGTGAGCGGATGACCTGCCGGTCGGAGGGAGGGGCGGGCTGGTCGGCGAGGTCGGCGGCGCGGGCGAGGAGGAGGTCGGCGGCGTCGATCTGTCCGGCGGCCGTGGCCAGGATGGGACCGTCGGCCTGGCCGGTGCGGCGTGCGTGGTCTTCGGTCTCGGCGAGGAGGGCTTGGGCTGCGCCGAGGAGGGGGGCGGCGAAGAACAGGGCGCTGATGGCCTCGTGCGGGAGGTTGTAGCAGGTGGCAGTCAGCGAGGCGTGGTCGCCGGCGAGGAGCCGGCGGCGGCAGAGGCCGTGGCTGGTGGGGACGAAGTAGTGCTCCACGGTGAGGGTGTGGCTGGCGGTGGCGCGCAGCCCTGGGGTGTCCCAGGTGGGCGTGAGGGTCCAGGCGGTGGCGGGGACCAGCAGAAGGCGCTGCCGGCTGCCGGTGGTGGTGCACAGCAGGGCCCAGTGGGCGTGGTCGGCGCCGGTGACGAAGGGCCAGGTGCCGGTCAGTGTCCAGCCGCCCTTGACGGTGGTGGTGTGGCCGGCGGGTTGGAGGGTGCCGGCGATGAGCTGGTCGGGGCTGGTGGACCACAGGGCGTGCTGGCCATCCGGGGGGAGGAAGGCGGCGACGCGGGACATGCTGGTGGCCAGGGCGGCGCACCAGCCGGCGGAGGGATCGGCCCAGGCGAGCTCGGTGATGGCGGCCAGGGCGGTGGTGAAGGTGCCTTGTGTGCCGCCCCAGAGGCGGGGGGTGAAGTGGCGGGGCAGGCCGGAGTCGGTCAGGGCCTGGACGACGTCCGTGTCGAGGCGGCCGTCGCGGTCGGCCTTCTCGGCGTGGGCGGCGGCCAGGTCCGCCGCCGCGGTGACATCGGGACTGCTCATGGGCGTGCCTCGTGCTCGTGGGGGGCGGGGTGTTGTGGGTGGAGGAGGACGATCGCGATGGTGCGGGCGGTGGCGGCCTGGTAGTCGGCGTAGGCCGGCCACAGGGCGGTCATCTGCTCCCACAAGGCGGGGCGTTCGCCGGCGTCTGCGGTGCGCGCGGAGACCTCGAAGACGTGGTCGAGGACTTGGACACGGGCCCGGGGGTGGTGCTGAAGGTTGCGGTACCAGTGGGGGTGGTGGTCGGAGCCGAGGTTGGAGGCGGCCACGAGGTAGTCCGGGCCGCGCCGGCCGTAGATCAGGGCGGTGCGGCGGGCGGTGCCGGTGCGGCGGCCGAGCGTGGTGAGCAGCAGGGTCGGGACGCCGTTCCACAGGTGGCCGTCGCGGCCGCCGGTGGTGGCGTAGCGGTGGGCGTGGTCGGCCACGGGCCTGTAGCGGCTGTCGCGCGGTGGTGTGGCGAAGGGATCGTTCACCGGACCAGCTCCCCACGCGGCTCGGGGCGGGGGCCGGAAAGGGGTGGTGTGGGGTGGTGGAGCTTGTGGTGCCAGCGCCATAGGGACAGCACGGGCCACAGGATGCTGACGGGGGCCTCGGCCAGTGCGCTGGGCAGCGCGAACAGGTGGTTGATGAGGGGGTCCTCGCGCAGCTCGGCGGCGTGTGCGGTGGCGAGGCGGGACAGCGCGGCCTGGAGGGGGCCGCGGCTCTGGTGGGGGAAGACGGCTTTGGGCCGGTGGAGGATGGCGGTCGGGAGGTGGCCGCGCATCGCCGCGGCGAGGTGGATTTTGCCCTGGCGGCGGTCGGGGCGGATGTGGTGGTGGAAGGGCTGGGTGAAGGCCCACGCGGTGAGGCGGCGGTCGAGGTAGGGGAAGCGGGCTTCGACGCCGGAGCGCATGGCCAGGAAGTCCTCGAACTGCAGGATGCGCTGCAGTTGGGTGTGGAAGAGCAGGCGGTGGGCGCGCTCCAGCGCCGGGCCGGGCAGGCCGGCGTGGAAGTCGAGGACCTCTTGGTGGGCGGTGGTCCGCAGGGCGAGCACGGCGGGGGAGAGGCCGGGGATCTGGCGTGAGCCGGGCAGCGTGCGGATGGCGCGCGGGTCGGGGGCGCGGACATCAAGGATGTGGCGGTAGAAGGTGGGACGGCTGACGTAGCCGCCGAGGACCTCGTCCGCGCCCTGTCCGTTGAGGACGACGCGCAGCCCGAGCTCGTGGACGGTGCGGTAGTTGCGCGCGATGGTGACGTGCCGCGGGTCGTCCCCCAGCGCGGCCAGGTCGCAGACGGTGTCCAGGTCCTCCAGCGTGAGCTCCGGCTGCTGCACGGCGAGGTGGTGGTGGACGCGTCCGGAGAGCGCGGCGGCCAGCAGCCGGCTGAAGCGCAGGTCGGTGCTGGCTTCGCCGGCCGGTGCCGTGGGCGGGGGAGCGGTGGTGATGCACGGCACCGGTTCGGCGGCCGCGGCCGCGGCCAGGGCGGTGAGGGCGCTGGAGTCCAGACCGCCGCTGAGGAAGGCCGCCACCGGCACGTCGCCCGTCAGCATCTGCGTCACGCCGCGCGCCAGCAACTCCCGCAGTTCCTCCCCGCGGTCGGCGTCAACCGGTGCGTGCTCGGGCGCGGCGGTGTGGGGGAGGGTCCAGTAGGTGGTGGCGTGGCGGCGACCGTCGGGGTGCAGGGTCAGGAACGTGCCCGCGGGGACGGCGGCCACGTCGCGCACCAGGGTGCGGGTGCGGTCCGGCGGAAGGGTGGAGGAGCACAGAAGGTGCCGGGCGAGCACGTCGGTGTCCGGGCGTCGCGGCACGTGACGGGATGCCATCAGCGCTTCGACTTCGGAGGCGAAGAGCACGAAGCCGCTCGCGCGGTGGTAGTACAGGGGCTTGATGCCGACCGCATCGCGCACCAGGTACAGGCAGCGCTGGTGTTCGTCCCACAGGGCGAAGGCGAACATGCCTTCCATGCGCTGCAGGGCCCCGCGCGGGCCCCAGTGCTGCCAGGCGCGCAGCACGACCTCGGTGTCCGTGGCCGAGGTGAAGGCGTAGAAGCGCGACAGTTCCTGGGCGAGCTGAGGGGTGTTGTAGACCTCGCCGTTGTAGGTGATGGTCAGGTGGTCGCGGGTCATCGGCTGCGCTCCGGCCGGCCCGAGGTCGGTGATGGCCAGGCGGCGGTGGCCGAGCACCACGCCGGGCCGCTGCCACAGGCCGGCGCCGTGGGGCCCGCGGTGGGCGAGGGCGTCGGTCATCGCCGTGACCGCGTGGGCTCCCGGGGTTTCCCGGGCGGGGTCGGGCAGTCCGTAGTGCAGGGCGCCGGCGATGCCGCAGCCGGAGAAGACGGTCGTCACCGGGCGCCTCCTTCGAGCGGGCTGGGGTAGAGGGTGGCGAGCGGGGCGGGCTCGGTCAGCATCGAGCGGTGGTCACCGGGCACGACGCTGCGGCGGACCGTGAGCGCCAGGTCGCACCATCCCTCGTGGGGCGGGGCGGCGGTGGCCGACGGTTGGATGAGGTGCAGGCTCTCCACGGTCCCGCTCGGCGCCCAGCGGGCGAGCGCGCGGTGGTGGCGCAACAGGAGCTCCAGGCGGCCCGTGACGAACCCGTCGCCGTCCAGCCCCAGCTGCTCCGCGAGCTGATGTTCGGTGGCGCCGTCACCCACGGCCCCGAGCGCGTCATCGATCGCGTGGCGGGGGGCGTGGGGGAGCAGTGCGGCCAGGTGCTCGGCGAGGACGGTCGTTGCGGCGGCGCCCTGGGGGGCCGGCAGCGGGGGCGGGTCGAGAAGGATCAGGTGGTCGACGCGCTTGCCCGCGGCCTGCAGCAGACGGGCCATGGCGAACGCCACGGCCGCGCCGAAGGAATAGCCCGTCAGGCAGTAGCCTCCGGCCGGCTGGATGCTGCGCACGCGCGCCAGGTAGGACGCGGCCAGTGCCTCGATCCCCGCCTCCGCCTCGCCGGTGGGCTCGGCGTGCAGGCCGTAGCAGTCCCACCCCACGATGCCGAGGGCGCGGGCCAGGGGCTGGAAGTGGTGCACCTGACCGTCCACGGGGTGGATGAAAAAGTGCGGCCGCGCACCGGAAACCGGGCGGTCGCCGAGCGGGACAATGCGGTTCGCGTCGTCGAGCTCGGTGCGCAGGCGCGTGCAGATCTCGTCGATGGCGCCGGCCGGGAAGATGCCGGCGTCGGCGTACAGGTGCAGGCGCAGCGTCTGGTCCTCGATCCAGGCGGTGAGGTGGAGGGCGGTGGGCAGCACGTTGCCCGGCCCGATTCCCTGCCCCGGCGCCCCCGCGGCCGGCGCGGAAGTGGTGGCGTGCCGGCCGAGGTAGTTGAACGTCACCTCCGGCCGGGGCATCGCCGCCAGTTCGCGGCCCAGCGCGGTGCCGGGGGTGAGGTAGCGGGCGGTGCCGTAGCCGGTCCCGCCGTAGGGCACCGCCTCCATCTGCTGCTGGAAGGCGGCGGCCACCCTTAGCAGATGCCTCCGGTCGTCGGCCTCGGGCGCGGGTGTGAGGTGGAGGGGGTAGAGGCTGGTGAGCCAGCCCACCACCTGATCCCCCACGGCCAGGTGCTGGCGGCCGTGCCCTTCGAGGTTCACGTAGAGGCCGTCGCCGCGGGTGAGGGGGGCCAGGGCGCGGGCGAGGGCGGCCAGCACCAGGGCGGGCACCGTGGCCTGGCCGCTGTCGGCGAAGCCGAGCAGCACCGACGTGCGGTGCGCCGGCAGGTCGAGGGTGTGGTGCTCCAGCTTTCCGTAGGGGGCGCGCTCGCCGTCGGTCAGATGCAGGCGAGGGGCGCCGGCGGTGGCCAGGCGCCGCCAGTAGGCGGCCTCCTCCTCGTCGGGCAGCGGCGGGGGCGTGGTCAGGGCGGACACGGCCGGAAGCCGGGGAGCCTCCTGCGCGCAGGCGGAATGCCAGTCGCGGGCCAGGATGCCCCAGGAGACGGCGTCGACGATCAGGTGATGGGCCACCAGGCACACCCAGGACAGCTGCTGCCCGGCGCCCGTGAACAGCGCCGCGCGCCACAACGGCCCGGCGGCAAGGTCCAGCCCTTGGTGCAGGCGGTCCAGCACCTCGGGGGAAGGCCGGTCGGTGCCCGGTGCGAGGGGATACGTGGCGAGGTCCACCGCTGGGGGCTGGTCGTCCAAGTGCGCGCTCCAGGTGCCGTGGTGGAAGGTGAAGCAGGTGCGGAACGCCTCGTGGCGGCCGACGACCGCCTCAAGCGCGGCCTGGACGCGGGAAGGGGAAAGGCCCTTGGGGACGGGCAGCAGGCGGGCCTGGTTGAAGTGGTGCGGCTCGGCGAAGTCCTGGGCGAAGAACCACGCCTGGATCGGTGTGAGCGGCACCGGCGTGCCGGCCGGCCGCCGCGCCACCGCCGCACCATCGCCGGACGGTGCGCTTGCGAGCAGGTCGGCCAGAGCGCGGACGGTGCCGGCCTGCAGGAAGGCGGCCACGGTCAGCCCGGCGCCGCGCTCGCGCAGCCGAGCGACCGCCTCGATGGCCAGCATCGAGTCCCCGCCGAGGGCGAACCACGACGCGTCCGGGTCCACGTCGCTGCGGCCGAGCAGCTCACACCACACCTGAGTCACGGTGTCGTTCATCGGTTACCTCCTGGGTTCCAGGGCGGGGACGGGGCGCGGGAGCGCGGCGGGGTTGACCTTGCCGTTCGGCAGGACGGGAAGGGCGTCGAGCAGCACGACCTCGGCGGGGACCATGTAGTGCGGCAGGCGCTGCGCGGCCCACGCCCGCACCGCATCGGCCAGGTCCGGGCGGCGGGCGGCGGGCGTTGCGATGTAGGCCACGAGCCGGGGTATGCCCTGGTGCTCCTCCGCCCGGACGTGGGCACCGTGGATGTCGGGATGCGCGGCGAGGGTGTGGGCGACTTCGCCGGCCTCGACGCGGTAGCCGCGGATCTTCACCTGCTCATCGAGCCGGCCGACGACCTGCACCTCACCCCCGGGCGTCAACCGCCCCTCATCCCCCGTGCGGTACAGGCGCACCCCGGCCAGAGGGCCGCTGGCGGGGGTGGGGAAGCGCTCGGCGGTCAGCTCGGGCCGGTCGAGGTAGCCGGCGGCCACCGCCGGGCCGGCCAGGCACACTTCCCCGAGCGCGCCGACCGGCAGCAGGCCCTGGCGCTCGTCGAGTACGAGGAGGTGATGGTTGGCCAGCGGCCGGCCCACGCTCCACCCCGCCGGCGTCGGCATGGGGCGGTGCGGGTGGTACAGGCAGGCGGCGGTGCACCACACCGTGCCCTCGGTCGGGCCGTACTCGTTGTCCAGCCGCGCATGCGCAACACGCTCGGCATGTGATCGGGCCAGGTCGTGCGGGCACCGCTCGCCGCCGACGGCCACCACGCGCAGCGACGCGCCGCCGCCCGCGGGCATGGCGGCGAGCATGTGCCGGTAGAAGGACGGCACGAAGTTCACGTGCGTGATGTGGTGGGCGTCGATCAGGCGCCACACCGCTTCGGGGTCCCGGACGTCGTCCTCATGATTGGGGAAGACGAGGGTGCCGCCGTTCCACAGCGTCCAGAAGATCATCGACGAGGCGACATCGAAGGCCAGCGGCAGCGTGATGAGCGTGCGCGCCGCCTCGCCGCCGACGTAACTGCTGCGCGCCGTCAGGGCGGTGACCGCGTTGGCGTGCGTGGCCACCACCGCCTTCGGTGTCCCGGTGGACCCGGAGGTGTACACCAGGTAGGCCGGATCCTGCGGGCGCGGCCGCACACGGCGGCCGGTGGCGGCCACCGGCCGGCCCGGGGCCTGGCCGGCCTCGACGACCGGCAGCTGTCCGTCCACGAGGGGGCGCAGCACCGGGGCGGTGCGCGGCGAGCACACCACCGCGGCCGGGGCGGCGTCGCGCAGCAGGGCGGCCAGGCGGGGGGCCGGGTCGCCGGGGTCGAGACACAGGAAGGCGGCGCCGCGGGCGAGGACGCCGCACAGGGCGGCGATGTGCTCCGGCCCGGGGCCGCAGGCCACCGCCACGCGGTCGCCGGGGCCGGCCCCGATGTGTGCGAGCTGCGCCTCGATGGCCCCGGCCGCACGGTCGAGCTCCTCGTGGGTGACGCGCCGGCTGCCCTGCTCCACCGCCACGGCCGCAGGCCAGCGGGCGGCCGCGGTGCGGGCGCCCGCGTGCAGCAGGGCGTGCGCCGGCCGGACGGCGGGCCCGTGTCCGAGGGCCGTGGCCTGTTTGATTTGCCAGGCATCGAGCACGTCGAGCGCGGTCGCGGGCTGCGCCCAGGTGGCGGGATCGGCGAGGGCGCCCAGGATGCGGCCGAAGGACTCCACGAGGTGCCGGGCGGTGTCGGCGGTGAACAGGGCGGTGTTGTACTCCCACAGCACGTTCACGCCGCCCGCCTGCGCCGAGCCGGCCGGGTGAGGGACGCACACCACGTTGACGTCGGCCTTCGCCGAGCCGTTGTGATCGATGAACAGCTCCCCGCGGACCCCAGCCGCGGTGAAGTCAGGGCGCGGGGTGTCGTGGAAGGCGAACATCAGCGAGAAGAGCGGGTTGCGGCCCGCGTCGCGCGGGACGTCAAGGTCCCGGATGATCTCCGCGAGCGGGTACTCCTGGTGATCCTGGGCACCAAGGAGCACGCGCATGGTGCGCGCGGCGACGTCGGCGACGCTCTCGTCCTCGCCGACGCTCAACCGCAGGGGCAGAGCGTTGACGAACATACCCAGCAGCCCTTGGGTGCCCGGCTGGCGCCGGTTGGACAGCGCCGAGCCGATCACGAACTCCGCGCTGCGAGTCTGCTGATGGACCAGGAGGGCGAAGGCGGTGATGAACACCGCGAAGCGCGTTACCCCGTGCCCGGCCGCCACCGCATCCAGCCTCTCGACGGTCGGCGCGGGGATGTCGGCGCGCACACAGGCGCCGTCGAACCCCTGCCGGGCCGGGCGGGGGTAGTCGGTGGCGAAGCTGACGCCCTCGACCGGGCAGCCGTTCAGCGCCGTGCGCCAGTAGGCGCGCTGGAGGGCGTAGTCCTCGCTGCCCTTCCACGCCTGCTGCCAGCGCGCCCAGTGCGCGTACTGCACCGGCAGGTCACCGAGCTGGGGCGTGCGGCCGGTGGCGTAGGCGGCGTAGGCGTCGCGGATCTCGCCCAGCAGGAGGGTGGCCGACCAGCCGTCGTGGATGAAGTGGTGCTCGACCTGGAACAGCCGCCACTGGCTCTCGCCGAGCCGGTACAGCGTCCAGCGCACCAGCGGCAGCCGGCCCGTATCGAAGCCGCCCGCCATCTCCCGCCGCAGCAACTCCTCCAGCACATCCCGGCGCTCGGCTTCGCCCAGTCCGGTCAGGTCCACCGGGGTCAGACGGACGGGCCAGGGGTCGTGCACCACCTGCACGGGCTGGCCGTCGCGGCCGGTGTGGACGGTGGTGCGCAGGATCTCGTGCCGCTCGACGATGTGGCCGAGCGCCTGCTCCAGGGCGGGGACGTTGAGGGGGCCGGTCAGGTGCAGGGAGCACTGGGTGCGGTAGGCGGCGGAGGCGGGGGCGAGCTGGTCGAGGAAGTAGATCTGCCGCTGCTGGTCGGTCAGCGGCACCGGCCCCGCGGTCTCCGACCGGGTCAGCGGGGGCCGGCCGGTGGGCGCTGCGGTCCGGACGTGGTCGGCGATCTGCCGGAGGGTGGGCTGGGTGAACAGGGCACTGACCGCCACGCGCACCTGGTGGGTGCCTTCGATGTGCGCGGCGAGCCGGATCAGCGCCAGCGAGCTGGCCCCGGCCTCGGTCAGCGGCACGGTCACCGCCGGCGGTGCGCTGCCCAGGATCCGCCCGGCCGCCTCCGCCAGATCGGCCTCCAGTGCATCAGCGGGCCCCGGCCCTGCGGGCGTGGCCGGGACGGGGTCGGGCAGGGCGGCCTCGTCGATCTTTCCCGAGCGCATCCGCGGCAGTTCGTCCAGCACCCGCCACAGCGCGGGCACCAGGTGAGGGAGCAGGCGTTCGGTGGCGAACTGCCGCACCGTCTGGGGCTGCAGCGCGGTGTGGCCGGGGCGCGGGGTGAGGTAGGCGGCCAGCACCGCCCCCGACGCTCCCGTGCGGTGGGCCGTCACGTGGGCCAGAGCGATGTGGGGGTGTTCCATGAGCACGCGCTCGATGTGGGCCGGTTCGATCCGGTGGCCCTGGACCTTGATCTGCCGGTCCGCGCGGCCGGTGAACACATACCCCCCGTCCGGCGTCAGTTCGGCCAGGTCCCCGGTGCGGTAGGCGCGCTGGCCGTCCGCCAGCGTCACGAAGGACGCGGCCGTCAGCTCCGGGCGGTGGAGGTAGCCGAGCGCGAGCTGCCGGCCGGTGATGTACAGCTCCCCCTCCCCGCCCGTCACCGGGCGTTGCCGGGCGTCCAGCAGCCGGTATCCGCTGCCCGGCAGGGGAGTGCCGATCGTCAGCCGGGACCGGCGCCGTGCCGTGCCGTCCCACACCCGTGCGCCGCTGGACCACACGGCCGCCTCGCTCGGCCCGTACTCGTTGAACAGGTGCACGGCGGGCAGCAGCTCGGCGTGCCGGTCGATGAGGCTCTCGTTCCAGCGGTCGCTGCCGATCATCACCTGCCGCAGCGTCACCGGCCGGTTCACCGCGGCGTAGTCCAGCAACGCGGGATACAGGGAGGAGAGGTAGACCAGGTCGGTGACCTGCTCGCTGCGGATCAGCTCCACCGTCGCGGCGACATCCCGCAGCCCCTGGGGGCCGATGACCAGGGTGCCGCCGGTCAGCAGCGCCCAGAACACGACCCCGGAATACACGTCGACCGACGGCGCGTGCAGCAGCGGTACCCGCCCGGCCGGGCCGTAGGTCTCCAGGCGGGCCGCCGTGGAGTACAGCATCGCCTCGTGCGCCAGCTGCACCCCTTTCGGGGCGCCGGTGGAGCCGGAGGTGTAGATCACGTACGCCGGATCGGTAGGCCCGGCCGGGGCCCTGCCGGAAGACCGGACCCGTCCGCGGGAGGCCAGGGCATCGATGTCCAGGGCGGCGCGGCCGAGGCCGGCGAGCCGCGCCCGGTCGGTGAGGACCAGGTCCGGTTGTGCGTCGTCCAGCAGCGCGCGCAGGTAGGCGTCGGGGGCGGTGGCGTCCAGGGGAAGGTAGGCCGCTCCCGCGGCCAGGCTCGCCAGGAGTGCGGCGACGGCATCGGTTCCGGGCTGCAGCACGAGCGCGACCAGCGGGCGAGCCGTTCCCGCCGGCAGTGCGTCGGCCAGGCCGGCGGCGAGGTCGCGTACCCGGCGCCCGAGCGCGCCGTAGGACACCGACCGGCCCCCGTCGCGCAGGGCGATCCGGCTGGGGTGGCGGCGCACGCACCGGGTGAACGCGGTCGCCAGGCTCGGCGCCTTGCGCAGGAGTTCGGGACTGACGCGGCTCACGCGGCACCCTCCAAAGCCTCGACGCGGCCCTGCAGACGGGTCCGGTCGCTGGCGGGCAGCCGCCCGCCGAGGTGGTCCATGAGGTGGCGCAAGTACTGGGCCCTGATGGGGGCGGGGGTGCCGGGCCGGTCGAGGAAGAGCTGGTCGTGGCGGGTCAGCGCGCGCACCGCGAACATCGGCACCGGGCAGCGCATCACCTTCAGCTGCGGGTTGTGCACGCTGCCCACGGTGCTGGCCGGGTGGAACTCGCCGATCATCAGCCCGCGGGCCACGAAGTCCATCCGCAACAGGCGGTGGCCCTCGTCGATGAACCGTGCGGCCGCCTCGACCCGCAGATCCGGACAGAGGCACAGCAGCGCCCCGTTGCGAAACGCCTCGTCCTCCGGGAACAGCTGCCGGTAGAGCACCGCCAGGGCCAGGCCCTTGGCGTGAGCCTCGCCGGGCTGGGGTGCCGGCCCGGTGCGCAGGGCGACGAGGCGGACGAGGTCGCGGCGCAGGGCGGGAGCCAGGCGCGGGCAGATGTCTCCCGGGCGGCCCAGGCGGGCGTGCGGCCGGGCGACGAACGTCGTCAGCCACTCCCGCACCATCTGGTAGTCCCGGTGCTGCGGGGACACGGTGGCGGGCACCGTGGTGGTGGCGTCGGTCAAGGAGCCCGGTTCGAAGGGCGGGCGCAATTCGAGCAGGCGCACAGAAGGTCACCTCGGATACAGAAGAGACGAGCGGTGCTGGCCGTACCCGGTGGAAAGGGGAGGAGGCCGGGTACGGCCAGCACTCGGGGGAAGGGCGGCGCGCCGCAAGGTGGCGGTGCCGCCCAGGGGCCGTGGCCGCAGCCGGGGCCAGCGGCGCGGATCAGGCCGGGCAGGGGGCCAGTTCGGCGCCCGCCAGGGCGCGGGAGACGAAGCCGTCCGGGCCGACCGGCTTGTCGCCGTGCAGCGTCACGCGGTGCATCCGGCGCGGCTGGCCCAGGTGGGCGTAGTCGCCCACCCCGATGTGGGCGGTGCTGCGGTTGTCCCAGAAGGCCACCGTGCCCGGCTCCCAGCGCAGCCGCACCGTGTACTCGGGCCGGGTGACCTCCCGAAACAGCAGCTCCAGCAGGTGGCGGCTCTCGGCCGGGGTGAGGTTGATGATGCGGCGCACCCGCGCCGGGTTGATGAACAGCGCCTTGCGGCCCGAGGTCGGCAGCACGCGGACCACCGGGTGGACGGCGGCCCGGGGCGTTCCCACCGCGTCCATGATCGCCTTGTCGCGCTCGTCGTGCGGGCTCATGTCGTAGGCGGAGAAGAAGGTGTGCTCCGCCTGGAGACCGTCGACGAAGCGCTGCAGCGCGGGCGGCAGTCCCGCGTAGGCGGCCGTCAGGCTCGTCCACTGGGTGTCCCCGCCGTGGGAGGGCAGGATCTCGGCGCGCAGCACCGAGGCGGCGGGCGGGTTCACCGCGTCCGACAAATCCGTGTGCCAGCCGCTGATCCCCTGGCGCTGCCGGCTGCGGTAGTGCTCCTCGTGGTCGAATCCGTAGGCGGCCTGATCTTCCTGCGGGGAGATCGTCCACACCTGCGGGAAGGCATCCAGTTCGCCGCCGCTTTGCGGCCGCGCCCGCGCCAGCAACGGCCCGAACCGGGCGGCGAAGGCGACCTGCTGGGCGTGGTCGAGGCGCTGGGCGCGGAAGAACAGCACCTGGTGCTCTTCCAGCGCCTGCCTGATCGCCTCCACGGTTGCCGCGGACATCGGCCGCGAGAGGTCGACGCCGCGGACCTCGGCGCCCAGGTGCCCGGCGACGCGCGCCACTTCCAGGGACGGGGTGGGCATCAGCGCTCACTCCCCTCGGCTTGGCCCAGCGCCTCGAACGGCCGGCCGGCCAAGGCCTGCGAGCGGTGGCCGTCCGGCCCGACCGGGACCTCCCCCAGCACCGTCACCCGGAACAGCGTCCGCCGCTCGCCGCTGATGCCGGCGTCCCCCGGGCTCAGGTGCGCGGTGCACCGGTTGTCCCAGATCGCCACATCCCCCGCCGCCCAGCGCCAGCGCACCGTGAACTCCGGCCGGACGACGTGCTCGAAGAACATCTCCAGCAGCGCGTCGCTCTGCGCCGGGGACAGGCCGGTGATCCGGCTGGTGGAGGCCGGGTTGACGAACAGGCAGCGCCGGCCGGTCTCGGGATGGACCCGCACCACCGGGTGCTCGGCCACCAGCAGGTCCTTGCTGTTGCGGCGCAGGACGTCCTGGTCCAGCTTGTCGTGCTGGCGCATCTGGCAGCCGGCGAAGAAGCTGTGCTCGGCACGCAGCCCGTCCGCCAGAGCCCGCACCGGCGCGGACAGCGCCTCGTAGGCGGCCTCCAGTTCCGTCCACTGGGTGTCACCGCCGAAGCGGGTGACACGCTCCGCGCGCAGGACGGAGATCGCCGGCGGGTTCACCGCGGGCGTCAGGTCCGTGTGCCAGCCCGCGGTGTAGTTCCTCCAGCGCTTGCGGTAGCGCTCCTCGAAGTCCTCCCCGTAGCGCGGGTCCTCGGCCTTGGTGTCGACGACGAGGATCTCGGGGAAGCCCTCCGGCGCGGCGCCGCCGTTCGGCTCCGGCCGCCGGGTCAGCTCCCCGAAGCTCCGTCCCAGCGCCACTTGGGAACGGTGGTCGAGGACCTGGCCGCGGAAGAAGAGGACCTTGTACTCGAGCAGGGCCTGCCGGATCGCGGCCTGGGCCGGCTCGTCCAGCGGCAGGCTGAGGTCTACACCGCCTGCTTCCGCCCCGAGGTGCCCCGCCAGCGGGGCCAGCGAGAGCGTGGTCAACGTGCCAGGGGGTTTCATCGAGATCCCTTCACCTGGGCGACAGCCCGCGCCGGGTCGGCGCGGGCCACGCACGAGCCGCAACGGCCCGGCGCCCGACAGGACACCGCGCCGGCGTGTTGCGGCTCCAGAGGTGCGGGCGGTGCGATGCGGTGCGACTTCCCGCACCGCCCGGTGCGGGGTGTTGCGCGGTGTTGCGGACCAGGCAGAGGCATCGCACCGACGGCCTCGGCCCCGCTACGGTGAGGGGAAAGGCACGCCATCTGCCCTGAAGCGGGGAGGACCACCGCGTGACCAGCAGCGAGAGCCACGCTCCGCGCAACGCTCAGCTGGCGTACTGGAAGCAGCGTTCCGGCCGGTCCTACCGCGAGCTCTCAGGCGACATCGGCCGGACCCTCGACGCACTGGGCCGCCGGGAGCCTCCCCCCTGCCACTCGCGCATCGCCCACTGGATCCGGGACGGCGAATGCCCCGAGGCGCCCATGCCCGACGTCGTCGCGCTGACCTTCACCGAACTCTGCCGCTTAGCCGTTCCCCTGTCCCCGGAAGACCTCGGCTTCGGCCCCTGCGGCTACCAGTGCCTCGGCACCCACCCCACCGCGGCCCAGCACACGCCGCCCGACGAAGCAGGTGATGATCCCACGAAACGCCGGACCGCCCTCAACCTGATCACCGGCGCCGTCCTGGTGCCCGCCCTGGCCCCCGACACCGCCAGCGCCGCCACCTTCCGCGCCTTCGCCAGCCACGCCACCGCAACTGACATCACCCGCGACGACATCAACACCCTCGACATCGCCGTCCACCAGCTCGCCGCCAGCTACTCCGCTCAACCCCCGGCCCAGCTCTGGCCCACCGCCTACAACCACCGCCGCCGCGCCCACACCCTCCTGCACCACCGCCGCCACACCCTCAAAGAGGGCGTGGAACTCGCACGGAACTGCGCCATGCTCTCGGTCATCCTCGCCTGGATCGCCCACGACCGCGGCCGGCCCGACTACGTCACCGCCCTGTGCGACGACGCGTGGGCCCACGCCGAACAGGCCGACACCCCCGAGATCGGCGCGTGGGCGGAAGACGTACGCTGCACCGACGCCCTCTACAGCGACCGGCCCCTCGACGCCCTGACCGCCGCGACCCGCGGCCTGCAGGTCGCCCCGAACAACGGCGACGCAGCCGTCCGCCTGATCGCGCAACTGGCCCGGACCCACGCCCGCCTCGGCAACCACGATGCCTTCGCCGAGGCCGCCGCCAAGGCCCACCACTACCGCGATCACCTCCCCCTCTACGGCAGCGGCCTCTTCAGCGTCGACGCCGCCCGCATCATCAGCTACGACGCCACCTCACACGGCGCCCTGGGACAACACGCCCTCGCCCGCAAGGCAGCAACCGAAGCCATCAGCCACTACCAGAAAAGCCCGCAGCAGGCGCCCACCCGCCTGGCCATCGCCCGCCTCGACCTGGCCCAAGCCCACGCCGCCCTCGGCGAGCCGGACGCTGCCGTTGCGGCCGCCCGCCAAGCCCTCGCCGGCGGCCGCGTCGTCAGCTCTATGCGCGGCCGCGCCCGCCAGCTCGACCACCACCTCCGCCGCCGCTACCCCACCCTTCCCGAAGTGCTCACCTTCAGCCATGAGCTACGCGTACTGGCGTGACGCGTCACCCCCTACGGGCACCTACCAGGCGGAAACGGCGAAGGGACGCACGTCCACGGCGTCCATGCCCGCCGCACGCGCAGCAGCCAACCCCTCATCGGCATCCTCCACCACCAGGCACCGCGTCGGCGGCACACCAAGCCGCCGTGCCGCCTCCACGAACAAGTCCGGCGCCGGCTTCCCGCGCGCGACGTCCTCACGCGTGACCACCACCTCGAAGAGCCGCTCCAGGCCCGTCGCCGCCAGACCCGCACGAACCACCGGCCCCCCGCCGCCCGAGGCCACCGCACACCGCAGCCCTTGACCGCGAGCGGCCTCCACCCACCCCACCGCCACCGGGAACGGGCGCAGCGTCCCGACCTGACTGATGATCAGCTCACCGCACCGAGCCAGCACCTCCTCATGCGGTGCCGCGACACCCAGCTCTGCCAGCAGGTCGGCGCCCGAGGTACCGATCCGCGCCCGGTACCACCTCTGGTGCAGATCTATCCCGTAGGGCGACAAAGCCTGGGCCAGACACCGATAGTTCAGCGGCTGGGAGTCAACCACGGTGCCGTCCCAGTCCATCACCAAGGCCGCGTAGTTGGAGAAGTCCAAGTTCATCCCTGGCCTCTACCCGCCCTGGCATGCTGCCCCACGCCAGTGTCGTTGATGTCCCGCTCGCCACCACGAGGGCGAGGGCGGTGATCGGCCACCCCAAGCGGCTCGAAAGCGAGGACGGTGTCCGTCTCGAAGACCTTCCGGACCGGCGTCCGGCCGCTCAGGACCTGCTCGCAGTAGAAGTCGTCTCCCACTGCCGGCTCCTTCCCTCACGGCTTCCGGGGGCGGGCTTCGGCGATCTCCCGAGCCGCCTCGGCGACCGTGTTCAGCTCGAGTTCGGCCCGGCGCTGGTCGACACCCTCAGGCTCGCGGATCGGGACGGGCGCCCACTCGCCGCCCGCGGGCCGACGGAACTGCGTGCCGAACCACTGGACGCCCTCGTTGCGTGCCGAGATGCGGTCTTCGAGATAGGCGAGGTGCCAGGGCGGGGCGTCGCCGCCGGTGACCGCCTCGGCGAGGAGGCTCACCCACTGCTCCTGGAGGTGGGGCTGGCGGTCGGCGTGCTGAGCCAGAGTCCAGGCCGCGCCTGCGCCGTCATCGCCGCACAGCGCCCGCCCCGGCCACCCCACCCGGTCGATGACGCCCTCGAGCCAGGTCGTGTTGTCGTTGTCCAGCTCCGCCCAGCGCGCAGCCACGTCGTCCGTCACCAAGTCGGGGAGGGCGTTGCGGAACTCCTGGTCGATGTCGTGGCGGCGCAGCAGTTCGCTGCGCAGGGCCTCGTCCCGGGCAGGGCGGGAGCGCTGGTTCGCGGCGGTGGACGGCACCAGGTCGTACAGGGCCTCGCCAAGAAGGCGGGTGTCCGCGGGCGCGTCCAGGTCGGCCAGCTCGATCGCGGTGACCCAGCGGAACGGGTGCTCACGGCGGCCGACGGGCCCGTACGGCCGGTCGACGACGCCGACGTGAATGTGGTCGATGTGCTCGTGACGGTCCGGGTGCCGGCCGTCGGCTCCGACGGGCATCCTCACCGTCCACCAGGGCGCGCCGCCCGCGTGCGCTTCGGCGGCGGCCGCCGGGTGCGGGTAGTGCGCGGGCAGCGCGTACCCGGCGGGGGAAAGGAGACGGGCACGGTAGCCGGTCTCCTCGGCGGCCTCCCGTAACGCGGCCTGCTCGGAGGTCTCACCGGGCGGCTCTATGTGACCGCCGGGGACCATCCACCCACCCAGGCGGGGATGCGCGATGACGCCCAGCCTCCACGTGTCACCGAAACGGGCGAAGAGGTACAGGCTGGCGGTGCGGTGCCGGACCCGGTCCATCGCGGCAGCGTCCCACGCCCCGAGTGCCTGGTCCAGAGCGCCTGCGGAGTGGGACGACGGGCCGGTCCCGGTCGGCCGGCGAAGCGTCCCTCGCAGCCGGATCGCGTCGCAAGCCCCAAACACCCTGTGCCACCGCGTCAAAGAACTGGGCTGGGATGCCGAAAGAGCCGCTGCAGGGTCCGTCCGTCGGCAGTCGCCTACGTCGACGGCACGAAGGCAGCATTGTCCGGCATCCGCTCTCGGTAGAGATCGGGGATAGTGCCCATGAGCCAGATCTCCCGCGTGGTGTGGACGGTGCCTGTCGGATCGTCGAGATAGGTGTAGTGGAGAACCCAGGGCCCGGCGTAGCCGATTTCGGGTGGGAGGCCCTGGTCTTCGGTCCAGGTCAGGTAGTGGCGGCCGTCGATGCGCAGGACGCGGCGGCCGTCGGGGTCCTGGTCGCCGAGCATCATGTAGCCCAGGCATGTCAGCCAGAAGTCACATGACCGGCACACCTGGTACGTCACCATCCTCAGGTCGGCGCCCGCGGCCTGCTGGTAAATCACCCTGTTTGGGCACAGTTTGCACTTGCCCGGGAGTACCTCGTACCGCGCGAGGGGGCGCTTCCGTCTCATCGCCTGCCGGTGGCGGACCTACGCCTCGGGGTATGCCCGCCGATCACGAGTCCGATTCCGGTCCGGCGTTTCGGTTGCGTCGGTGAGGTCATGGCACGTCCGGAGTCGTAGAGCCTGGGGCGTCGGTGAGGGAGAGCGTCGTCGTCATCGCGGCGTGGTCGGTGAGGGAGGCGGTTCGCGGGCCGTGGTCGTAGGCGCATGCGCGAACGAGGTGCGCGTGCTCGGCGCTGGTGAAGACGTGGTCGAAGCGGAAGCCGAGTCCGGTGCGTCCGAACCAGGAGTGCTCGATCGTGTCGGGGTGCAGGTAGCGGAAGGCGTCGGTGAGCCCGGCCTTGGCGAAGGAGTCGTAGAAGGTGTACTCCCACGCCCCGAACACCTTGTGTGGGGGCTTGTGGCCGGGCTCGATGACGTTGAGGTCTCCGGCCACGACGACCGGCATGTCGGGGAAGACCTGCGGCAGGTCGTACAGGGCCGCGGTGACGGCTTCCTGGAAGCCGCGCTTGTTCTCGTTGCGTCGCTGCCTGGGCCCGCGCGAGGGGACGTACAGGCCCAGGATGCCGATCTTGCTGTCGCCGATGGTGGCGACGGCGGACGGTGCCCGGTGCGGCAGGAAGCTCACCCCCGCGTCGACGGGTTCGAGCGCGGTGGTGCGGGACGCCAGCACGGTGCGGTAGCCGTCGTCGGTTGCGGCCGGGGCGATGACGTGGGTGTAGCCGAAGTGGTGCAGCGCTTCGACGAGCGCGGCGCCGCCGGGCCCGGCGCTGACCTCGGTGAGGACGACCAGGTCCGCGGTCTCCTGCCGGCTGATCCATTCGGCCTGCCGGCAGGCGCGGGCGGCGGAGGCGTGCTGGCTGTTGAAGAGGAGGATCCGGGCATGGGTGGTGGAGGCGCTGTGGCGGGGCATGGCGGGGGTGAGGAGGGAGAGCTGGGTGGGGTCGTCGGTCACTGGGGGGAGCCCTTCTCGTCGAGGAAGACCTCTCCCGCGGCGTCGAGCTGCTGCTGGAGACGTCCGGCCGCTTCGCGGACGAAGGCGATGTCCTCGGGGCTCAGGGGTTCGGCGGCGGCCTTGAGGTTGGTGCTGATCTGCTCGGGGCGGGTGAAGCCGACGAGGACGGCGGCGTTGTCCGCGTGCTGGAGACAGTAGTGCAGGGCTACGCGGGTCAGGTCGGCTGCTGAGGGCCCGAACCGGACGCGCAGCGGACGCAGTCCCTCGTCGATGATCTTCAGTGCCTTGGGGGTGAACCACCTTTTGCGCAGGCGGTGGTCCCCTTCCCCGAAGGCCGGCGGGCGGGCGGGGTCGTACTTGCCGGTGAGCAGGCCCTGGGAGAGGGGTTTGTTGATCAGGACGCTCGCACCGTGCTCGGCTGCGAAGGCGAAGAGGTCCTGCTGTCCGGGCGGGGGCGGTGGGGTGAGGGCGTTGAACCGGGCAGCCAGGTAGTCGGGCCGGATGCGGTCGAAGAGGTAACGGAAGCGGGTGTGTTTGTCCTGGCGCTGGTCCTTGGGGACGGTCAGGCGTTCGGTGGCGAAGCGGTGGGGGCCGCGCATGCCGATGGTCTTGATCAGGCCCACGCGCTGGAAGGTGCGCATCATGTCGATCGCGCCGTCGAGGTACTGGTCGTTCTCCCCGAACTCGGCGTTGTGCAAGAAGTAGATGTCCAGGTGATCGGTGCGCAGGTTCTCCAGCGTCGTCTCGAGCTGGTGGTGCATGTGCTGGGGCTCGTAGGCGTGTGCGGCCGTGCCGGCGAAGTAGCCGACCTTGGAGGACAGCACGACGCTGTCGCGCGGGATGGTGGCGACGAGCCGGCCGATGAGGCGTTCGGAGTGGCCGTGCCCGTAGACGTCGGCGGTGTCGAAGAGGTTCGCGCCGAGGCTGTAGGCGGCCTCCAGGCCGCGCAGGGAGGCGGCATCGTCGGCGGTGGACCAGCCCATGGGAAGTCCCAGGTTGCTGTCGGGGCCGCCGATGGCCCAGCATCCGATCCCGATGGGGTGGACGCTCAGCCCGCCGGCCAGCGTCCGGCGCGGTGGCGCGCTCGTAGTGTCGGTCATTTCATTCCCTCTCTTTCTGTGCATTTCCTGCCAAAGGTGCTCGAAGGGCTCGGTGTTGTGGCTACGGTGGCGTGCGTGACGAACCCACGCACCCTCTTGGATCTCCGTGCCATCACTGCCCGCAAGTGGGCCGACCCGGCCGACTTCCCCGCCGAGGAGTTCGCGCGCGCGAGCGCGTTCTACGAGGCGATGCGCACGCACGACGACCACCTGCTGAAGGTGCGGGACCAGGCGTCCGGCTTGATCGAGCAGTGGACCGGGTGCGTGCCGCGCGACGTCGGCTCCTTCGGTACCCGGCTGAACTTGGAGACCTCCGACTTGGACTTGGGCATCGGGTTCCCCGTCGAGCGGCGCGAGGAGCTGATGCAGGCCCTGGCCGGCACGGGCCGGGCGAAGTTTTTGGGCGAGCGGTACACCTCGTTCTCCACCACCCGTCTGGTGTTCGCCTTCGAGGTCGCCGGCATCGAGATCGACCTGAGCGCACTCACGGTCGCGGACTTCGCCGTCGCGTGCCGGATGCTCGACCAGATCGACGCCGAGATGACCCGCGAGGAGCGCATCGCACACACCTGGGTCAAGCACCTGCTGCGCGAGAGCGGCGACCTGGACGCCTACGCCGGGTGGAAGCTGGTGACCTACGCCCGGTACTGCCCGGAGTTCAACTGGGTGCCGATCCCGGAGAAAGCCGGTTCCTAAACGGTGCTGCCGCGGGCGGCCGCGGCTCGCTGGGCCGCGGCCGCCCGTCGCGATGCGCTCAGGTGCCACAGGGGTCCGCCGCGTTGATCAGACGCCACTGGTCCTGGAGGTCCCACCGACGGTGCTCAAGGCGCAGGGTCTCGGCGTGCGGCGGCGGCAGGAGACGAGTGACGTCAAAGACGGTCTTGGCCATGCGCTCACGCAGGCTTTCGACCTCCGCGTCCAAGAGGGTGCGGATGCGCTGCTCCAGTACGGTCGCCCGGCCCGGCAGACGGGTGGCTGGCTCACTGCCCGCTGCGGTGATCATGCCGCCGAGGACCGTGAACGCGGCGTCCTTCAACACCACGCGAGCGGCCCGCACCTGCCGGCGCAGCTCGCCGTCGAGGACCTTCTCCAGCGACTTGAGCGTGTAGTCCAAGGCGAAGTTCCGGTCGACCCACAGCTGCGCCCACCGGCTGCACAGGCCGATGCGCCAGTCGGCGAACTCGGCGTCCTGCCGGCCCATGGACGGGCGCAACTTCCCGGAGAGCCCGGCCTTGGTCACCTTCTTGGTATAGGCGGCGCCGATCAGGCACTCCATGGAGACGAGCATGTACGAGATCCCGGTGTGGAACGCCCTGCCGGTGCCGTGAGCCTCGACCCATGCCGGGTCGCGGACGCCGTCGACGATCTCCTCGACCGGCACGTCCGGCAGCGGCCGCATCAGGAGGTCGGTGCGGCCCTGGTAGGCGTAGGTCGCCTTCAGCTCCCCGAACGTCATCAGGTGATCGAAGGTGATGTACGTGAACCTGGTCGGCACACCGAGCGCGGACAGGGTGCGGATCGCCAGGGCGTTCTGCTCACCGCAGGTCTCCTTGTTGAACCGCTCCAGGATCGTGTCCACGCCGGACTCGACGCCGAACAGGCAGCGGCGCAGGCCCTTGTCGACCAGCGCCCGCCACATGCCGGCGCGCTCGGTGTGCCAGAGCACGTCGCGGTCGGGGCGGGTGACCTGGTCGATGCGGCAGCTCGTCTCCCAGGCGAGGCCGGCGCTGTGCAGGACGTCGGCCATCTCCAGCGCGCGGGCGACCGCATCAGGCCCGCGGCCGATGAACTCCTCGTCGACGAGGTAGAGGGTCCGGCTGATGCCCGGGTACCGGTCGAAGACCTCGTTGACGGCGGCGAGCATCCAGCAGAAGTCTTTCGGCACGCCGCCCGTCCACTGCCCCTTGTGGCCGCGCGGGCAGAAGGAGCAGAAGTTGGTGCAGCCGCGTGATGCCTCCAACTGCGCGACGCCGTGGTGCTCGAATGTGGCGGGCAGCAGGTCCAGCTCCGGCAGGAAGTCGCTCTGGGCGCGGCTGACGGGCTTGGCGGTGCGGCGCCGCCCGATGGCGAAAGTGCCCTGGCCGCGGGGTGCGCCGTTGTAGCCGATGCTGTGGACCTGGTCGCGGGGGATGTCGCCGTGCCAGTGCGCCAGCAGGTCCGCGATGGTCACCTCGCCGGCGCCGCGGGCGATCAGCAGTGCGGGGTAGCGCTGCAGGAGGAGGCCCTCGTTGCGTGCGGTCAGGCTTCCTCCGGCGACCACCAGCGGCGGCTCGGGGAGCGCGTAGGCAGCGTCGAGCAGCTCGATCATCAGGTCGTGCTGCCCGAACGTGGCGGAAACCCCGAGGATGTCAGGGGTGTCGTCGGTGACCCGCGTGACCAGGTCCGCCAGCGACGTGCCGAGCTGCATGTCGGTGAGCGAGACCTCGCCCATCAAGGCGGAGCGGGCAGCGCGGGCGACGTCGCTGATGCCGAGAGGGAAGCGAGGAAGGGGGAAGTACTCCCGGTGGTAGAGAGCAGCCAGCAACACGCGCGGCCGCGAGAGCCGGTAGACGGCCTCCGGGGCGAGATCGGCCAGGCTCAGCCACTGCCTGGGAGAGTCGAGGTCGAGGTGCTGCCCGGCCCAGGCGGGCCAGGGCCGTGTGCCGTGCGCACGGCCGGAGAGATCGGCGACGACCCACCGGCCGTCGGGCCGTTCGACGAACACCAGCCGCCGGTCCAGCGCCCCCGTGACGCGGACCTCCCCGGCGTAAGGGGCGCAGTGCTGCTCCAGCCTCGTGCGGAGCATGTTCGGGTTGACCAGCAGGGGCGTCAGCTCCCCTATCGCGTCGTCGCTGAGGCACAGCGACGGCACCACGAACCGTAAGGCGTGGGCCAGGCGCCGAGCCTGGCCGGTCATAGGGCGTGCGTCGGTCATGCGTCTCGCCCTTCAAAAGGGGTGGTGGTGGCCCTGAACCGGTAGCGAGCGCGCAGAGAGCACCGTGAGAGCGGCCCTCTCCCCACGCCGCTCCTGCGGCGCCGGCCCGTGCGCCAGGACCGGTCGCCGGGACGCGCGCCCGCCGGTCGTTGCCGCCGGGCGGGCCCTGCCCGCACCGGCTTGCTGCGCGTACGGCGTTTGGGCCAGCACGCGCTCCAGGCGGGCGCGGTGGAAGCGGAAGATCAGCAGCGCGTGGTCGGAGGCGGCCCGGGTGTCCTCGGTGTCGGCAACCTCGACGTGCTCCAGGGCGGCAGCCACGCCCCCGGCCGCGTATCCACGATCGGTGCGCTGGGGCCCGCCCTGGTCGTGCAGGTGGAATCCCGCCGTGGCAGCGAGCGCTCCCTCGCCCTCCAACCCGAGGTGATCGGCGGCGTGCCGGGCGAGGTCCACATACCCGGCGTCGATGAGCGCGCTGTCGGGCCGGGTGTCGCTGCGCCGGCCGCCATGAGCGTCCAGATAGGTGCGCTGCACCATGTAGGCCCGGTCGGTGACCTTCTCCCAGTCGGGGAGAGCGACCGGTTCGCAACGCCGCGGATAGCTGTTGGTGTCCCCGGCGGCGATGGTGGCCATCCCCGGGTGGGCCAGGGTGGTCAGCCAACCGGCCTCACCAAGACGCCGGTCGGCGTCGAAGCCGCACATGTGGAACGCCACGAAGTGCAGCGGCACGCTGCAGTCGCCGAGCTGTGCCTGGACGTGGCAGGGAGGTGACCACCACGGCGTCCCGCCCGACCCCTGCTCGGCGACGTGGAACAACCCTGGCCGCAGGTACACGGCGGTCGCGATGTCGGTGCTGACGCCGAAGGGGGGTCGGGACAAGAACCCGCGCAGCTTCAGCCGCTTCTCCGCCGCGTGCAGAAGCCGGCCGCCCTGGTCCCCGCCGTGCGTCGTCTCCTGCAGGAGCACGACGTCGGGCTGCCGTTCGGCGAGGAGGTCCAGCGCTAAGTCACGGCGTTCGCCGCCCTTGACGTTCCAGACAGCGACATCGATGGTGCTGGCGTCCATGGATTCCCTTCGTGGAAATGGCTCGGGCGAGCCTGCGGTGTCGGGGCGCCGGTAGGGCGTTGCCTCCCCCTGAGCGGAGGAGGCCCTGGGCCGAAGAACCGTCGCGCCGGGGGACAAGGCGGGGGCAGGTGGGAGTCAATCCCCCACGGGGTTGGCGCCGAGCTGGGCCAGGTACGTCTGCTCCATCACCTCGTGGAACGTCTCGGCGCGCTCGTCGCCCGCGGCCTCCTGCTGACGGAAGCCGCCGAACTGCGCCCAGTAGCGCTGGCCGATCTGCCGTTCCATGACCGACTGGGCGACGCCGCGCAGCATGTCTCCGCGGAGGAAGCCCAGCCGGTGCAGCAGGCTGAGAGCGGCGATCTCCTGGTTGACTTTCAACAACTTCACGTGTTCCTCCAGGTCCATGCCTTCGCCCATGAGGTCGGGGTGGATGCTCTGGTGGGTGAGCCAGTCGTTGTAGAGGCGGGCGACGGCCAAGTTGTTGTGCTGTTGCTGGTGCCTCTGTCGCTGCACGACCCGGACGGCTCCGACGGCCGCGAGGACGAGGACGGCGTGCGAGGTCTTCATCTGATGCCTTTCCTGGTGGTGTGCTGGTGGTGGGGTGTGCGCGCCCGCTCTGCGCTGACCTCCTCGACGGCACGCAGCAGTGCGTCGACGAGGCGGGCGATGTTCTGGGCCCGATGGCCGGCCGCCCGGGGGGTGCGGTACGGGGGCGGGAGGTGAAGACGCCGGGAGGCTTCGCCGAGGATGGCCTGCGCGCTGAGACTGGCGCCGCAGTCCGCGGGGATCCCGCGGCACTGGGCGTTCAGGTCTTCAGCGATGATCCGCCTGTAGGCGGTCAACTGCTCGACCGCGCGGAGTGTGACGTCACCGAGCGGAGGGTCGGGGCCGTTCAGGTCCCAGGCGAGCACCATGGCGACGTGCGCGGAAACGTCGGCCTGCCCCATGGCGTCGGCGTTCAACGGAGCCATGCGATCACCTGGTCTGCCGTGAGTTGCTGTAACTGTCACCTGGTCTGCCGTGAGTTGCTGTAACTGCCGCGCCCGGGTGACGCGTGGTCCAGGGCCCACCAGATGAGGAAGCGGCTGGGTCGGTCGTGGCGGTGCGCGGGGTCGGTGAACAAGGCGAGGACGCTCAGCGCCGGTTCGTCCCGCTGCTCTTCGGACCAGCCCGGCGCCAGGGTGCCGGCGAGCAAAGCGGTGCAGCCGATGATCTCGGGGCCGTCGGTCAGCAGCCAGACAGTCGGGCGCCCGTCGTTGTCGATGCCGAGCATGTTGGTCACGATGTCCCGCGCTGACTGCAGGTTGTCGCGGAAGCACGCGTCGCCGGGCAGTTGCCCCAGGCGGCTGAACACCAGGTCCTCCACCGGCCGTCGGTCGCGCAGCTCTCCGGGCCGTACCTGGTAGGGCGGCGCCACCGCGCCGGTGACCGATGGGGCGATGGTCCCGGTCGACGCGCCGTCGAAGCCGGCGCGGTGGGTCGAGGCGGGGAAGGACACGAAGCTCTCCTGTGCGGGGCGGTTCGGGAAGGAACTCGACGGCATAGGGCGGGCCGCTCGGCCATAGGGGAGCGGATCACCTCATAGGGAGAAGGAGCCTTCAGGGGTTGGTCAGGGCGGGGATTCCTCCAACTCCAGGAGGAAGGCGGCTGCCCACGCCAGGCGTCGCAGGTGGCCAAGTGCCGGTACCGGCGGGGCCGGAAGCGGCATCCGCGCAAGCTCCCTCGCCCGGTCGATCGCACGCTGGGTCTGCTCGCCCGGAGAGCGGGCGAGGAGGAACCCGCACTGGTCCACCAGCTTCCGCAAGAGTGCGCGCAACTCCTCGGCCAGGGCCTCCTCCCGCACGGCGTCCGGAGTGGTGAGGCCGAGGATCTCGTCGAGGAGATCAAAGGTCTCCTCGGCGTCGGCTGCCTCACAAAACCTCTGGTACTGCGACAGGTCCTCCCGTAGCCCGTGCAGGAGCTGCCGGTCTGCGCCGGCGAAAGTGAGGTCGCTGCTCCAGGGCGGCATGGCGCACTGCGGCTGGAATCCGTCGACGGTGAGGAGCGGGGACACGACGTCGGCTGGCATGGGAACTCCGTCGGGCGAAGGCATAGGAGGGCTCGCGCGGCTACGGCAGGACGTTGCCGTGAAGGCGCAGAGCGTCGCGCAGCCCGGGTTTGAGATGGGCCGCCGCGTGCAGCGGGAGCGGTTCGCGGTGGGCGCTGATGGCCTGCCAGGGAGGGGTGTCCCACCGGACGCCCGCGGAGGGGGGCAAGGAGATCTGCCCGGTGCCGGTCGTGCAGGAGATGCCTTCCAGAGCCGCCAGATCCGCTGAGGTGCCGGGCTGGACGAGGAACGTCATCGCGGCGTGGCCCTGGCTCAAGCAGGGCACCAGGCCGATCTCGCGTTCGATCCACACCAGCGCGGACGCACCCACGCGGTGGGCGACGGTGACGGCGTCGAAGGCGGTACACGTCGTGCGGAGTGTGATGGGGCCGGGGCGGACGAGCTGGTGCTCGGCCGTCTGCGCCGAGACGCGGCGGCCCTGGCTGAGGAGGGGCCAGCCGAGGAGGTCGGCGTAGGCGTGGATGAGGGCGGAGCCGTCGTGGGTTCGCGGCGGCCACAGGGTGGTCATCTTCATGGAGACCTCCGAGGTCCAGAACGCCCGGCGCGAGAACGGTGCAAGCACCGGCTTGCGGGCGCTGGATCGTGCGAATCGGCGGTACTGGATGCGGAGTTGAGGAATATCGTTGTGCGTAGGAAACCCCGGTCGGACGCTCGCGGGCACCCTCGCGTGAACCTGGACCCGGGTAAACCTGGTAAAGATCGTTTCGTGGACAGGGGCGCATCCATGGCGCACACACGCAACACCCGACTTGCCGCCGCGATCCGGGAAGCAGGCTGGTCGCAGGAGCAGACCGCCCAGCGCTTCGCCCGGGTCGCGCGGGAGAGCGGCGCCGCGGAGCTGGCCGGCACGACCCGCTCGCACATCAACCAGTGGGTCCGCGGCGTCCAGCCGTCGGGGAAGGCGCCCCGTATCTTGTGCGAGACGCTCTCGCGCGGTCTGGGACGGGTGGTCACCCCGGCCGAGATCGGCCTGACCACCAGCGGCGGCGCCGGGCAGGCGCCCTGGAGCGCCGACCCGCTCAGTGCACTGACCGACGTCGGGGGGAAGGATCTGGACATGGAGCGCAGGCAGATACTGGCGGGCACGGCCTACTCGGTGGCGGCCCTCGCGCTGCCCGATGCCACCTGGTGGGAGCAGGCTCCCCAGCGGGCCCGCGAACGCCGGCCGGTATCCCCCCGCACAGCGGACGCCGCCGACGTGGACAGTGTCCGCGAGATGGCGGCCTTCTTCTCCCGACGCGATCAGCGCCGCGGCGGCGCCGACGGACGCGCCGCACTCGTCGCCTACCTCCGCACCGACATCGCCACCTACCTCAGCGGCCGGTTCACCACCGAACAGGTACGCCAGAAGATGTTCACCGCCGCCGGGGAGATGACCTACCTGGCCGGCTGGACCGCGTTCGACGCCTCCGAACACGGCCTGGCCCAGCGCTACTTCACGCTGGCGCTGCGCCTGGCCGCCGAAGCCGACGACGCGCCCTTGGCCGGGCACATTCTGCGGGCCATGGCCCACCAGGCCGTCGACCTCCAGCACACCCGCGCAGCCGTCGACCTGGCCGACGCCTCCCTGCAGCAGGGCCGCTACACCCAGGCCAGCGCGCGGGAAAAAGCCCTGCTGGGCGTCGTCCACGCCCGCGGCCTGGCCGCCGCCGGCCGCAAGAAGGACGCGCTTGATGCGCTCCTGCGCGCGGAGGGCGATCTCACCAACGCCCGCTCCGGTGATGACGAGCCGGGGCGGGTGTGGTTCTTCGCCGAGGCCAGCCTCGCCCACGAGACCGCCTGCACCCTGCGCGACCTGGGTGACCTCGCGGCGGCCGAGCGCGAATTCCAGCGCAGCGTGCGCACCCGACGCCAGCAGACCTTCGCCCGCACGCACTCGGTGACCTTGGGCTACCTCGGCGCCGTCCAGGCACGCCAGGGCTCCCTCGAAGCCGCCTGCTCCACCTGGCACCAAGCCCTCGACGCCATGGGCGGCATCCACTCCGGCCGGGCCCGCCAGACGGTGGTGCAGATGCGCCGGGCCCTCTCGCCGTTTCGCGGCCGGGGCGACAGCACGGCCGCCGCCCTGGATGCCCGAGCCCGGGCCGCCCTGGGCCGCGTAGGCTGAGCGCGCCATGACAGCGCGCGCGGCTCCCCGGCCGGGAGCTCGCCCGCCCCGCGGGAGGGGAACACCGTGCCCGAAAGGCCCATCGACGTCCACAGCATCGCCACCATCGTCGGCGGCCACACCCAACCCGCGGACGACTACCAAGGCGACGTCGAGTCCATCATCCGGCTCCACCCCGAATACCCCCTCGAGACCTTGCAGGGCATCGAGGAGTTCTCCCACCTCACCGTCGTCTGGCACTTCCACCTCGCCACGCCCGACGACGTCGCCCTCCACGCCCGCCGCCCCCGCGGCAACCCCCACTGGCCGGCCACCGGCACCTTCGTCCACCGCAACCACCGACGCCCCAACCAACTTGCTCTGAGCTTCCCGCGGCTGCTGCGCGCCGAAGGACGCGACCTGCACGTCACCGACCTGGACGCCGTCGACGGCACACCGGTGGTGGACCTGGCCCCCTACTTCCCGCAAATGGGCCCGCGCGGCCCCGTCACCACACCCGCGTGGCCCGAGGAAATGCTCCGCCACTACTGGGACAGCGCCAGCGGGCGCTGACCCCACCCCGGCGACCCCAGCGGTACAGCACCGAACACCGCGGCTGCGAAGACGAGCCCGCGCCCCGGCCACCTGCCGATCACGCACGACTGATCGGGAACGGCAGGGCCCCGACATCGGGATGCCTCGACCAAGCCGGCACCCAGGTAGGCGCGCCAACCGCTCGCAGTAGCGCGACGCCGAGATGTATCCGCCTCCCGGCCCGGCCGCGAGCACGTGGCCAGCCTCCTCCACGTGCGCCCGAACCGTCTGGAAGGAGTCGCCGGCGGCCACGCCCTGCAGCACCTGCCGCTCTCGCGGCGTGAGGGTGACCTTGAACTCGACCATCACCGCCGGCGTAGTGATGGTGGCCTCCAGGGCCATGCCGAGGCTGATCCGGCGGCGCGGCTCCATGCTTCCTCCTCCTACGGGGCCGGGGACGGCTGTGCGCATCGGGTCCCGCGCTACGTCCATCTCGTCCACGAGGACCGCCAGGCGAGGTGAATGCGGCTGTTGGGCCGCTCGACTCATTGGCGGATGTCATCAGGGCCCTTCTCTGCGAGGTCGGCGCCGAGCCGGCGCAGGTGCGTAGCCAGAGCGGGGTGGCGGCGGCCGATGGTGTTCACGCCGTTGATGACGCTGGAGGCGGGGGCGGCCAGGGCGGCCACCAGCAAGGCGGAGCCGACAGCCGGGCAACGGGCTTCCGTCCACCCGCCGCCGGACAGGAGCGGCACGGTCAGCCGGCGCGCGGTCGCCGACAGCACCTCCACCTTGGCCCCGAACCTCTGCAGCTCCGCCAGAAGGCCGTCCATGACCTCGGTGTGGACCTCGTCCTGCACCAAATGAACGCCCGGAAAGCGCAATGCCAGGGCGACCAGAGGCGGCAGCAGGGCCGGTGCCAGCCCGCCCGGGCTGAGTGAGGTGACCACCTTCAACCCGGTGACCTGGCGGTAGTCGGTGGGATACACCCGCAAGGACCGGTCCTCGAGGGCGAGGCGGATGCCCGCGCGCGTTAGCACCCCGGCCGCCGCATGGAGGTGCGGGCCGTGGATTCCGTTGATCCGCCCGGATCCGGCACTGGCAACGAAGGAGCAGGTCAGTACGGCGGCTTCCACCGGATCCCCCGGGACCTCCCAGGCCGGACTGCTCGGGCGGCTGGGGGTCTCGTCGTGGGGCGGCGGGACGAGCCGCAGGCCATCCTGGGCTGCCGGCACGCCGAACCCGCAGGTGCGCAGCGCCTCCAGCACGCTCGTCGTCTCGGGACCCCAATACGGGTTGGTCAGGGTCAGCGGGGTGCGCGTGGCTGCGGCGCGCAGCACCGTGGTCACCGTCGCCCCGGGCCAGCGCACCGGCAGCCGCACCGCCACCGCGGGCAGCGGGGCGGCGGCCGTGACCTGGTAGCCGCCGTCCTCCCGAACGACGGTGTCCCCGAAGGCTTCCTCGTACACGCGCAGTTGGGCCACCAGGTCGTCCTGCTGGTCCTCCGGCCAGGGAAGACGGGCCTGACCACGTGCGGCCAGGAGCGCCGGCACCAGGTAGGAGACCTCCGGAAAGACCCGCGCCATCGCCACCGGCACGGTCGGTGCGGCGGGAACGCCGCAGGGAGCCGGCCACAGGATCAGGCTGCCGCTCTCACCGACCGGAGAGGAGACGTGCAGCCCGGCGTGCCGCAGAGCGGCGAGCATGGTCTCGACGTCACCGGTCGGAGGCACGTTGACGATCTTCACGTGTCGCCGTAACGCCCCGGCGGCCGCCAGGAGGACCAGCGCCATGGTCGTCGAGCCGTCGACCGTCGCCGTGCCTTCCAGGGGCGAGTGGGGACGCAGTGTCAAAGCTGAGGTTCTCGTGCGGGTTGCCACCGTGTGCATCAGCAGCCCCTCTCAAGTAGCGCACCGGCCGCAAGGGGGGCTCGGGCCGGTGCAGAGCAGAAGCGGTAAGAGCAGGTGTTTCTGCCGCTCCCCTGCGGCGGCAGAAACACCTGTCGGGGGGGAGGTGGGTGGAGGTGCGGTCCGCACGCCCGCGTTGGAAGGCGTACGGACCGCTCCGGCAGCGGGGTGGGCCCCGCCCGGCCGTCGGCCGCTCCTGACCTCTCACGCTGTGGTGCGCGGCGGAGAGGCCGGAGGCCGGTGCCAACCCGGAACCGGGGGAGATCCGGGCCGGCGGCTGTCCCCCTCCCCGCCCAGGAGAGAGACAGCGCTCTGGTGACCGCGGGCCTCAGCCCCGGTCAGGCGGTGGTCTGTGGGCCGCCCGCGAGCGCGGCACCCGCGAGCGGCCCTGCCGCGGCCTGAAGCGCCCCCGTTCGCGGCTCCCGCCACCGCCCGAGGGAAGGGAGCCCGGGCAAGGAGGAGACGGAGGCGGCAGACCGGGCGATGTCCCGCCGGTCACGTCGCCCAGGCGCTCACGGTGGCTGCGGTTGCTGATCGCCCCCGGCATATACGTGCAGTACTTGGAGCAGCACCACCGCAGCCGTATAGCGAGTCGGCCCAGCCTCACGGGGACTGCGCAGCCAGCGAAGACCGCGCGCACCGCGCCGGGTGCACTGCGGTGCGGGGACGGTCACCCACCGGCCGCGGCCGAGGAAGGTGACCGAAGCCGGCCAGGGCTGACCCGCGCTGGCGGTCTGCACGATCACGTAGGCGACCTGGTGGTGGGCGATGATCGGGCCGACGCAGAACTCGGCGCTCCAGTCGCGCAGGGCCTCGGCCGCCTGCAGGCCCAGCCGCAGGGCGCTGAACGCGTAGCCCAGGGGGAGCTTGGCCGCGGCACCGCTCGACCAGCGATCCGCGTAGAGCAGGCACGCGTCACTCTTCGGGTGCCGCAGCCCCGTGCACCGGCACACCGCCGGCGGCTCCTCAGACGCTTCTGCGCGGCCGGACCGCGGCATCGGCGATGCCGAGTTCGCTATCACGTCGCTGCCTCCTCCAGGAGCCCGATGCCAGAAGCGGTTCCCAACCAACGCTGCCGCATTGGGTGCAGACCATTCATATCTTCCCCGCGACGGAAATGCACGCCGCCGAAATGGATTCCAAAAGATTCCAGATATTCCGCAGGTGTGGATATGTGGAATCCCGTGGCATCTCGCATGGCGGGCTGCGATAGTCGTCACGTGCGTGAAGGTTGAGGAGGCCCCGGTGAAGAGTGTGCTCAAATGCCCGAACTGCGCAGGGGCTCCAGGCGTGTGCGCCTGCCCGCGAGGCCAGGGCGACTCATGCGAACGAGGGGGCGGCCGGCCCGGGGCCCAGGCGTTGCCCGGCGCCACATGGGGCTCCGACGAGGTGCGCGAGGCGGCCCGGCGGTGCGATGCGGGCGCTCTGTGCCGCGCCCTGCGCATCCAGTCAGGTTTGAAACAGAGCGATTTGGCGGCGATCTGCGGAGTAACCCAAGGGCAATGGTCGCGCCTGGAAAACGGCACGCGGACACTCGCGGCACCGGCGAAATTCCGGGCCTTTCTGAAGGCTCTCAAAGCGCCGGATGAGTTCCTGTGGGAGATGGAGGCGGGTGCGCGCTCCACGCGGATGCAGCCCCTTGGAGAAGTCAGTGCATCCGCTGCTTCCGCTGGCGCCGCGGAAAAGTCCCTGGCCTTCGCCGAATTCATTACGCCCAGCAACGTCGATGAAAACGACCTGGAATATCTGACCCGGCGGCTGAGCCGCGTCGCCACCGCGTACGTGTACTCACCGCTGACGCCGCTCTTCGCAGACCTGACGGACATTCAAGACAGAGTGTTCGCCCTTCTCAGAGGCCGCCAACACCCCGCCCAGGCGCGCCAACTGTTTTTCCTCGCGGGAACGACGTGCCTGCTGCTGGCTCACGCTTCACAGAACGCCGGGGATGAACTCTCCGCCCTTGCCCAGATGGGCGTCGCCCGTAAATGCGCTGAACGCGCCGATCACACAGGGCTGCGAGCCTGGGCCTACGGAACGGATGCCCTGCTGGCCGAGTGGTCCCCTCAATGCCGAACAGCACTCACCCTCACCCAGCGCGCCGCCGCCCTCGCCCCCGCCGGCGAATCCCGCATCCGCATCGCCGCGATCGAAGCCCGAGCAGCAGCCCGGCTGGGAGACCGCCACCGTGCCCACGCCGCGCTCGACCGGATGCACCAAGCACGCGAGGAAACCCCGGTCGTCGACGAGGTGACGGAACTCGGCGGCCTGCTGACGTTTCCCGAAGCCAAGCAGGACTACTACATCGGCAGCGTCCTGAACCTGCTCGGCGACTACGACGCCTGCGAACAGCACGCCGCCCGGGCCATCCAGCGCTACGTCACAGGGCCCGCACAGATGCGCTCCTACGGCGACGAGGCACTGGCCCGCGTGGACATCGTGACCTCCCGACTCGCCCGCGGCGATCTCGAAGCCGCCGCCGAAACCTTCGAGGAGATTGCCGCGATCCCCCCCGAACGCCGCATCCGCCAGCTCGGCACAGGGCTCGAGCGCATCGAGGCCATGCTCCAGCAGCCCGCCCTCGCCAGCCGGCCCGCCTCACAGCAGCTCAAGGAGATCGCACGGGGGTATGAGCTCCCCATGACCCGCACCCCGGTACGTTCGCCATGATGACGACCACACCCGCACCCGCCGCACCAGTAATCCGAGCAGCCTGCCAGGCCGCGGGCCTCCACGCCGACGACATGGTGCCGGTGCGCCGGCACGCCACCTCGGTCTACCTGCTCCAGCGCGACGGCGTCGTCGTGCGCGCCAGCCCCGCAGGGCGATACGGCAGCATCGCCGTCTCGATCGCTCTGACGCGGTGGCTGGCGGAGCAAGGATTCCCGGCCGTGGAACCACTGGACCTGCCCCAGCCCGTGCTCCACGACCCCGACCTCGTGCTCACCTTCTGGCGGCACTACCCCCAGGACGACAGGACACCACCCCCCGCAGCCTTCCTCGGGCGGCTCCTGCGCGAACTGCACGCCCTCCCCACCCCTCCCGTCGCCCTGCCCGCCTTCCGGCCGCTGACTTCCCTTGCCCGGATCGTCCCCACCAGCACTTCCCTGACTCCAGGGGAGCGGCAGTTCCTTACCGAACGCATCGACGAACTGGTCACGGCCTATGACGCCCTGGACTCAGCCCTGGGCACCGGCTTCCTTCACGGAGACGCCTACCCGGGCAACACGCTCTGGGACGACAAGGCACCTCACGGTGTCCGCCTCGGTGACTGGGACGAAGCCGCCATCGGCCCCCGCGAAGTTGACCTGGCCAACACCTTTCAAGGCGTCCGATTCGGACGGCCCCCAAACCACCTACAAGCGTTTGCCGACGCCTATGGCCACGACCCGCGGCAATGGCATGGACTGTCCATCCTTATCCACATTCGCGACCTGCACACCCTGGGCTCATTCATCCGACGAGCAGACGCCGGCGACGCCGGCGCCCGCCAAGAGCTCGTACACCGGTTGGCAACGCTCAAGGTGGGAAACGCCGACACCCTGTGGCAGATCTTCTAGAACGAGCCCCCTCCGCCCACAAGCCTGACGGGTACCTTGATGGCTCGGCCCGCCTCCGCAGGAGCGTCCTCGCGAGCCCTCCAGCGGTATCGATGCCCGGCTGGTGCCAAAACGCGGGGTACTCCTTGAGTAGTCGCACATCGATCCCGTGCTCAAGAGCTTGAGCTCATGTGAGGTGAGGGGCGGCGGGAGTTCGAAGGCGAGCGCGGTACCTTCGTCCGTGTCGGCCTCTGCTACTGGATGTGGAGTGCTGGGGTAGGAGGCGTCTGCCGGGCAGATGCAGGCGAGGAGTTCACCGTAGCGTCCCACGCAGGCGTCCGGGCTGATTGTCCTATCGTCCCGACGTGGGCCTGTCGCGTACTTCCCTAGCCAGCCAGTGGCGAGAAGGCAACCTACTAGCCGTGTGATCACCATCACATCGGAGCGCCTTTCTGTGGGCTGACGCAAGTTCGCAGCTCAGCGGTATGCCCCGCTTTGGATGGCAGCTGAAAACCAGCGTCAACACCATTGCCGCAGTTCGTCAGCGGCGCCGTCACCACATCGACCTGCGCTTGGACCAGATGATCCGCTTGCTTCACCGCAACCTCGCGGCGACGACCCCGGCCAACCGCGGAATCCCCCGCAGCCACGCCAGGCGCGCCCGGGCAGCGGCCTCACGCTCCGCGGCGGAAAGCCCTTCCTCTGGCCCCTCGATGGGTCTTCTGTAGACGGCCGCACCGGCGAGTGAGCGGGCCACGCCCCTGCGGGTGCTGGCAGCAGCCAACGCCGGCTCCCTGAGCGGTGGGTCGCTCTCTCCCGAACTGGCCGGCCTGCTTGTCATCCCGTGGATCGCGTGTGTCCGCTGTGGACAGCTGCTCGGCCGTGCCCACGAGCGCGAGCCCTGGGGCGACCTGTCACTCCTGCCCACCCACTACGTGATCGTCCACCTCCGCGAGCCGGCACAGCCCCGGCTCTTCCCACCCACGGCACTACGAGAGGCATTCGCGACCCTGAAGGCATGCCGATAGCAAGCCGCGATGGATGCCATCGCAGCGGCAGAACACGGCGCGGCCCTTCGCAGACCCGAGACCACCACCAACGAGGCGGCCCTCGCCCAGGGTGACTGGGAACCCGCCGCGCGGGCGCTCGACGTCACCGGCACCGACTGGGCACGGCGTTCCGCACTCGTCGGGATCATCGCCCAAATGGGCGAGCTCCACGATGTTCCTGTGAATCGCTGCGCAGCCCCGGTCCAGCCCGGTAGCTTCTCCACACCCGGTCGGTGAAGTGGGGTGGTCTAGTGGCGACTGTCGTGGTCGGGTTCCGGCTGGGCACAGGGACTCGCCAGGCCACCGTGATCGTGTCGCAGTCCGGCCGGTTGTACTTGGCCGAGGGCCTGTACGGGCAGCGCGGGCGCGTACTGCGCCCCCGTGTCTCCCACGGTAAGTACCCAGTCCACACGCAGGTCGCCGCATTCCGGGCAGAGCACGCTGATCGGCTGCGCCGCGGCTATGACAAGGTCCTCATCCCGCCGGCCTGCGTCCGACTGGAGCGAGACGAACCGCCCCTGCACCCGCACCCCTACGGCCCGAACGCCCCGGAATCAGACCCACAACTGCTCGAGGAATTCGTCGCCATGGCCCCCAGCCGGCCGCAGGAACTGGAACAGGCGATCTACGACTTCCTCACCACCATCGGGCTCCCGGCCCGACGCCGGGACATACCCCGCCCCCGCACCGCCACCGCGGCCACGCCCCCTCGCCCGGTGGGCTACACCCGAATCCTGGCCCAAGGCGGACAGATCACTTCATCACCGCGGCGGCCGGTCGGCTACCGCATCACCCCCGAGACGGTCCGACTGCATGTGGGTGCGGCCGGCGACGTGCTTGAGCATGGCGAAGTAGTCGAGCTGTGGGCGGCCTTGGACGCGTGGCTCCAGCTGAACCCCACCCCAGGTCGGCCGTCGGTGAACACCCCAGGCGGCACGCCGTCAGCCGATGACGGACCTACCTGAGCTGCCGGTCGGCGATGCGGATGAGCGCCGGCAAGACGGTCAGGTGCTCGCGGGTCCGCTGGTCCGAAGCGGCGTTCTGCCGCTGCTTGGCCTTCTGGTCCGAGCAGTCGAAGGCGCGCGAGTTCCAGGAACCCTGGCCGCCTATGGACACGAACCCGTACGTAGCTCCTGAGCTAGCCATCGCACGGGTGCAGGTTCACTTGTCTTCAGTCTGCACTTCGGGCGGCCCTTAGGCTGCATGTGTTGCGATGAGATGTCGAGCTCATCAGCACGGGGCGCCAGCAGCGTGTTGCCGGCGCCCCATTGGCAGATCAGAGTTGTCGCCCCAGCAGGGCCCTTGCCACTGCTTCGGCATACGGGCTGATCACGCCCTCGTCGTCTCCTTCCGCAGCGTCCTCAAGCCACTCCGCCAGAGGCCCTCGCAGGGCGATATCCACCATGCGGTTCCCCTGACGTAGCGACTCGACCGCAAGGTCCAGGGTGGTGCCGACTTCTTCGGAGGCGCCCGCAACATCAGCCCGTCGTCGTAGCTCGGCCGCCCGCTCCAGCATCAGCCGCTCGTGTTCTGTTCGCGGACCAGCTGCAAGAGGGGGTACCCGGCTCTCCAACTCCATGGCCTCCGCCAGCAAACGTTCCCGTTCCTGGCTGCTCACAAGGTCACCTCAACTTCTGCCAGACCGCAGCGGCGGCACTGATCTTCAACATTGATGGGTGGGTAGTCATGCTCGGGATATGAGACCTCGCCCGGCGGGCGACAGTGATCTTCCAGCTCCGGAATGGGCCGCTTCTCACCTCCAACTGGAGACAGCGTGGTCGCGAACCGTGCGCGAGACATATTTGATGTCCCCTCCGTGTAATTGACGGGGGCGCCGAGGAACTCGTTCGGCGTGGGTGATCTCGACGCCTGTCGAAGGGCTCGGCCCGCCCGGCAGCAGGGGCCTTGCGAGCCCTCCGGCGGTATGAAGCCCGGCTGGTTTGACAAGGCGCGGTACTCCTCGAACAGCCGCCCACCGATCCCGTCCGCTTGAGCTCATCGGGGAAAGCGGCGGCAGGAGTTCGAAGGAGGGCATAGAGCCTCCAAGTCGTCTTCGGCTACTGAATATTGAGTCTGATGGGGTGGGTGGGGTCTGTCGGGCAGGTGAAGGCGCGGAGTTCACCGTAGCGCCCCACGCAGACGTCCGGGCCGTCGTCGCTGCTGTCCACGGTCAGGAACAACTGCATGCGGGTGCCGCAGGTGCAGTCGATGGGGATGAGGTCGGTGAGATGCCAGCTGGGCCAGCCGCCGGCCTTCCAGCCGGGGCGGCAAGCCAGCGTGCGGTGGTACTCGGCGCCACGGGCCTCCGCCCAGCGTTCGCCCTCGGCGTGGAGACCGGCGGGGAGGTCCTCCCGGTCGGGCAGGTCGGTGACCTCCACCGGGTCGAGGACGCAGGGCCGGGGCAGGTAGCCCCGGTCGGCCCGGTCCGGCCGCGGCGGGTCGAGCACTGCCTCCACCTCGGACGACGAGCGGTACCGCAGGGTGACCATGGGGCCCCAGTAGTGCGGCTGGCCCGGCGGGTCACTGTGCTCGGTCGGACACCACAGCATCTGCAGGACGTCCACGCCGTCCGGCCAGGGGAGCGCTGAGGGAACGTCCCGGGCGTACAGCTGCAGGACGGGCACCATCGGCACCCCCGGGCCGGAGGTGTCCTGTACCCAGCGCGTCCGCTCCCAGGCGATCATGTCGAGTGCCGAGGCACCCGCCATGATTTGCTGCTGGATCAGGGCCTCTTCCTTGGTGACCTCGTAGACCCCGCTGGGGTTCAGGCGCGCCCGTTCCTTCATGGCGCGGTCTATCCGCTGCCATATCTCGCGCTCTTCGTCCGTCAGCTTCTCGCTCACCTGCACCGCATGGGGCGCCCGGCACACGGGCCACGGCTCGTCGGCGGGCCAGAGCAGGGGGCCGCCGACGGAACTCTCCCGTACACCGGGAGTGCCCTCGGAGGGCCTCAGCAGCGTCGCGGTGCGGGCGTGGGCGGCGAAGGCGGGTACCTCGGCTATCAGGGACTCGGTGGATGCGGGCAAGACGTGCCTCTTTCGTGAGACTTCGGGCTTGCTGTGATCATGCCGCACGGGACTGACATCCGAGTCCCCGTCACCGTCGGGTCCTGGTGCGGCGCGAGTGCGCCGCGATAGGGAAGCTGAACGCTCAAGCCGTAGGCAACTTCCTTCACGGGGCGTCCTCCGTGACGCGGTTAATGGGACAGCTGTCGTGCGCTCCGCCTCCCTCTGCCTGTGCGGGCAGCGAGGACGGCGCTCGCACACCTAGGCCGCATCCGCTCGGCCGATGGTCGGGGGCAGGCCGGGGGATCGGAGCCGAGAAGAGCCCGACCACCAAGGCGCTCATCGTCCGACCCGCCTGAGACACCGGACAGCGCAACCCCCGGCCGGCCCGCGAGCACTGGCTCCCCCAACCCTGTGGCAGCGGGAAGCCGGTGCTCGCGGGCCACAGCGCTCGCGGGCCTGACATCCGCCACCAACACGGGCCCGCCCCCCGGGGGCGGGCCCGTGGACATCTCTCATGGAAGCCACACCATGAAGCGCAGCAGCCAAATCCTCGCCGTGACGCCCTCCTGACGGCGACCGGGTGCGCCGGCGGCAACGCCTCCGGGCACCACTCGGCTTCCGCGCCCTCAAGCCCGGTACCGGTCTCCAGCGCTCCGGCACCCCGATCCCCCGCGCTCCAGGCTCCCAAGGACGGCATCGCGCAGGCACATGCTCTGGTCGACGACAGGAACGCGATGGCCCGCCCCCCTCCCGGGGTTTCCCGGTCGCAAATCTAGTCGCAGGTGGCCTGAGGCCAGCCACGCAGTAGGGTTGCGATCCTCTTGGCGGTGCAGGCTGGATCGCATAGCAGGTCGCGCAGAGCGGCTGCGTCTTCACGGGTGGGCTTGACCGGGAGGCCTGAGGCCTCCAGGTACATCACGCCGGTCGCGGCGGCGACGGCAAGATTGGAACGCTCCAGCCATCGACAGCGGCCGAGGATGTGCACTAGAGCGGCGGCTCGGGCGTAGGGACCGTCATATACGGCTGTTTCCAGAAGCTCGGCGCGGTGGCAGGAAACCGCTGCCACTGGTACCCCATAATCGTCGGGCGCCGGGTCCCCTGCGCCTGCAAGCTCGGCAACTTGAAGGATCCACGGGACGTCGATGTGCAGGTCCATTACGCGGCGCGCGTCCCCGGTGCGTGGTGGTCCGTGTTCTCCGCTTCGTCGAAGACGGACTGGTGCTCATCGAGAAAACGCCGGGCGGCGTCCAGGCCCCGCTGCCTCAACCCTTGCGTGTCTTCCCGCACGAGGCTGGCGATGTAGTCGCCAAGGCTCAGGCCGCGATCAGCGGCACGGGCTTCGGCCAACGCTTTGATCTCGCCGTCGACGCGCGCGCCTAGCTGTGTCTTCGCCATGACCCGATGGTAACGCCTGTTACCGTACGTGCGCCATCTGCGCGCCCTTCGGCCCGGCCTTCGAGCGCCCCGAAGGGGTGCCCCGGTCGCGGTGGAGGCAACAGAAGCCGGGCAAGCAGTAACACCACAGGCACCGCCCCCGGCCTGCCGCGGCCGCTCATGTAATCCGGCCTGGCCGGGCCTTTCCCGTTTCCCAAGCGGCGGAACATGAGCCGGCGCGGCCCGCAACCTTGGATGCTGATTTCCGCCCGTTCGAGTGTCGTAACGGGCCCCCGGCGCGAGGGGGGCGCCTTCTTCAGCTACGGTCCTCCCGCGCGGTCTACGGTCCGGCGGTGACGGCACCGGTGAGGCGGCTTCCGCAGTGCGGTGCAGGAGCGGCAACGGCTGCTTACCTGCCATGGGGCGGGACAGCGGCGATCGCGTTCCGGAGGGCGGCCAGGCCGGGCCCGGGCCTGTGCAACCTAGGAGACCACGGTGTCAAAGCTTTCGGCGGAAGCAAGTGAGCTGGTCCGGTCCGGGAGTCTGCGGGCGCAGGGGGCATCCAGGCTGTCGGCGCCCCGCAGGGTGTCCGCCCTGGTGATGAAGGTGCTGGACGGCTCGGACATCGTGCGGGGCCGCCGGCCAGCAGTTGCGCGGGAGGTGGCTCGGACGGACAGGGCGGTGGCCCAAGCGCTGCGCGAGGGCGGTGTCTGGCCGGAAGAGCTGATGGCCGTCATCCCCTTCGCCCGCGAGCTGCCGCAGTCCTGCCGCCAGGCGTGGGCCATCTTGACCGCCGACCTGGGCGTGGCGTGGACGGCGCTGGAGGCGGTCGCGGAGCGCGAGGGCGTGGAGCTCGTGTGGCGCAGCAGCCGGATGGAAGTCGGAGGTGAGGTTGTTCAGCTGGCGCTGCGGGGGCCGGCCAGCGTTCTGGTGGGGCCGGTGGGTGTGGGTGCCGGTCAGCGGCTTGCGCTGCATCAGGCCGTGCTCGGCTTGTTGGAGAGACTGGCGCAGCTGGGCAGGGTCTGTCCGTCGACGTGGCCGGACCGTGCGCGGTGGCCGGGTGTGGAAGGGTGGCCTGCCGCGTCGGGGTTGGTGGAGACGGCTCCCGAGCCGCGGTGTGGCTCTGACCTGATGGCTGGGAAGGTGGGTGAGGGCAGGCAGGCCGGGGCCAGGGTTCTCCTTGATGCCTTTGAGGAGGAGGAGCGGCGAGCGCACCGTGATGTCTCCAGGGCCACGGCGCGGGTTGCCGAGCTGGAGGCGGTGATCGCGCAGGCGAAGCAGAGGCGAGAGCAGGACGAGCGGCGCCGGGCCGAATTGATGCGGCTGATGCAGGAGGCGCGGGCCCTGGAAGCGGGTGACGTGCCGGAAGCCGAGCGGAAAGCTCGGGAGGCGGAGCTTTTGGTCCGGGGGCGCGAAGTGCAGGCCGCGTTGGCGGCTTCGCACGCGCAGGCGCTGGCCGCCCCGGGGGTTGCGTGGGAGCTCCTGGAGAAGGATCTGCCGGACGGGGGCTGGGCCGACTTCGACGGTGTGGTGCGGTGCGTGGGCGCGGTGGAGGGGCGGTCGTTGTGGGCGGCTGAGATCCGCGGGCGGCAGACCGGCGAGGCCGGCGCCTGCCGTGTGCGGTTCGGTGAGAGCGAGGCGGGCGGGACGTATGTGTGGCGGGGCCCGGTGCGTCTGTCGCAGGACGACGCGCTGGATGCCGCAGCCCGGCTCGTCTGGAGCGACTGCCTCCGGACGCCCGTTGCGGATCCGTGCGGGCCGCAGCCGTGGCCGCCCCTGGTTCTTCCGCAGGAGACGTGGCCGTTGGTCACCGATCTGGCCGGCAGCGGCGCGCTGCCGCACTACCAGGTAGAGGAGCGGGGGGAGAGGCCGTTCACGGTCGGCCTGTCCTGCCAGGCGGGCGCGGTGCGCGTCACGGCCGAGGGGAGGGGGGTTACGCGTGCCGAAGCCCGGGAGCAGGGGGCGCGCGAGTTACTGGGTGTGCTGATGGGCGAGTTGGGGTTCGGGGGCGTTTCGTGGTCGCCGGAGGAAGCACAGGAGCGGCTTGGGTCCCTCGCACTGGAGCCGTGGCTTGGTGCGCTGAAGCGTAAGCCGCGGGCGATGCGCGGCGGTGGCGGGCGCTGGGTGGAGTTGTCCTGCCGGGTGGGCGGGGCGGTGGTGCGGGTGGATGCGGTGGCTGCTGGCGAGCGGGCTGCCGAATTGGCCTGCGCCTGGCTGATGGTGCAGCGGCTGGGACAGGGGCTGAAGGCTGCCGGGCAGGTGCTGGATCCGCGGCCGGAGGACGCGGCGGCCCTCCTGGTGGCACTGCGTGAGCAGGGCGTGCTGGAGGAGGCGGAGCTCCTCGACGGGCCGGGCGGGCGTGAGGCGGTGCTGGCCACCGTCGTGCTCGGCGGGCGCCGGCTGTGGGCGGCCGGCGTCGACGCCGGCCAGGCGGCGGGTGAGGTGCTGGCAGCGGTGCGCTGCTGGATGCTCGCCCCCCACGTGGCGCAGGCATCCCAGGCGGGCGCGCCGCACCCCGACTGGCTGGCCTCCCGTGCCGACCGGGCTGGCCAGGGTGCCGGTGACGGGAGCGTGGAGGGGCCGGAGGGGTTGCTCAGTGCTCTGCGGGCGGGGGCGCGGCTGTGCGCGGTGGCTCTGGACGGCGGCCTGGCGGCGTTCGTGGTCGTGCCGCCCGGCCAGGTCCGCGGCAGGGACAAGCAGGGCTCACGCTGGCGTCTGTGGTCTGAGCGCGGCCTGGTGCAGGTGCCGGGGCCGCCGCTGGCGGTGCCGGCCGTGGCCGAGGCCCTGGTCGGGCACGGGCCGGAGGCCGGGTGGGACGCGTCGGCGGTGGGATGGCGGGAGGTGCTGCGGTTCGGCTGTGAGGCGGTGGCCGCCGGGCAGGTGTGGCCCGGCGTGAGCGCGGACGGCGTGGCGGTGTGGCGGGTGGGCCCGTTCAGCGACGCTCAGGCCGGCGCGCTGCGGGCGCTGGCGCGGGCGCTGCCGCCGTGGGCCCACAGCGAGGCAGCCGGCGTCGGCAAGGGCGCGATGGCGTCGGCGCGGGCGACCATCGAGCGGGTCCTGGTGGCGCTGGCGGACGGCCTGGTCCGCGGCCCCGGCACCACGGCCGTGTGGGGCCCCTCGCCGCTGACTAGCCGGGCGGGCGGGACGGTCGCCGGCCCGGTGGCGCAGTGGCTGGAGGCGGTGGAGGAGATCGCGGACGCCGTTC
The DNA here is from genome assembly GCF_044333095.1 of Streptomyces sp. NPDC021100. Lineage (NCBI taxonomy): Bacteria > Bacillati > Actinomycetota > Actinomycetes > Kitasatosporales > Streptomycetaceae > Streptomyces > Streptomyces sp. NPDC021100. The sequence goes on from NZ_JBIRQH010000027.1 coordinate 48,184, forward strand.
CCCCGCCCGGGGTGGTGCTGGCCGTGCTGCCGCCGCCGCGGCCCCGCCGCGCGGTGAACACCCTGCGCGTCCAGATCCGGCTGCGCCCGCCCGGCCGGGCCCGACAGTTGGTGTCGCTGCCCGCCTTGCAGGAGCAGTTGGGCCGCGAGCACCCGGCGGTGCTGCGGGCCTTGCGGGCGCTAAGCAAGGCCGCGACGTGCTGGCCGGCGCTCCTCCAGGCGGTCCAGGAGCGGGCGGATCAGATCCGGGTGGCGCCAGGAGAAGCCGCGCTGCTGCTGGGGCAGTTGGGCCGCTCGCTGGCGCGGGCCGGGGTGGAGGTGCAGTGGCCGCAGCAGTGGGCCCAGCACCTGCGGCCCGTGGTGGTGGCCGGCGCGAAGACCGGAACCGGCCTGTCGCTGGGCCAACTCGTGGACTACCGCTGGCAGATACGCCTGGACGGCACGGTGCTCAGCGCCGAGGAATGCCTGCGGATCGCTGAGGCCGCCGGCACGCTGATGTGGCTGCACGACCGGTGGGTCCTCATCGACGCCACCACGGCACAGCGGGCCCGCGGCGGCTGGCTGCGCACCGGTGTTCCCGCGGGTGAGGCGCTGGCGGCGGTCCTGCTGGGGACGGTCGAGGTCGACACCGCACACGATGAAGGCGAGAGCGCGGAGCTGGTGGCCGAGGGCGGTCTGGGCGAACTGGCCGCGCTGCTGTCCGGCGACACCTTCCTCTCCATCGAGCCCCCCGAGCACTTCGCCGGACAACTGTGGCCCTACCAGCAGGAAGGATTGCAGTGGCTGGCGAACGTCACTTGCCGCTTCGGTGCGCTGCTGGGCGATGACATGGGACTGGGCAAGAGCGTCCAGGCGATCGCGCTGATGGCGCACCGGCGCCAGAGCGGCGCCTCACGAGGACTGCCGGTGCTGGTGGTCGCCCCGGCCTCCATGGTGCTCACCTGGGTACAGCAAGTGCAGAAATTCGCCCCCACCACGCCGGTGCGCACCTACCACGGTCCCGGTCGCAGCCTTGCCGCTCTCGAGCCGGACACGGTGGTGGTCACCAGCTACGGCACCCTGCTGCAGGACCGGGACCTCCTCGCCGGCCGGACGTACTCCCTGGTGGTCGCCGACGAAGCCCAGCACGTGAAGAACCCGGCCTCCCAACGGGCCCAGGCCCTGGCCCGGATCCCCGCACTGACCAGGGTGGGACTGACCGGCACCCCCATCGAAAACGGACTTAAAGACCTGTGGGCGCTGCTGCACTGGACCAACCCGCAGCTGTTCGCGTCGCTGCCGCACTTCATGCGCCGCTTCGGGGCCCTGGAAGCCGGCCCCGCCCCCGACGTCGCCGCCGCCATGAACCGCCTCGTAGGCAGAGTTCTGCTGCGCCGGCGCAAAACCGACCCCGCGGTGTCCCTCCAGCTCCCGCCCAAGATCGACTCCACCCACGCCCTCGAACTGACCCCGGCTCAGGTGGGCCTGTACACGCGCACCGCGCAGATGGCCATGGACGCCGTCCGCAAAGCAACCGGCCAAGAACGCTCCGGTCTGGTCCTGCGACTGCTGGCCCACCTGCGCCAGGTATGCAACTCCCCGCTGCACCTGAAGATCGGCGCTGCCGACTCCGGCCGGCTCACCGCGGCCCTGGACCGCTACGACCCGGACCGGGCCAGCCGCGAAGCATGCAAACTCGCCGCCCTGGACGACCTCGTGCCCGCCATCATCGACAGCGGCGAGTCGGTGGTGATGTTCAGCGAATTCCGGACCATGGCCATGCTGCTGCACCGCCACGCCGCCGCCTGGGGCCTGCAGCCGCTGCTCCACACCGGGGCCATGACCCCCGGCGAAAAGGACGCGGCCCTGACCGCCTTCCGCCGCCGCGCAAAACCACTGCTGATCGTCACCTACGGCTCCGGCGGGACCGGACTCGACCTCACCGTCGCCAGCCACGCCGTCCTCGTCGACCGCCCGTTCAACCCCGCACGCGTCGCGCAAGCCACCGACCGGCTTCACCGCCCCGGCCAGAACCGCACCGTCCACGCACACCACCTCCGCGTGGCAGGCACCGTCGAGGACAAGATCGACCAGATGCTGGCCCACAAGCTCGGCCTGCTCGACGCCCTGGACGCCACAGCAGTCCTGGACCCGACGGCACTGACCGACGAAGAACTCCACGACCTCGTCGCTCTGGGAGCCGCCCGATGACCACCCTCCGCATCCCCCCACCACGAACCCCTGCCGGAAAGTCGGCCACACAGCCCGACCAAGCGGCGGACACGGACCCGGCCGGGCTGACCACCTTCACCACAGCCCTCACCCGCTGGAAGACCGACCAGCCCACCCACCCCACCCCACTCACCCACACCAGCATGGCACCCACGCCCCGGCTCCTGCACGACCAGCAACTCCCCCCGCCTCCGCCCGGCCTGCCCACCCTGCCGGCATTGCAGAACATCGCGCAGGCAGCAGCCGGCCGCGCGCGCCGTCTCCTGGACGGCGCCCCCCTGCCCGACACAGAGCTCATGGACGCCGTCCACATCGGTGCCACCACCCCCGGCATCGACACCACCACCGCCTACCGCCTCAACATCGACATCGGCCACTGGCGCGACCTGGTGACCGCCCACCGGACCGGCGGCTGCACCGCCGTCAGGGTCATGACCAGCCACACATCCATCGAGCGTCGCGGCATTGTTGTTGCTGGGCGTGAGCAGGCGTGAGTTTGGTCTGGCCGGTGCTCGCCGGTGTTCACCAGGGCGTAGACGGTCGCACCGGCGAGTTCGCGGGCCACGGCCATCAGACCGAAGGCCCAGTTGGCGCGCAGCTGCAGGAGATGGCGGTCACGGACGCCCTTCCACACCGGCCGCAGCCCGCCACACCCGTCCGAGGTGAGGACATCGGCGACCGCGCCTCGGGCGCGTGGCCTGCCCGAGCGTGACCGCCACGTTCTGCCGCTCGGCAGCCAGCGCGGCGGACGCCGCCCGGAGGGGCCACCAGCGACCACCGGGCGCTCGGGCGGACGCGGCCCGCTGAGGACGGCCTACGCCGGTGCACTTTGTTCTATTGTCCCGCCGGATCGGCCTGCGTCATGGCTACGGCGTCGCGGGTCTGCCGGTGACGCTGTGGGAGAACGCGTGCCAGCCAGGGAGCCGACGCTCCCGCGGCGGTGAGCTTGGTGTACTCGCGGGTGGCGTCCCGGTCCTTGGCCAAGGAGCGGAAGCGGAAGCTGATGCCGGTCGAGCGGGCGGCAGTGGGCGGCGTGAGGTCAATCCAGCAACTGCGAGGGCGCACGCGCCAGGCGCATCGATGGCGCCCGTATGCGGCCAGGGGCCTCGCGAGCTCCGGCGGTCGGGGGCTGCCGTCCAATAGTCGGCGTCCTGTTTGCTGAATCTTGCTCCACTGCCGAACGACGAGAGGTATGGTGTGGCTCGGCAGAACTGCTGCCCCTGTCTGCACCCTGTGACCCGGACACGCAGGTGCATCGACCGACGGAAAGAAGCGGACGCTTCGTCAGTGCAATGAGCCTCGTCATCTGCCGGCGCGCCGGTCCGGGTTGTCGTGCCGGGGAATGAATATCACCGTGTCGAAGGACCAGACCGCACGCCTGCGCCAGACGTACACCGGCGAACCCTACTCGGCTGCCAAGAGCTGGTACCGGGCCAACGGCCTCTTCAACGGGCTCGTACCGGACGCCGCTCACCCCACGCAGCAGCGCCTGGAGGCTGCCGTACTCCGCACACTGGCCAGGCCTCGCCCCGGATCTCTACCCGCACCGCATGGCCCGGGGACACTCTTCGGTCTCTGCGGTGTCACCCCGGACCCTGAGCAACTGCTGTTGCGCCCTGCCGACGGGCAACTGCCGCACATCCTCTCTCGCCTCTTGCCTGCCCGCAGTGCCGACGGCGTCGTAGGGGTGCCGGGGCTGCGCGCCCGATACAGCCGCCGCACGGGCATGACCCTGAGCCGCATCGGTGATGACGCGGCCCTCACTGTCGGTCCCGATGGCGCCGGCCGCCTGCGCGGAACCGACGCCCAGGCGGCGCTCGAGGCTGCCCGGGCGCTTGTTACCGAGGCAGGCTTGGAACCGCTTTGGGAGGCCGGCACCCTCAAAGCGGGTGAGGACGCAGCATGGAAGCTGTTCGCTGAGACCACCACAGCAGAGGAAGCCGCGCTGTGGAGTCAGGCACTGCGCCGAACCGGTCTCTTCCTTACCGCCCGTCCTGACTGGACTGACCGGGCCCCGACGGCGGAAGAGGTGGCCGGTCCGGCGCCTGACCGGCTGCGGGCCCGACCGGTCGGGCCCGCAGGCGCCGACGGCCGGATCCGGGGCGTCATCGCGGTCACCCCGGCACTCGGTCGTGGCGGGCTCGGCTGCACAACCACAGCGCTTGCCGTGTCCGCGGCGCTGGCGCGAGGCGGCAGCCGAGTGGCGCTGCTGGCAGGCGCGAGCGACCCGAACGCCCCCTTCCGGCTGCAAGGTGGCCGTGCGCCGGCCGCGGGGGAGTGGCGCGACCTTCTCCAGCTGCCCCACAGTGGCCTGCTGCAGATCGGCGCCTTGGCGCCCTCGGACGACGAACTCGCCGCGGCCGCCGAAGACGACGATGACGCCGACACCGATCCCTCCATTGACTGCCGGCCCGCGCAGGAGCATCTCCTCACCGAGGCCAAGAACGCCTATGACGTCGTGGTGATCGATGCCGGCAACGCCTTCAGGCTGGCGCACCTGACCGAACTCGCCGACATCACATTGGCTGTCGTCCCCTACCAGAGGCACCACTGGTTCGACGATGAGGTCATCGACCGACGCCCTGACTGGGTCAAGTTCCTCGCCTGGCTGGACAGCCAGTATTCCCAGTACAGCGCCGTAAGCCGCGCCGAGACGCCCCTGGAGCAGCTGCTCACCTTCCTCGACGTCGCCTTCAGCTACTACGTCATGTGGCGAGGCTCTGATGGCGAACCTGCCGTCTACGACCTCGACGACCCCGAAGATGCTGAAGCCTGGTGGGGGGACTACGAGCACGCCGCTCGTGTCACGGACGAGGACTACGTCGAGCTGCCGCGGGAGGAGGACGCTCCTTACCTCGATGTCTGGCGCTCGGACTTCCTCGCTTTCCTGGACGCCGAAGGAGCCGCCCGCCACCCGCAAACGTGGTCAGAGGCCAGCGCCCAGTGGGCGCCTCGCAGCAGGCAGCGCAATGAGCAGGGCCTCCAGCCCGGCCAGTCCCATGATGGTCGCGACGTGCCTCGAACACGCTTCCTGCAGGACATCAAGGACGAGGCGCTTCACCGCTGGGGCGAGACCCTGTGGAATGAGCACCACCGTGTATGGGAGGCCGCCATTGAAGCGGGCGATGACCTCCTGTCTCCCTGGGGGCATCTGGTCGAGGCTGTCCAGCGGCCCCGGGCCGCCGTCGACATTGCTCGGCGCCTGACCGCTGAACTGGGTTCCGTGCCGTCAAGCCGCACCTGCATCATCGTCAACCAGTGCGAGCACAATCTGGGCTATCACGATCTTGTAGCTGTTCGGGAAGTCCTTCAGGATGAGGGCTTCGAGAGCGTGCTCCCTCTTCCCCGTCTGTCAGGCTTTCAGAGGCTCACGCACGATGCCTCCCAACTTGCTAAACCGGGCGGAGTAGAAGCAGGCGCCGCAAACCGTATCGCCCTGGCGGCCTCTACAGTGCTCCGTTGCCGATAGCGGGCGTCGGTCCCCCCACGCTGCCGCCGCCCTTTGATGGCGAAGGAGGGCCTGTGTGTGATCCAGGCCCTCCACAGGGGGTGCAACCGAAGCGAGGGGAACGCAGAACCCCGTTACTCGTCTCGACTGGCGTAGCGTGGGAGGCTCGGGCGAGCATGCGCCAGCGAGTTGAGGCGCTAAGAACCAGCCCAGATAAACCGGCCCGGGGCCCGTTCGCCTGCGCGCCGGTCGCCGCACCGCATACGGGCGCGAAGGCGACGCCGGGTTGGGACGCGGCAAGACGGTCGATCACCGACGTGAGAGCCGAGGACCAACAGCCCCGCGACACCGATCGACAAACGTAAGGTATGTCCATGTCACGTGAACGCATCGTTGCCGCTTTCGCTGCTGCCCCGCTCATACTTGTCGGCCTTACGGGTTGTTCCTCAGACTCGGCAGACGAATCCGGCATCTCTCTCACGAAACAGTTCAGTCAGGGAGAAATCGCCCAGGCGCTTCCTGGGGACGGCGAAGTCCTCCCAGGATGGGAGTCTTACCGGGGTAAGCGTGTGATTTCAGAGGGAATGTACTGCACGGAATCAGCGAACGACGCCTCACCTAAGGGCTGGGTGCGGGGCGGGAGCGCGTGGTTCATACTTAACGGCTCCACCAAGAACATGATGGAAATCGACGTCTGCACTTTCGATACCCCTAACAATGCCAAGAGCGCCTACACAGCATGGAAGGGAACAGAACCCGATAAGGAAAAGGCGCCTATAAAGGCGGTTGGCGACGAGGCGGTGCTAGTGGTGAACCCGGGTTTGAGTAAGAACTCGGTCGAGGGCTTCAGCCGCTCGGGCCATGTGAACATCCGGGTGAAGGTCCAGGGCACCGGAGGTGACACGACCGGCACTCAAGACATGCTCGCCGCTGTACTCGGGCGCTTGCAGCAGGTCCAGGACGGCAAGCGCGCCACGGTCACAGCGGGCGACGAATCGGCCGAGGAAGCGAAGAAATAGACCGCGCTCGGGACCCCCTCCGACAGAGCGTGCGGGTCAGTCGAACTGCCATTGCGTACATCAGCCAGTGCTCCAGGCGCGTCTTCATCGCCCAGCGGAACCCGGAGTATGAGCTCCGCTTCCCTACGTCTTCCCGGTGCGAGCGGTGAGGAGGGTTGGGAATGGGGCGGGGGACGAAGGTTGACGGCGCCGACGGATCTCGTCCGTGAGCGCCGCGCTCTTCCCACCGTCCTTCGTGCCGCTCGCCTTGGGCGCCGGCGGCACGAAGGACGGTGGTGCGGGTTACGGAGCCGTCCGCTCGTGGACCAGGTGATCGGGAGCGTCCACCCAGATGTGCGGGCCCAGGTCGTCGATGGTCAGTCCCAGGCGGCCAAGCCCGGGCCGGTCGTGCTCCTGCCACCAACGGTAGGCGGCTTCGACTTCGTCCCACAGCCGGCGCGGGCCGTACTGGTAGAGCGCGGAGGGTCCGCCGTCGGGGCGGAAGAGCACACAGGCCCAGGACCGGTCACCGGCGAGGCTGCACAACCACACCGGTTGCCGGCCGTTTTGCGGCCGGTCGGGGACGACGGTGGCGCGAGCATGACGGGGGCAGGTCCACCCTCGACGGTGCGGTGGAGGCCGCGCCGGCAGGGCGCGCATGGGCGCACACTGCCGGCTCCCCATGCGAAGAGCCAGCCGCAGTACACAGCACCCGGGCGTCTCCGAGAACAGGCAGGAGTGCACCAGGGCTGGTGCACCCTCTGAAGGCAGGGCGGCGCTGCCTCAAGTGGCTGCCCGGCCTGGGGCAACGACGTGGTGGCATGTTCGTGGCGCTCATCATCTGTGCGCCTTACGGCGCCGCAGTGCCTTCTGCCTCGCTAGGACAGGATTCCGGCACGTCCGGCGGCCGTAAGCCAGGGCCCGAAATCGCGCGTCAGGCCGTCGTAGAGCTCGCTGTCGGTGATGTGGCGCGGATCAGCGGCGTGGAAGAAACCGGCGTTGTCGACCACCCGGCCGTCCAGGTCATCGAGGCGCTCCAGGAAGCTGATGCGCTCGCCGAATCCGACGAAGGCCCAGAAGAGCGGCAGCTTCGACGCCTCTCGCAGGGCCTGTGCGGTGGCACTGCGATTGTCCGGGTTGCCGTCGCTCTGGAAGATGACGAAGGCCGGGCCCACATAACCCGAGTGCTGATGGTGCTCGATAACGGTGGAGATAGCGGCCGTGTAGTTGGTGCTCCCCATGCGGCCGAGCCGGGCATGAGCCTGGGCGATGCGGCCCTCAAAGTCGTCGACAGTCACCTCGGCGGTGCCGTCGATGCTGCCGGAGAAGAAGATCACGGGCACGGTGCCGTCGTCGTCCAGGTTGGCGGACAGCCCCAGGGCCTGCTCGGCAAGGCGCTGCACGCTGCCGTCCTTGTAGTAGGGGCGCATCGATGCGGAGCGGTCGAGGACGAGGTAGACGGCTGCCCGGGCGGTGCTGAGCCCGTTCTTTTCAAGGCTGACCGCCGCCTTCTTCGTCAAGTCGACGAGGGACTGGGCGTGCGGCTGCTTACTGGTGCCAAAGAGCTTGGCGAACATGGAACTTCCCTTCCCGAACGGGGCATATGTGGCTCGGTGATTTGGTGCGCAAGGTCAAGCATCGACCGAGAGGCCTGTGGATAGATTTGCGGACTTCAAAGGACACGCCCCCCACCGGGAGCGGCACGAACGGCTACGCATGTGTGGCGCGCGGCACCCCTTCAGGTGTGGGGCGGGGGCTGCCTCATGTGTGGCGGCCTCCTTCCGGGGCCGGCCGGGGCGCGGCGCGGACGACGAGCTCAGGGCGGGGGTAGGCGCGTCCGCATGCACATTGACGCTTATGACTATACGTCCCGAAGGTGCTGACGGCAAGTCTTAAGGGGCAAATTTGGGGAAGGCTGAGTTGAGCTAGCCGGGTGGTCGCGAAGGGCGCCGTCGTTGGGCAACAGCGCCGTTCCACACGGCCTCATCCGCCACCCGTAGCTGGCCCGCGTCAGACTCGAGCTCTTCAGCGCCAGGCGCCCATGGTGGCCGATCACCGAGGGTCCACGTGTGAGGCATTGCCAGGCGTGCCGCCGCGCCAGGGTTTAGCGGCGGCATACGGACAGGTTCCGCGGCTACGACTGGAGCAACTCGCGCACGGCGGAGAGCTTCCGCTCCGCCCTCACAGCGCGTTCCTTCCAATCCGTACCGGTCTCGGCCTTGAGCGCGCGCTGCTTCCAACCGTCCCTGCGAAGGCGCTCTTCGGCGGCCCGCTGCTTCCAGTCGGCGGCCTCCCGGCGGGCAGCGTCACGCTCACTGCGCATCTGGTCACTCTGGCGGGCCCGCTCGACCAACTGCCCGAGGTTGAGGTCGGCCAGCGAACCAGCGCCCTCAGGGGTGCTGGCGGACGGGAGGGGGTCGGTGGCGGGGAGCGTCGCCGGCTTGGCCGGGATCGGCCGCGGGGTCGCAGGGTCTGCCTTCGACGGCAGCGCCTCGGCGGTGACAGTGGTCGCCTTCGGCTTGTGGACCTTCAGGTGCGGGCGGATGGAGTGCTGGTTGGGGTTGGTGTAGTCGCAGTGGACGCAGCCGTACACCACCTGGCCGTCTTCCAGGAGCAGTTCGCGGATCTGCTCGTAGAAGACCGTGACTCCGGTGCGGCTGATGCCCGACCGTGCGGGCTGGTCCTCCAGGACTGAGATGCCGTTGACGTGCGTTGCGGTCATTGGGAATGCCTCCTTCTGGTCCGGAGCGCGGGGAAGCGCGCCCGCGCGGCCAGGTCATTGGGTAGCGAAGTGCAAGGGTGGTCTTGGGCCCGGCCGGTGCGATTTCCGTATCGCATCGGCCGGGCGTGCTGCGCGGGAGAGAAGGGAACCCGCGCGGTAACTAGGCGGCCAGTGCCAGCAGGTCGTCGCCCCGCTGCGCGGTGTGGGACGGGGCCAGCAGCTCGTAGGCGCGCTGCTTGCGCCAGGCCACCGTGGAGGAGGTGAGAACGCGGTGGGCACGGGCGTCCTCGGTGCCGGGCTGGTAGTGGTCGAGGTACTCGCCGATGGCCTGGAACCCGGCCCACCGGGTGCCCCGAATGTTGGCCTGGGTGTCCGCGTTCTCGTAGAGGTCGCGCAGGGTGTTCATGCGGCGGGTGTGGCTGTTGCGGGTCCTCACGCTCGGGTTCGGCTCCAGCGGGCCCCAGATGGTTTCGCATACCGTCTCGAACTGGCCGAGGGTCAGCGTCTCGTTGATCATCTGCTCGGCCTCGTGCTGGAACGCGTCGGCATAGTCCCAGACCATGCGCAGCGTATGGCGGGCCTGCGCGATCTTGGCCTTTGCTCCGGCGACGTGGGGCACCGAATAGGAGGAGACCGCATCGGCGATGGCCATCTTCTGGGTGTTGGCGCACACTACCCGGGTCGGAGAGACGTTGAAGCGGAACCCGGACTTGCCGTCATGGGAGTTGAAGCCTGCCAGGTAGAGGTCTACACGGTCCGTGCCCGCGATCGTGATGGCCTTGGGCAGCTTCATCGTCACGAAAACCTTGCGACCGCCAAAAAGGCTTCCTGCGGTCTCGAAGTGGGCGCCGCTTTCCTCGACAAGGAGGTTCAGGAGCTCGCAGTGCTCTTCATTCTGGATGGGCTCGTACTTGTAACCGACGGTCCCGAGGCGCTCGGTCGCGCCGGTCTTCGGGTGGGTGCGGACGGTGAAGAACTCGTCCGGCGAGTTGATGCGGGTACCGTCCTCGGCAGTGGTGTGGATCCCCCCGAGCTTGCGGACGTTCCAGCCGGACAGGGCGGCGAGATCCAGGGCCTGCTCGGCGGTCAGTGCGTGGCGGGTGACGGTGCCCAGGCGGTGCCAGGCGTCCTCACGGGCGGAGACGAAAGCGGCAGTACCGTCGGCGTGGGTTTCGATCGCGTGCATCTGTTCTCCTCAAACATGCGTAAGGCGGCCTTTCCCGCCCGTGTGTTGACTCTTAAGACTATAAATGAATGCGATCTCGCACGCAAGTCTTAAGGGGCAATGTGTTGTTGTGTGCGGACATTCGAATGCCGCGGGAGGCGCCGGAGTGGGGAGGGCCTTAAGGGGAGAGTGGCTGGATGGCTGTTGCCCGCCTCGCCCGACGCTGAAGTGGGGATTGGCTGGCACGCGACAGCGCGGGTTCGGAAGATGGGCCACAGCTCCGACGAGGGCCAGGAAACGCAGAGCTGGTTTCAGGAAGCAGGGGCCCGCCCGATCGCACACCTGAGTCTCGCGCCCGTCCAAGCTGATCCGACGAGGTCGTACCCCTGGAGCGCGAGCCGGCGCGGAAGCAGACGTTGACTGGGATGTGAACGGGGCTGAACGGCTTGCCGCCCCGGCCGTACGGCTTGCCTCGGGCGCCCGGAGCGCCCCTGCCCCCGCCCTTGCCGCCGGGGCGACAGAAATGCTGTGGGCCAGCCTGCCCCTGCCCGCCTCGCCATTGATGCCGCCGTCGCCGCCCGAATCTCGATGTCGTCGGGCGCTCCGTCCGGCGCGAAGACCGGGAGCTCGGAGGTCGAGCAACGCCCGCCCTAATCGCTGCCTTCCTCGCGTGGCCTGCATGCGTTGGACGACGGCCGCGGCTGCAAGGCCGTCACCCTAGCGCGGCCTGATGTGCCCGCGATCAGTCGGAGGAGCCAGTCGGGCCCGGCGTACCCGGTACGAGGAGGCCGGCCTCGTAACCGATGGCGACCGCATGGGCGATGCTCCGGGCCCCCAACCGGGTTCTCGTTGCGTGGATAAGGGCCCCGGCCGTCACCGGTCGGATTCCGAGGAGGGGGGGCGATCTCGGTGTGGGTACGCCCTCGTGCGCACAGGCGCAGGACGGCGGTCTCGTGGCGGGTGAGTCGCGGCGCCGACGTCACGGCAGGACCGGCCGGTCGATGTGCCGGTGCTCGACCTCGCAGCCGACGCCGGCGGCCCGCAGCCGGCGGCCGATTTCCTCGGCCACGGCCACCGATCGGTGCCTACCTCCACCGCAGCGCACGTGAAGATCCACGCGGAAGTGCCGAGCTCCCGGACGGCCCGGTGCCCGGAGAAGGGCCAGTGCGCGGGCGGCGGCGTCGGCGACGAGCTGCTCGGCGCCGGGCGTGGCCATCACATACCGGGCGACCTCCGGGTCCAGGCCGGTGAACTGCATCATCGTCTCCCGGACGGCCGGGTCGTCCGGAGGGTTACGCAGGGGACGGGTGTCCACCAGGAGCGCCGAGCCGTGGGGCGCGTCGTGGTGCCCTTCGCCGTAGGAGGTGATCACCGACTGAATGAGGGCGTTCTCGCGAGTCATGAGGCCAGCGTTCCGGCGCGGCCGTGAACCGGTAAGAGGGGCGCACGAGTTGCATGTCTCGTCTTTGGCGCCCGGCGACACATCCCCGGGCGGGCACAGCTTCCGAATGGCGGGGCCGGGTGGGGCGAGGTGATCTCCGTCCATGGAGTGAACTCCCTGTGCGGGGCGCGGGACGGGTGCGTCTGCGGTCTTGGGAGGGTACGGCGCAGCCACGTCCTGCTGCGAGCATCGCCATCCGCGGCGCGTTGGACTGCGGCGGCATGGCGGCGTTGCGGGGTTTGGGTATCACGGTGAGTCGTCCACCGAAGAAATCGCTCACGATGACCCTTAAGACGTGCGTATCAGCCGGAGCACCTGTATAGTCTTAAGGGTATAGACGGCCTATTTTGGGGAAGGGGAGGGCCTTCTCGGGGCCGGAGTCGGCAGCGGCAGCGTCCGCCGATGGACCGGGCTATGTAACTGGCCACCCTGGGGGGCCGCCTACGGCCCGCATGCGGGCCGACGACTCTCCGGCTCGCCGCGCCCGGTCACCTGCCCATGTGCGCCCGCCCGCCTCGGCCTAATGCGCTCAGGCCCAGACTCGCCCGGCCCAGCCCTGGGGCTCCCCTCTGCTTCGGGCGGGCCGTCGTTTTCCGTACCGCTGCAGCCATCCCGGACAGCCGCGGCCCCCTTGAACTGGAGGATTTGTGTCACCCCGCGAAGGAGACGTTGCTGAAGATCACCGTGGTACCCATGGCCGCTACCCCCGCCGGCCGCGAGTACTCGACCTCTTCTGCTGTTCGGGTGGGGCAGGGACGGGATACCACCAGGCCGGGTTCGACGTAGTCGGTGTCGACATCGTCCCCCGCCCCCGCTACCCGTTCCGTTTCATCCAGGGCGACGCTCTGGACGCCATGCGAGAGATGTGTCAGGACTTCGACCTGGTCCACGCCTCCCCGCCGTGCCAGGCACACACTTCGCTGACCAAGGGCACCAACTACGGCCGCCGGTACGTCGACCTCATACCGCAGATGAGGGAGCTGTGCGAGTGGTTCGGCGTGCCTTGGGTGATCGAGAATGTTCCCGGGGCCGGCATCCGGCGGGATCTCAGCCTGTGCGGCGAGATGTTCGAACTGGGGGTCATTCGCCATCGGTACTTCGAGATCAACTGGTGGGGTGGCGAGCCTCGGCAGCTGCCGCACCGTCCCCACCGCGGCCCCGTGCGCGGCTGGCGGCACGGCGTCTGGCGCGACGGCCCTTACGTCGCCGCATACGGCAAGGGCGGTGGCAAAGGCACGGTCGCCGAGATGCAGGCTGCCATGGGCATTTACTGGACAGATGTCCACGAAGAGTTGACCGAAGCCATCCCGCCGGCATATACGCGCTACATCGGCCGTGAGTTTCAGCGGCCGGGTGGTTGGGGCTCCGTGTGGCGGGGTGAGCCCGACACCGAGCCCATCCCGCAGTGCATGCGTCCATACCTCAGGCACGATTCCAAGGGGCGTTTGGTGCTGGCGTGACCACCCATGCCGCCTGTCACTTCGAGCCTTTGCAGCCGGACGCGCCGCGCGACGGAGTGCGCTGTTCGGAGAGCCTGACCTCTGCCGATTTCGGAGTGCCCGGTGGCAAATCTCGTCTGTGGCGCCGGAGGCCGGGGGCTCTTCGGCCCGCCGGCTGCAACATCACACGTGTTGCACCCCCTGACCTGCGCAAACACCCGCCACGCAGACCCGTGACGGGTGTTGTTGCAGTGTCAGGCCCGTTCTCGGGCTTCAGGGCCGGCGGCCGCCCGTGCTGTACCGTGCCACCGGATCTTGACCGTTTGCCAACGAACTTGGACGAACGCGAGTTAGTGTCGAAGGTTGAGCGTCGCAGGCCAAGGAGACGCGATGTCCGAGCCCACGCCCGACGATCTGCGCTGCCCTCGCTGCGGTGACCTGCCGGAGCCTCTCATCTGCCTCGGCCACAAAGCCGATGGCACACCCGCCACTGACTCACCCGCGGCGATGGTCGCGCTCGAAGCGCAGCTCGGCCTCGCCGATGACGCGCGCCGCCGGGCCACCGGTACCGTGCTCACCGATGCCCAGACCGCCGCGATGCTGCGTGCCATGGCCGAGGACCCCGGACTGGGCACTGGCCACGGCGAACACGGACGCTGACCAAGAACAACACGACCCGCGAGCTCCCCGAAGCCATTGAGCGGGCCCACGCCGACTTTGCCAGCGTCCGGACCGGTACGGTCCCCAAGCTCCGCCCCGCCACCTCCGACTGAGTGTCTTGGATGCCAATCGCTCAAGGTTCGTTGGCACAGGACACGTACGGCGGGGCTACTCGGCCGGCCGGGCATCCGGGTCGGGGCCGGTGGCGAGGTCCTTGGTGACCGTGTCGAAGAGTTCGGGGTCCGTGGGCAGTGCGGGCCCGCCTCCCGGCCAGGTGTCGATGATGACCGGGCGGTAGGGCGCGGGGTCGGGCCAGCCGAGGTCGCGGGGCCGGTCGGTGTCGATCAGGAGGGGGAGCTGCCGGTCCGCTTCGGCAAGGAGCCGGGCCAGCGTGCGCGCGTCCGTACGGGTCTTGCCCTTGCCCCCGGGCTGGATCAGCTTCTCGTCAAGCACGCGCCGCGCCAGGGTCTCCAGGTCCGGGGCCGCAGTGGCTGTAGGGGCGGGGGTGGTCAGGGCACGGGCCTGGCCGGGGGTCATGCCGGTGGCCGCGACCAGGGCCCGGACGGTGCGGTCGGGCAAGCCGGCGGCGACTTCGTCCAGGCGCTCGGTGGCCGAGACGCCGGGCTCGAGGCCGAGGAGTTCCATGGCCCGGTGCCGGTGGACGCCGGCGGCCGCGGCGACGCGCTGGGTGTAGGCGGGCAGGGTCTCGCCCGGGCGGGGCAGCGGGGCGGCGGGGATCCGGGCCGGGAGGCCGGGCTGCCGGCCGGCGCGGGCGGCGACGGCCTCGCGAGCCTCGGGGAGGGTGGTTCCGGGGTGGGCGCGCTGGTAGTCGCGCACGGCGCGGTCGAACTGGCGGCTGTTGCGGTGGGTCATGGCGTTCCACGTCCTCGTCGGCCTGCTGCCCCACACGCGCGCCGGCCGGTCCAGAGGTGGATGAGGCCATGCCGAGATTGCTCGCGCGAGTCTCAGACGTCTTGAGGTCCCTCCGGCGGTGTGGGCGTCGGAGTTGGCGGACCCGGGCGCGGCGCGGTTGCCCGTTGGTGCCCCGCCATCGTATCGGCCGCAGCCGGCGTCGGGCCCGGGGTCTACAGGCCGGGCAGGGTCGGCTGTCCGCGGTGTCCGGGTTCGTCGCTGCGCCGCGGGCCGGTGGGGCGGGGCCGCTCGGGCTGGGGCCGGCCGGTGCGCGGCTTCCTGGCCCGGGCGGGCCGGCGCGCGGGTGCCTCGCCGGTCTTGGGGCAGGGGCAGCGGCACCACCACACGCACCTCTCGCCGCCGGGGCGCAGGATGAGGTCGGCGACGCGGCGGCCCTGGTGGTTGTGGACCGCGTCGGTGTTGTCGCAGGCGTCGGGCCGGCCCTTCTGCCGGTGCAGGCACAGGTCGCAGCGCCCGGCGTGGCAGTTCCAGCAGGTGCCCCGCTCGCACATCGCCCACCGCCAGAAGCCGAAGGCGTAGCTGTCGTCGATGTGGTGCAGGAACGCCGGCCAGGCGTGTTCGCGGACCCAGGCGCCCTCGTCCTCGCTCATGGGGGAGTCGTTGGCCACCGGGTCGAGGAGGCCGAGGTGCAGCATGCGGTGCAGGTACAGCGTCTGCACGCCGCGGATGGCCTTCAAGTCGGCGTCGGTGAGCCGGCGCTGCGGCCGGCCGGCGGCGCTCACCGCGCCTCCCTCTGCGCGCCCCGGGCGGCGAGGCGGGAGGCGTTGGCGATCGCGACGGACAGGTGCGCCCGGTTGGCGAACGTCAACCGGGCGGCCCGGGTCAGGTGCGAGTGGCGGAGGGAGGGGTCGTTGGCGGTCTCCTCGGCGGCGGTGACGTCGGCGGCGGGGACGGCCGGGCGGTCGTCGTACCAGAGGTAGGCGGTGGTGATGCGCTGCTTTCCGTCGATGCACGCGTACATGGGCTCGCCGCGGTCGGTCGGGTCGTAGCCGTTGGCGGCCTTCGCGTCGGGGGTGGTGCGGTCGTTGAAGATGACGATGTCGGTCGGCGTTGTGGTCAGCCACGACCGGATGAGCGCGATGCGCTGGTCCTCGTCCCACATGTCGCCGTGCTGGTGCTGCGGTTCGAGGTGGAGGCTGAAGGTTTCGTGGAAGCTGGTGGCGATCTCGCGGGGCGAGCGGTCCGAGGTGCGCAGGGTGTGGTGTGCGAGCGGGCTGGGGGTCTGGCGGGTCATCTCAGTCTCCTTGGCCGGCTGGAGGTAGGCGCTGGGCGGTTGCCCGGGGCGGCGGGAGCGGGGCGGCTCAGTGGGTGGCGGCGCGCGGCCGTGCGAAAGGGGCCGGCGCCGGGGGCGGTCACGGGGTGTCCCTGGGGGCTTGGGTGAGCGTGGAGGCCAGGTGTACGGCGGTGAAGCCCTCGGCGCGGAGCTGGGCGGCGGTGGGCATGTGGGCGTGCAGGTCGTGCAGTACGTGGCTGGGCACGACGCGTTCGCGCGCGGCGTTGCGCGTCTTCGCCACGGCGAGCGGTACGTCGAACAGGACCGCCACGGCGGGGCGGTTCCAGTAGCGGGCGTGGGCCAGCAGGCCGGATCGGACGTGGGGGAGGACGTTGGTGGAGTCGACCAGGGTGGTGCGGCCGCGGGCGAGGCGGGCGTCCAGGAGCAGGGTCTGGATCTGGGCGGCGACGGGGGTGGCGGACTGGTCGGTCATGTCGTCGGTCGCCGCCAGGCGGTACTCGTCCAGGCACACCCGCCAGCTGGCGGGGTAGCGGGCGGCGAAGGTCGACTTGCCGCAGCCGGGGATGCCGACCAGGACGGCGAGTGTGCCGTGGGTGAGCGGGAGCGGGTTGTCGGTGGTCAGAGGGAGCGGGTTGTCCAGTGTGGTCACGGGGTTTCTCCGTCTGCGGGTTGGGGGCGGGTCGGTTGCCGCCGGCCCCGGTGTGTCCCCTTTGCCGGGGCCGTCCGGGGCCGGGGGAGGGCGGTCGGTCAGTTGCTGCGGCGGCGGGGGCCGTCGGTGCGGTGCGGGCGGCGCTGGGGGAGGCGTACATCGCCGGAGGTGCTCGTGGCGCGCGCGTCCAGGTCGTCGTTGACGGCCTGCTCGGTGGCGGTGACGGTGATGTCGCCGGACATCGTCGCGGCGGTGAGGTCGCCTCCGGCGGTGGCGTGCACGCGGATGTCGCCGGACATGGTGTGGAGCCGGGCGGTGCCGCCGAAGTCGCGGATGGTGATGTCGCCGGACATGGCGTTGGCCTCGACGAGGTCGGTGCGGCCGAGCCGGATGCTGCCGGACTGGGCCGTGACGTTGAGGTGGGGGACGTTCTCCACGCCGATGTCGCCGGAGCGGGTGTTCGCGGTGAACTGCTCGGCCTGGCCCAGGGCGTGGATGCTGCCGGACCTGCTGGAGGCGCAGATTGCGGCGAAGCGGCCGTCGGCGGTGACGTCGGCGGAGTGGGTGCGGGCGGTGACGGAGCTTCCCTCGGGCACCACGGCGGTGATCTCTATGGGGGAGGCGCCCCCGATCACTTCCACGGCAGCGCCGCCGTGGAAGTGGAACCGGCTGCCACTGCCGCCGAGGTGCAGGCCGCTGCCGGACATGACGATCACGGAGCTGCCGTTGGCCTGGATGGTCTGCACGGCGCCGGAGCTGTTGCCGGTGATGACCGTGCCGGCCCCGCTGGTGCCGCCCGTGCTGTGGACGTGGGCGACCAGCGCGCCGCGGCTGTCCCAGCGAAGGGCGGCGGTGCGGACCGCGTCCGCGCTGTCGCCGGTGTCGTCGGCCGTGCGGATGGTGATCTCGGCTGCCTGCCGGTACCGGTCGGTGCGGACGGTGACGGTGCCGCCCGCGCCCAGGAGCTGGGCGTCGATCAGGACGGGCCCGGCCTGCGGGGCGGTCAGGGTGCGTACGGGCACGGGGATCTCCTCGGTGGCATGTGGTGCAGGAGGGGAAGGGCGCGCGGCCGGCGCGGGGGACGCGGGCACTCCTGGGCCCCCTCGTGGATGGAGTGTCGGGAGCGGGGCGTGTGGACAGAGTCCCGCCGCGGCTGATGGCGGCTTGGCGCGCCGGGACCGGCGCCGCCCGCATCGGGCAGGGCGGCGCCGCGGCGGGTCAGGCGGCGCGGTGCGCCGGCAGCCGCCGGGCGGTGCGCATCGCCTGATGGCGGACGTGGGCCATGGCGGGGCCGAGTTCGAAGTCCCAGTCGGTGGGGAGGTCGTCGAGGGTCACCCGGTGGTAGGTGCGTTCGATGGTGACCTCGAAGACGGTCCCGGCGTACGGGCCGGGGGTGACGCAGCGTTCGCAGGCGGTGAAGTGGTCTTCGGCGGGCCGGCGGACGCAGATGCCGCGGTCCTCGCGGACGGGGCCGTGCTCGCGGACGTGGATCTCCTGGAGGCGGGCGAGGCGGGCACGGACGGCGTCGCCGGTGGCCAGGACCGTGGGCCCGATCCGGTGCAGGGCGGAGAAGCGGGCGCCGTGTTCGCCGGGCGGGGCGGGGGTGGGCTCGTCGGGGCCGGGCAGGTCCTCGAGCCGGATCGGCCGGTAGGTCATCACCGAGTGCTCTTCGGCGATTTCGTCCACGATGAGGTGGGGCGCGCGGTGGGCGTGGAAGTCGCGGACGGTGTAGACGGCGGACAGCCGGGAGGAGGAGCGCGCGGGTGCGCCGCGCAGGTGCTTGCCCGGCCGGTGGTGGTAGCGGATCTCCCACACCACCTTCGCCACGGCGGTGGTCGGCAGCACCTCCTCGGGGGCGTGCCAGGAGGTGCGGCCCAGGGTGTGGGGGTCGGCCGGCTCGAAGGTGACGCGGACGGCCGGCTTCCCGGGGTTTTCGCGGGTGACGGTGGCGACGGTGTCCAGGTGAGGGTCGTTCATCACGACCGCCCCGGGGTACAGGTGCTGGGCCTCGGTGGAGAGCAAGGGGTACGGGCCTCCGTGTGGTTGGCGTATCTGCCGGCGAAGCAGGACGCAGGGAGCGGGTGTTATCGCGGCCGGCCGGCGGGCAGGTCCTGCTTGGCCTCGCTGCGCCACTGCCGGGTCTCGCAGCGGCGGACCAGGCGGCGGAACCACGCTCCCTTGTCGCCCTCGTCGCTGTAGCGGCCGGGCAGGATCTTGCTTCCGACGGTGCCGGTGCGGGCGTTCTTGGACTTGCGGCGCTTCTTCTTGCCGGTCCTCGGCACGGGGATGCTCATGGGGATCGGACTCCTTGCTTTCATGGGCCGCCCCGCAGCCGCCGCGCCGGCCGGTACAGGCGGTTGGTGGCGGGCTGTTCAGGGCGGGGGCGTGGGGCAGGGGGCCGGAGGGGAGGGGCGCCCGCCGGATGGCGGGCGCGGTGGGGGCTGTTGCTACAGGGACACGGTCTTGCCTGCGGCGAGCAGGAGGTGGACGGCGCCGGAGAAGGCGCTGTAGCGCAGGCCGGGCGGGGAGTCGGGGGTGATCGAGCGGAGCATGTCGGCCAGGGCTTCCGGGTCGGTCTTGAAGCGGTTGCGGATGGTGGTCTTCGCGAGCTGGTGAAGCAGGGTCTGGCGGTCGGTGTGCTCCAGGTGCTCCACGGCCTGGCCGATCACGGTCAGGCGGTGGGCGGTGACCTGCTCGGGGGTGCGGCGGGGGGCGAAGGCTGCGGTGAGGTCCATGGAGGGCTCCTGAAGCTGTGGGGTAACGGAGTGACGCGGTGGCGGGGCCGCGCCCGGCGGGCGCGGCCCGGGTGGTCAGCGGCGGCGGTTGCGGCGGGTGGCGCGGCGGGCCTTGCGGTGAAGGTGGCTCATGGCGCCGAAGGCGGCGATGACGAGGAGTCCGGAGAGGGCGGTGGCGGTGCCGCCGAGGGTGAGCATGCCGAGGAGGAAGCCCGCCACCGTGCTCATGACGAAGCCGTCGGCGATCAGCACGAGGGTGATGCGCCGGGGGAGGGGGCCGGGGCGGGCGCCGCCCATGCCGAAGGCCAGCGCGACCATCCAGGCGCCCAGGGCGGTGAGGGAGGCCAGCGCCAGGGTCAGGAGCGCCGGGGCGCCGCTGGAGAGGGCGGGGAGGGTGAGGAGCAGGGCCGCGATGCGCAGGACCGGCAGGGCGCGGTAGGTGGCCGGGCGGCGGGTGGAGTGCGAGGCGGTGGCGATGCTCATGAGTGGCCCTCTCCGTGGCGGGGACCGGGAGACACCCCCCGGTTGACTCTTAAGACTGTACACGCCCTGCCGGATTGATGCAAGTCTTAAGGGGCAGAAACGGGTGGGGGTGCCGCCTGTTCAGCTCATGTCCCAGTCGACGCGGCGGGGTTCGGCGCGGGGCGGCTCGGCGCAGGGGGGCAGGGCCTCGGCGCGGACGGTGAGCGGCTTGGTGCCGGTGCGGCGCAG
The DNA here is from genome assembly GCF_044333095.1 of Streptomyces sp. NPDC021100. Classification (NCBI taxonomy): domain Bacteria; kingdom Bacillati; phylum Actinomycetota; class Actinomycetes; order Kitasatosporales; family Streptomycetaceae; genus Streptomyces; species Streptomyces sp. NPDC021100. Next base: position 68,529 of record NZ_JBIRQH010000027.1, read on the forward strand.
GTCCTTGGCGCCGATGCGCAGGGCCTGGCGGGCACCGGCGCGCTCGCGCCGGTGGGAGGCCTTCTGAAACGCCTTGCGCGCTCCGGGGCCGCCCCACGGATGGGCGCCGCGGGTGTATTCGGGCCACCCGTCCTCGCGTGCGCCGGTGACCAGGATGCCCTTGCGGACGGCGGCGTTGGTGTCGACGCCCAGCGCGCGGGCGGGGTTTCCCTCGGTGGTGTGGAGGTGGCGGCGGTGGTGCCAAGTGCGGGACATCGGTACTCCTCCGTGAAGACGGGCGCTGGCGGGGTGGCCGTGGGCGGGGTGGGCTGTCAGTGGGGGAGGGGCGGCTTGCTCAGGACGTCGTAGGGGGCCAGGCGGAGCCAGTCGCAGCCCCCATGCACGGTGAGCGCCCCGCCCTTGAGGAGTGCGCCGTCGATCGTGAAGGTCGCGTCGATGCGTGCCGCCGCCTCCATGAAGTCCTCGCGGGCGTCCTCCGGCGTCGCGTAGACACCCGTGATGTGCCCGCCTTCGAAGTCCTCGCCCTGCATCAGAATCCAGACCTGCGTCATAGTCGCCTCCTTGGTTCTTTCGACCATCCATGTTGACGCTTAAGACTATACAGTTACGGGGTGGTGAACGCAAGCCTTAAGGGTCACAGTGTTGTCGTGTGTGCGGCTCCGGGCGCCCCTCGGCGCCCCGTTGCCGGCTGGACCCGCGCGGGGCGCCGCCTGCACCCTTCCGTCGTCGTGACGCCCACGCCGCCCGGCCCCGGCGGGGGCGCCGCCGGGGAACCGGCCGCAGCCGCTGCGTCCGTTGGCCCGCGTTTTCGTGTCGCCGGGCGGCGCGGCGCGGGTGGAACTCGGGCGGGCCGGGGTCTTCACCGCCTGGGCGGCCGGGAGGGGATGGCCGCGTGAGTGGCGTGACCTGCAGGCCCGGTGAGCGAGCGCCCTGTCGGGGCTGTGCCGTGACGCAGGGGCCCCGGCCGGACCGGAGCCGGGCCGCCCTGCCCCACCGGCCCGGTTTTGGCTGCGGCCGGGAAGCCTGCGGCCTTGGTGCGGTTCGGCCGTGGCGCGGCGGCGGTCAGGAGTGCCGCACGGCGGCGCCGCCGCTGGGGCCGCCGGCCCGTGTCCGCCCGGCCGGCCGCGCGGCCGCCCCGCTCCGGTTCACCGCCAACGGCCGTGGGTGTGGGCCGGCGAGGCGCGCGGGCGATGCGGATGCCGGGGGCTGGTCGCGGTGTGATGACGTCGAGGCGGCCCGGTTGCTCTGTGTGGACGCGCCCTCGTGCGCGATTGCGCACGAGGGCTCCGTGCCGGCCAGGGTGTACGGAGGGGAGCGCCGGGACGTGCCCGGACGGTCGCGTCCCGGCGCTCCGTGCGCGCCGCCCTCGGTGAGGGGTTTCGCCGGCGGGTGGCCGTCGGTCTGTTTGCTCTGTGTGCTGCGGTGGCGGGCCCACCCTCCCCGCGGGACTCTTAAGACTTGCGTTGTGCCGACCCCGTAACGTAGAGTCTTAAGAGTCAATAGAATGTTTTTGGGGAGGCCTCGTTCATGACCCGCACGCCCGACGCTCTGCTGATCACGCCCCAGGCGGACATTGTGCCGATCGGGCTGCCCGGAGGCAGTGACGCCAGGCTGACCGCCCTGCGGTCCGTGCTTCGGTGTGACGCCGTGGACGTCGTGGCGCTCACCAGTGCCCTGAATATGTGGCTGGATGATGAGGGGTTCTACAGCCACCCGGTCAACCGGATCGCGACGGCTCTCGCCGCCCGCTTCGGCTTCGTTCACCAGGACTACCACGGACCGGTACTGCTGACCGGCGGCGCCGACGCCGAAGGTGACGCCCTGCCGCTGAGCGAGGACAAGCTCCTGGCTCTGCTGGGCATCGCCGAAGAGCTCTGAAACCGCGTGACCCGGGCGGCCCTTGGGTCCTCCCGGCGTGTACCCGCGATCCAGGGCCGGGGGGCGCTGCGGCGGTGCCGCGAGACTGCGGCGGACGCTGCGGGGCGGCCCGCCGGGCGAGACCGGCCGCGGCCTGCGGGGGTCGTGCTCCGTGCGGGTCGGCGCGCCGCCTGCGGGCGTAGGGGCGAAGCCCCTGTGGGCGCGCCCCCGACTGGCTTCTCGCTCTCTACCCTGGGCTGCCACTGGGGCGCCCGGCGCGGACGGCGCTGTGAACCGCCCCGGACTGCCGCCTGAACTGCCCGGCTACTTGTATGAGGAGATCGAATCGCGATGACCGTCACCTTCAGTCACCTGGGCCCGGCCACCTACGGTCTTGAGGCTTACGGCTTCCCCGGTGCTCGTCCCGCCAAGGGGGACTGCCTCTGGGGCCTCCTCGTGCGGACCCGCTCCGGGGTGCGCGTGATCTACGCCGCCGAGGAGGGTATCCGCGACAGCCTTGCTGCCCGCACCCTTGGGGTCCTGGCCTTCCTTCATCGTGACGCCGCCGCGAGCCCTTGGGTCAGGACGACTTCCACGGGCCGGGTGATCGCGTAAGCCTGCCACCCGCGCTGCTGCCTCCGCAGCGCGTGGCCGTGGTTGCCGAAGGCATCCTTCGCGACGACCCGAATTCGACACTTAAGACTTGCGCAGAAAGCTCGCTGTGTGTATAGTCTTAAGTGTCAAAACGTTGGTGTGTGAGGGAAGGAGTTCACGTGATCTCGGAGCAGGTGCTGGAGGCGATGGCGGCGATCGTTCCGGAGTGCGAGCTGATGTCGGCGAACTGCGAGGGCGGGGCGTATGCGTATGACACCCACCCCACCAGCGCTGCGCTGGGCGAGGAGGGGCCGCGGGTGTGGTTCTGCAGCCCCTGCGGATGGGAGGCGGCGCGCGAGGCGTAGCCGCCCCTTGCCCCCGGGCCGGGCCCGCGCCGGCCCGTCCGGTCGCCATACACCCGGACCACGAGCCCGTCGCTCGACCGTGCCGCACTCGTCGAACAAAGCCGGCCCTGCGCCCCCGGTGGCGCCGGCTCGCCGTTGTCCCTGCCGGGCGCCGGCCTGGTGCACCGGCCGCTGTATGGGTGTCCGCTGCCGGGCCCGTCCCTGCCTGAGGCTCGGCGTCCATGCCGGCAACCCACCCGACTCCCGCTCCTGACACGCCGACGCCGCACACCCCCGTCGGCGCCCTCCCCGGGGCGTCGGCTGCCGTCATGGCTACACCCGCCGGGCTCGACGTCGGCCACCCTGACTCGCATCGTTGCCACGCCCTGCGGCGGCGTAGGAACGCCGTCGATGTTCCCCGGTTCAGGCTGGCTGGACACAGGTCGTATGGCGAGCGCTCGACCGGCGCCTGACCGTCTTCCTTATCGGTTCTCGACGCCGGGGCCGTACGGTCCCGGATGAAGCTGCTGCACTGCACGGTTCTGCCAGCCGCGAGCGGTCACGGCGGCGAGCACCGAAGACGGCCGAGCACCGTTGGCGGCGGCGCGTTCGGCGGCCTCACCCAGTTCCCGTGCAGCCAGTGCCAGATCGGCGGCCTTCTCGGACAGATTCCGCAAATCGCCGCTCTCCAGGGCCAGTACGCAGCGGCTGATGATGCTCATAGCCTGGGTGTATACGCCGGCGAGCTGGTACTCGCTGGTGCTCAGCCCGGCCGGATGGCCGTCCAGGTCCAGTGCCGCGTCGTCCATGGGGACACGCTACCGCGATGCCGCCGGGCGAGAGCTGGGGTTGTCCAGTCTCGCCTGCCGTACGGCTGGGGTCGGGCAAGGAAGGGGTGCGCCGAAGAACCGCGCACCGTCCGTCGTGCTGCTGCCGTTGTGTCAGGTCGCGCCGGTGGTGGGCGCGACGGTGTTCTCCGGGGCGTCGAGCCACGCCCGGTGTGTGCCGTCCGCTGTGACGGTCATGCCGAACCGTCCAGGTGACGGCCGGCCGTGCGCCTCGAACCAGGCCCAGGCGGCCGTCACCTCGTCCCACAGGCGGCGCGGGCCGTGCTGCCACACCGTGAACTCCTCGTTCTGCTTGCCGTCGTCGTCGATGGCGGCCCAAGAAGATCCGTCGGCGGTAGCGACCCACAGGCGTCTTTCGACGCTGTCTAGGTCGGGGTTGTCGTGCCGGACGTTCCACAGGTCTGGTAGGAGCAGGCCGAGGGCGAACTGGGCGTCGTAGTCGTCGCCCGCGACTGCCCACGGCGACAGGTTCGTCGTCGACTCGGCGGGCACGTGGTCGTCGTGGACGACGTCGCGGAAGAGCCGCAGGCCGACGCGCTGTCCTCGGGCCCGCATGAACACGGCGTACGGATGGAAGCGGCCCTGGGCGTCCCCGTGATCATCCACGGTGAGGTGGAGGAGGCCGTAGTCGCACCACGGGCGTGACCACGGGGTGAGGATCGTGCCCTGTGCCTTGGTCTGGGCGAGGAGCGCGGCCGAGACGCCATTGAGCGAGCACGTCGCCATGATGTGGTCGTACGGGGCCCGGTTGGGGTGACCGAGCATGCCGTCGCCACACACCACCGTGACTCCGGGTGTGAGCTCGGCGAGGACGGCCGCGGCCTGTTCGGCGAGAACCGGGTCGACCTCGACCGAGGTGACGTTCCCCGCGCCCAGGACGTGAGCGAGCAGGCCGGCGTTCCACCCGGTACCGGTGCCAATCTCCAGCACCTGCTGGCCCGGCTGGGGGTCGAGCATGGAGAGCATGAGCACGACGATCGAGGGTGCCGACGCGGACGAGGACGGGAACGCGGCTACGCCGTCGTCCGCCGGCTGGCCGTCGTTGACCTGCGTGACGATGGAGGTGTTGGCGTACGCGGTGGCGAGCCACGCTTCTGACTCGGTGTCGGCGTCGAGCGGGGCATAGCCGCCTGCCCCGTCGCGCTGCCAGATCACGCGGGGCAGGAAACGATGCCGAGGCACCGAGGCGACGGCCGACGCCCACCGCTCGGGAAGAGCCCCGTTGTCGGCCTCGATAGCGGTGAGCAGGCCGCGCACGGCGGCCAGCTCACGGGGCGAAACCGCCTGGGACATTACTTGTCGTCCTTCTTGTGCTTCGGCTCTGACTTCGGGTCCTTGGTGTCGTCGGAGGCCTTGCCGTCGCTGAAGTCTTTGCCACCCGAATGCTGGCCGTCGCCGCCCGAATCCCCCTTGCCGGTACCCCACCCCATGGCGCGCGTCCCTTCTGTCGACGATGACGCGCACACGGTAGAGGCCCGGTGCGAGGGCCGGAAGGAGGCGTGCAGCAATCCGGACAGCAACACGCCGTAGGTGACCATGGCTGGCGTACTACACAGCTCTGCTTGAATTCGCGGTGTTCTCTGCGGTCTCCGGCGGCAACGACTGAATCAGCCGGACGCCGTCCGCCCTGTCCTGCCCGTGTCCAGCGCTTGTGCCGGCCGTGCCCGCGGCGCGCCCGGCGCTCCGGCCCGCGCGGTGCGCCCCCTGTGGCCGACGTGCACGCATTGCACCTTAAGGCTTGCGTTCATCCAACCCCTTAATGTATAGTCTTAAGGGACAGCAAGGTTTGGGGGATCGCATGAAGCCGGAGACCGGTGAGCCGGAGTGCGACCTGGCGGCTGCGGCACGTCAGGTCCAGGGACTGCTGGGCATGGCCGAGCGGCTGATGAACGGGACGTTCTCACAGGAGTTCGGCCTCGACCGTGAAGGCCAGGCGCAGATGGTCGAAGCGCTGTACATCCGGGTCGGCGGCCTGGCAGCGGGCATCGTCCGGGCCCGCAGTGGCGAAACCGCTTAGCTGCGCGACTACCGGGCCGCCGCCTCTTGTACCGACACCCCCTCCCCGCGAACCGGGGCCCGGTGTCGGGCGCACCACCCCGACCCACACCCACCACACCCACGAGGAGCCGCACCATGCCCAGGCAGTCCTTCACCATCAGCGCCCGCTTCGACGAACACCGCCACCCCGACGGTGAGGGCGACGGCTGGACCGAGCACATGCGCCTCATCGGTGACCGCCTCTACTACTTCGAGTACGGCTACACCGCACAGGGCTATCAGACCTTTCGCGCTTACGTTCGTACGGCCCGAAGCGACATCCCCGTCGAGCCGGGCCCCGTCGTGAGCTGGCGACTCGTGCACGAACTGCACACCGACTAATTTCGCCCCTATGCTCCCCGTTCCCCGGGGCCGCGGCACCACCGGTCGCGCCACGGCCCGCACTCCGATGTGCGTCACCCCCATCTTGGGAGGCCGTCTGCCGCTCAGGGCGGGCAAGGCCTTGGCGGTGGGGTGCCGTTCAGTCCGGACCGCGCTGCCGGACGCCAGCATCTCCCGGGCCACGCCCCGGCCGGGGCAGCGGCCACGGCCGCCGACGGGCGACAGATGTACGGTCAGCCTCCGAAGACGATGGCCGTTGCGCAGGGCTCCGCCCAACTCCCCGGCCGCCCCCGCGCTCGACCTAATCCAGTACTCGAACGAAGGAGACAGCATGAGCGACAAGGAATGGGCCGGCACCACCAAAGACAGCTACGACCTTCACCGGTTCGGCGCTGACCGGCAGGCGCGGTGCGATCCGTCCATCCTCACCTACAGTTCGATCACACCGCGTGACGCATTTCGCGAGCCGTACATGACCCTTCGCACCCGCGCGGAGATCGAGGCCACAGGGTTCGCCCATCTGTACCGGTTCTGCACGACCTGTGCCGGACTCTAAGCCCAGGCACCTGCGTGCTGAGTAGGACGACCATGACGACCACACCCTCGTCCGCCGGCCGCGACGATGCGGCGCGGGCCGGATGGCCCCTCGCGTGCGGGTGGCCGGCGGACGGCTCGACCACTACGGACGCCTGAGGGGTGAACGGCAGCGCCTGCAGTTGGCCTGCGGCCGGTCCGCCGACGCCCAGGACTTGGACAACCGGCCTGCGGGCACGCCCTGCCAGAAGTGCCTGCAAGCCGTCCGGCACGACCCGTACGACGCTGCCGTACGCCGCCGGGAACAGCACGAGGCGGCGTGGTCCCAGCGCGGCCAGGATCCGCTTGCGTTTCCGTTGTCGGATCTCAGGCCGGGCCGGAAGCCGTAGGCGAGCGAACAGTCCTGCGGTGCAAAGCTGTTCCGAGACGACTCAGGTGCGTGCGGCTGCGGACCGTTGGTCTGCGCAACTGGCCGACGCCCGCGAGGAGCCCGGCGCCATCGGCCGATCCACCGGCCATCCGGCCGCCCACCTGCGGCGACCACTGGAGATCGAACGAGGTGCCGGCAAACGACAGAACGGACGAAGGGGCCTGTGACCACGAAGAGGGAGCTGTACGGGACGGTCTGCGAGGGCGTCCCGCCGGTGACGGCCGTCCCCCTCGCGCTGCCCACCACCGGCGGTCTCATGGCCGCCCTGGCATTGGTCGTGGACAAGAGCGTGCCTCGCGTCGAGGTGGTCGACTTCGTTGCCCGGTACAGGTTCGCGACGCGGGATGAGACCGCCCGGGCCATCGACTCCCAGGCGCGGTGGTCGCTGGAGACTGATGGCCGCGTGACGTTCCAGCTCCTGTGCGCCGACGGGGCGTCCCGGATCGCCTTGCCGTCCGACCCCCGCATTCACCAGTGGGCGGCGGTGGCCCGGTTGGGTGGAGGCACGGTTTCCCTGATGATGCTCCCTGGCTTGCCCTCGACACAGACTCAGGCCATCGCCCGGCGGCTCGGCCCGAACGGCGGCGAATACTGGCATCTCAGCGTCGGTTGCCTGCCCATCTGACGGGACCGCGCCTACGAGCAGGTGCCCAGTGGTGGAGTCGACCGACACCTCCCACTCGATATGCCCGGCAGCGTCGGCCTTGACCTGGATCTACTCGGGCAGCACCGCTTCCAGCCTTGACCACTTCCACGCCCTTGGGCAACACCTCAAAGGCTCGCCCCCGGGACGCCCCGTGCCAACCGGGCGGGACAATAGTCCCTCCCGGCAACAGAAGGAGAACCGCGCGACGTGAACCGAACTCCCGCACCCCACGAAAGCATCAGCCCCGTTCACGTCCTCGCCCTGGTCCGAGGGGTGATCGAAGAGGCGAACGACCCTCACGCGGATCGCTACCGGTACTTCAAGTCGCTCTTCGGGATCCCGTTGCACGAAGCGGCAGCGATCCGCTGCGGTCTCCTGGAACCCGAAGACAGGGATCCGCGGGTCACGGCGGCCGGGCTCGACCTGTATGACCGTCACCTGCGCTACCTCCCCGACATGGCGGCCAACTACTGGCCCGGCCATTCAAACCCGCACATCACCGAAGCCATCGCGGAAGTCGAGCATCTCTACGACCAAGCCGAAGACACCCACACTTGGTGATCGACATCTCGAACACGCCTTAGGAGACCGGGTGTTGGTCGCATCTGGCGCGGGCGGTGCTGGCGGTGTTGTGGTCGGCTGCCGGGTCTCGCGTCCGGGCGGGCGTGCTGCGGCGGGCCTGGTGCCGAGCGGACCGTGGAGACCCAGGGGGAAGGTTTTAGCCCCTTATGTCCTGGGTCTTTGGGTCCTGGGTAGGGTGTTTTCCCAGGTGGAGGCGGTGTGCTGGGTCTCCTGGGTCCTGGGTCTCCGGTGCCGCGTCTGCCGCCGGGCGGCCTCGGTGCGGACACGCTCGAGCCGGTGTGGACCCATGGGGGCGGGTGTCCTCCCGGCCGTGGCTGCTTCGGCGCTCTGCGGCATGTCCTGACCGGAGGTCGGGGAAGGTCGGGTGCGCACCGGCCCGTCGGGTGCGGGGCTGTCCCAGGGTGCTGCGGGCCGCTGCGCTCTTTCGGCGGCCGGTGGTCCTTTCGCGTGTGTGGCTCGTGCTGGCCGGGGGGGTGTGGGTGGGTCTTGCGTGTTCGTCATGCCGGCGTGTGTGGACCCAGGGAGGGGGTTTTGCTCTTGTTTGTTCTGGGTCTTTGGGTTCTGGGTCGGGTGTTTTCCCTGGTGGGTGGGGTGTGCTGGGTCTGTTTGGGTCCTGGGTCTTTGGTGCCGTGGGCGTGGGTTGTCGGGTGTTGTGAGGGGAGGAGCGCGTCGTGGCGTGTGGGTGGTGGGTGTGTTTGCGGGGGTGTGTGGTCGGGCGGGCCGGTGGCGCGTGTTTGGCAGCCGGGGCGCGGCCCGGGGTGTCGGCGGGGGCGGTCTGCGGCATCGCGGTCGTTTGTGGTCGTTTCCCGGTCGGGGTGGGGGTGGGGCGGAGGTCTGCCGGCGTGCTCGGTCGTCTGCGGGGCGGGCGGTGTGTTTGCGGGCGGGGGTGGTTGCGGCGGGGTGGGGGGTGCTCGCGTGCTGCGGACCGGGCCGTTGGTGAGGTGAAGTGCGTCACATGCCGGGGTGGGTTGTTGGGTGGTCTGCAAGGCGCCGCGGTTGCGGACGGGTGGGCGGATGTTGTGTGGGGGGTGTTGCCGGGGGGATGCCCGTAGCGCGATAGCCGGCCGGCCGGGCGGGCCGAGGAATCCCCCGGGCGTCACCGTGGTCTTGGTGGGGGCGGGGGTGGGGCCGGTGTCGCGGCGTGTTGCGCCGGCCGTGGCGTAGCGGCGTTGCTGTGTGCGGGGGAACGGCCGGCGCTCGTGCTGTCCGGGGGCGTGGTTGCTGCCCCCGCGCCTGGGGTTCCGCGAGTCGGCGGTTTCCTGGTGCAGCAAGGTGTGGGCGGTGGGTGCAACGTGCTGCGTTACCTGCTTTGACCTGTGGTTTCCCGCCGGTTGCCTCGTCAGGCTTCGCGCGGCGTCCGATCGTTGCAGCCGCGGTTTCCCCTGTAGGGGAAACGTGCCGCCGCGCGGCCGGGTGGCGGGGGTAACGCGTTGCTGCTGCGGCCGGGGGCAGCGGCCGGGCGGGTGTCTGCTGCTCCGGGGCTGCGCACCGGCCGGCTTGTGCCTGTGCGTCGCAGCGTGTTGTCCGGCGGGGGGACGCCGGCGCGGGGCCGGCTGCGCCCTGGGGTGGCGCGGTTGCCGGCTCGGGGGGGGGCTTCCTGCGGTGCGGGCCTGCGGGCCTGCGGGCATGTCGGCGTCGACGGCCCGTGGTGCCGGGGGGCCGGGGCCGGCTGGTGTTGAACACGCTGGACTGGAGGCTTTCCGCGATTACATGATCGCGATCGTTACTGCACGCAGCGACTCGCTCGCCGCGATGGCGGCGCATGCGACCCGCGTCAGGAGGTGACCGCATTGCAGCGCTGGACTCTCCATCAGGGCGATGCCCTGACCATCCTTCCCACGCTCGACACGCTGGTCGACGCCGTGATCACCGATCCGCCCTACAACAGTGGCGGCCGTACCAATGCCGAACGCCGGAGCAAGAGTGCCCGCGGCAAATACGTCAGCGGGGACGCGATGCACACCCTGCCGGACTTCACGGGCGACAACCGGGACCAGCGCTCCTACACCTACTGGCTCGGCCTGCTGCTGGCGGCCTCCTTGCGTGTCACCCGGCCCGGTGGCAGTGCCCTGGTCTTCACCGACTGGGCCCAGCTGCCGGCGACCTCCGACGCGCTGCAGGCGGCCGGCTGGACCTGGCGCGGCATCATCCCCTGGCGTAAGCGGCTGGCCCGGCCGACCCAGAACGGGTTCAAGCGCGAGTGCGAGTACGTCCTGTGGGGCTCCAACGGCGAGCCCTACCGTCACGCTCCGACCCTCTACCTTCCCGGGTGGCTCGAGGGTTCCCAGCCCCGTGGGGAGGAGCGCCGGCACATCACCCAGAAGCCGCTGGCTGTCATGCGTCAGCTCGTGCAGATCGCCCCGCCCGGCGGCCTCGTGCTCGATCCCTGTGCCGGCGCGGGAACCACCGGTGCGGCCGCCCTCGCCGAGGGGCGTTCCTTCCTCGGTGTCGAGCTCTCCGCCACGTACGCCCAGGTGACCCGGGAGCGACTCGCCGCCGCGGCGTGACGCCTGCGCGCCCTTGCCCGGCGGCCGCCCCGGCGGGGGCCCGGACACCCGGGCCCCCGCCGGGGGGCCGGCCCTTCGACTGTCCCCGCACCCCCGGTAGAAAGCCGTCCTCACTGCCGGCCGGCGTCGCCCGCCGCATGCCTGCGTGTGCTGCACTCTGCCGCGCCTGACGCCCACCGTTCACGGTTGCCGCTTAAGGCTTGCGCTCCGGCATCTTTGAATGTATTGTCTTAAGGGTCAAGGCGTTGTGTTTGGGGAGGCCGTGTCCATGTCTCACCCGCTGTTCCCAGGTGACGAGTTCCCCAGCCCCCGTGAAGCCGGGAGCCGCGCCCTGATCCCCTACCTCTGCGAACCCACACACCGAGGAGCCGCGCCCCATGTCGGTCCGGATGTCCCTGAACGCCAACGGCCACGACCTCCTGCCCAGGAGCGCTGACGATGTGGTGGTCTTCGCCGAGCCCGGTGAGGCCCCGCTTGTGGCGGGCGTCCACTGGAGCTGCGCCGCGTGCGACCAGCGGCCGACGTACGTCATCCGTGACGGCGCCGTCCACGTCCAGGACCCGTGCCCCTACCCGATGGGCATCACTACGGAGATCACCCTCGATGTCCCCTCCGGGAAGTTGATCGTCAGCGACGACCTGCGCGACGTCTACGACGTCGACTTCGACGCGGGCGCTTCCTACAACACCGCCCTCGGGCAGGCGCAGGTCGTCGAGGCGATGGCGGCCCTGGGCTGCGCCTTCGGCCCCGTGGGCAATTCCTGCCCCGGCCTGTACCGCGAGGGGGAGAACAGCTACGTCATCGCCTCCCCGGTCCTCGACGAAAACGACGTCCCCTCCCTGCCGGAGAAGGATCGTCTGGCGCATATCGTCACCGACGTGTGGGCGTACTCAATCGCCGATTTCGAGGACTGGAAGTCAAAGGGCGGCGCCTCGGGGACGCGACTGCTCGGGGACTACACAGTCGTCGACGTCGCGCCGGGCACCTACAAGTTCACCCTCCACAGCGGGGAGCGCGGCTTCGACCGGTACGCCGCCGACACCGTGGTCTTCGCTCACATCGAGCGCGTCGCCCCGTCGCTCGAATCCTGAAGGGGAGGGAGCGCCTGCGCGTCGTCTTCTGGCAGCCGGGCCTGTGCCACTCCGGCCCCGGGTTGCACCCGGATCCCGCGCGGCCGCCGGTGTGCGCGGCGTCCGCTGCCCTCCCTGGGCCCCGCGTCCGCCGCGCGGTGCCGCACCCCCTGCCCCACAGCCCATAGAAACCCCTGCCGTCCGGTCCACCGGCGGCCGCCGAGCCCACCGCTGCGCCCCGAGCCCCCGTATCTCCGACGCCTCTGGCAACTCTCACGGCACCTTCTTTCGCTCGGGGCGGACCGGATCGACGGCTGTCGGACCGGCCACGGGGGCTGGGAATCCCTACTCCTCGCCCGGCCCGAGCCCACGATCCCCTGAGCACTCAACACCGGAAAAGGCGGTTCCTCATGACCACCATCGAGCTGTACACCGTGGACGGCAGCGCGCACGGCCCGTACGCCGCCCGCCCTGCCCCCGCCACCTGGGGCCCCTACGAGCCGATCAGTGTCACCCGCCTCACGGCCGAGCGGATCGCGGACGACCTGAACACGCGTGACGCCGGCTGCGGCCTGAGTGCCGCGTGGCAGGGCGCGGCCCTCGTCTTCGCCTGGGACGAGCGTTACCGGGGCGAGGAGGGAAGCGAGACGATCGCCCCGGACGCCGAGGGGCGTTACCGGATCGGTGGCCTGTGGCCGTGGGACGGGGTCGACAGTGTCCGGCGGCAGAGCCTGTTCACGGCGGGCGCCATGCTGCGTGCCGCCCTCGCCGAGCACGGCGTCACCGTGCACACCGACGGTGTGAGCCCCAGCTATGCGATCCCGCTCGACCCGGCCACGCCCGAACTGGAGGTCTACAACCGCTTGCACTTGCTGGTGGCCGACCGCGACCCGTCCGTCGAGCACGCCCCGTCCGCCCACACCGGGTGGCTGGTGGTCCTGCACGACGAGAACGGCGAGCCCGGTGACCGGATCTACAGCGCCGGGGCCGGGGATGAGCCGGTCGACTGTCTCACGGACTGTGTGGCCGTCGCCGCGGCCATCGCTGACTGGCTCAACGCGTACCGGAGCTGACCGGCGCGGCCGGCCGTATGCCGGCGGGGGATCGGCCCGAGCGGCCCAGCTCGCCCGCCCGCGGGTGTCGACTGGCCGGAGGCCGGCGCCGGCGGATCCGATGGCATTCGAACGGGTCTCGCGCGGGGGTCGGGCCCTTTGCCCGGCTGCCCGCCCGGGTCCCGATGGGCCGCGGGCTCGCCGATGCCCGTTCTCGTGCGCCGCACACGCCGGCGGGGGAGCGCGGCCTGTCGCCGATCACAAGAGAAAGGAAGGGTCTGCGTGAGCTTGGAACATTCGGTGTATGTCGTCTACGGCGTCGAGCTCGCCGGCGCCGACTGGCTCCACGTCGACGGCGCCTTGGAGGAGTTGCGGCGCGCTCGCGCCCGGAGGACCGGCGACGCCGGGGTCGGGCTGTTTCTCGTCCAGGGCGAGGACGCCTGTGTTCGGGTCGTCATCGGCACCGCGTCCGAGGATGTGCCGCCGGGTGCCTGCCGGCCCGTCCGGAACTTCGCTCCCTCGCCTGAGTGGGACGAGGTGCTGCGGGCCGCAGTCGCGGCGCTGGGCTGCCGGGTGCTGGCCGGGCCCGGCTGGCTGATCGCCCACGACTGGAGCTGACCGCCCGTCTTTCCGGCGTCCGGTGCCCTGCCCGCGCACCGGGGCCGGCCGGGCCAAGCGCTGCCCGCTCTTGGCGTCCGACCACCGCCGCGGCGTGGATTCTCCGGCCGGCGGCGGGGGTTGGGCCGTTTCCGGTGCGGCGCGGTACGTGTCGCGGGGACAATGGCGGTATGGACCATGGCAGTGATCCGGACGGGCGGCTGTTCCGGGTGTTCCCGTATGTTCTGGATTCTCACGGTGTGTACTTCTGTGAAGTCCGGCGCCTGATCAACAGGCGGCGGGAGGACGGGACATGGGCGAGGCGGCGGACCGGCCCGCGGGGTGTGCGGTCCAGCTTCTTCTACGTCGCCAAGGAGCAGGCGCACGGGCCCGGGGAGGCCGCCGTGCTGGGCGCGGCGATGACGGTCAGGCTCAGCGAGCCCGGTGACGAGGTGCACGTCTACATGCCCGACCGGTCCAGCGCGCGGGTCCTGGCGGCGGTGCGGGACGGCGCGAGCCCGTGGAACGGACGGCCCTCGCATGTCGAACTGCGGCGTCTGGGCTCACGGGTTCGCCCGGCGCTGCGCCGGGCGCGTATCGAAGTGGTCTTGCCGGAGGATCCCACCTACCGTGCGATGGGGCTGAGCCTGCCGAGGGCGGTCGAGGAGCAGGGCGAGGAGATCGAGGACCTCGTTGCGAAGCTGCGGGCGCTGAAGGTCAAGCACAAGCCGCGCTCCGCCTGTCGCTGCGGTAAGAGCCGGTACGCCAACCGGGCCGGCGCCGAACTTGCCTTGCTGAAGCTCGTCTCCGCCCCCGGGAAGCCGCCGCGGCGTGCGTACCAGTGTCCGGACAGCGGCTGGTGGCATCTGACGAGCCAGCTGGTCGACCGCTTCCCGTCGCCGCGTCCGACAGCCTGACCCACGGCGCCGGCCTGCGCCCGTCCTGCCTCGGGGCGCCCCTTTCCGGCATCGCTGGGGCCGCGCTCCATCATCGGCCGGCGGACGCCCCGTTCTCGGCGGCCGGCTTGACCGCCGGTGCAGAGCCCACCGTGGACGCCGCTTCCACTGTCGCCTCTTAAGGCTTGCATTGCAGCAATCCTGCATGTAGTGTCTTAAGAGTCGAAATGGTTTGGGCTGTGCAACAGTCCCGCTGGAAGGAACGGCTCATGCGTCTCACTCCCGTCATCACTCCGGACGCGATCAAGCCCGACAGCAAGTGGGAGCTCACCCAGGGCCTGGACACCATCGGCGTGGTGGAGCGCTACGACTGGCCGGCCGGGAGCCGCTTCGCCGCCACCCCCTACGAGCTGTGGACCCCCGGCCAGGTCTCCGGTGCGCCCGTGCCGCGGTTCGCCACACTGGAGGAGGCCGCCGCGGCCGCCGACGAGCTCGCCGAGCAGCGCGCCCGCACCGGCACCCTCAAGCCGGTCGAGGTCCACCGCGAGACCTACCGCGACATCGAGTTCGTCGTCACCCGCCACCCCGCCACCGTCACCGGGCGCACCCGTCGGCACGCCCACCACCGGCTGGTGTGCGGCGGGGCACCGGCCGCGTGCCCCGACGGCGACATCGAGACCGTCGTCAAGAAGGTCCGTGCGCGCATCGACCTCCAGCTCGCCGACCGGGAACTCCTGCCCCGGCTCAGGCTCCTGGTCGACTCGCGCCCGAGCGCCCAGGGGATGTCCGGCTGGGACGAGGGCGCCGCTCCCAAGGCCGGTGACCCCGCATACGTCTGGGCGCGCGGGATGTACCGCCGGGGCCTGGTCGTCGACGTCGCCAGGACCCGCGCCACGGTGGCCTACGTGACCGCGTCGAACCCCGGCCGCGTGCACCGCAAGGCCGACCGGTTCGAGGAGCTGGCCGCCGGCTGACAGCTCGCGATGCGCCCCGGCCGGGCCGGTCCGGGGCGCACCTGTCGGCACGCCCGCCCCGCCTTCGTCCCGCCCGATCCGCTCCGGCGGCGGCGCGGGAACACGCCCCTCACCCTCCCGGAGCCGCCGTGCTGTCCCTGCCCATCAAGCCCCGTCCCGAATGCGCCGACCGCAGTCTGGGCGAGGCCGTGGAACGCGCCCTGTACGCCGCCCGCCAGTACCGCAAGGCGGGCGCTGAGGCCCACCTGCGCCCCGGCCCCAACAACTGGCCGCAGTACCTGCAGCGGGCCCTGGTCGAGCTGATGACCGGCACCGACCGGCCCGAGGTCTACCACGCCATGGTCACCGCGACCGAGATGGTGGCCGAGCTGATCGAGGAAGCCGGCGGTACGTGGGCCCACCGCACCACGGTTTTGGACCACATCGCCATGGACCTGCACGCCGCCGGCCGACACCACCCCCTCCCGCCCACCGAGAACGGCGCCTGAACCGCTGCGCCCGCCCCCTTGCCCTGGCGTAGCACCACGCAGGGGGGCGCTCATCCCGACGAAAGGCCACCCCGTGCCCGCCTGCACGACTCCTTCCCACCGTCCGTGGTGGGTCGTTCTCCAGCGCCGGTGCAACCACTCGGCGTTCAACGGCTATCGCCGCACTCCCTCGGCTTACTCCCGGGTGCAGTGCACCGCCCCCGGCTGCGCGGCGGCCTGGCGGACGAAGGCCGCCTACGTCGACGATCTGCCCGACGCCCGCCCCTGAAGGCCCGCCCGCCCGGCCCCGGCAGGCCAGCAGCGAGCGGCCCTCCACCACCCGGCCTCTCGCTGCTCCCACCCGCCCTCCACCCCTGCGGCCCGGCCTGGGCTCTGCCCTCGCCGGCCCCCGACCACCACTGAGGTGAGCCCGTGAACCCCGTTACCGTCGAAGCCCTGCGCGCGGATTGGAACGACGATTTCCGCCTGACCGAAGATCAGCGGCGCGCCCTGAACGAACTGGACCCGCAGACCGTCGCAGACGCCCTGGACGAGGCCTTCCGGCCCCACCGGGACCACTGGCACCACATCCTCGACACCACCCGCGCAGACGCCACCCGCGCGCTTGTGACCCGGCTCGAGCAGACCTCCGGCCTGCCCGCCGCAAGCGCGCCGCGGTACGCCGGCGCCGCCGAACTCGACTCGTCGGGCCGGCCGCTGTGCGAGGGCACCACCCACCGCGCCACCCGCAACTGCCCCCGTACCGCGGACTTCCACCTGAAGCAGCCCGGCGCCCGAACGGCCAGCGGCTACGCCTGCCACCGGCATGCCGGACAGGTGGCCCGCACCCTGGCCGACGGCGAGGCCGGCGCCGAACACGCCTACCTCCTCACCCCGATCACCACCGTCGAATAACCCCTCCGCCGCCACCAGGAGAACCCCCTCACGGCCGGACGCGACCGTCCGCCCACTGACCAGTGCGCCCCGGCCCCGTGCCCGGGGCGCGACCTCCGCGAACCACGGGAAGAAAGAAGGCCGCCATGGAACTCGAGCAGAACGTCACCGACGCCGTTTTCGCTGCCGCGCAGAGTGCCACCTGGGTCGACACCAACCTGGGCCCGATGGCGCACGTGACGGTCGACGGCACGCAGTACACCGTGGACATACACCGCTCCGGCCGGCACCTGGCGGCCGTCACCTACGTGATGGAGTGGGGCAACGTCACCGCGGTGCAGGGAGCGCATGCCTCGCCGGAGCAGCATCGGGCGCTGGCGCGGGCGGCAACGACGGCGCTTGGCTGCTGGGTGCGCCGCTGAACGGCCCCGCCGCGGGAGCCGGTGGCTCCCGGCCCGCACATGCCCACCCGGGCCCTGACAAGGGCCCGGCGCCCGCCACCCCGGCGCCCCCGACAGGGGGTCGCCCCCACCGCCGGCCAACGGCCGGCCCCTTTCTCCTTGTCGGCCCGCTACCACCAGGCACGGGTCGGCGGCATTGTCGAGCGTCTGACGGGCGTGACGCTCGGGGCGGCGCAGGGTGCGGCGCTGGATGTGCGTCTACGGGGCGGCCTCGGGGATCCTGCACGGCCGTGCGGTCGGCCCCGGCCAGGCCGCCGCGCTGTACACCAGCACCCTCGGCGCGGCCCGGGAGCTGCTGGTGCCGCTGCCCGGCCGCGCGGCCCGTGTCCTGGACCCGGCCGCCCTCGGGCACCCGGGCGCGGCCGAGGCCCGGGAGCTCGCAGGGTGGGCGGACCCGCGCGCCACCGCCTGCTTCTTCCGCTGCGCCCCGGCGCCGGCGTGGCTGGCCGTCCTGAGCGACGATGCCAGCCACTTGCTGATGCCGGAGGAAGCGGCCGGCGGACACTGTCCGGCCGCCCGTTCCTCGAGCACGTCGCCGACGCCGGCCCGCGCGCGTGGCTGAGTGCGCCGGCCGCCCATGGAGCCTGGTCCGGCAGCCGTGCCCAGCAGATCGCCGCCGCCGGCCCACAGGCCCTGAACGTGCTGCTGCGCCTGGCCGTTGGCCGCTGGGACGTGCTGCCGGCCGAACGGGACCGGGGGACCGGAGGGCGGCGGGCCGGCGGTGGGGGACACACTGCCCCTGGCGGCCCGGTGGGCGCGCCTGGTGACGCCAGCGCACCGCACGGTGAGTGGATCCGGACGGTGGAGGGGCTGCCGGCCGGCGCGGTGGAGGACGAGTACGCCGGCCCTGTGTCGCTGCAGGCTGCCGCCGGCCGTGCGGTGGCCGGGGTCCGTGCCTCCGGCTTGGGTGACGGCGTCGCGGAGGAACGGGACGAGGAACGGAATGCGGGAGTCGGCGGGGCAGGAAAGTGCCGCCCGCCTGCCCGGTCACGAAGTGGGGGCGCTGCTGCGGGAGCTGGTGCGCACCGCCTACCCGGCCGGCCGGCCGTCGCGGCGCCCGCGCACGCCAACGTCGCGGCGATCCGGGCCGTCGTGGCCAACCTGCTGTGCCGCGACCTGGAACTGACCGTTGAAGCCGCCCGCCCACCGTCTTCCACGCCGACCTCGACCAGGTGCACCCGGCGATCCTCTGCGGCGGGCCCCCTCTGGCGCGCGCGACGCTCGACATCGCCGCGGCGAACGCCGACGCCGGCACCGCTTTGGCCGAGCGCATGCGGCGCCTGGGCCGCCTGGCCGGCGTCGACGGCCGGCTGCACGGCCGCCTGGTGTCCGCGCACCTGGCCCACCGCCCGCCCGCCGCGGGCGGCCCGGGGGAGTGGGAGTGGTGCGGGGAGGCCCTCGCGCTTCTCCCGCCGCCCCCGCCCCGGAGCCGGCCCGTCTCCTGGAGCGAGCGCTGGGAACCTGTACGCCGGAGCACGCCGCACCCCTGGAAGCCGCCCTGCGCTGGGCACCGCGCCGGCCGCCGCCGTGGTGGAGGAGATCCTGCCCGCCGGCGCCGAGCAGGCGGCCGGCCCCGGCGGCCGCTCGCCAGGTGGCCGCGCGTGTGGGAGCGGTCCGCCGTTCTGCCCGCCCGGCTGCCGGCCTGATGGGAGCCGGCCGGTGGGCAGCCGGCCCCGGCCGCTACGGGCCTTGACGCCCAGGACCTGCCGCAGACGGCGGCGGCGCACGGGCCGGCCGCGGCTGCCACCGCGTGGCCCGTGTCCAAGACGCCGGCGCCGACGGCTACGCCCTGGCCCTGCACCACCTCGTCGCCGAGGCCCGGCCGCCTGGACCGGCGATGTGCCGGCCGTCCTTGTAGCCCTGGGCCGGCCGGAGCTTGCCGCGTTCTGCTTCGCCGCGGCGGCCGCCTGCGCCGAGCGGCCCGGCGCCTTCGCCGGCGACCCGCCGCCGGCCGCCGCGCGGGCGGCGCGCGGCCTGTGCCGCGGCCTGGACGGCCGCGCCCGTCGAGCCGGCCGGACGCCGCCGGGCCCCGGTTGCCGGCCGCAGCGCTCTTCGCCGACCAGCGACCAGCTGACGCACGCGTGGCATACCGGCAGCGCCCTGGCCGCCGGTCAGGAGGGGCCGCGCTGGCAGCTCCTCACCCACTGCCCGTCCTGCACGCGTTCGCGCCCGCCTTCGCGCGCCGAGATGTACGGCCTCGCTCCCGGCCGTCCGGCGCCGGCCGCCGTCTGGCTGCGCCGGGGACCGCACGCCCCGCCGCTGCTGGCCGGCCTGGAACGCACCGAGCCCTGCAGGCTCTTCGCGACGGGGTGCCCGGCGCCGCCGGACACCTGGCGCACGTCCTCCTGGCCGACCCGGCATTCATGGGCGAGCCGGCCGCGGCCTGGGCCGAGATGGCGGCCGGCCCCGGCGGCGCGGCCGCGGCCAGCCGGCTGCTGGAGGCGATCGCGGCCCGGACGCCGGGCACCGGCGGGCCCCTCCCGCCGGTGCGCGGCACCGGTGGCGACCGCGGCGGCCTGTGGCGCGCCGCGCTCGCGGCCGATCTGCCGCCCGGCGCTCTCGCGGCGCCTTCGCCGTCACCGCGCTCGCCGGCGATCTCGGGCTGTCCCTCGCCCGGACGAGCGCCGACCACACTCCGTCCCTGGCCGACGCTGACGTCGTCGCCGAACGCGCCGCCGGCCGCCCGGGCAACGAAGACGCCTTGATGCGGGCCGGGTACCCGGCCGCCGAGGCGGCCCCGCCCGCCGGCGGCCCAGGCGCGCGCCACGATCGCTGACCGTGCGGGGCTTCGGCTGTGCTCGCGCCCGCCTGAGGTGGTGCGGGACCGTCGGGGGTACCGCCTCGAACGCCGACGACGGCCGGGGAGGGGCGCAGCACCCGGAGGGTGGAGGCGGGGCAATGGGGCGCACAGGGGCGCAGGATTCTGCACGGGCTCGGGTGAGCGCGCCGAGGGGCGCCTACGGAGCGCGTGACGCGCCGTCGGAGGGGCGCGGAGCTACGGGCGCTGCTCTGGGCTTCCCAAGCGCCCCGACAGCACAGGTCGCACCCCTGAAGAGCCGGGAATGCGAATTGTTCTCGGGGCCGGTGGGAATTCTGAATTTCTTCGGAATTCTCTGGTGGGTTTTGTCGGGCGGCCGTGTTCCGGTGGTACCCGGGGCGCCGGCGGACGGCCCCCAGTCCGTTCCCCCTTTCCGGCGCCCGGGCCGTTCCGCGGCGTTGCGCCTGTCGGCCCTTGGCGGGCGCATCCGCGCGAGCGCGGTAACAGCCCTGCTCGCCGGGGGAGGTGGAGGCGGAGCTCCCGTGTGACGCGGCTGCCGGGCTGTGCGCAGCCGGCCGGCGGCGAGCGTGAGGGGGCAGTGGCCCGGCCGGATCGGGCGGACCCGCTCCGGCCCGGCTGCGGCACTTCGGGCCGCCGGGGCGGGCGCAAGGGAGGAAGGGCTCGCGGATGGATGTGGTGCCTTCGAAGACGCCGTCCTTCTGTCCGGCCGTCCGCCGGCGCGTCCGCGTCCTGCCGGACCGTGCGGCGGCCTTCGCTCCCGTGCTGCCGGTCCTCGCAGGCCGGCGCTCCCGGCTCGCCGGATCCCGTACCCGCGTCCGCCCGTTGGGGCGCGGACAGTGTCCGGCCGTGCCTCCGCCGTCCGGGAGACCCTTTTCGCATCGCCCCTTAAAGCTTGCGTGTCACCCCGCGTGTCCTGTATAGTCTTAAGTGCCAGCAGGGATTGGGGTGGCGGGCCGGAAGGCTGATGTCGCCCTTCTCTGAGGGTCTTTGGTCGGACCTGGGCGCCTGATCAGTGTCCCGGGTTGAAGGAGGGGTCGCGTCCCTCTGGAGCTGCGGTGTGTGGAGTGCACAGCCCTTGCGGGGGCGTGAGCGGGTTCGAATCCCGCCAGCTCACTGGTTCCTCCCGCCACCCCCCCGGCGGGAGGAACCGTGCACAAGAACTGAACCGGCTTCGGCCGGGAACGTCCTTGCCGCTGATGCGCCGTCAGGTGCTCAGAGGCGATGGCCCGCCAGGGCGCGATCGCCGTCACCCGCCCCTCGGGCGGAAGCCTCCTGCGGCGCGTGGTACGCGACCCGCGCGGCCCCGGCCGCGCACCGACTCGCTCCCCGCGCCGCAGGACCGGGCCCTCGTGGAGTAGTGGTCATCTCGCCCCGTTCTCAGCGGGGAGACCGCGGGTTCGAATCCCGCCGAGGGCACGGGCGCGCCACACGGTGTGCCAGCCTTGCCTCTGTCGTCCATGGGTTAGGGCGCCGGGTTGTCAGCCCGGTCAACGGGGTTCGAGTCCCCGCAGAGGCGCTCGGCCGCTCCCGCACCCCCTGTTCTTCCTTGCGGGAGCGGCCGCCCCAACGCCCCTGTCGTCCATGGGCTAGGACGGCGGCCTTTCGATCCGCAGAACAGGGTTCGAGTCCCTGCAGGGGCGCTGCACGGCCCGAGGTCCCAGCCCGTTTCCGGAGCCTG
Organism: Streptomyces sp. NPDC021100; assembly: GCF_044333095.1. Lineage (NCBI taxonomy): Bacteria > Bacillati > Actinomycetota > Actinomycetes > Kitasatosporales > Streptomycetaceae > Streptomyces > Streptomyces sp. NPDC021100. Next base: position 90,118 of record NZ_JBIRQH010000027.1, read on the forward strand.
GCATAGAACCGTCCCGCCGGCCGGTGGGACGGCCGCTGCGTCCTGCCGCTGCGTGCTGCCCGGGATTCGGAGCCGCCTGGCCGTAGCCCGCGGTGCGCTGTGACCGATCGCTGAAGGCCGGCACCTTCCGCCCCTGCCCACCTCACCCCGTCCGCTCGCCCCGACGACGGCCGTATGGCCGCGGACGTCCGCGGCCTGGACGCCGAGGGCTGCGGCGGCCTCGAAGGACCCCAAGGCGCCCTGCTGCGCCCGGATCAGGGCGTCCCCGGCGCGAGGGGCCCGGTGCCCGCGCACCCGCTCGGCCTGCCGCAAGGGCTCCTGACCTTGCGGGCGGCGCGGCCTGGAGTCGCCGGCGCCCGCCGCGCCGCCGGCCAACGGCCGGTCTTTTTCTCCTTGCCCGCCGGCGCCCGGCAGCGGTCACCCCGTGCTGCCGGCAGGGGGCGCCTCGCTGCCGGGCGATGGCCGGCCGGCTGACCGCACTCCTCCGGTCCCACCCTCCCGCCCCCTCCATGTGCGCCTCTTAAGACTTGCGGACACGTGACATCGAATGTAGAGTCTTAAGGGTCGAATCGGTTGCTTGTCGTACCGGGAGGAAACTGCATGGACCGCCAGCCGGACCCTCGTGTCGCCGCACAGGGCAAGCTCGACGACTTGGCCGAGATGATGACGCGGCACGGCTGGGCAGTGTCCCGCCAGTACCCCGGCGCCGCCGAGGCCCGGGTCGAGGGCGAGCGCAGGGGCGGAGCGGCCGTCATGGCCACGGCCCGACTGACGGACAAGGGCTGGAAGATCCGCTACTACGTGATCGGCTCGGAGGAAGACGGCTGGACCAGATGGGCTGGCCTCAAAAAGCGCAGCACCTTCCTTGAGTTCATCCGCAGCTCCGCTGTCGACGCCGACACCCGGCTGCAGCCGCTGCACTCCCACTGCCGCTGCGCCAAGAAGCACCAGGCAACGCGGTGGCGAGCCCTGCGCCGCCTGGCAGGCATCCAGCTCCACCGGATCAGCGCTGACGACCTGAAGATGGAGAAGAGGGTCTACCGCTGTCCCCACGACGCCCGCCGCTGGCACCTGACCTCCAAACAGGAACACCCCCACCGCCGGGACACCTGGCAGGGCAAGACCGTCTCTCTTTAACGCCGACGGCCTCACCTGAGGACGGCCACCGTCCTCCGCCGGCTGCCCTTGCCCCGCTACCGGGCCATCAGCCCCGCCCCGACAAGGCAACCGCCCCCGCCGCCGGCCAACGGCCGGCCCTCGCAGATTTCCGCCCTCCTGGCTCGCCCCGCCTTCGTTTCTTAAGCGCCACCCCGCAGCGGCGCCTGCGAAACCCCCACACCACCCCGCTCCCCACTCACCCGGGCCCCGACAGGGGCCCGGCCCCCACCACCCCGGCGCCCCCGACAGGGGGCCGCCCCCACCGCCGGCCAACGGCCGGCCCCTTTCTTCTCCTCCCCGTCGACCCGCTCTCCAGGAGCTGGCAGCCGGTGCTGGATACGCTGCCTGGCCCGCCCGACCCGCGCACCGCGGACGTCCTGGAGCCGGCCCCGGCCGGCCGCCCCGGCCGGCGCCGCCCTGGACGCCGGCGGCGCCGGCCACGCCACGGTCGTGCACCGCCCGGTCCACGCCGACCCGGCCGCAGTGAACTGCCCGCCGTCTCGCGGCCCTGAAACCCCCGCAGCTCGCCGCGTTCTACCTCGCCGCGGCCGCCACCTGCGCCCGCCAACCCGGCGCCCTCGCCGGCACCGTGCTGCCGGCCGCCGTCACGGCGGCGCTCGGCCTGCGCCGCATCCTGGCCGAGAGCGCCCGTGGCACCGGCCCGGACGCCGCCCGCCGCCTGGCGGGCAGAGGCGTCCTGCCGCGTCTGTGCGGGGCGGGTGACCAGCCGGGCGGCCAGGAGCAGTGCGGCTTCGCTGCCCGGGCGGCCCGCGGCACGTTCGGCGACAACGTCAGCGTCGGCGAAAGCGCCGGGCGGCAGTCGGCCGCGAGCGCGGCGCGCCACAGGCCGACCGCCGCGCCCACCGCTGCTACGGCGTCCGCCGGCAGGAGCCTGCCGGCGGACGTGCGCGGGGTACAGGCGGCGATTGCCTCCGGCAGCCGGCCAGGCCGCAGCCGGGCCGGCGGTGCCGGCTGCCACCTCGGCCCAGGCGGCGGCCGGCCCGCCCAAGAACCGGTGCGCCAGGCGTGTGCCGGCAGGTCGAACAGCGCCTGGCCGGCGAAGGACACCACATCGCGCCTGGCGCGCCCGTGCCCTGCTGGACGCCGCGGCGGCCCTGCCTGCAGGCGAAACCACGACTGCACTGCAGGAGTTGAGCGCGGTGCGCCGGGGGCATCGGCGCCGCCCGGGCCTGATCCGTGACAACCCCCTTCGGGCCCTGCCCGCGCCGCCCCGGCCGGGCCCGTGCGCCCCGCGCGGCAGGGGTGCGTTCCCGCCCGGCGAACCCCCTTGCCCATATTGCCGCTTAAAACTTGCGTTCGGCGATGTCTGACGTGTATAGTCTTAAGTGCCAGCAGGGATTGGGGTGGCGGGCCGGAAGGCTGATGTCGCCCTTCTCTGAGGGTCTTTGGTCGGACCTGGGCGCCTGATCAGCGTTTCGGGTTGAAGGAGGGGTCGCGTCCCTCTGGAGCTGCGGTGTGTGGAGTGCACAGTCCCCTTTCGGGGGCGTGAGCGGGTTCGAATCCCGCCAGCTCACTGGTTCCTCCCGTCTCTCCCCCCACGGCGGGAGGAACCACCAACAAGGGATGCCCGGCCCCCATTCGGCCGCTCCTTGCCGCTGGCGCGCCGACAGGTGCCCAGGGGCGATGGCCCGCCAGGGCGCGATCGCCACCACCACCCGCCCGGGAGGGCGGGTGCCATCCTGCGGCGCGCAGTAGGCGACCCGCGCGGCCCCGGCCGCGCACCGACTCGCTCCCCGCGCCGCAGGACCGGGCCCTCGTGGAGCAGCGGTCATCTCACCCCGCCCTCAACGGGGAGACCACGGGTTCGAATCCCGCCGAGGGCACGGACGCACCGCACCGAACGGCGCGCCAGCCTGCCTCTGTCGTCCATGAGCTAGGACGGCGGCCTTTCGATCCGCAGAGCAGGGTTCGAGCCCCCTGCAGGGGCACCAGGCGGCCACACCCAACACCCAGCCGACCCCGAGCCGCTGCACCCCCGCCCCGGGCACAAGGGGGCCGCCCCTTACAACAGAAAGGGAGCCAGCCGATGGAACGCGTGTACACCAACCACCTCCCCGCGCAGCGCCGCATCCATGTCGAAATCGACGAGGCCGAGATCGCTGAACTGCTGGACGAACTGCGCTCGCCGGACTCCGACGCTGCGCGGCGGCTGGTCGAGATCCTCGGCGCCGCGCACCGCCGCTTCGGCGGTCAGCAGCACGGCGGTGCCGATGGCCAGTAGGCAGGAGCGGCTGACGATCGTGCCGCTGAAGTTCCAGGACGCCGCCGACCTCGTCGACGCGATCCACCGCCACCACAAGCGCCCGCGCGGACACCGGTTCAGCATCGGCGTGTGCCGGCCGGACGGACGCCTGTGCGGCGTGGCCATCGTCGGCCGGCCCGTCGCACGATGCTTCGACCAGAACCTGTGCGTGGAAGTCACCCGCGTGGCCACGGACGGCACGCCGAACGCGTGCAGCGCCTTGTACGGGGCCGTATGGGGCGCGGCATCGCGGATGGGATTCGTGCGGGCGATCACCTACACGCAGGACGGCGAATCAGGAACAAGCCTGCGCGCGGTCGGATGGAAGCAGGCAGCGGTGCTGCGCCCGCGAACGGGCTGGGACACGCCGTCACGGCGCCGTAAGGACCGGGGCACGGACGGCGTCGCCCGGATCCTGTGGGAGCAGAGCGCCAAGAACGCACCGGAGCCCCCGCCGGTCGAGGACCTGCGCAACGAAATACGTAACGAAATCCTGTGCGCGGCCGCCGATTGCGGACGACCCTTCCCCCTCCGCGCCGGCCCAGGCCGACCCGCACGCTACTGCTCACCCGCATGCCGAGTACGCGCCCACCGAGCCGCCGGGGCAACCGCCTGACCCGCCCCACCTGGGGCCCGACAGGGGCCCCGGCCCCCGGCCAACGACCGGCCTCGTGTGTCGCACGAGGGAGCCCTCTACGACGGACCGACCGACGCCCTGCCTGCAACCGGTCCAGCAGGGGGCCAAGAATCTCACCCCGGGCCGGGCTCAGGGGCTGACCACCCGCAAAGGACCGCGAGAACGTATAGGGTCCCAACCAGCGAAGCCCCCTTGGCGGGCTGCCGGGAACGAGGCCGGAACCAGGGAACTGGATCCTCCCACCCCACGAGGTGGTTGTGCGCCCCCGGGAGGTCCCCCAGGGGGCTTCCGCCCTCTCTACTGCTACCCCCGGCACCGGGCTGCGAAGACAGACCGCCACCACCCCGCCGCCCCGACAGGAGCCGGGCCGCCCCCACCGCCGGCCCGGCTAACCTCGGCCTCCCGCCACTACGCCGGCGAAGCTCCGCCACCGGCGCGGCCGTCACAGCAGCCAGAACCCCGGAGCAGGCCAACGGGCCCGGCCCCCGCCCCACTCACCTGGGCCCCGACAGGGGCCCGGCCCCACCACCCCGGCGCCCCCGACAGGGGGCCGCCCCCACCGCCGGCCAACGGCCGGCCCCTTCTTCTCCCCGTCCTGCTCCCCAACGCTGCGCCCGCGGCCTGCCCGTCCTCACCCCCCGCAGACCCTCAGCAGCGTTTCCGCTGCGCCCCGGCGTTGTCCCGTCCGCCCTCGACAGGCTCGAGAAGACCCCCTGAAGCAAGGCCGAGCTCGCTGCCGCTCATGCTCGCCATGACGATGGCCCGCAGGGAGCAGTCGCTCGCCGGCTCGCCGGACAGCTACAAGCCGGTCCTCCTAGACACCCCCTGGTCTGACCGGGAGCCGCTGGCCACCGAGCCCGCAACAACTGACGCTCCACCAGGCTCACGGCCGGGTGCCGGTGGCCTCGTTGAGGCCGCGGGTGACGCCGGCGCGCCAGATGATGCCGGTGGTGGTGATCTGGGCGGCCAAGCGCTCGTACTCGGCGAGCGGCCCGGTCAGGCGCCGCCGGCCTTCCTCGTCGGGCCGGTAACGGGCCGGGACGATCCCGGGGTACGCATCACGCCACGCACGCAGCGCCTCGATCGCCGGCCACGACGTCCACCAGCACGCCGCGACCGCCTGCGCCACCAGCGCGGCGTCCAAACGGGCGGAGAGCCGCTCGGGGTAGCCGTTGGGGCCGCTGTCGCGCGAGCCGATCCACCGGCCCTGGTCCCACGCCTCCTCCGGCGCCGGATCCCACTCCCGGTCCCACCCCCGCGCCCGCAGTTCCTCACGCACCCCAAACCCCACCAGCGCATCCCGTACGTCCAGCAACTCACCAGCCGCCCGCAACCGCCGCACCTCACCACGCCAGGCCGCCCGCACCGCAGCCGCCTGAGCCCGCGTCAGCCCCTGCGTACGCCACCGCGCGCCCTCGGCCGACAGCCGAGCCCGCCGCCCCTGCTGCGCCTCGACAGCGTCCGCCACTCGCTTCCTGACCCCCGCCTCGACCGCGATCCACACCGGATGTACCGCCCGCTCAACCATGCTGCTCCGCCGAAGAGTTCGTATATTGCAATACTCCCCGCACCCTACGGCCCACCCACCGCCGGCAGACACAACACCTCGCCCCCACCAGCGCCCAACGGGCGCACCCGACCCCTTCAGAAAAAGACCCACGAACGAAAAACCAACCTCCCCAGAACTACCCAACCCAGAAACTGAAACAGCGTCAGACATGTGAATCCAAAACCCCACCTAACACCCGCACCCATTCGGCCAAACAAAGCCGCTCGCTAACCGGAAACAGCCGACTCCAAGAAAAGAAAGCAACCTGACACTAAAAACCCCACCCACCACCCGGGAAAACCCCAGAAAAAGGAACCAGAGACCCCCTCCAAAAAACAGGAACAGAAAACATGAAACCCAAATACCAGCACCCCCGAAAAGCGGCCAACGGCCGCCCCCAAAACCCACCATGAAACGGCCTCACCCCACCCAGACCACCACCGCGCCAACGGCGCGCCCAACCCGACACACCATCAAACACCAGCTCACAGGCTCAGATCCCGCACACGACCGAGCGAGCCAACACCACACAGCCGCCCGGAACGGGCGGCACGCCAACCAACCACAGCCCAAACCAAATTGACACAACGCCACGAAAACCAAAAGGACCAACAAGACCGCAAATTCCGAAGGAATTTCAACAAACCATCACACCGAAGAATTCCCCAACGGGGAATTCTAAGCCCCTCAACCAAGGCCCCCAACGGGGGCCGACATAAACCACCCAAGAATTCCCCGAAGGGGAATTCCAGGGGGTTTTTATTGGGCCGAAAGGCCCAATTCAAAGCCGAAGGCTTCCGCCCC
>NZ_JBIRQH010000028.1:0-95895 GCF_044333095.1 Streptomyces sp. NPDC021100
CGCCGGCTCAACTTCACCCACATACAACGCCGTTAATTCTTCACGCAATGTCAGCACACCGGTTCCTCCTGACGCAGGACAATACCGTGCGCTCTCAAAGGAGCACATGGAGTATCTCCTTCCCTTTGGCTGCGGGACGCGTGCCATCGAGCCGACGAGCAGGTGAGCGGGCACACGTTCTCCGCGTCGCTGTCACATCCGTGCCGCCCGGCGCGTCAGTGTTCCGGTCGGGCAATCAGGCGGCGCGCGAGATGAGAGGGCGCCACCGCGAGCAGAACGGCGAGGAATGGACAGCGCGAACGACACCGAGTTTCTGGCACGGCGGTTCGAGGAGCACCGGTCGCATTTGCGGGCGGTCGCCTATCGGATGCTGGGATCGCTCGCCGAGGCCGAGGACGCGGTGCAGGAGACGTGGTTGCGGCTGAGCCGGGTGGACGCCGGTGAGGTGGCGAACCTCGGGGGGTGGCTGACGACGGTCGTCGGACGGGTCTGCCTCGACATGCTGCGCAGCCGCACCGCGCGGCGCGAGGAGCCGATGGAGGAGCGGCTGCGGCTGCCCGATCCGGTGGTCAGCGCGGCGGACGGGGTGGATCCGGAGCAGGAGGCGCTGCTGGCGGACTCACTGGGGCTGGCCTTGCTGGTGGTGCTGGAGTCGCTTGCGCCGGCGGAGCGGCTCGCCTTCGTCCTGCACGACATGTTCGCCGTGCCCTTCGACGAGATCGGGCCGGTCGTCGGCCGTACCCCGGCCGCCGCGCGGCAGCTCGCCAGCCGCGCCCGCCGACGGGTGCAGGGCTCGGCCCCCGCCCCGGACCCGGACCTCGGCCGGCAGCGCCGGGTCGTCGACGCGTTCCTGGCCGCCGCGCGCGGCGGCGACCTCGACGCGCTCGTGGACCTGCTGGACCCGGACGTCGTCGCCCGGTCGGACGGCGGCGCCGCGCGGACGTTCAACGTCGTACGCGGCGCGGAGGCCGTGGCCCGGCAGGCGTCGCGGTTCGCGCGGGTCGCCGAGGCGGCGCGCCCGGCGCTCGTCAACGGCGCGGCCGGAGTCGTCGCGACGGCGGGCGGGACGCCGTTCTCGGTCATGGCCTTCACCGTCGTGGCGGACCGGATCGTCGCCCTCGACATCCTCACCGACCCGGAGCGCCTGGCCGCGCTGGATCTCGCGGTGCTCGATCACTGAGGGCGGGCCCGGGTGCCGTCGTGCCGCCGCTGGCCGTATGGGTGCGGCGGGGTCGCCCGGTCGGTGGTGCTCACGGCGGGCCGGCGGAGCTGGTCGACGCCCGCCCCGCCGCCCCGGCCGCTCCGTCACGGCGTCCACCCCGGATGCGCGCAGCTCCCTCGCCAGGAGTTCCGTCTCGGGGAGGGCCCCCGAGCAGTCACCGTCCAGTACGCGGCGCGACAGCGCCTTCGCGCCCGCTGGGTCGACGCCCAGCGCGGCCCGGAGGACCCGCGTGATCACGGCGGGCGTCGGCGGCGGGGTGCGGACGCGCGGCGTCGCCGGCCCGTGCTCGGCGAGCATCCGGTCCCGCAGTTCGCCCGGCACCTCCCCGCCGCACGCGGCGAACGCCGTTCCGCAGGCCGTGCGGGTCGATTCCACGGACCACCGCAGACCGCCGTCCGTCAGCAGGGTCTGGACGCCGTGGTGGTCCGTCGCAGCGCCGCGGTCGGGGCACGTCGCCGGGTAGGTGACGGTTTCCGAGACGGTGGTCCGCTGTTCCGGCCGTGTGCCCGGCGACGTGCCAAGCGACGTGCCAGGCGGTGTGGCCGGCCGCGTGCCCGGCGTGCCCGTTGGCGTGACCGGCGGCGTGCGGCATGGCCCGTCGCCGGTTCCGGCGGTCGTCATGGGCACGCCGCCCGGCGGAGCGTGGGACGCGTCGCGCGCCCGCGCCCCGCTGCCGTCTCACCCAACCGGTACCCCCGCCTCCAGGTTGAGCGGGCATCCGCGTTCGCGCGCGCGGAGGGCCCAGCGGAGGCGGCGGTGGCGGACGGGGGGCAGGAGGGCGCTCGCCTCGTCCTCGGTGACGAAGCGCCAGCCGCGCAGTTCGGCGCCCGGGAGCAGCAGGCGGCGGGCCTCGGCCTCGGTGAGCCGGCCGCCGTCGAAGAGGAAGCGGAGGCCGCCGAAGCCGGGGGGCCGGGGCGGTTCCCAGTCCACGACCAACAGCTTGGGAACGTGCGGCAGTTCGATGCCGATCTCCTCGGCGACCTCGCGCATGCCGGCCCGCGCCGGCGCCTCGCCGGGTTCGACGATGCCGCCGGGGAACTCCCAGCCGGGTTTGTAGGTGGGGTCGACGAGCAGCACGCGGTCGTGTTCGTCGAAGAGGAGCACTCCGGCGGCCAGGGTCTCGGCCTTCGGTTCGGGCGTCTCGACGATCTGGCACGGCCCGGCGGAGCCGTCGCGGACCGCCCGGGCGACGCGTTCGGCCGCCTCGCGCGGGGTGAGCCGTCCGGTGTCGACGACGAACGCGTCGTCCGACAGCCAGGCCAGCGCCTCCTGGTAGGCGTCGACGTGGTCCCGGGCCCACTGCCGGACGGCCTCGCTGCCGACCGGGTCGCCGGGGAACTCCACCCGGCCGTCGATCCTCTTGCGCAGTATCGTTTCATCGCAGGCCAGCAGGATGTGCCGGACGGGTATCCGGCGGGCGGCGAGCGTTCCGAATATCTCGTCCCGGTACTCCTGCCGCAGCAGGGTCATGGGGACGACGAGCACCCCGCCCACCTCCGCGAGCAGCGCCGCCGCGGTGTCGGCGACCAGACGCCGCCAGATCGGCAGGTCCTGGTAGTCGTCGACCTCGGCCAGCCGCGCGGGCGGCAGGAGATGCCGCAGCCCCCCGCCGACGATCTCGGGGTCGTAGAGGTGGCTTTCCGGCATGAGCCCGGTCAGTTCCCTCGCGGTGCTGGTCTTTCCCGCACTGAAAGCGCCGTTCAGCCAGACGATCACGGTTCCCCCTCCTCCGAGCGGCCCCCTTGCGATGCCCGGAACACCTTGCCACGGAAGGACGGACGAGCGGGATGGGGCCCTCGGTTCACCGGCGCACCCGTCGTACGGTTCAGGCCTCCCGGGAACCCCATGGGTCTCGAGTACTACCAAGTCTCTCAGGAGTCCCGGGACTTCCCCACCGTTCACGAGCAAGCGGACACCGGCAGTAGCACCGACCGCGAGCGCCGGCAGCGAACACCGGACCGTACGGCTTCCCACGCGGCCCCGGGCGAAACCCCCTGCCCCACCACTCCTACGACAGCGGCTCCCCCGGCCGCCACCGCCTCACTCCCACACCCCCACCGCCTCCGCCGCGGCCGCCGCCGCGCCCACCACTCCCGCGTCGCCGCCGAGCAGGGCCGGCACGACCTCGACCCCGGCGGCGAAGGACAGCGTCGCGTACGCGCGCAGATACCGGCGCAGCGGGGCGAAGAGGACGTCCCCCGCGCCCGCGACGCCGCCGCCCACCACCGCGACCTCGATCTCCGTGAGCACCGCCGTCGCGGCGATGCCGGCCGCGAGCGCCCGGGCGGCGCGGTCGAACGACGCGACGGCGAGGGGGTCGCCGGCGCGGGCCGCCGCGGCGACGCCCGCCGCACCCGCGTCCCCGTCCGGCCCGGGCCGCCAGCCGGACTCGGCGGCCCGGCGGGCGATGTTCGGCCCGCTGGCGATGCGTTCGACGCAGCCGCGGCCTCCGCAGGGGCAGGGGTCGCCGTCCAGGTCCACACTGATGTGGCCGATGTGGCCGGCGTTGCCCGTAGGCCCGGGATGCAGCCGTCCGCCCAGCACCAAACCGCCCCCCACCCCCGTGGACACCACCATGCACAGGGCGTTCGCCCGGCCCCGCGCCGCGCCGCGCCAGTGTTCGGCGGCGGTCATCGCGACACCGTCGCCGACGAGGACGACGGGCAGCCCGCCGACCCGCCGTCCCGCCTCCGCCACCAGCGGAAAGCCGCGCCAGCCCGGCACGTTGACCGGGCTGACCGTACCCCGCGAGGCGTCCACGGGCCCGGCGCTGCCGATGCCCACCGCGCGCACCCGCCGCCAGTCGGCGGACGCGGCGAGCTCGTCCAGCACCTCCGCCACCGCGCCCATCACCACCGCCGCGTCGCCCTCGGCGGGGGTCCGGCGCCGGGAACGGACGAGGAGCCGCCCCCCGGCGTCCACCAGCGCACCCGCGATCTTGGTGCCGCCGATGTCGAGAGCGGCGACGAGCGCGCCCGGTGCGGTGGGTGTGGCGGACGACGAGGTGTCGGGCGGCGTGGCGGACGGCATGGGGAACGGTCGCTCCTGCTCCACTCGCGGCGCGGCCGGCCCCGGGTGGCCGGCCGTCGCTTTCCCGCCAGTCTCGGCCACTGTTGACAACGTTGTCCAGGCCCTATGCTCGTTCGACGCACACACCGCGCACAGCACCCGCCGGCACCCGTCGGCACTCAACGGTCATGGAGGACACGCCAGGTGCCCCACACCGCCCACAGCCCCCGCCCCCGCTACGGGACCCGGCCGACCATGAAGGACGTGGCGACGCGCGCCGGCGTGGGACTGAAGACGGTGTCCCGGGTGGTGAACGGCGAGCCGGGCGTGACCGCCGAGACCGAACGCCGCGTCAGGGACGCCATCACCGCCCTCGGCTTCCGCCGCAACGACAGCGCCCGCGTGCTGCGCAAGGGCCGTACCTCGTCCGTCGGACTCGTCCTGGAGGACCTGGCGGACCCGTTCTACGCCCCCCTCAACCGCGCCGTCGAGGAAGTGGCCCGCGACCACGGCGCGTTGCTCATCAACGGCTCCAGCGCCGAGGACCCCGAGCGGGAGCGCGAACTCGCCCTCGCCCTCTGCGCCCGCCGCGTCGACGGCCTCGTCGTCATCCCGGCCGGTGCCGACCACCGCTATCTGGAACCGGAGATGGCGGCGGGCGTGGCCACGGTCTTCGTCGACCGTCCCGCCGGGCTGATATCCGCCGACACCGTCCTCTCCGACCACGCGGGCGGCGCCCGCGAGGGTGTGGCGCACCTGATCGCCCACGGCCACCGCCGGATCGGCTTCATCGGCGACCAGCCGCGCATCCACACCGCGACCGAGCGGCTGCGGGGTTACCGGGCCGCGATGGACGCCGCCGCGCTGCCGGTGCACGACGGCTGGATCTCGCTCGGACCGACGGCGCCGGACCGGGTGCGCGGCGAGGTGCTGCGCATGCTGTCCGGCCCGGCGCCGGTCACCGCCCTCTTCACCGGCAACAACCGGGTGACCGCCGCCGCCGTCCGCGTGCTGTCCGAACTCCCGCACGACGTCGCCCTCGTCGGCTTCGACGACCTCGAACTGGCCGACCTGCTCTCCCCCGGCGTCACGGTCATCGCCCAGGACCCCACCCGCCTCGGCCGCACCGCCGCCGAGCTCCTCTTCCAGCGCCTCGACGGCTACGCGGCGGACGCCCGCCGCGTCGAACTGCCGACGCGCCTGATCGCGCGCGGCTCGGGCGAACTGCCGCCGGTGGACGGCTGACCGGGGTTCCCGGCCCTCGTCCCCCGTGGCCGGGTGGTCCGGCCTCCTCGGAGCCTTTCCGCTGTCCGTGCCCGCCGCGCTTCCGCGGGTGGCCTCGGCCGTTCGGCGGCCCTGGACGGGTCAGCCGCAGGTGCCGGCCGGCCGTGTGCGTGTCACGAGGTCGGTCGAGCCGCCGGTCGTGTCGATCCACACCACCTGCCGTGCTCCCGCGGAGGCCGGCGACACCTGGTCGCCGCCGTCGCAGGAGACCCGCTCGCGGCGCGAGCCGTCCGGCGAGAACTGCCACAGCCTGACCGGGGTCTCGGGGGCCGCCGTGCCGTCGGCGCTTCGGGCGGCGACGGTCACCGCGTCGTCGGAGGCGGTCAGACCGTCGATGCGCAGGGCGTCCTCGCCCGAGGCCGGGCTGACGACGACGGGGTCCGAGCCGTCGAGGTTCACCCGGTGCAGCGCCCCGGGCCCTGACCCCGGGTCCTCCGTCTCCAGCCAGTAGACGTACCGGGAGGTGATGGCGGTCGGCGCGGGGAGTTTGGCGTCGGCCACCACGGTGCGCCGGCCTGTGGTGACGTCGAGGACGGTTATCCGGCAGAGGGTGCCGGTGCTGCCGGTGTACTTGCAGTCGTCGAAGGCGATCCTGTCGTTGCGCAGGGACGGGTTGCTCGTCGAGACCGTCCGGGGATTTCCGCCCCCGGCGGGAGGGATCGGGACCGGATCACCCTCACCCATGCGCAGGTACATCGCGCGCGTCGGGCGGCTCTTGTAGCCGACGTCCGTGTAGGTCACGGTCTTTCCCTCGACGCCCAGCCCGGTGTAGGCGCAGCCGATGCCCTGGCCGGCGTCCAGTTGCCGTACCGGCCCGCCGTCGACCGGCCGTGCCAGGAGGTAGCACCACCGGCCTTGGTAGGCCGACCACACCACGGTCTTCCCGTCGGTGACCGGGTGCACATGGTGGCGGCCGTCGTCGGGGCTGATCCGCTGCTTCTCGCCGGTACCGTCCAGGCGCCCGGCCCACACCGCGTACGGCCGCGCGCCGTCCTCGGCGGCCGTGGACACGGTCCACCAGCCGCCTCCCGCGCCGGGCGCGCCGTCTCCGCCGGTCGTACGGGTCCCGGCCAGCAGCACGTCGGAATCCCTGACGGCGGTCTCCGCACCGGCGGTCCGCTCCCGGCCGGACACGGTGCCGTGCCCGGCGGCGGCCCGCTCCACCCCGCCCGGTGGCGCCGCGGCCACCGCCGCCCCGGCGGGCGCCGCCGGGACGACGAGTGCGGCGACGCCGAACAGCGCCGCCGCACCTCTCGCCCCGCCCCACGCGGTGACCGTTCTCCGTCCAGCCGTATGAACCTTGGGTCTTGGCACAGCCATGCCCCCCTCTGTGAGATGCCGTACGGCAGGACACATGCAAGCGGCACATGCCTCTCATGGCAAAGGAGGGGCTCCCCCCGTAGGTGCTTTCCGGCCTGGCGGCGGGGGTTCGCCCGGGCCCATCCCCTCGAAGCGCTAACGGTTAGCTTTCACAAACCGTCCCACCTCCGCATTTGCTAGTGTGAGCGCATGACCGCGCCCCCCGGACGCCGCGAACGCAAGAAGGCGGCGACCCGCCAGAAGATCGCCGACGCCGCCCTCCGGCTCTTCCTCGAGCGCGGGTACGACGCGGTGGGCATCCGGGACGTGGCCGCCGAGGCCGACGTGGCCGTCACCACTCTCTTCTCCCACTTCGCCTCGAAAGAGGCCCTCGTGTTCGAGCAGGACGCGGACTTCGAGCACCGCCTCGCGCGGGCGGTCGCCGACCGGGCCCCGCACGAGCCGCTGATCCCCGCGCTGCGCCGCGAGATCCAGGCCCTGGTACGGCACTGCACGGCGGACGGCGCCGCTCCGGTCTGGCGCATGATCGACGCATCGCCCGCCCTGCGGGAGTACGAGGAGTCGATGCGGCTCCGCCACGCGGAGTCGCTGGCCACCGCCATCGCCGCCGAGCCCGGCCTGTCGCGGACCCCGACGGCCTGCCGGGCGGTCGCGAGGTTCGCGATCGACGCCTACTCGCTGGCCCGCGAGGCGGCCGACCCGGAGGCGGCGGTGGACGAGGTCTTCCGGATGATCGAGGCGGCCTGGGAGGCGGCGGGCCCCCTGGGCGAGTCCGGCGAGGAGACCGCGCGGCCCCGGGTGGCGGCGGAAGGCGCGTGACGGCCTCCGGCGCACGTGCGCGCCACGGCCTCTGCCGTACGCGCGCTGCCCGCCTGCCCGCAGGCTGAGCGGCGCCCGCCGGCTCGCGCCTCCGGACCGATTCGGCCAGGCGTGGCCGGTGCCGTCACCGCGGGCTAGGGTCCCCCTTGACGAAGGGAGAGGGCGGGGCATGGCGATGTGGGGACTGATCGTCGAAACGACCACAGGGTCGGGGGACCGCAAGCACATCGAGGCCGAAGTGCTGGCGCAGGTGAGGGGGGAGCGGGCGTACGCGCTGGCGCGGCTGGAGAAGATCGCCCGGAACTACCGGCCGGCACACCCCCTCAACCACAAGCGCCGCCGCCTTTTCCGTAGCGGTGACGGCTTTCTGCTGGTCGTCGACGGTTCGTGGCAGTCCCATGCCACCCGGTTCACGCTGGCGGAGCTGCTGGAGGACAGCGCCGCCCCGGCGGAGCCCGCCGCCCCGGCGCCCGCGCCGGTCGAGACCGCCGTGGACGCGGACGGCGTACCGAAACGGCCGTCCTGGCTGCGTCGGAACGACCTGATCTGACAGCCCCTCCCTCGGACTGACACCCGGGAGGGGATCAGGTCGCCGGCGAACGTTGCCAGGGGGCCGGCCCAGCGGCGCGTACGCACGAGCCCACGCTCTCCGCCGGCAGACGCCGAACGCCTGAGCATCCGCACTCAGGCGTTCGGCGTGCGTCTTGCTCGCGGCGGCAAACGTCAGGCGACGGTGCCGCTCTCCTTGATGACGACGGCGGCCTTCAGCGCGCCGCTGTGCGAGCCCAGCGCCTCGATCCGCTTCACGAGCTCCTGGCCCTCGGCGACCTCGCCGAAGACGACGTGCTTGCCGTCCAGCCACGGGGTGACGACGGTCGTCACGAAGAACTGGGAACCGTTGGTGTTCGGGCCGCGGTTGGCCATCGACAGCAGGAACGGCCGGTCGTGCTTGAGGGTGAAGTTCTCGTCGGCGAAGGACTTGCCGAAGATGCTCTTGCCGCCGGTGCCGTTGCCGTCGGTGAAATCGCCGCCCTGGAGCATGAAGTCCGGGATGACACGGTGGAAGGCCGAACCGGCGTAGCCGTAGCCGTTCTGGCCGGTGGCGAGCTCGCGGAAGTTGCGCGCGGTCTCCGGGACGACGTCGTCGAAGAGCCGGAAGACGATGCGGCCGGCGTCCTCGCCGTCAATGGTGATGTCGAAAAAAACATTGTGCATGGCCACATCCTCACATCCTTCGGCGCGTCGCCCAATCCGGCCCCGCCCCCACGGCTCGGGATGTATTTGCGTGAGGGGCGCTTCAGGCTGCGAGGAAGGCCGGTTCCCGGCCGCCGGCACGCCTCCGAGGCGTGTCATCCCCCGTGGAGAGAGGTGACGTCATGGTGGCGCAGGCAGCGGTGCTCGAACAAGAAGTGGATCTCGCACTGGATGTCGTCGAGGCGATGATCCCCGCTGAGTCGCCTGTCGGGGCCATGACGTCCTTCATGCCGATGTCCGCTCTGCCCCACCTTCTGGGGCCGGAGGAGCCGAAGGACCCGGCGTAGCGAGGAGGCCGTCATTACCGCGAGCGCGGACCTGTCCTCGGCCACGGACGAGCCGGCAGCGGCGGTCCACTCGGCCCTGACAGATCACGGGCATCAGCCGCCGGCCGGGTTCCTGGCATCCGCTCCGCAGGCGGACACGGCCCTGGCGGCTGTCCGGGTGCTGGGGTGCGACGCCCCGGCACCCGCGCTGTCGCGCGGCGCGCCGGTAATGGCGCCGGACGAGGGCGAGGCGGTCCGCGAAGCCCTTCGGAGGCTTCCGGTGGACGGCCGGCAGCCCGTCGAGCTGCGCGTGATCTCGGCCGCCGTGCACGATCGGGTGAAGCGCATCGACGGAAGTGACGGGCGCGCCCTGTCGCTCAGCGCGGCGTGGCTCGCGCCCACCTCTTCTTCCAGCCAGGGTGCACCCGGACGGCAACGGCCTTCATCGGCTTCGGCCCCGCGCGCCGCACCACCGTCACGGCCCTCGTCAGCAGCGGCTGGACCCTGCCCGACTCCCTCATCCAGAACGCCTGCCTCCTCCTGCGCCACTACGCCGCCGAACCCCTCGCCCAGGCCACGTCCTCCTGATCGTCAGCGGCCCGATCCGGCCTCCCCCGATCCGGCCGCCGCCTCGATTCCGTCGAGGAGGACGGCGAGGCCGGCCGCGAAGACGGCATCGGTCTCGCGCTCCCACACGTCCGCCGGATCCCCGTCCCCCGCGGGCGGCCCCTGGAAGGAGGCGAGCCGCGTCGACAGCGGGAAGCGGTCGGCGAAATCGGGGGCGAGCTCGTTCAGGAGCGTCGCGCGGGTGCCCCACCAGTCCCGGTCCGGAACGCCGGTCACGGCCGCCGCCCGGCGCGCCTCGGCCGTCGTCCGCGCCGAGCCGTGCACGAAGTGGAACAGCGAGCTCACCACGGCCCGCAGGGTTCCCGCCCGCAGCCCGGTCCCCGACAGGGCGCGGAGCAGCGCCTCCAGCACGGCCTGCTCGTGCGGACCGAGCACCGGGCGCGCGTACGAGACCTGGAGCACCCACGGGTGCCGCAGGCAGAACGCCTTGAGGTCCGCCGCCCACGCCGTCACCGCCGCCCGCCAATCGCCGTCCACCGCGCGGTCGGTGGGGAACTCGGCATGCACTCGGTCGTACATGAGGTCGAGGAGTTCCGCCTTCCCGGGCACATAGGTGTACAGCGCCATCGACGAACACCCCAGCCGCTCCCCCACCGTGCGCATCGACAGCCCCGCCGCCGACGCCGCCTCGTCGGCCACCGCGATCGCCGCCTCCACGATGACGTCGACGCTCAACCCGGGCTTGGGGCCCGGCGCTCTGCGCGCGGGTCGCTCGCCCGGCCGGCCGCCCCAGAGCAGCGTCATGGACGCGGTCGGGTCGCCCTGTCCGGCGATGATGCTCACCTTTGATCTCCTTACGCCCTACGTTATTGTCGTCCCGCCGAACACCTTACGCCCTACGGAATCGGCCGCCACCGGCCGGAACAGGGAGACAGCCGTGATCGAAGCGAGGCTCCACGACGGAAGCGCCCTCCCCGTGGAGGTCCACGGGACCGGGCCCGTGACCGTATTGCTCCCCGTCGACCCGCGCCCCGCGGACGGCGCGCGCGCCGAGGAGCTGCGGCGCTGGGGCGTCGACCCGGACCTGGGCCGGTCTCTCGTACGCGGCCTCGCCGACGCCCGGTTCCGGGTCGCCGCCTTCGCCTACGAGCAGCACCTCATGGCCCACCCCAGGCCGGACGCCCTCACCCCGGACACCATCACTGCCGACCTCCTGGCCGTCGCCGACGCGGCCGGTGCCGACCGCTTCGCCTACTACGGCTACTCCTGGCTGGCACTGAGCGGCCTCCAACTCGCCCTGCGCACCGACCGCCTCGCGGCCTTGGCCATGGGCGGCTTCCCGCCCCTCGGCGGCCCGTACGCCGAGATGCTGCGCGTCACGCGGGCCGCGCACTCGATGGCGGCTTCCGCCGCCGGGACCCGGGAGACTGCGGGCGGGACCACGGCCCCCGACGACTACGACTGGTCGTCCGTCGAGGTATCCGCCACCGCGGCGGAGACGCGCCAGTTCGTGACGCTCTACGAGGCGCTGCGGGACTTCGACGAACGGGCGGCGCTGACACGGTTGCACTGCCCGTGCCTGTGCTTCGCCGGCTCCGCCGACACGATTCCGTACGGGGAAGGGTGGGGCGGCGTCACCGTGGACATCGGCGGCGCGGTCGCGGCCGGCCGCGCGGAACTGGCGTCCGCCGGCTGGACGGTCCGTCTCCTCGACGGCCTCGACCACACGCAGGCGATGCAGCCGCCCCATGTCCTGCCGGTGCTGCTTCCCTGGCTGGCGGCTTCACGCTCCGCCCTGGACGGCGCCGTACGTCCACCGAGGTGAGGGCGTCTTGACGTCAACCGGCCGTCCCCCGGCCTCCGTTTCCGCCTCGGACGTCCCACCCCGCCCCATAAGCTCGGCCGCGCCACAGCTCACCGCCGGGGGGTTCTCACCATGTCCGATCCGGAACGGCTCGACCCGTCTCGGGGCGTCATCGCGCGCTACGCGGCACGGTTGCGGGAGCTGCGCGCCGAGCGCGGCTTGACCCGGGCGGAGGTCGCGGACCAGGTCTTCCTGTCGTACAGCGCGATCGCGAAGTTCGAGTCGGGCGAGCGCTTCCCCACTGAGGAAGTGGCTCAGGAACTGGACGAGGTTCTCGGGGCAGGTGGCTCGCTGTTCGACCTCTGGGACGATATCCAGGAGAGCCCGGACGCGAAGTGGGCCAAACGGCAATTCGACTACGAGTCGCGCACGGTGAGGTTCCGCCAGTACACCGACTCCGTCCCCGCACTGCTCCAGACAGACGACTACTTGACGACGCTCCTCAAGGCCGGGCTGCCGGAGGCCGGAGGCAACCTGGAGGAGAAGGTCAGGTATCGCCAGAGAAGGCGCGCCCTACTCGAAGGGCCCGAGCCACCGCAATTCCACGGGCTCATCACGGAAACCGCTCTGCACTGGCGCATCGGGGATCACCGGGTCATGCGGGATCAGCTGGTTCATCTCCTGGCCGCAGCCGAAAAGCCGCATATTCGCCTGCATATTCTGGCGTTTGATCACGTCCCGCCGCCCGGCGGTCTGATGCGCCTGGGCAGGACGACGATCCTGACGCTCCGCAGTGGTCAATCCGTCGTGCAACGCCCCGGAATCGCCAGAAGCTTCTACATCACCCAACCACCAGAGGTTGCCGAGTACGCATCCCTGTACGATTCTCTACAGGCCTGGGCTCTATCACGCGAGGCAACAACTGCGCTGATCCGCAAAGTGATCGAGGAGAAGTACCGTGCCTAGCCTCCCCGCCGACCAGCACACAACCACCTGGCGAAGCAGCAGTTACAGCATGGACGAAGACCAGTGCCTTGAGGTATCCGACGAATACCCGGGTCTGATACCCGTCCGCGACAGCAAAACCCCCACCGGCCCCACCCTCACCCTCCCCACCCCCGCCTGGTCCGCCTTCGTGACCGCGCTCACCGCCGAAGGCGGCCTCGCCCCCCGGTAGTAGGCGGGACCCGGCCGGTTCGGGGGCGCCCGCCGTGGCAGCATCGATGTGTGACCGATACGCAGTCGCGCACCCCCGTCGCGGCCGACGGCCGGCTGGGGGCGGCCCTGGCGCATCCGGGGTTCGCCGATCCGGCCTACCTGCGGCGCCGGCAGGCGATCGCCGCGCGCGCTCGCGACCACCGGGTCGGGGACCCGTCACCGCCGGTGACCTACACCCGGGCGGAGCACCGGACTTGGCGCAGGGTTCACCACGCGGTGTGGAGGGCGCAGACCGAGCATGCCTGCCGGGTGGCCCTGCGGGCCAGGGAGCAGGCTCCGATCCCGGCGGACGGGATCCCGCAGCACACGGAGGTCGGCACGCGGCTCCGGGCCCTGACGGGTTTCGACTTCACCCTGGCCGGTGGTGTGGTCGCCAACAAGCGGTTCCTCGGGTCGATGGCCCACGGGTACTTCCACGCGGTGCAGTTCGTGCGTCACCCGGCGGTGCCGCTGTACACGCCGGAACCCGATGTCATCCACGACGTCCTCGGCCACGGCATCCACCTCGCCCACCCGCGGTTCGCCGACCTCTACCGGCTGGTCGGGCAGGCGGCGACGCGGATCGGGAACCCGGACGTGCTGCAGATGATCAGCGACGTGTACTGGTTCACCCTGGAGTACGGCGTCCTGGAGGAGCGCGGCCGGCCCAGGGCCTACGGCGCGGCCCTGCTCTCCTCCCACGGCGAGATGCGGCAGCTCCACCGCTGCCTCATCCGGCCGCTCGACATCGGCGCGGTGCTCACCACCGGCTACACCATCACCGGTTACCAGCCCGTGCTCTTCAGTGCCCGCAGCCTGGACGAGGTCACCGACACCCTGACCGCCTTCCTGGACGGTCTCGACGACGACAGCGCGCTCCCCGGCCGGAACAGTGCGCACCGGGACTGCCCCGGGCCTCCGCCCTCGGGTACGTTCCGGTGACGGAACCTGTCGGCAGGCAGCCGTCGCGGAAAGGTGAGCGGATGACCCAGCCCGCCCCGGTCGAAGCACTCACGGCGTGGAACGGCCACACCCTCGGCGAGGAGGAGTGGCTGCTCCCGCTGCCGCCCGACCTCTCGCACGCACTCGACGGCCGCGGCGGCGGTATGGGATCCGGTAGGGAACTCGAGGAAGCGGCCCTGGCGGATCTGGCCACGCATGTCACGCAACGCCTGCGCGGCGGCCGCGGGTTCGTCGTGATCCGCGGCTTTCCGGTGGCCGGCCGCACCGACCGGGAGCGCGCCACGACGTGCCGGCGACTCGCGGCCTTCCTGGGCGCGGTGAGGCCGGAGGACCCCGGTGACCTCGTCACCGTGACCGGCGACGCCGGGCTGGGCAAGACCGACCTCGCCCTGACCCTGCACACCGACCGCACCCCGGCGCCCCACCCCCCGAGGCTGCTGGGGCTGCTGTGCGTGCGCCAGGCGGCACACGGCGGGGAGACCCTGCTGGCCAGCGGGCACACCGTGCACAACAGGCTGCTCGCCGACAGCCCCTGGGCCCTGCCCCGCCTCTACCAGGACTTCCACTTCGGCCGGGGACCCGGCTTCGACCGGCGCCGCCCCGTCTTCCGGCGGCACGGTGCCGACCTGCGCGTGCACTACAACCGGCGCGGCATCGAACGCGCCCATCACGAAGCGGGCGCGCCCCTGGCCCCCGACGACCGGGCGGCCCTCGACGCCGTCGACCGGATCCTGTCCGACCCGCGCACCGTCCTGCGCGTTCCCCTGCGCCGCGGAGACCTGCTCTGGCTGGACAACGCCGTCGTGCTGCACGGCCGCACCGCCTTCACCGACTCGCCCGACCCGCAGGCCCGTAGGTGCCTGGTCCGCTTGTGGGTGGACTGCGACGCGCCTCCCGCCACGCCCGGGCCCGCTCCGGCGAACTGAGCGCCGTACCCGACCCGGGCATCTGGTGCGACGCGGTCGGGTCCCCGCGGAAGACGACCTGGAGGAGGTGGCTCCGCGAACGTCCCACCGGCGAAACCACGGCGTAACGAAGGTCCCGTACCGTCGGACGGGTGAGTGCACGAACGAACGACCACCCGGCGGACGGCCCGGACACCCGTATCCGGCCCGGCACCGAGGACGACCTCGAAGAGCTGACCCGGATCTACAACCACTACGTCGTCGAGACGCCGATCACCTTCGACATCGAGCCGTTCACCGTGGACGGGCGGCGCCCCTGGCTACTGGAGCACCCCGACTCCGGGCCGCACCGGCTGCTCGTGGCCGAGCAGGGCGGGAAGCTGCTGGGGTACGCGACCAGCAGCGCATTGCGGGCGAAGCACGCCTACGCGACGTCGGTGGAGACCACGGTGTACGTGGCACCGGAGCACGTGGGGCACGGTGTCGGCGGGCTGCTGTACTCCTCCCTCTTCGAGGTGCTGGAGCGGGAGGACGTGCACATGGCGCTCGCCGGGATCACCGTGCCCAACGACGCGTCGCGGCGGCTGCACGAGCGCTTCGGGTTCCGGCCCGTCGGGGTGTATGAGCAGGTGGGGCGGAAGTTCGGGCGGTTCTGGGACGTGGCCTGGTTCCAGCGGCGGGTGTCGCGGGAGGGGTGACGGCGGCCGGGGTGCCGTCACGCGGCCCGGCGGCCACGCAACCTGCGCGGCGCGTCAGGCGACCCCATGCCCCGGCACCTCCGCCGGGACAGGACGTTCTTTCAGAACTCGTCGACCGTGTGTGCCGGATACTCCGTGCGCAACGCCGCGTCCAGCCGCGCCACGGCCCCGGGCGTGTGCTCGGTGACCAGGCCCGCCCGTGCCAGGTCCCGCAGTCCCGTCCCGCCGAGGTAGCAGGCGGCGAGCTCGCGTACGTCGAAGACGAGGTCGGGGGCCTCGTCGGTGCGGGCGACGGTGGCGCCGTCGGGCCCCGCCGTGAGGCGGAGGCGTTCCGCGGGGCGGGAGTCCGTGATCTCCAGGACCAGGTCGCAGGGAACGGCCCAGGAGCGGGACTTCAGGGCGGTGGGAACGTCGAGGACACGCAGCCAGAGGGCGGGTATCTCCCGGGTGACGCGGACCTGGTCGCGGTCGGCGGCGAAGTGGAGCAGCGGGTCGTCCAGGGGCCGGCCCCAGGCGCGCACCCGTTCGGTGCGGTCGATCGAGACGAGGTGGCACCAGAGCGCCGCGGCGGCCTCGGGGGTGTCGGCCTCCAGCTCGGAGACGGCCACGATGCCGTCGGGGGTGCCGGGGACGTCGCGGCCGTCGCCGGTGCGATAGACGGCGTAGCCCACGGGCGGTGTGCCGAGCGTGACGACCCGGGGCGGGCTGAGGTGCGGCGCGTCGTCCTCGATCTCGGGGAGCGTGCGGGTGCGCCACCATGCGCTGTCGCGGGCGACGCGGCCCGCGCGGCGGCCCCGGTGGGCGGCGTGGAGGGGAGCGAGGACGGCGGGGGCGTCCTCGGGTTCGACGAAGCGCACGGGGAGGTCGGCGGGCTCGATGCGCAGGGCGAGCGGGCGGTCGGAGTCGATCTCGACTCCGTAGACGTGGGTGGCGGCGCCGAAGCCGAAGCGGCCGTAGAGGCCGGCGTCCGCGGCCCAGAGCGCGGCGAGCGGCTGCCCGGCGGCCTGGCAGCGGCTCCACAGTTCGTCGATCAGTCCCCTGAGGACGCCCCGGCCTCGATGGTCGGGCGACACGGAGACGAACGTCACACCGGCGCAGGGCAGTTCGCCGCCGGGGACGGACAACAGGAGTGGGCGGGCGGCGAGCATGCCGACCAGGTCGTCACCGTCGTAGGCGCCGACACGCTCGGCGCCGAGGAGCGTCTCCCGGTGACGCCGGCGCCGTTCCGCGTCCGCGGACTCCTCGAAGGCGAGGTAGGTGAGGTCCAGGGCACGGTCGAGGTGCGCCTCGGGGATCCGGCGGAATTCCAGAGTGTTCATGATCGGACGTTAGGTACCCGGGCCCGCACGGCGCCGGGGATTTCGAGTCCGGGGTAACCCGGCTCACAGCCCGTCAGGGCTCGTCCGGCGGCGGCCGACACGAAGGCGAGTGGACGCCGCCCAAGCGCAGCCGTGCGCGTCACTGCCCTCGCGGCCTCACCCCGCGCGGCCCGCCAGTGCGTCGAGTTCCGGGCGGGTGAGGCCCGTCAGCCGGGCGACCTCCGCCATGTCGGCCGCGCCGCAGTCGACCGCGCGGAGAAGGTGGCCGGCGAGGGAGCGGGCCGTGGCGGGTTCGTCCAGGACGGCACCGCCGTCGGCCGTCCCGCCGTGCGCGTACGCGGCCAGCCGGGCCGCCGCCGGCTCCAGGCCCTCGCGGTAGAAGCCGTACACCGCCGCGTACCGCGTCGGCAGGTGGGCGGGGTGCATGTCCCAGCCCTGGTGGTAGGCGCGGGCCAACGCCCGCCGGACCAGGGCGTGGTGGTGGCGCCAGGCCGCGTGCACCCGCTCGCGCGGGCCCACCGGGAGGACGTTCGTCGAACCGTCGGAGAGGCGGACGCCCGTGCCCGCCACCGCGACCTGCATGACGGCCTTGGCGTGGTCGGCGGCCGGGTGGTCGGGGGCCTGGTGGGCGGGGGCGATCCCGCAGGCGGCGCTGTAGTCGAAGGTGCCGTAGTGCAGGGCGCTCACCCGGCCCTCCCCCGCGTCCAGCAGCCGCGCGACCGTCGCCCGGCCGTCCGGGCCCAGGACGGCCTGGGTGGTCTCGATCTGGACCTCGAAGCGGATCCGGCCCGCCTCCAGGCCGTGCGCCTTCTCGAACTCCCCCGCCACCTCCGCCATCGCCGTGACCTGCTCGGCGTGGCTGACCTTGGGGAGGGTGAGGACGAGCCCGGCGGGCAGTCCTCCCCTCGCCATGAGGCCCGTGAGGAAGACGTCGAGGGTGCGGACGCCCCGGTCCCGTACCGCCGCCTCCATGGACTTGGCGCGGATGCCGGTGAACGGCGGTGCGCTGCCGTCCGCGACCGACGCCGCCGTCAACTCGGCCGCCCGGGCCGCCGCTTCGTCCTCCTCGGCGTCGGAGCGGCGGCCGTAGCCGTCCTCGAAGTCGATGCGCAGGTCCTCCACCGGCTCCCGCGCGAGTTTGGCCCGGACGCGGTCGTGGACGGCGGTGGTGTCCAGGCCGAGCGCGGCGGAGAGCGCCTCCGCGTCCGGCGCGTGCTCGTCGAGGGCCGCCAGCGCCCGTTCGCCCCACGTACGGACCGTGTCCGCCGCGAAGGCGTCCGCCGGGACGTAGACCGTGTGCACCGGCTGCCGGGTGCCCGGGTCGCCGGGGTAGCGGCGCGCGAGGTCCGCGTCCACGCCGGCCAGCCGGGCCGTGAGCCGGTCCGTCAGCGTGCTGTCGAAGGTCGTCGTCACGCTCCGGTGCACAGGGCCCCACCCGCCAATCCACGCCGGGAGTTCAACAGTTCGTTGAAGCCAGTCGAAGCTAGCCGTGTCCCCGTCCGGCGGTCAACACCCCGGGGAAACGCGACGGGCCCCCGCACGCCGCCGCGCGCGGGAGCCCTGTCACGAACCCCGGAGGGATCAGCCCTTGCGGGCCTTGATCTCGTCCGTCAGCTGCGGGACGACCTCGAAGAGGTCGCCGACGACGCCGTAGTCGACCAGCTCGAAGATCGGCGCCTCCTCGTCCTTGTTGATGGCGACGATCGTCTTCGAGGTCTGCATGCCGGCCCGGTGCTGGATGGCGCCGGAGATGCCCGCCGCGATGTAGAGCTGCGGGGAGACCGACTTGCCGGTCTGGCCGACCTGGTTGGTGTGCGGGTACCAGCCGGCGTCCACCGCGGCGCGGGAGGCGCCGACGGCGCCGCCGAGCGAGTCCGCCAGGGCCTCGATCAGCGGGAAGTTCTCGGCGCCGTTGACGCCGCGGCCGCCGGAGACCACGATCGCGGCCTCGGTCAGCTCGGGGCGGCCGGTCGACTCGCGCGGGGTGCGGGAGACGACCTTGGTGCCGGTGGCCAGCTCGCCGAAGGCGACGGAGAGCTGCTCGACCGTGCCCGCGGCCGGGGCGGCCTCGGGAGCGGCGGAGTTGGGCTTGACGGTGATGACCGGGGTGCCCTTGGTGACGCGGGACTTGGTGGAGTACGAGGCCGCGAAGACGGACTGCGTGGCCACCGGGCCCTCGTCGCCGGCCTCCAGGTCGACGGCGTCGGTGATGAGGCCGCCGCCGATGCGGAGCGCGAGGCGGGCCGCGATCTCCTTGCCCTCGGCGGAGGACGGGACGAGCACGGCGGCCGGGTTGACGGCCTCGTACGCGGCCTGGAGGGCGTCCACCTTGGGGACGACCAGGTAGTCGGCGAACTCGGCGGCGTCGGCGGTCAGCACCTTGACGGCGCCGTACTCGCCGAGTACCTTCGCGGCCTCGTCGGCGCCGGCGCCGAGGTGGACGGCGACGGGCTCGCCGATGCGGCGGGCGAGGGTGAGCAGTTCGAGGGTGGGCTTGCGGACGGCGCCGTCCACGTGGTCTACGTAGACGAGGACTTCAGCCATGGCGTTGCTCTCCTGCGGGAAGTGTGAGGGCGGTTGCGGGGTTCCGGGCTCAGACGAACTTCTGGCCCGCGAGGAACTCGGCGAGCTGCTTGCCGCCCTCGCCCTCGTCCTTGACGATCGTGCCGGCCGTGCGGGCCGGGCGCTCGGCGGCGCTGTCGACCTTGGTCCAGGCGCCGTCGAGGCCGACCTCGTCCGCCTCGATGCCCAGGTCGGACAGGTCCAGCGACTCCACCGGCTTCTTCTTCGCGGCCATGATGCCCTTGAAGGAGGGGTAACGCGCCTCGCCCGACTGGTCGGTGACGGAGACGACGGCCGGGAGGGCGGCCTCCAGCTGCTCGGTGGCGGCGTCGCCGTCGCGGCGGCCGGTCACCTTGCCGTCCTCGACCGCGACCTGGGAGAGCAGGGAGACCTGCGGGACGCCCAGGCGCTCGGCGAGGAGGGCCGGGAGGACGCCCATGCCGCCGTCGGTGGAGGCCATGCCGCAGACCACCAGGTCGTAGCCGACGTGCTCGACGGCCTTGGCGAGCACCAGCGAGGTGCCCATGACGTCGGTGCCGTGCAGGTCGTCGTCCTCGACGTGGACGGCCTTGTGCGCCCCCATGGACAGCGCCTTGCGCAGCGCGTCCTTGGCGTCCTCCGGGCCGACGGTGAGCACGGTGATCTCCGCGTCATCGGCCTCGTCGGCGATCTGCAGCGCCTGCTCGACCGCGTACTCGTCGAGCTCCGAGAGCAGGCCGTCCACGTCGTCGCGGTCGACGGTCAGGTCCTCGGCGAAGTGCCGGTCGCCGGTGGCGTCGGGCACGTACTTCACACAGACAACGATCCTCAAGCTCACGCCGGCTCTCCTACTGCATCGTCTCTTCAAAGCTGCCTTGGCAGGCAGCATAGGCGCCTCGGGGGGCGGACCCCGGGCGGGGCTGGTGATGCCCGCACCGGAATGTTACTCGTCAGTACATCGAGCGTATTACCCGAGCGCAAGGCCGTTGACCTGTGATGTGCCCAACGCGCGGGGCAGGGACGTCTCAGTCCCGCAAACCGTTGAAGCGTCCCTGGTGGTAGAGCAGGGGACGGCCCGTGCCGGCGGCCTCGCCCGTCACCGCCTCGGCGAGGACGAGGCAGTGGTCACCGGCGGGCACCCGGGCCACCACCCGGCACACCAGCCACGCCAGCACACCCTCCAACAGAGGCACCTCCTCCGGCCCGGCGCGCCACCGGGTGGGCGCGGCGAAGCGGTCGGCGCCGCTGCGGGCGAAGACGGCGGCCAGCTCCCGCTGGTGCTCGCCGAGTATGTGCACGCCGACGTACTCGGTCTCGGCCAGGACGGGCCAGCTGGACGAGCCGGTGCCGACGCCGAACGAGACGATCGGGGGCTCGGCGGCCACGGAGGTGAGGGACGTCGCGGTGAATCCGACGGGGCGGTCACCCTGTGCGGTGATCACGGCCACGCCGGCGGCGTGCCGGCGGAAGACCGAGCGCAGCAGCTCGGGGCCGGCGGCGCGGAGGGTGCTGAGGTCGGGCGAGACCGACATGGGCTGTCCCCTTCATGTCGAACAAGTCGAGCTGATCGAGCCGGAGTGGTGCGGTCGAGGACACTCACGGGCTCGGACAGCGCGCGCCGGCTGCCACCGGTACGTCCACGTACGTGTCTAACTGCGAGAGAAGTCCAGGCCACATGGCGTCACCTTGGCGAGGCGCGGCGAGCGGCGTCAAGGGCCGCCGGGCGGATGGGACTCGGATCACGATCATCGACGGGGGCGGCGCCGACGCGCGTCAGGTGGTCCCCCTGCGCGTCACGTGGTTTCCACGGCCGCCCCGATCGCCGCGATGACGTGCGCCCTGCGCGGTTCGCCCTCGGCGCGGCGCACGACGCGGCCGCCGGCGTCGAGGGCGAGAACGGTCGGCGTCGCGGTGATGTCCAGGGATCTGACGAGCCCGAGCCGCGCCTCGGCGTCGATCTCGACGTGGGCGACGCCCTCGACCATGTCCGCGACGTCGGCGAGGACCCGCCGGGTGGCCCGGCAGGGCTGGCAGAACGCGCTGGAGAACTGCACGAGGGTGGCCCGCTCGCCCAGCTCCGCGCCGAGCGCGGCGGCGTCCAGCCGCGGCGCGCCGGCCTCTCGCCCTTCTGTCTGGTGCCGCACTCTTTTCTCTCCTTGTCGCGCCGTGTGGCGCCTTGTCGAGCCGTGCCGCGCCTTGTCGCGCGGATCCGGCCGCCCGCGTCGTCCCGTTCGACGCCGTTATCCCGTTCGACGCCGTTGCCCCGCGGCGGCGTTCCGTCCCTCCGTCCAGCACCGCCCGTGGGGGAGGAATTCCCGCCGGAATCCCCGCCACCTCCCCACCCAATCCGGCATATCGGGCGACGTGATGAGGATCTCCCGGCCGAGAACCGCCCCCGACTGGCTTGCGGGCCGGACATTCGGGCACGATCTGCCGGAAGCCGCCACCCTACGGCTGCGTAACTTCAGCGGGAGCATCCTCCCCAGGCCCCCGAAGGACCGATATGGCAGAGCTCGTGTACCCCCCGGTGATCGGCGTCGCCCGCACCATGTTCAAGGCCGCCGACCTGCGCCTCGACGTCCAGGGCACCGAGCACGTGCCACAGCGCGGCGGGGCCGTGCTGGTGAGCAACCACATCGGCTACCTCGACTTCGTCTTCTGCGGCCTCGCCGCCCGCCCGGCGAAGCGGCTGGTGCGCTTCATGGCGAAGGAGTCGGTCTTCCGGCACAAGGTGTCGGGGCCGCTGATGCGGGCGATGAAGCACATCCCCGTCGACCGCTCGGCGGGCCTCGACGCGTACAAGCACGCCCTGTCGGCGCTGCGCTCGGGGGAGATCATCGGGGTGTTCCCTGAGGCGACGATCTCGCCCTCCTTCACCCTGAAGACCTTCAAGACCGGCGCGGCGCGGCTCGCGCAGGAAGCCGGGGTCCCGCTGCTGCCGATGGCCCTGTGGGGCACGCAGCGTCTGTGGACCAAGGGACGCAAGCGGAACCTGGGGCGCAGCCATATACCGGTGGCGATCCGGGTGGGGGCTCCCGTCGAGGCGGACCCGGACGAGCCGGCCGAGAAGGTCACCGAGCGGCTGCGGGCCCGGGTGCAGGAGCTGCTGGAGGCGGCGCAGCGGGCGTACCCGGTGCGGCCGAAGGGGCCGGACGACACGTGGTGGGTGCCCGCGCACCTGGGCGGGACGGCCCCGACGCCGGCACAGGTGGCGGCGCTGGAGGGCGTCTAAGGAGCGCGGGGCTCCGGGGGGCGCTGGAGGGCCGCCAGGGGCCCGGCAAGGCGCCGGGGCGCCCCTTGGGCGCCCCGCTCCCCCACGCACGCCACACAGCCCCGCTCCCCCACGTACACCACACACACCACACACACCGCCGCGCCCGAAACGAGGCGGGACAGGACCGCGAAAGGCCCCGCACTCTCCCGAGTGCGGGGCCTTTCGGCCGTTTCCCGGCGCCGGGTCAGCCCCGCGCCGTCTCCTCCTTGACGAGCTGGACGAACGCGTCCACGTCGTCCTCCGTGGTGTCGAAGGAGCACATCCAGCGGACGTCGCCCGCCGCCTCGTCCCAGAAGTAGAAGCGGTACCGCTTCTGCAGCCGCTCGCTCACCTCGCGCGGCAGGCGCGCGAAGACCGCGTTCGACTCGACGGGGTGCAGCACCTCGACGCCGTCGACGGCCCGGACACCCTCGGCGAGACGGGCGGCCATCGCGTTGGCGTGGGACGCGCTCCGCAGCCAGAGGTCGCCGGCCAGCAGCGCCTCAAACTGCACCGAGACGAAGCGCATCTTGGAGGCGAGCTGCATCGACAGCTTGCGCAGGTGCTTCATCGCCTTGACCGCGCCCGGGTTCAGCACGACGACGCACTCGCCGAACAGCAGCCCGTTCTTGGTGCCGCCGAAGGAGAGCAGGTCGACACCGGCGTCCGTGGTGAAGGCGCGCAGCGGAACGCCCAGCGTGGCCGCGGCGTTGGCGGCGCGCGAGCCGTCCAGGTGGACCTTCATGCCCCGCTCGTGGGCGTGGTCGCAGATCTCCCGGATCTCCTCGGGGGTGTAGCAGGTCCCGAGTTCGGTGGTCTGGGCGATCGAGACGACCTGCGGCTGCGCGCGGTGCTCGTCGTCCCAGCCCCACGCCTCGCGGTCGATGAGCTCGGGCGTGAGCTTGCCGTGCGGGGTGGGCACGGTGAGCAGCTTCAGCCCGCCGACGCGCTCGGGCGCGCCGCACTCGTCGACGTTGATGTGGGCCGAGGCGGCGCAGATCACCGCGCCCCACCGCTCCGTCACCGCCTGGAGGGCGACGACGTTGGCGCCCGTGCCGTTGAAGACGGGGAACGCCTCGGCGGTGGGCCCGAAGTGGGAGCGGAACACCTCCTGGAGGTGCTCGGTGTACTGGTCCTCCCCGTACGCGATCTGGTGGCCGCCGTTGGCGAGGGCGAGGGCCGCGAGGACCTCCGGGTGCGCGCCGGCGTAGTTGTCACTGGCGAAGCCGCGGACCCGGGGGTCGTGCCGGCGTATCGCGTCGGTCTCGCTCACGTGCGGGTCGCTCACGTGTGGGGAGTCAGCCACAGACGGGTTCCGTTCACTTCCGAGGTGGGCTTCTCCCAGACGCCGACGATGGCCTCGGCGAGGTCCTTGACGTCGGTGAAGCCCGCGAACTTGGCGTTGGGGCGCTCGGCGCGCATGGCGTCGTGCACCAGGGCCTTGATGATCACGATGGTGGCGGCGGCGGAGGGGCCACCGCCCTCCGCGGGGTCGCCGCCGGCCTTCCGGAAGGCGTCGCCCAGGGCCAGCGTCCACGCCTCGGCCGCCGACTTGGCGGCGGCGTACGCGGCGTTGCCCGCGGTGGGCTTGCTCGCGCCGGCCGCGCTGACCAGCACGTACCGGCCGTTGCCGCTGCGGTTGAGGGCGCCCTCGAAGGCCAGCGAGGTGTGCTGGACCGTACGGATGAGCAGCTTCTCCAGCAGCTCCCAGTCGGCGGGGTCGGTCTCGGCGAAGGTGGCCGAGCCACGCCAGCCGCCCACCAGGTGGACCAGGCCGTCGACGCGCCCGAACTCCTTCTCCGTGCGGTCGGCCCAGGCTCGGGTGGCGTCCAGGTCGAGCAGGTCGACGGTGTCGCCGATGACGGTGGCGCCGCCGTGGGCGTAGCGGGCCGCGTCCACCGCCTCGGCGAGGCGGGCCGCGTCCGCGTCGGCGGCGACGACCGTCGCCCCCGCCTCGGCCAGCCGCAGCAGGGCCGCGCGGCCGGCCGGGCCGGCCGCTCCCGCCACCGCCACGACGGCGCCGTCCAGCCGGCCGTCGCCGTTGGTCGGAGTGCTCATGGTCTTCGCCTCCTCGTTCCCCGCGCTGTTCTCGGTGTCCACCACGCTGTCTCCGGTGCTCACGCGGCCACCTTCGCCACGCTCGCCGCGGTGATCCCCTTGGTCGAGGCGATCACGGTACGCAGCTTCTTGGCAAGGGCCTCGTAGAACATGCTGAGCGGGAACTCGTCCGGAAGCACGTCGTCCACGAGCTTGCGCGGCGGCAGGCTGAGGTCCAGGGCGTCGGGGCCCTTGGCCCAGGTGGAGCCGGGGTGCGGGGCCAGGTACGTGGAGACGAGCTCGTAGGCGGCGAGCCAGTGGACGAGCTTGGGGCGGTCGATGCCGTCGCGGTACAGCTTCTCGATCTCGCCGCACAGCTGGTTCGTGACCCGCGGGGCGCGGTCCCAGTCGATGTGGAGGGTGTTGTCCGTCCAGCGTACGACGTCGTGCCGGTGCAGGTAGGCGAAGAGGAGCTGGCCGCCGAGGCCGTCGTAGTTGCGGACGCGCTCGCCGGTGACGGGGAAGCGGAACATCCGGTCGAAGAGCACGGCGTACTGCACGTCGCGGCCCTGGGCGTAGCCGTCGGCCTCCAGCTTCACGGCCTCCTTGAAGGCGGTGAGGTCGCAGCGCAGCTCCTCCAGGCCGTACATCCAGAACGGCTGCCGCTGCTTGATCATGAAGGGGTCGAACGGCAGGTCGCCGTGGCTGTGCGTCCGGTCGTGGACCATGTCCCAGAGGACGAACGCCTGCTGGCAGCGCTCCTGGTCGTCCAGCATGGCGGCGATGTCGTCCGGGAGCTCCAGGCCGAGGATGTCCACGGCCGCCTCGGTCACCCGGCGGAAGCGGGCGGCCTCGCGGTCGCAGAAGATGCCGCCCCAGGTGAAGCGGTCGGGGGCCTCGCGGACGGCGATGGTCTCCGGGAAGAGGACCGCGGAGTTCGTGTCATAGCCCGCCGTGAAGTCCTCGAAGGTGATGCCGAGGAAGAGGGGGTTGTCGTAGCGGGTGCGCTCCAGCTCGGACAGCCACTCGGGCCACACGAGGCGCAGGACGACGGCCTCCAGGTTGCGGTCCGGGTTGCCGTTCTGGGTGTACATGGGGAAGACGACCAGGTGCTGCCGGCCGTCGACGCGCCGCTCGGCGGGGCGGAAGGCGAGCAGCGAGTCCAGGAAGTCCGGCACGGCGAAGCCGGCGTCCGCCCATTTCCGCAGGTCGGAGACGAGGGCGGCGTGGTACTCGGCGTCGTGCGGAAGGAGCGGCGAGAGCTGCTCGACGGCGGCGACGACGCGCTCGACCTCGGCCCGTACGAGCTCGCCCGGCGGGGCGCCGTCGGCTTCCAGGTCGATCGAGCCGTCGGCGGACTGCCACGGCCTGATCGTCTCGACGGCGTCCTTGAGCTGTGACCAGGCGGGGTGCCCGGTGACGCTCTCCACGGACGCCTCGGACGATTCGTCGGCGGCTATCGCCCTTGACGCGAGAATTTCCGTCATGACAACCCCTTCCCTGGAGAACCTGGCGTTAAGACACCGTATCCATGCGTGGTTCTCCTCCTCAAGGGGTGCTGCTGCAAATTATCCTGCGGGCCCCGGGGGGCCGCCGACGTTTTTCCTGTCGGAGGCTGCCGAATGCGGGAGACCTCCGCGAGCCGCCGGATGCGGAGCGTCCGCGTCCGGCAGCCGTCCGTCACGGGAGGCGGGCTACGGCAGTTCCTTCACCAGCAGCTC
This sequence comes from Streptomyces sp. NPDC021100, assembly GCF_044333095.1. Lineage (NCBI taxonomy): Bacteria > Bacillati > Actinomycetota > Actinomycetes > Kitasatosporales > Streptomycetaceae > Streptomyces > Streptomyces sp. NPDC021100. Next base: position 26,180 of record NZ_JBIRQH010000028.1, read on the forward strand.
GAACTCCAGGTCCGCGCGGCGCGGTATGCCGAAGCGCTCGTCGCCGTACGGGAAGGGGACCATCTTCCCGGTCCTCCGGTAGCCCCGCCGCTCGTACCAGGCGATCAGTTCCTCGCGCTGCCGGATCACCGTCATGTGCATCTCGCGGACGCCCCACTCGGTCCGCGCCACCCGCTCGGCCTCGGCGAGCATCACCCTGCCGAGCCCCGCGCCCTGGAGGCCGGGGCGGACCGCGAACATGCCGAAGTAGGCGTGCTCGCCGCGGTGTTCGATGTGGCAGCAGGCGGCGGGGGCCTCGGCCTGTCCGGGGTCCTCGGCCAGCAGCACCCGGCCGTCCTCGGCGGTCACCACGGCCGTGACGCCCTCCTCGTCGGTGCGCTGCCCGTCCAGGAGGTCCGCCTCCGTGGTCCAGCCCACGCGGCTGGCGTCCCCTCGGTAGGCGGACTCGATCAGGGGAACGAGCGCGGGGACGTCGGCCGCGGTCGCGGCGCGGATCACGGGCCGGTCCTGGCCGGGGCGGGCGGTCTCCATGGCTTCCATGGCGTTCCGGGGGTCCTCTCCTGTGTCCGGTGCGGTCGCTCCCGAGACTAACCGCAGGCCGGTGCGTACAGTCGGACGGCATGGTGCACGTACTGAGCGGCAGGGTGTTGCTGAGACCGACCGATCCCGAGCGCTCGCGGGCGTTCTACGGCGGGGCGCTGGGCCTCGCGGTCTACCGGGAGTTCGGCACGGGCGAGGAGCGCGGCACCGTCTACTTCCTGGGCGGCGGCTTCCTGGAACTCTCCGGACGCGCGGAGGCGCCGCCGGCCCCGGGGCTGGAACTGTGGCTCCAGGTCGCCGACGCGGCGGCGGCGCACGACGAACTGCGCGAGCGCGGGGTGCGGATCCTGCGGCCACCGGAGCGGATGCCCTGGGGGCTGATCGAGATGTGGATCGCCGACCCCGACGGGGTGCGCATCGCGGTGGTGGAGGTGCCGGAGGGGCATCCGCTGCGGTACCGGCCGGGCATCTGACGCGCGCCGCAACGGCGTTCGGGCCCTCCGGCCACCCAGCGAGGGGCGCGCCCGTACCACCGCGCCCCCGCCCTGCGCCCGTGCGCTCCCGTACGAACCCCTCGGCGCGGGCATTCTGCCCAGGGGAAGCGCACGTCGGGGACGTCCGAGGAGGTGGGGCGTGCACGGTCCACCGCTGGTCGGGTGGCTGCTGGTGGTCGTGGGCACCGCGGCGGGCGTGTACTGCCTGCACCGGGCCCGGTCCGGCGCGGCGGGGGAGCGCCGGGCCGCCCGGGGCGACGCGGTGATGGGGCTGGGCATGGCGGCCATGGCTGCCCCGGTGACGGTGCCGGCGGGCCGGCCCTGGGGGGCGGTGGCGTTCGCGGCGCTGTTCGCGGCGGCGGGAGTGCACGCGCTGGTGGCGGCCCGGCGCGGCGCCGACGCCCACCGACTGCACCATGCGGTAGGGGCGTTCGCGATGGTCTACATGGCGCTCGCCATGGCGGGGACACCGGCGGGTGGCCATGGCGGGGCGGGCGGAGCGGGCCACGGCGAAGGCCATCACCCGGCCGGGACACCGCTGTTGACGGGACTGCTGCTGGTCTACTTCGCGGTGTACGTGGTGCGGACGCTCGCCGCGATCGTCCCGGTACCGGCGGCGCGGGCGGCTCCGCCCGGCACGTCTCCGGGGATGACCGCGCCGCCGTTGCCGCGCGTCCGGCTGGAACTGACCGGCGCCTGCCGGGTTTCCATGGGGATAGGGATGCTGGCGATGCTGCTGACGATGTGAGGGACGCATGGGAGCCCTAGGCCGAGCCCTCGGCCAAAAGGCGTAGGTCCCGCCCCTGCACGCGGATGCGTAGGTCCACTACTGTCTGCCCCAGCACTGGACCCACAGGACTCCACGCCGCCGTGGACGAATCCGAGGGAAGGCCCACCCATGCTCGTCCCGCTCGCGCTGCTGGCCCTCGGCGCGCTGCTCGCCTCGCTCGCCCCCCGTTTCCTGGCCCGCGCGGACTGGCCCGACCGGGAGCCGGTGCTGGCCCTGTGGGTGTGGCAGTGCGTGGTGGCCGCCGTCCTGCTGTGCTGCGCGCTCGCCATGGCCCTGAGTGCCGCGGCGGCCTGGGAGGCCGTGCGCGGCAATGTGTTCGCCCCCGCGCCGAGCGGTGTGGTCGAGGCGTACGCCCTGGGCGGCTACGGCTCGTTGGCCGCGCCCCTGGCCGTCGTGCTCGCCTGCGGGGCGGTCTGGACGGCCGCCATGCTCACCCGCGAGATCCGCGGCGCCCGCGCCCGGCGCCGGCGGCGCCGGGCCGGCCTCCTCGTCCGCTCGCCGCGGCTGCCCGGCGAGGAGCCGGGCGGCGAGCGGCTGGTGCTGCTGGAGTCCGACCGGCCCGACGCGTGGCTGCTGCGCGGCGGTCCCGCCCCGCAGCTGGTCATCACCACCGGCGCGCTGCGCCGGCTCGACGACTCCCAGCTCGACGCGCTCCTCGCCCACGAGCAGGGCCACGTCCGGGCCCGCCACGACTGGCTGCTCCACTGCTCTTCCGCGCTCGCCAACGGCTTCCCCCAGGTGCCCGTCTTCGCCGCCTTCCGCGACCGGGTGCACCATTTGGTGGAACTGGCCGCGGACGATGTCGCGTCGCGCCGGTTCGGGCGTCTGACGACGGCGCTCGCGCTCGTCGAACTCAACGAGGACCGGGGGGTGTTCGACCCCTGCGCGGCCCGGACGTCCCAGCTGCCGGGCCGCGTGGACCGACTGCTCGCACCGGCCCCCCGGCTCACCCCGGCCCGCCGCCTCCGCCTGACCGCCACGGCGGCGCTGGTTCCGTTCGTGCCGGTGCTCGTGACGTTCGTGCCGGGGTTGCGGGCGCTCGGGTAGGCGCCTGCGGCGGAGCCGTGCCCCGGCCCCACCCCTTCACCGTTTCCCGGGGCTGCGCCCCAGACCCCGCTGTCGCGGCTCCGCCGCTCGTCCTCAAGCGCCGGACGGGCTGAATCGGTCCGTCCGGCGCTTGAGCGGCTCCCGGAGGGGCCGGTCACCATTCGATGAGAACGGCCCCGTCCCCGCCCCTCTTTCCCTTGGTCCCGCTCGTGCCGGAAGAGCCCGCCTCGCCGCTCTCGGTGTCCTGGTGGTGCTCTTTCCGACCGCTGCCGCCCTGTCCGCCGGCGCCGCCGTGACCTCCGTGTCCGCCGCTGCCGCCGCTGCCTCCGCTGCCGTAGCGCCGGCCGTGCGCTCCACCGGCACCGCCGCCCCCGGCCCCGTTCGAACCACCGGCGAACGCCGACCCTCCGTAACCACCGGGCTTGCCGTGACCGCCGAAGGCGCCCCGGCCGCCGGCCTTCCCACCGCTCCCGTCCGCGCCGTTCAGGACTTCGACGGGGAGCGCGGGCTTGCCCGAGGGGGTGTCGCAGACGAACCGGTCCTCCGCCCGGAACCGGCCGCCGGACCCTCCCGGCCCTCCGACCGTCTCGTTGCCGCCATCACCGGAGTAGCCGCCGCTGGTGTGGCCGTTGTAACCGCCCGAACCGTGCCGACCGGGCACACCGCCCTTGCCGGGCACACCGTCTACGCCTTCGGGTGCCTGGACGATCCGGGCGTCGCTCTTTCCGGCGGTCGCCACCCAGGACTGGGAGAGGTTCGCCCTACCGACCACAGCCGCTTGGCCGTCACCACCAGGGCCGCCGTCGCGCCCGTCGGTGCCGCCGCCGAAGGCGCTGCCTCCGCCCACACCCGCCTTCCCGCCGCCACCACCCTTTCCTTCGTGTCCGACGCTCCGGCCGAAACCCGGCCACACGACGAGGAATTGGCCGGCCCTCAGGCCGGTGGTGTGACACTTGATGAACCCGCCCGCGCTTCCGCCGCCTCCCCCACCGCCGCCACCACCCCCGGAGCCCGCTCCACCGCCGCCCCCACCGGACGTGGGGCCCGGGTTCCCGCCGCCGGCACCGCCGCCGCCCCCACCGCCCCCGGCGCCGCTGCCGCCCGCACCACCACCGCCCCAGAGCGACACCGTGACGGCCGTCACGCCCTTGGGCACCTTCCAGGACTGGATGTCCTTGAGTGAAGGCTTGTCGAACAACGCCCGGCCGTGCTGCGGAGCGGCCTGGGCGGGGGTGGCGGCCTGCCCGCCCAGGTGGCTCGCGGCGAGCAGGCTCGCGGCGAACAGAGTGCGGGCCACGGACCGGGCACGTCGGCCCCCTCCGCGTTCCCGATGCGGCAGTACGTTCATGGCGGTTCCTCTCGGGCCTGTCCAGGGGCCACGAGAGGTACCGGTGCGATGAACAGGCAGTCAAAACACCCGACCGGAGATCAGCACCTCACACCCGAACTCCCGCCCCCTGTCCGCACACCCGCCCGACAGCGGTCGACGCGGAGACCCGTCGTACCTCGCCGGAATCCGCCGCCCAGCACCGCAAACCCGCTCACCCGCGTGAACGCCGCCCACCAACGCTGACCGGACTTCGCCCGAACGACTGCCTGGTCATGGCCACCTTGACCGCGCGTCCGAGCCACCCCCGCTCCGGGAGGGGCTCAGCACACCGCCGTCAACTCCCCGATCCGCTCCGGGAAGTCCGGCTGCGGCAGCGGCAGATCGACCTCCTCGACGAACCCGAGCGCGTCCGGCACGTAAGCGATCACCGCCGTCGCCGCGGGCGAGAACCCCTCCCCCTCCCGCAACCCGTCCAGCATCTGCAGCGCCATGTTGAGATCGTTCCGGTCGATCTCCTCCGGAGTCTCCGGCATCAACGCCTCCAGCCCCGCCTGCCGGCGCCACAGCTCCGCCTCCCGCCGCTCGCCGAGCGCCATGTGGTGCAGGTACAGGCAGCACGCGGCGCCGGTGTCGTCGGCCCCGGCGCCGAACTGCCACCAGAAGCGGGCGCTGTCCTCGCGGTCGGCGAGCTGGAGGACGCACCCGAGGACGAGGGCGCCCTCGGGTTCGAGGAGGCGGTCGGCGAGGAGGGCGCCGAGCTTGTGGAGGTCGTGGGCGACGACGGTCTTGCAGAGGCTGCGCAACTGGCGGTAGAAGGCGCGGTGGGGCAGGTAGTTGCGCTGGGCGGCGCGGACGGCGGCGGTGCGCGCGGGCTCCATCTGGTCGTCGAAGTACAGGGCGCCGTGCCACATGCGCTCGGTGAGCCGGACGGCGAGCCGGGCCTCGGCACGGTCGACCTCCGCGCTCGGGTAGGGGCGCGGGTCGAGCCGGGCCTTGGCCAGCACGTGGTCGAGTGTTCCGGTCACCGGTGCTCCTCTTCTCTCTCCAGTCCGAGCGCGTCGTACAGGCGGTGGCGGGCGTGCCGGGCGGTGGAGCGCACCCCGCCCTCGGTGATGCCCATGATGTCGGCGGTCTCCCGGACGCTGTAGCCGAGGCAGTAGTGCAGGACGATGACGTCGTGCTGGCGCGCCGGCAGGGCGCAGATCGCCTTGTAGACGGACAGGCTCTGCTCCAGTTCGCCGATGGGGTCGACGGCGTGCCGCAGCGCGCTGGTCTCGAAGGCCGCGGTGTCGATGACGGTGGGACGGCGGCCGCGCGCCCGGGCGCAGTCGATCGTCCGGTGTCTGACCACGGCCCAGGCGTAGGCGTTGGGGTTCTCGGTTCTCAGGACCTCGGCCCAGGTGAAGTACAGGTCCTCGAAGGCCTGGTCGACGGCCTCCTCCGCGTCGTGGCGGTTGCCGAGGTAGAGCTCGGCCCAGTGCACGTAGGCGGCGCGGTAGAGCTGGTGGAACGCCCGGTAGTCGGCGGGCAGTCCGGTCACGGGAAACGTACTCGCTCGGGAGGGTGCCGTCACCTCTCGCCTCCCCGCCGCCCGCGGGGGCCGCGGCGCAGTTCGCTGATGCCGATGCGGACACCGGCGGCGGCGGCGCGGCGCAGCAGGGCGAGGGCGTCACTGCCGAAGACGCGTGCGAAGACCGCCGCGCTCAACAGGTCGGCCGTGTGATGTGGGTTCACGGAACTGGTGGTCCCTCCGGTCGTTTTGATCATGTACCGGGCCCGGCGGGCCGCTGCCGAGTCCGCCGTGCCGCACGGGGAGGCGTCGCGGTGGCGCGCTCTCTTCCCCTTCGCCGGTAATGGCGTTCCACAGGGGGGTTTCGTGCATCGGACCAACGTAAAGTCTTACGGAAGGTTTCACTCCGGTTACCCTCCGCCAGCTGTCGGAGGTGACAAAAAATCGAAAGCATGCGGGATTGGATCGTCCGGATGCCTCTCGGGAGGCGGCCGTCCTGAGTAGGGTGGGGTTCACGGCCGGTGAGCGTCCGACCACGCGCGGGTTCCGGATGCCGTCCGGCTCGGGCGAGTTGCGCGACTTCGGTGCGGTGCGGATCCGGTGCGGTGCGTCCCGGCGGGACGCGTCCCGATGATGCGACAGGGTGGCAGGTGAGCATGGTCGCTGGCTCGTTCGAAGGTCGGTACGTATGGCATCCGGCCGCCGACGACCACGAGTTGGCCCAGGCGTGCGTCGAGGTGCAGGCGGGCCGGTACCACAACGCCCACGCGGTCCTGCACGACGTCCGGGACGACTTCGCGACGCGGGCGCACCGGTCGCTCGTCCTCGCCTCCATGGCGGCCGACTCGGACTTCGCGGAGCGCTGGCTGGCCGAGGAACCCGGCCCGGACGCCGCCCTGTTGTGGGCCCGGGTGGCGATGTTACGGGCGTTGCGGATGGCCGACATCCGGGACCGCAGGACCGCGTCCCTGCTCCGGATCGCCGAGGCGGCCTGCGACCAGGCCGCGCAGATGGCGCCCAAGGACCCCACCCCCTGGGTGGCCCGGCTGGCGCTGGCCCGCACCGGGCGGGTCCGCGACCCCGCTCCCCCGGGGATGCTCACCGCGCCGTCCGGCCCGTGGTCGCTGTTCTCCCGGGCCCTGACGCTGGACCCGTGGAACCGGGAGGCGCACCACCGCTTCCTCTCCTTCTACTTCGCCCGGCACGGCGGCTCGGCGAGCGCCCGCTGGGACGTGGCCGAGTTCCTGGCCAACCGCGCCCCCGCCAACTCCCCCCTGCGGCTGCTGCCGTTGGTGACGCTGGTGGAGGACTACGACCCGCGCGTCGACCCGTTCGCGGACCGTGCCTGGGGCCAGCGCCGCTGGCGGACGCTCGCGCTGGAGGTCTACGCGCGGTGGCTCCCCGAGGTGCCCGGGTACCGGTTCACCCCCGTCCTCGACCTCGCCTACCTTGCGCACGCGCTCTCCATGGCGGGCTGCCTCGACGAGGCCCGCACGGTCTTCACCACCATGGGCCCCTACGCGTCCCGCATGCCGTGGAGCGTCTTCGGCAGCCCGGAGGAACAGCTCAGCAAGGCCCGCCGGCGGTGCGGACTGCCGGCGCCCGGCTCGCCCTGACGGCCGCCGGGCCGCACCACGTGCACCACGGCGAGTACCCGCACCACCCGCGCCACCGGACGTCGCGTGAGCCGCCCGGCGTCCTGCCCCGTCCACCCGTCCCCTCGCAGAAAGCCGCTGTCCGTGTCGGAGTCCTTCTCACCCGCTCACGCCCGAGCCCACCGGCAGGCCGCCCACGTCGCGATGGACGACGACGCGACGCTGCACGCCATGGGTTACCCGCGCAAACTCACGCGCAGATTCCGGGCGTTCGACAATTTCGCCATCTCCTTCACCATCATCAACATCCTCTCCGGGATCTTCTCCTCCTTCGGCTTCGGGATGAACGCCGGCGGGCCCCGGATCCTGGTCTTCGGCTGGATCGGCGTCTCGGTCATGGTGCTGTTCGTCGGCGCCTCGATGGCCGAGATCGCCTCCGCCTACCCGACCAGCGGCGCGCTCTACTTCTCCGCGGGCAAGCTCGCCAAGCGGCACAAGGGCGCCTGGTCCTGGTACACGGGCTGGCTCAACTTCATCGGGCAGGTCGGCGGCACCGCCGCCACCGACTTCGCCGCCGCCACCTTCATCCAGTCGTTCGTCGCCCTGCAATGGCCGTCGTACGAGCCGACGGCCCAGCAGACCGTCGGCATCACCGCCGTCATCCTGCTGATCCAGGCGCTGGCCAACACCTACACCGTGCGGCTGGTCGCCATCGTCAACCGGATCTCCGTGTGGTGGCTGCTGATCGGCCTGGTGGTCATCGTCACCTGCCTGATCACCGTGCCCTCCGAGCACCAGTCGGCCTCGTTCGCCACCCACTTCGTCAACAACACCGGCTTTTCCAACGCGGTCTACGCCGGAATGCTGGGCCTGCTGGTGACCAGTTGGACGTTCACCGGCTTCGACGGCAGCTTCCACATGTCCGAGGAGACCGTCCGGGCCACGGTGAACGCGCCCCGCGGCATCATCCGGGCCATCGCCTGCTCCGCCCTCACCGGCCTCGTCCTGGTGCTCGCCCTGGTGTACGCCGTCCGCGACTACGCCTCCGAGGCCGCCGCCTCCGCCCCGCCGGTGCAGATCCTCATCGACGCGCTCGGGCTGACCACGGCCAAGCTGCTCCTGCTGCTCGTCATCGGCGCCATGCTCTTCTGCGGGCTCGCCAACATGACCAGCAACACCCGGCAGATCTTCGCGTTCTCGCGCGACGGCGCGATGCCCGGCTCCCGGCTGTGGCACTCCGTCTCGGACCGCACCCGCACGCCCGTCAAGGCCGTGTGGCTGGCGGCGGCCTGCGCCCTGGTGCTCGTCATCCCCGGCTGGTGGTCGCACGTCGCGTTCACGGCCGTCGTCAGCGTCAACGTCGTGGGCCTCTTCCTCGCCTACGGTGTGCCCATCTTCCTGCGGCTGCGGCTGAAGGACTTCGAGCCCGGCCCGTGGCACCTCGGCCGGTTCGGACGGCCGGTGGCCTTCGTCGCCGTCGCCTGGATCGTGATCAGTAACCTGCTCTTCATGCTGCCGCAGGCGTCCCCGATCACCGCCGAGTCCTTCAACTACGCGCCGATCGCGCTGGGCGTGGTCCTGCTGATCGCCACGGTGTGGTGGTTCGCGTCCGCGCGGCGGCGCTTCAAGGGGCCGGTCAGCTACGGCAGTCCGGACGAGGTGGCGGCGATGGACCTCATCTGACGCCCGCACCACCCGACGTACACACCGGAAGGAACTCCAGCACCATGCACCCCATCGACGCAGCCGAACTCACCGTCACCACCGCCTCGGCCGAGGACTGGCGGCAGGTCGTGGCGTGGGCCACCGAGGAGGGGTGGAACCCCGGACACGGCGACGCCGACCGCTTCCTCCCCACCGACCCCGAGGGCTTCTTCACCGGCCGGCTCGACGGACGGATCGTCACCGCCATATCGGTCGTCAACCACGGTCCGGACTACGCCTTCCTGGGTTTCTACCTGGTGGCCCCGGAACAGCGCGGCCGCGGCCTCGGCCTGGCCACCTGGCGCGCGGCCTTCCCGCACGCGGGCACCCGGACGGTCGGCCTCGACGCGGTTCCCGAGCAGGAGGAGACGTACAAGCGCTCCGGGTTCGTCCCCGCCTACCGCACGCTCCGCTGGACCGGCCGCCCGGCCAGGAGCGGCACCACGGCGGCCGGCGTCCACCCCGTCACCCCGGACCGCCTCGACGCCGTCGCCGCCTACGACCGGGGCTTCTTCCCCGTCGAGCGCCGCGCCTTCCTCGCCCGCTGGCTCGACGGCCCCGGCCGCGCCGCCCGGGTGCTGCTGCGCGACGGGCGCGTCACCGGCTACGGCCTGATCCGCCCCTCCCAGGACGGCCACCGCGTCGGCCCCCTCTTCGCCGACACCCGCGAGGACGCCGAGGCCCTCTTCGACGCCCTCACCGCGCACCTCGGCCCCGACGAGGAGGTCTGTCTCGACATGCCCGAACCGAACACGGCGGCCACCGCGCTCGCCGAGGACCGCGGCCTGACCACGGACTGGCACTCCATCCGGATGTACGCGGGCCCGGTCCCGGGGACCCCGGCGGAGCGGGCGTTCGCGGTGACCAGCCTGGAGCTGGGGTAGGGCGCACCCGAGGGACGGGGAAGGAACGAACCGGCCGGCCCTCCGCGAGGAGGACCGGCCGGCCGACACCCCGGGATCAGTACCCGCGCTCGGCGGTGACGTCGACGGTGTGCGCCTTGCCTTTGACCTTCAGCATCACCCGAATCCGATGGCCCGTGTAGTAGCTGCCCACGGCGTAGTAGGGCTTCCAGTCGCACGGCCGGAATCGGCTGGTGGCGATCCTCTTGTTGAGGGTCATGTCCCTGATCTCGACCTGGGCCTTGCCGCCGTCGCCGTTGTTCCAGCACTGCAACTTGACCCGGGCCGTGTTGGCGGGTCGCGGCATGGTGTAGTTCTGCGACTGCCACTGCTTGCCGTGCGAGTTGAGGTAGGCGGCCGAGACCTTCGCCGGACCCCAGACGTGCACCCAAGTGGTCTTGAGTGCCGCGTCCCCGCCGGCGCCGGGCGGGCGCGGCCATGGACGGGGTCGCGGCGAGGACGCCGCCGAGGACGGCGGTCGCGGCCGTCAGGACGACGCGCTTGCGTACGTGGGTCATTCGGGTTCCTTCCCCCGTGGTGCGGGACGGCGGCGCGGAGGGAACCCGCGCCGCCCGTTGACACCACCGACTCTGGCGGCCGGCCCCGCCGCCCCGCCAGGGACTGCTGGGAAAGCGGGTGTTCATGGGACGCCCCAGCCCGTGACCTGCGCTGTCGCCGTGTCCCATGAGGCGGAAGTGGGACGGCGAAGTACACGCCGACGAGCCGCACTAACGTTCCGTCAATGGAATGGACGAGTCTTGCCGGTACGGCGCTGGGCGCGGTCATCGCGACCGCCTCGGGCGCCCTGTTGGAACGCCGGCGCTGGCGGCGCGAGCGCGGGGAGCGCGACGTGGCGGTACGGCGCGCGCTGTACGCCGAGTACCTGGCGGGGCTGGCGGAGGCACGGTCCGCCGGGGCCGTCCTGGCGCGGAACACGGCCATGGACCCGGCGGACCGGTTCACCACCGCCCGGGAGGCGTTCGCGCCCTGCATCCGGCTGCGGTACCAGATGGCCATCACCGCCCCGGCCGACGTCGTCCGGGCGTCCGACGAGGCGTTCCGCCGCCTCCGCGACTTCCGGGACAGCGTCATCGAGGGCGCGGGCGAGACCGACTCGGCCTACGTGGACAGCAAAGTGGCCTATAACGAGGCGTTGTCGGCGCTGCAGGAGCTGATGCGGCAGGATCTCGTCGACGAAGGTCCCGGCCCACGCCGGTGAGACGCCCGCCGCCGCGAGCCGAGAGAGGTCACCCATGACAACCGCCCCCGCCGGCGAATCCGCTCTCTGGACCACGGCCCGCCGGTCCGCCGCCGCTCTGGACGCCGCCAACGGCACGGGTGCCCACGAGACCGCGCTGCGGCTGCTCAAGCTCGGCGAGGAGGTGGGCGAGGTGGTTCAGGCGTACCTCGGCATGACGGGCCAGAACCCGCGCAAGGGCGTCACCCACGACCGGTCGGACGTCGCCGCGGAACTCTGCGACGTCATCATCACCGCCGCCACCGCCCTGCACCTCTTCACCGACGACCCGGCCGGCGCACTGGAGGAGCACGCGCGGCGGGTGGGGCGGCGGGTGGCGGAGTGGCCGGGTGCGGCGATGGGTGATCATTAGGGCGATCGGCCACACCGTGTGGTCCGGAGCAGGGGGGCTCGCCGCATGGGAATCGGTGACTGGGGAATCTGGCAGTCGCCCGCCGGCGGGGCCCTCGGGTGCGCGTCGGTCGCGGTCCTGACGGTCGGGCCGCTGGTGGCCGTCGCGGCGCTGACGATCTCCCACTACGAGACGCCGCAGGAGCAGGACACCGCGCTCACCGCGGACAGCAGTCTGATCGGGCTGTGCGAGCTTCCGCCGAAGTACTTCCCGAAGACCACCGGCCGGCCGGCCGTCGACCCCACGTCCGTCTGGCTCTACCACAGCCAGAACGGAGGGAATCCCGGACGGGACCGCATCGACATGAGTTCCCGCCCCGACGGCCCGCGGCTCGGCTGGAAGCAGCGGGACGCCCGGCGCGTCCGGTTCGTCGGCTGCACCGGAGTGGACAAGGACAGCCACTACGACACCGGGCTGACCTGCTCCTACGGGGGTCGCACCGTTCCCCTGCGGTCCGGCCCCTACCTGTTGGACCTCCGTGCGGTCCGCGACGGGCACCTCGTGGCCTCCGGAAAGATCACCCCGGCCCGGCCGCACTGCCCCACCGAAGACGCCTTCCACGCCTACGGCGCCCCGGACGAGGCGTACGCCACCCCGACGCCCGAGGAGTACCAGACCGTCTTCGAGCGGCTGGCCAAGGGCGGGGACTGAACGGCCGTCACCCGGGTTCCGCGCGGAACGGCACGCACCCCTTCGCCGGCGTCCCGCCGTGCGCGCCGAGGAAGGCGAGCACGTCGCAGAACGACCGCCCCAGCACGTCGTCGTGGCCGGCGCCCGCGTACATCCGCTCGGTGACCGAAGGCGATCCGAGCGCACGGAGGTTCCGGGCGACCTGAGCCGTCCAGGCGGCGGGCACGTCCTGGTCGGCACCGCCCTGGACGATCAGGACGGGGGCGTGGACGGCCGCCCGGTCGGGGTTGCCGTAGGCGGCCATCTTGCCGCCGACGACCGCCAGTTGGGCGCGGTCGAGCGGCAGCGCCTGCTCGGTGGTGGTCCGGGCGAGAGCGGGGTGCGGAGCGGTCAGGCACTCCTCGAAGACCTGGCGCGCGGTCCGGGTGGCGGACGGGCCGAGCAGCCGGGCCAGGTCGACGCCGGGATCGGTCGCGCCCAGTCCGGCCAGCGAGTAGAGGGCGAACGCCAGGCTGCCGGGCTGGTGGGCGGCGATGATGCCGGGCAGCATCGCGTCGAGATGGCTCGCCGGGGCGACGGCGACCGCGCCCCCGAACCGGGTCCCGGGCGCCCGTCCGGCCGCGCGGGCGGCGAAGAGGGCGGCCTGCCCTCCCTGGGAGTGCCCGACGGCGAACCACGTCGGCGCGAGGTCCGGGAGCAGCCGGTGCGCCGCGGTGACGCTGTCGACGACCGCGTTGCCCTCGTCCGGCCCGACCAGGTAGGTGTGCGGGCCGGGCGTGCCGAGCCCCGGGTAGTCCGTGGCCACCACCGCGTAACCGGCGCGCAGGAAGGCGCCCGCCTCCTGGGCGTAGACGTTGAACCCGAGGTTCGCCGCCTGCGACGGCGCGCACGCGTCCGCGATGCCGGTGGTGCCGTGCGCCCAGGCGAGGACGGGCCGGCCGCCCGGCGGCGGGGCGCCCCGGGGGACGAGGAGGGTGCTGCTCACGGCGATGTCCTTGCCGTGGGCGTCGGCGGAGTGGTGGACGACGGTCCAGCGCTCCGCCGCCCCGGTCCGGGGGTCCGGGCCGTGCCGGGTGGCGGCGACCGGGGTGCCGGGCGGGGCCGGGGGCAGGGGCTGCGGCACCCGGTAGGTGTGCCCGTCCAGCCGGACCTCGGCCGGCGACTCCCCGGCGCCAGCGGCCCCGGCCGGAGCGGAGCCGTCCGCCGAGCAGGCCGCCGCGGCGAGGGCGAGGGCGGCCACCGCCGCCAGTGGCCGGGCCGGCCGTCGCCGCCGCGTGCGGCCGCCGCGATCGGATATGTCCCCGGGGCTGGTCGTCCTCACGGCGTGCGTTCCCTCCACCTGGGCGATGGCACCGGCCCCAGCGTCCCATCCGCCCCGACGGCCCGCAGGAGGCGTGGCCCGGACGGGTGACGGGGGCAGGGGGAGGGCCCGCCGAATCCAGCCCGTTGGGGGCGCCCCCTCTGGGGGAGCTTGAGGACGAGCGGCGAAGCCGCGAAAACGGGGTCCGGGGGCGCAGCCCCCAGGAAACTGGGGGCACCTCCCAGCGGTGGCTGGGGGAGAAAGGGCGGGACCGGGGCACAACCACCACCCGGGCCCGGGCTGACGCAAGACCAGCGCCACGGCCGAGTCCAAGACTCACCCGACGCCCGGGCGGACCCGACGCGGGACCGACGCGGAAGCCGAGCCGGCACGGACCGGAACCGGGCCGGGCATCGGATCCACGACCGAGCCCGCATCGGGTCAGAGGCCGCGCCCGAGGGTTCCGGTCCCCCCGAGCCGCCTGGCAGGCTGCCGCCATGACCGTGACGGGTGTGCTCTTCGACTTCTCCGGAACCCTCTTCCGCATCGAGTCCCCCACCGCCTGGCTGCGCCACGCCGCCGCCCGCCACGGCCCGCCCCTGGACGACGGTGAACTCACCCGCCTCGCCGCCGCCCTGGCCGCGGCCGGTGCCCAGCCCGGTGGCCCGCCGCCGGTGACCGTTCCGCCGCACCTCACGGACGCGTGGGCGCACCGCGACCGCTCCGCCGCCGAACACCGCGCCGCCTACCTGGGGCTGGCGCGCGAAGTCGCCCTCCCGGACGAGGGGTTGTACGAGGCGCTGTACGCGCGCCACATGGAACCCGACGCGTGGCTGCCGTACCCCGACGCGCCCGGCGCCCTCGCTTCACTGCGGGAGCGCGGCATACCGGTCGCCGTCGTGAGCAACATCGGCTGGGACCCACGGCCGGTGTTCCGCGCGCACGGCCTGCACGCGTACGTGGACGCGTTCGTGCTCTCGTACGCGCACGGCGTGCAGAAGCCGGACGCCCGCCTCTTCCGCACCGCCTGCCGGGCGATCGGGCGGCGGCCCGAGGACGTCCTGATGGTCGGCGACAGCGCGGCGGCCGACGGCGGCGCGGCGGCGATCGGCTGCGCGGTGCGGCTCGTCGAGCACCGGCCGGCCGCGGAACGCCCGGACGCCCTGCGCCGCGCGCTGGACGGGGCCGTGGCCTGACGTCCGTGGGCCGGGCCCTGGCCTGACCTCGGAGCCGCCCCGGAAGACGCGGATCAGGTCGCCTCCCGCTCCTCCCGGCGCGCCCACGACCGCAGCGCCGCCCGGTCCGCGAACCGGGCGACGTTGCGGTCGATCCCGCCGGACGTGCCGTACTGGTGGAACGTCCAGGGGAACTGGACTCCGGGCCGGCCCGCGGCGTGGTCGGGGTCGGCGATCCACAGCCCGTCGCCGGCGCGGCTGGTGGTGTCCCGGTGGAACCAGAAGTCCCGGTTGCAGTAGAGGACGACCCGGTGCTCCGGCGCCCGCGCGCCCACCCGGGCGAGCCAGCGGTCCTTGTCCGCGCAGGAGACGCCGGCCTCCTCCCAGTCGAGGGCGAGGACGTCCCCCGCTCTCAGCGCGATCTTGCCCAGGAACCGGTCCGCCTGCGCGGACATCGATCCGGGTGTGACGTAGTGGTAGTACCCCACCACCAGCCCGGCCGCCCGGGCCCGGTCCCGCTGCGCCACCCACTTGGGGTTGGTGTAGGACATGCCTTCGGTGACCTTGACGAAGGCGAAGTCCTGGCCGGCGACGGGGTAGTTCTCGCTCTGGTAGCTGCTGACGTCGACACCGTGGATCATGACGGGCTCCTAGCGTGACACGTACACGTCACCTGAGTGCCCCGTCGGCCGCCCTGTCAACAGCACGGATCGGCCACGAACCGGTACCGGTTGGGACGGCCCGCCTCGGACAGCGCCGTCCGCCCCAGGCGGGACCGTCCCCCTCAGGCGGCGGCGCCGAACCACCGGAGCAGGTGTTCCCGCAGTTCCCGCTGATCGTCGCCGGCCCAGGTGACATGCCCGTCCGGACGCAGCAGGACCGCCGGCGCGTCCAACTCCTCGCCGGCGTCGACGACGTGGTCGACGCGGTCCGCCCAGCCCTCCGCCGAGAGGAGGCCGGTCTGGTCGAGGAGGAGGCCGCGGCCGCCGCGCATCAGCTCGTAGAGGCGGCCGTTCTCCTTCAGGGGGATGTCGCGCAGCCGGCGGCCGAGCAGATCGTGTCCCTCGCCGAAGTCGTAGCGGACCCCGACCGCGGTGATCATCGCGGTCATGTGCCGGTTGACCTCTTCGAAGTCCATCAGTTCGGCGAAGAGTTCGCGCAGGGCGACGGCGCCCGGGCTGGTCCCGAGCAGGGTGATCTGCGCGCGGGTGTTGGCCACGACACGGGCGCCCACCGGGTGCCGTTCGGCGTGGTAGGTGTCCAGCAGGCCCTCGGGCGCCCAGCCGGCGACCTCGGCGGCCAGCTTCCAGCCGAGGTTGAACGCGTCCTGCACACCGAGGTTGAGGCCCTGGCCGCCGGTCGGCGGGTGGATGTGCGCGGCGTCGCCGGCGAGCAGCACGCGGCCGGCCCGGTAGCGCTCGGCCTGCCGGGTGGCGTCGCCGAAGCGGGAGAGCCAGCGCGGCGAGTGCACGCCGAAGTCGGTGCCCGCGACCTCCCGCAGCCGCTCCTTGAACTCCTCCAGCGTCGTCGGCTTGTTCCGCTCCTCCGACACGCTCGCGGCGGGCACGATGACGCGGAACGTGCCGTCCCCGTTGGGGATCGTCCCGAACCGCAGCTGCGTCTTCCGGACCTCCGCGACGACGGCGGCGACCTCCTCGGGGTCGTCGGCAATCTCCATGTCGCCCAGCATCGTCTCGACGGTAGCGGGCTCGCCGGGGAAGCCGATGCCGGCCAGCTTGCGCACGGTGCTCCGGCCGCCGTCGCAGCCGACGAGATAGCGGGAGCGCAGCCGCGCACCGTCGGCCAGTTCGACGGTCACCCCGTCCTCGTCCTGGTCGAGTCCGACGACCTCGCTGCCGCGCCGGATCTCGGTGCCGAGCTCCCGCGCGTGCTCCTCCAGCAGCCGCTCGGTGACCGGCTGCAGGGTGGAGAGGCCGTACGGGTGGCCCGTGTCCAGGCCCTTGGGCCACGGCTTGGCGATGCCGCCGAAGAGGCCGCCGACCTGGAACTTCTCACTGACCGCCAGGAACCGGTCCAGCAGCCCGCGCTGGTCCATCAGCTCGACGCTGCGCGTGTGCAGGCCTCGCCCCCGGGTCTCCTTGGTCGGCTCGGCCAGCCGCTCCAGCACGACCACGTCCACACCGTGCAGCCGCAGCTCGCCGGCCAGCATCAGACCGGTCGGACCGCCGCCGACCACGATTACGTCGAACATCCCCACGCCCACTTCCACGAGATCACTGTGCACCCGGCCACGGAAGGACGTGATTCCGCCGTTTCCGCAGCTCTTCGGGCTTCGGCTGGAGATTCTGCGCTATGACCGGGGCCTTGCCGCAAGGCCCCCTGTGCGCTATATGTTGAACATGGCGAGGAGAGGACTCCTCGCCTTCGTCGTTCCGCGGGCTGTCACGACGCGGCGACGGGCCGCCTCAGGTGGCGGCTCACATCGCCGGCCAGGCGGATACAGACCCGGCGCTCCGCGAAGCGCCACGGCCCGTCGTGGCGCGCGAAGCGGTCGCGGTACCGGCCGGCGGCGACGGGCTGCAACGGCAGGCCGGGCAGCGCCTGCAGGGCGGTGACGTACGAGCGCGCGACCGCCCGCTCGTCGACCTCGACGGCGATGTCGGTGACGGCGTGCTGGGTGCGCGGTGTTCCGTCGGCGTGGACGATCACCGTGTCCCGGAACATCCTCTCGATCGCTTCCCGGCCGCCGACCGGCTCACCGCTGCCCAGGAAGACCGCGTCGGCGGTACCGGATCGGAGGGCGCGGTGGACGTGGCTCCCCTCCGGTGGACAGCGGGGCGACTCGTAGCCTGCCCCACCCGGTGGAGGCGAACGCGCGGCGGGCGAACGGGCGGGCTATCCAGCGGGCGTCTCCTCGGGGAGGCTGGCAACCGTGCACGCCGAGGCGCCGCCGTCAGCGAAGGAGAGTCACCGTGACCCGCACGCCCGCAGTCGCACGCGGCGCCGCCGCCTGGCGCCGGTCCAGTCACAGCGATCCCGGCCGGGGCGAGTGCGTCGAGGCGTCCGACCGTTTCGCCGACAGGGTGCTCATCCGGGACAGCAAGAACCCGGGCCGGGCGATCCTGATCTTCCCTCTCGCCTGCTGGCGCGCCTTCACCGCGGCCCTGTCCCGGCCCGAACGCCTGCGGGACATCGGGGAGTTCCCGTGGACGGAGGACGACTGACGCCCGCAGCAGGGGCTCAGACCGCCGCCGGTGCCGCCGCGCGGGCGTCGCCGAGCGCCGGGACGGCCCCCGCGAAGGCCTCCCGGACGGCTTCCAGCGCGGCCAGGCGGTCGGCGTCGGTCATATGGGCCGGCCCGTAGGTGACGACGGGCGGCAGCACCTCGTAGCCGACGAACTCCAGCATCCCGCGCCGGATGTGGTACAGGAAGTCGTCCATCGCCCCGAACGAGCCACCCCGGGCGAAGGACTCCGCCGTGCCGCCGGTGGTCACGAGGACCATGGCGCGCTTGCCGCGCAGGGCGCCCCGGTCGAAGACGCCGTGGTCGCCGCCGAAGACCGCCCCCATGGCGAAGACGCGGTCGATCCAGCCCTTGAGGATCGCGGGCACCGAGAACCACCACAGCGGGAACGACAGCACCAGCAGATCGGCGTCGAGCACCGCGTCCAGATGGGCCCGTACCTCGACGGGCAGGGTCCCCTCCCGGACGGCCTTCCGCTGCTCGGCCTGCGGCTTGAAGTGCCCCTCGACCGGCCCGAACTCATGCCGGTCGAGGACCGGGGACCACCCGTCGACGTAGAGGTCCACCACCCGCACGGAGTGGCCGGAGCGCCGCAACTCCTCGGCGGCGGCCCGCATTTGGGCGGTACTGAAGGAGCCGGGCTCGGGGTGGGCGTGCACAATGAGGGCGGACTTGCTCGGTGTCGTCGCATCCATGGAAGCGATCATATCGCAATATCCCGATACGTCGATAGATCAAGGGGCGCGCGAACCGCTCAGATCTGCTCACCGATCGCATCCGCCAGCCGCCGCAACCGCCCCTCGTCCCGCCGGTAGTGCGTCCACTTGCCCACCCGCGTGGAACGCACCAGCCCCGCCCGCTCCAAAGCGGCCATATAGGAGGAGACGGTCGACTGCGCCAGCCCGCTCTTGGCCTGGATGTGACTGACACACACGCCGACGACCCGCCGGTCCGCGATCGGCTCGTACTCCGCGAACTCCCGGTCCGGATCCCTCAGCCACCGCATGATCTGCAACCGCACCGGATTGGCCAGCGCCTTGAACGCCTCCACCATCTCCTCGGCCCGCCCCGCCGCCTCGTCGCCCACGGACAGCCTTCCTTCCTTCGGCTTTCCACCCATTCTCGACACACCACGCTATCCCGGCGCCCGCCGGGCCCCGCCGCCTCCACCGCGCCCGCGGCCGACGGGCCCTTGCCAACGAAAGCTAAGGACATTAGCTTCATGGCTAACAACATAAGCGAGCACGGGGGAACCATGACCGCATACCTGACCGTCCACGGCAAGCGGATCGCCTACGACGTCGCCGGCGAAGGACCGCTCGTCGTGCTCGCGCACGGGATGGGGGACAGCCGGGACGCGTACCGCGATATGACCGGCGGGCTGGTCGCGGCGGGGTACCGGGTCGCGCGGGCGGATCTGCGGGGGCACGGGGAGTCGGATGCCGGGTGGGGGGCGTGGTCGCGGACGGCGGTGGCGGGGGATCTGGTGGCGCTGGTGCGGCGGTTGGGGGGTCCCGCCGTCGTCGTGGGGCACTCGTTCGCCGGCGGGGCCGCCGTGATCGCCGCGGCCGAGGAGCCCGGGCTCGTCCGTGCCGTCGTGGGCATCGGGCCGTTCACCCGCGCCCAGCGCGTCGATGTCGGCGCGCTGGTTTCGGACGCCCGGTACCGGAAGGGGCTCGCCCTGCTCCTGGGCGCCGGGGTATTCCGGAGCGTCGGGCTGTGGAAGCGGTACCTCCGGCACGCTCACCCCGCCGGTGTCGAACCCGCCCGCCTCGCCGCCCTGGAGGCGGAGTTGCGCAGGCCGGGGCGGATGGCCGCGGTGGCCCGGATGGGCATGTCCGCGCCCACCGACGCGGGGGCCCGGCTCGCCGGCGTCCGGCGCCCGGTGCTGATCGTCCAGGGCGGTCTGGATCCGGACTGGCCCGACCCCCGGGCCGAGGGGGAGGGCATCGTGGCGGAACTCCCGCCCGGGCTCGGCCGGTTGGAGATGATCGAGGGCGCCGGGCACTATCCGCACGTCGAGTGCCCCGACCGCGTCACCGCCGCCGTGCTGGCCTTCCTCGGCCTCGGGGAGGGCGTCCGTGCCTAGGGCCGCCCTGTCCCCCGACGCCGTCGTCGATCTCGCCCTGGCGATCGTCGACGAGGGCTCCCCCGCCGCCCTGACGCTGTCCGCCGTCGCGAGCCGGGCCGGTGTCGCCACCCCGTCGCTCTACAAGCACGTCCGCAACCTCGCCGAGCTGCGCGACCTGATGTCGGCGCGGATCCTGGACGACCTCACGGACGAGGTCGGCCGCGCCGTGCTCGGCCGCTCGGCGGACGACGCGATCCGCGCGCTGATGCTCGCCTGGCGGGACTGGGCGCTGCGCCACCCGCACCGGTACGCGGTGCTCGTACAGCGCCCCGAGCCCCGGACAGCCGAGGCCGGGGAGCGCCTGCTCGGCATCGTGTTCGCCGCGCTCCGCGCGTACGGCATGGCGGAGTCGGCGGCCGTGCACGCGACCCGCTGCCTGCGGGCCGCGCTCCACGGCTTCGCCGTGCTGGAGGCCGAGGCCGCGTTCGGGCTCCCCGAGCGGCTGGAGGAGAGTTTCGACCTGCTGATCCATATGGTGATCAGCGGGTTGCGGGCTCCTCGGTGAGGCCGGGGGAGCCACCGCCCGGCGCCGGTGTAGGGCGCCCGCGCGGGCGGCGCTCCGGGACCCGTCCGCGTGCCGAACCTCCGCCCCGGCACCCACGCGAGCCCTAACCGGCGCCGGGCCCGCCTTCCGTCCCCCCGCGCTCCCCCCGGAACACCCCCAGGATCCGCTCCGCCGCCAGCGTCGCCGTCAACGTGCCGTCGCGCAGCCCCCGTTCGACGTCCGGCGTCACCGCGCGCACCCCCGGGTGCGCGTGCAGCTCGCCCAGCAGCTGGTCGCGGACCATGCCCCACGCCCACTCCACCTGCTGCTCACTGCGCCGCCGGGCCAGTTCGCCCGTCGCCTCCAGCACGCGGCGGTGCTGCTCCAGGCGGTCCCACAGCACGTCCAGGCCGGTGTTCTCGCGGGCGCTGCACGTGAGGACGGGCGGGTTCCAGGCCGCGTCGGAGGAGCGCAACAGCCGCAGGGCACCGGCGAGTTCGCGGGCGGCGGACTTCGCGTCACGCTCGTGCGGGCCGTCGGCCTTGTTGACGGCGACGAGGTCGGCCAGTTCCAGGACGCCCTTCTTGATGCCCTGGAGCTGGTCGCCGGTGCGGGCGAGGGTGAGCATGAGGAAGGTGTCGACCATGCCGGCGACGGCCGTCTCGGACTGGCCGACGCCGACGGTCTCCACGAGCACGACGTCGTAACCGGCCGCCTCCATCACCACGATCGTCTCGCGGGTCGCCTTGGCGACACCGCCGAGTGTGCCCGCCGTCGGCGACGGCCGGACGAAGGCGGCGGGGTCGACGGCCAGCCGCTCCATGCGCGTCTTGTCGCCGAGGATGCTGCCGCCCGTGCGCGTCGACGACGGGTCGACGGCGAGCACGGCGACCCGGTGGCCGAGCCCGGTGAGCATCGTGCCGAGGGCGTCGATGAACGTCGACTTGCCGACCCCGGGCACGCCCGTGACGCCGATCCTCCGTGCCGCGCCCGCGTGCGGCAGCAACTGCACCAGCATCCGCTGGGCGAGCTCCCGGTGGTCGGCGCGAGTGGACTCGACGAGGGTGACGGCACGGGCGATCGCCGCCCGCTTCCCGTCCAGGACGCCCTTGACGACCGCGTCCAGATCGATCGCGCGCGCCATCAGCCGGCCGCCCGGCTCACAGCGCGTGGCCGACGGCCCCGGCGAGGGTCCCCAGCAGGTCGTGGGCGGCGTCGGGGATCACCGTGCCGGGCGGGAAGACGGCGGTCGCGCCCATCTCCAGCAGCGTCGGCACGTCCTGCGGGGGGATCACCCCGCCGACGACGATCATGATGTCCTCGCGCCCCTCCTCGGCCAGGCACTCGCGCAGCGCCGGCACCAGCGTGAGGTGCCCCGCTGCCAGCGACGAGACGCCGACGACGTGCACGTCGGCCTCCACCGCCTGCCGGGCGACCTCCGCCGGGGTCTGGAACAGCGGGCCGACGTCCACGTCGAAGCCCAGGTCGGCGAAGGCGGTCGCGATCACCTTCTGGCCGCGGTCGTGCCCGTCCTGGCCCATCTTGGCGACCAGGATGCGGGGCCGGCGGCCCTCCTCCCGCTCGAACGCCTCGACGAGCGCGCGGGTGCGCTCCACGCCGGACGACGGTCCGGCCTCCTGCCTGTACACACCGGAGATGGTACGGATGCGGCCGGCGTGACGTCCGTACACCTTCTCCAGGGCATCGGAGATCTCGCCGACGGTGGCCTTGGCGCGGGCCGCGTCCACGGCGAGCTCCAGCAGGTTGCCGTCGCCGCCGGCGGCGCGGGTGAGCGCGTCCAGGGCGTCCTGGCAGGCGCGTTCGTCCCGCTCCTCCCGCAGCCGCCGCAGCTTCTCGATCTGCTGGGCGCGGACGGAGGAGTTGTCGACCTTGAGGACCTCGATCTGCTCGTCGCTGTCCACCCGGTACTTGTTGACGCCGATGACCGGCTGCCGGCCGGAGTCGATGCGGGCCTGGGTGCGGGCCGCCGCCTCCTCGACGCGCAGCTTGGGGATGCCGGCGTCGATGGCCTGGGCCATGCCGCCCGCCGCCTCGACCTCCTGGATGTGCTGCCAGGCCCGGCGCGCCAGGTCGTGGGTCAGCCGCTCGACGTACGCGCTGCCGCCCCACGGGTCGATCACCCGGCAGGTGCCGGACTCCTGTTGCAGCAGGAGCTGGGTGTTGCGGGCGATGCGCGCGGAGAAGTCCGTCGGCAGGGCGAGGGCCTCGTCCAGGGCGTTGGTGTGCAGCGACTGCGTGTGTCCCTGGGTGGCGGCCATCGCCTCGACGCAGGTGCGCGTCACGTTGTTGAAGACGTCCTGCGCGGTCAGCGACCAGCCGGACGTCTGCGAATGGGTGCGCAGGGACAGCGACTTGGGGCTCTTCGGGTCGAACTGCCGCACCAGCTTCGCCCAGAGCAGCCGCGCCGCCCGCATCTTGGCGATCTCCATGAAGAAGTTCATGCCGATCGCCCAGAAGAACGACAGCCGGGGCGCGAACGCGTCCACGTCCAGCCCCGCGCCCATGCCGGCCCGCAGGTACTCGACGCCGTCGGCGAGGGTGTAGGCGAGTTCCAGGTCGGCCGTGGCCCCGGCCTCCTGGATGTGGTAGCCGGAGATGGAGATGGAGTTGTACCGCGGCATCCGCTGCGAGGTGTACGCGAAGATGTCGGAGATGATCCGCATCGACGGCTTCGGCGGATAGATGTAGGTGTTGCGGACCATGAACTCCTTGAGGATGTCGTTCTGGATGGTCCCGGCCAGCTTCTCGGGCGGTACGCCCTGCTCCTCCGCGGCGACGATGTAGAGCGCGAGGACGGGCAGCACGGCGCCGTTCATCGTCATCGACACGCTCATCTTGTCCAGCGGGATGCCGTCGAACAACTGCCGCATGTCGTAGATCGAGTCGATGGCGACGCCCGCCATGCCGACGTCACCGGTGACGCGCGGGTGGTCGCTGTCGTAGCCGCGGTGGGTGGGCAGGTCGAAGGCGACGGAGAGGCCCTTCTGGCCGGCCGCGAGGTTGCGGCGGTAGAAGGCGTTGGACTCCTCGGCGGTGGAGAAACCGGCGTACTGCCGGATCGTCCACGGCTGGTTGACGTACATCGTCGGGTACGGGCCGCGCAGGTAGGGCGCGATGCCGGGGTACGTGCCGAGGAAGTCCAGGCCGTGCAGGTCGTCGGCGGTGTAGAGGGGCTTGACGCCGATGCCCTCCGGGGTCTCCCAGAGCAGGTCGTCGGCGCTCCGTCCGGTGCTCTCCTTCAGGGCCGCCCGCCACTGCCCGGCGTCGGCGGGGGCCTGCGCCCCCGGTCCGGCCGGGTCGAGGTCGATGCGGGAGAAGTCGGGGATGCTCATCGCGCCACTCCGAGGTGGTCGAGGACGGAGGAGAGGAGGGCGACCGCGTCGTCGCCGGCGGAGACGAAGGCGTCGACGCCCGCGCGCTGCCAGTCGTCGCGCCGGTCCCCCGGGCGGCCGGCGAGGAACACCCGTGTCGCGCCTGCGGACTTGAGGGTGCGGGCGACGTCCTCGGCCCGCTCGGCGTAGAGCGCGTCGGAGGAGCAGAGGCAGGCGACGGTGGCGCCGCTGCGGCGGAACGCGTCGGCGGCGGTGTCCGCGTCGACGCTGACCGGGTCGTGGACGGGCTCGATACCGCCCGCCTGGAAGAGGTTGGCGGCGAAGCCGGCCCGCGCGGTGTGCGCGGCGGCCGGGCCGAGGGCGGCGAGGAAGACGCGGGGGCGGGCGCCGGTGGCGGCGGCGTGGGCGTCGGACCGGGCGCGCAGCGCCTCGAACGCCTCGTCGCGGCGGACGCGCGGCAGGCCGCCGGCGGGCCGGGCGGGCGCGGCCGGCCGCTCGACGGGCCGCTCGTCCAGGTGCGGGAACTCGCTGACGCCGGTGACCGGTTCGCGCCGGGTGGCGAGGCGGCGGGAGCGGTCCGCCCAGGTGGCGGCGAGCCGCTCGCCGATCATCCCGGAGCGCAGCGCGGCCTCCTGGCCGCCGGCCCGTTCGATCTCCTGGAACCACGCCCAGGCGGCGTGCGCGAGCTCGTCGGTCAGCCGCTCGACGTACCAGGAGCCGCCCGCCGGGTCGACGACCCGCGCCAGGTGCGACTCCTCCAGCAGGATCGACGAGGTGTTGCGGGCGATCCGCCGGGCGAACGCGTCGGGGAGGCCGAGGGCGCTGTCGAACGGCAGGACGGTGACGGCGTCCGCGCCGCCGACGCCCGCGCCGAGGCAGGCGACGGTGGTGCGCAGCATGTTCACCCACGGGTCCCGGCGGGTCATCATCACCGGTGAGGTGACGGCGTGCTGGCGCTGCGCGCGGGCGGCGGGGGACGCGCCGCAGACCTCGGCGACGCGGGCCCAGAGCCGGCGGGCGGCGCGCAGGGCGGCGACGGTGAGGAACTGGTCGGCGGTGGCGGAGAGACGGAACTCCAGTTGCCCGCACGCCGCGTCGACGTCCAGGCCGGCGTCGGTGAGGGTGCGGAGGTAGGCGACGCCGGTGGCGAGGGCGCAGCCGAGTTCCTGCGCGGCGGAGGCGCCGGCCTCGTGGTAGGGCAGGGCGTCGACGACGAGGGCGCGCAGGCCGGGGAACTCCCGTGCGCAGCGCACCGCAAGGGCGGTACCGGGGCCTTCGCCGCCGGTACGGGCGAGGGTACCCAGCGGGTCGATGCCGAGGTTGCCGGGGACCGTGCCGGGCCGGACGCCCCGCTCCTCGTACAGCCGCAGCAGCGCCCGGCCCGCGGCCTCCGCGTCGGCTCCGGCGTCCAGGACGACGGGCGCGAGGTCGAGGTAGACGCCGTCCAGGGCGGCGGCGAGGCCGTCGACGGGGATGCCGGTGGGGCCGACGGTGAGCCAGAGGGAGGTGACGCCGTTCTCCAGGTCGGCCAGGACGGCCTCGTTGGCGCGGCGGGGGTCAGGCTCGGCGTGGAGCTGGCGTACGTCCCAGCCGGAGACCGCCGTTCCCTCGGGGCGTCCGCCGCGGACGAACGGCGGGAAGCCGGGGAGGCCGGGGTCCGGGGCCGGGTCGTCGGCCGTGTAGAGCGGACGGGTGCTCAGCCCGTCCTGGAGGGCGGTGGCCAGCGCGTCCTCCGCCGCCGTTCCCCCGGCTTCCGTCCCCGCCTTGCGCAGTACGCCCTCGGCGAGGCGCTGCCACTGCTCGCGGGTCGCGTCCGGGAATTCGGCGGCCAGGGAGAAGCCTTCTTCGGGCAGGACCGTCATGGGGGGAAGGCTAGGGGGTCCGGCGCGCTGTGCAGCAGGGGACAAGGCTGTGACCTTGGCCTCTTCGCGATGTGAACGGGGCGGCGGGTGTGCCGGTCGTGCGCGGGTGCGCGCCGGTTCACCGGCCGGGCCGGGAGCGGCCCGTGGGGCGGCACGGCGGGGTGAACACGCTCCGCCGTCCGGCGGGTGCCGGCGCGAAGCCGGAGTTCGACGGGCGGCGGCCGGGGGGCCGTGGCCGAGGGCCGCGTCGGCGTGATCGCGGACCTGGCCCCGGCGGCCCGGACCTCCCGCCTCACCGGGCACCCGAACGGTGCCGCCGTGCTCGGCGCCGCCGTCGTCTTCCGGCGGGCGGATCAGCCCCCGGCGGGCTGACCGTCCTCGCCCGCGGGCACGGTGAGTCCGACGCCCTCCGCCACCACCGCGACCGCGTAGTCGAAGAACGCCGCCTGATCCCGGACGCTGTCGTGGGTGCGGCTGAAGACCTGGAAGGACAGGAGGCCGATCAGGCCGCTCCAGAGCACGATCCCACGCTCGATGAGGTCCGCGAACGGCTCGCCGGGGGTCTCGCCGAACACCGCCACCGCCTCCGGCCGGATCAGGGGCGGCCCGGGCACGGCCCGCCGCGGCGGGGTCAGTTCCCCGGCCTCCAGCCCGGCCCGCAGGACGCCGGCCAGCACGGCGGGGGTGCGCGCGGCGGGCGGGATGGTCTCGGGCGGGGCGTGGTAGCCCGGCACGGGCGATCCGTAGAGCAGGGCGAACTCGGCGGGGTGGGCGAGGGACCAGGCCCGCGCCGCCCGGGCGACGGCCAGCAGCCGCGCGCCGGCCGGCGCCCCGGCCTCGCGGGCCCGCCCGTCCGCTTCCTCCAGCGCGGCGGCGGAGGTGTCGTAGGCGTCGATCAGCAGGGCGGTCAGCAGCTCGTCCCGGTGCGGGAAGACGCCCGCGACCTCGGTGGCGGGCAGACCGCCCGCCCGTGCCACGGCGTCGGGCGTGAGCCCGGCCGGCCCTGTGGTGGCGAGAAGTTGACGGGCCGTCGACATGACGGCCGACTGAAGGGTGTCTCCCCCGGAAGTGTCCATGGCGGCACGCTACCCGCCCTCCGGTCAGCACGGTTCCGGCGGCCCTACGGACTCCGCCGCTCCGGCGGCCCGGAGCCCTCCCGGGACGCCGGCCCCAGGTCGAACTCGCACCACACCGACTTGCCGCTCCCCCGCGACTCCACGCCCCACACGTCCGCGAGCCGGTCCACGAGCAGCAGGCCGCGTCCGGAGACGCCCGACTCGCCCGGTTCGCGGCGGCGGGGCAGAGCGCTGGAGCGGTCCTCGACCTCGACGCGCAGCCGGCGTCCTGCGCCGGGGAGCATGCGGATGGTGACCACGGCCGCGCCGTCCGTGTGCAGCAGGGCGTTGGTGGCCAGCTCGTCGGCGGCGAGCTCGATGTCGTCGGCCCGGTCCCGTACGCCCCAGGCCCGCACCGCGGTGCGGATCATGTGCCGGGCGGCGGACAGCGCCTCGGGGTCGGCGGGGGCGATGTGCTGCTGGAGGCGCCCGCCCGGGCGGGCGACGGTGCCCTGGCGGCGCAGCAGGAGGATGGCCATGTCGTCCTCGCCGACGCGCTCCTCGACGACGTCGCACAGCCGGTCGGCGAGGTCGTGCAGGTCGTCGGGGCCCTCCTGGACGAGACCGGCGAGCAGCCGGATGCCCTCGTCGAGGTCGGAGCCCGGCTGTTCGACCAGGCCGTCGGTGAACATCATCAGCGTCTCGCCGGGTTCGATCTCCACCGTGGTGACGGGGTAGTCGAGCCGCCCGAACTCGGCGGACAGGCCCAGCGGCAGCCCGCCGGCGACGGGCAGCCGGCGGGAGGTGCCGTCGGCGTGCCGGAGCAGCGGGTCTATGTGCCCGGCGCGGACGAGCTGGACGGACCCGGTGGTGAGGTCGGCCTCGGCGTAGGAGCAGGTGGCGAAGCGGTCGGTGTCCAGTTCGTGGAGGAAGGCGGAGGCGCGGGCCATGACCGTGCCCGGGGAGTGCCCCTCGGCCGCGTAGGCGCGCAGGACGATGCGGAGCTGGCCCATGACGGCGGAGGCGTGGGTGTCGTGGCCCTGGACGTCGCCGATGACGGCGGCGACCCGGCCGCCGGGCAGCGGGACCACGTCGTACCAGTCGCCTCCGATGTCGCGGCCCATCCGGGCCGAGCGGTAGCGGACGGCGATCTGGGCGCCGGGCACCTCGGGGATCCGGCGCGGCAGCATGGCCTGCTGGAGGCCCTCGGCCAGGTCGTGCTCCTGGTCGAAGAGCATGGCGCGGGCGATGCTCTGGGCGAGGCTGCTGCTGAGGGCGATGAAGAGGTCGCGCTCCTGCCGGGTGAAGCCGCGGGCCTCGCGGTAGAGCAGGCCGAGCGCGCCGATGGGCCGGGCCTGGGCGATCAGCGGCAGGTAGGCGGCCGACGAGATGCCGATGCCCTTGATCCGCTCCCACAGCCAGGGGTAGCAGCGGGCCCACTCCTCGCGGGACTCGATGAAGCGCGGGGTCATGGTGCGGATGACCTCGCTCATCGGGAAGTCGTCGTCGATCCGGGTGTAGCGGGTGCCGGGGATGAAGTGCTCGGACGGGCCCTCGGCGACGAGGTGGACGCGCCCGGACTCGACCAGGCCGAGGACGAGGAGGTCGGAGCCGAGGTGTTCGACGGCGCGGGCGTCCTTGAAGAAGTCGATGACGTCCTGGACGGTCCTGGCGTGGGCGAGGGCCGCGGTGGTGGTCTCGACGACGGTGGTCGTGTGGCGGCGGTCGCCGTTCCGCTCGCCCGGCCGGTCCGGCAGCCGCAGCTCCTCGTTCGCCTCGCGGAGGATGCCGAGGATCCGGCGGGGCCGGCCGGCGGCGTCCCGCTCGATGCGGCCCTGGGTGTAGGCCCAGCGGAGGCCGTCGGGGCAGCGCACCCGGTGGTAGGCGCCGTAGCTCTCGCTGCCGTCCTTCAGGGCCCGCGACACCAGGGCGTCCAGCCGGGCGCCGTCGGCGCGCGGCACCCGGACGGCGAGGTCGGTGACGCTGCCGTGGAACTCGCCGGGCGGCACGCCGAGGATGTCGAGGGCGATGGGGTCGAGGTGGAGCCGTCCGCTGAGGAGGTCCCAGTCGAAGGTGCCGACGTGGTTGAGGGCGAGGCAGCGCTCCGGACGGGCGGGCCAGTCGTCCGGCAGCGCTCCGGAGGCAGGCGTGGCTCCCCGATCAACCATGGATTCACTCTGCCACCTTTTGTCCGTTTCTTCGATGTGACTGCGCGGTCGACGGGGGCGCGCGGGGTACTCGGAGGGGCATGGAGTGGTTCACGGCCTCCGGGTACGGGCTGAGCCGGCTGGTCTTCCAGCGCGGGCTGGCCGTCCTCTACGTGGTCGCCTTCGCCTCGGCGGCACTGCAGTTCCGGGCGCTGATCGGGGAGCGCGGCATGCTGCCCGTGCCGCGCTACCTGGCGTACGTCCCCGCGCGCCGGATCCCGACCCTCTTCCGGTGGCACTACTCGGACCGCTTCTTCGCCGGCTGCGCCTGGTGCGGGGCGCTCCTGTCCGCCGCGGTGGCGGCGGGCGCCGCCGACCTGGTGCCGCTGTGGGCGGCGATGCTGATGTGGCTGGTGCTGTGGGGGCTGTACCTGTCGATCGTCAACGTCGGCCAGACGTGGTACGGCTTCGGGTGGGAGTCGCTGCTGCTGGAGACCGGGTTCCTGGCGGTGTTCCTGGGGAACGCGCGGACGGATCCGCCGGTGCTGGTGCTGTTCCTGCTGCGCTGGCTCCTCTTCCGGGTGGAGTTCGGCGCCGGGCTGATCAAGATCAGGGGCGACCGCTGCTGGCGCGACCTGACCTGCCTGTACTACCACCACGAGACGCAGCCGATGCCCGGCCCGCTGAGCTGGTTCTTCCACCGGCTGCCGCGCCCGCTGCACCGGGTGGAGACGGCCGCCAACCACGTCGCCCAGCTCGTGGTGCCCTTCGGCCTCTTCGCGCCGCAGCCGGTGGCGAGCGTCGCGGCGGGGCTGGTGATCGTCACCCAGCTCTGGCTGGTCGCCTCGGGCAACTTCGCCTGGCTCAACTGGATCACGATCGTGCTGGCCTTCGCGGCGGTGGACGGCGACGCCATGGCGGACCTGTTCTCCGTGACCGGCCCCTCCCCCGCCCCCTCGGCGCCGGTCTGGTACGAGGTCCTGGTCGTCGCGGTGACCGTGCTCGTCGCCGTGCTGAGCTGGTGGCCGGTGCGCAACCTGCTCTCGCGCGGACAGCGCATGAACATGTCCTTCAACGCGTACCACCTGGTCAACACGTACGGCGCCTTCGGCAGCGTCAGCCGGAGCCGGTACGAGGTGGTGGTCGAGGGGACGTCGGACCCGGTCCTCGGCCCGGAGACCGAGTGGAAGGAGTACGGCTTCCGGGGCAAGCCCGGAGATCCGTACCGCCTGCCCCGGCAGTTCGCGCCCTGGCATCTGCGGCTCGACTGGCTGATGTGGTTCGCGGGGATCTCCCCGGCCTACGCCCGGGACTGGTTCGGACCCTTCGTCGAACGGCTGCTCGACAACGACCGGGACACCCTGCGCCTCCTCCGCCACAACCCGTTCCCCGACGCGCCACCCGCCCACGTCCGCGCCCGGCTCTACCTCTACCGCTTCACCACCTGGCGCGAGCTGCGCACGACCGGCGCGTGGTGGCACCGCGAGCTGGTGCGCGAGTTCCTGCCACCGGCGGCGCTGCGGCGGCCGTGATTCCGGAGAGAGGAGGCAACCGGATGGACCCCGTGGAGGCACTCGAACGGATCGCCTTCCTCCTGGAGCGCGACGGGGCGCCGACCTACCGCGTCCAGGCGTTCCGGACGGCGGCGGGCGTGGTCGCCGCGCTGCCCGCCGAGGACGTCCGCCGCCATGTGGAGGCCGGGTCGCTCACCGACCGCAAGGGCATCGGGCCGAAGACCGCGGCCGTCGTCGCCGAGGCGCTGCGCGGCGAGACGCCCGCCTACCTGGCCCGCCTGGAGCAGGAGGCGGACCGGCCGCTCACCGAGGGCGGCGCGGCGCTCCGCGCGGCGCTCCGCGGCGACTGCCACCTGCACTCGGACTGGTCGGACGGCGGCAGCCCCATCGACGTCATGGCGCGCGCGGCCCGCGACCTCGGCCACGAGTGGGCCGTACTCACCGACCACTCCCCCCGCCTGACCATCGCCCGCGGCCTGTCCGCCGAGCGGCTGCGGCAGCAGCTCGACGTGGTCGCCGAGGTCAACGAGCAGCTCGGGGACGGCTTCCGGCTGCTCACCGGCATCGAGTGCGACATCCTCCCCGACGGCTCCCTCGACCAGGAGGACGAGCTCCTGGACCGGCTCGACGTCGTCGTCGCCTCCGTCCACTCCAAGCTGCGCATGGACGCCGAGAGCATGACCCGCCGCCTCGTCGCCGCCGTCGCCAACCCTCTCGTCGACGTCCTCGGCCACTGCACCGGCCGCCTCGTCGGCGGCAAACGCCCCGAGTCCGTCTTCGACGCCGAACTCGTCTTCACCGCCTGCGAACGCTTCGGCACCGCCGTCGAGATCAACAGCCGGCCCGACCGGCTGGACCCGCCACGGCGGCTGCTGCGGCTGGCGCTGGAGACGGGGGCGCTGTTCGCGATCGACAGCGACGCGCACGCGCCGGGGCAGCTGGACTGGCAGGTGCTGGGGTGTGCGCGGGCGGAGGAGTGCGGGGTGCCGGCGGAGCGGGTGGTCACGACGTGGGGGTGCGGTGCGTTGCTGGAGTGGGCGCGGGGGAAGTAGGCCCCGGTCCCGCCCCTTCGCCGTTTCCTGGAGGCGAGCCCCCAGACCCCCTCAAACCGCGCTCCGCGCGGTTGTCCTCAAACGCCGGACGGGCTGGAAACCAGCCCGTCCGGCGTTTGAGGACGAGCGGCGAAGCCGCGACAAGCGGGGTCTGGGGCGCAGCCCCAGGAAACGGCGAAGGGGCGGGACCGGGGCACCCCTCACGGCAACGCACCCCGCACCGCATCCCCCACCAACGGCCCCAACGGATCCCCGAATTCCTCCACCCGCTCCACCACCCCCTCCAACCCGAACCCCAAATCCCCGGGCTCCCGACAGGAGCCCACCTCATCCCACGTCACCGGCGCCGCCACCCCCTCCCGCTCCCCCCGCACCCGCACCGTGTACGGCGCGGCCGTCGTCTTGGCGCTCGCGTTCTGGGACCAGTCGATCAAGACCTTCCCCCGCCGCTCCAGCTTCGCCATGGAGACGACCACCAGCCCGGGGTGCTCGTTCATCAGCCGGGTGGCGAGCCCCTTCGCGTAGGCGCTGACGGCGCGGCCGGGGGCGGGGTGGACCGGGGCGTACAGGTGGAGCCCCTTGGAGCCGGAGACGACCGGGAAGGCGGTGAGGCCGTCCTCGTCGAGGAGCTGGCGCAGCCGTTCGGCGACGCGGCAGCAGACGACGAGGTCGGTGCCGGGGCCGGGGTCCAGGTCGAGGACGACGCGGTCGTGGGCGTCGCGCCCGGCCGCGGCCGTCCACTGCGGTACATGCACCTCGTACGCGCCGAGGTTGACCATGGCGACCAGCGCGGCGACCGAGTCGATCACCACCTGCTGAGTGGTGCCGTCCCGGTGCCGGACCGTGGCCCGCGGCACCCAGTCCGGCGCGCCGGGCGGCGGGTTCTTGGCGACCCAGCTCTCGCCCGCCGCGCCCTCCGGGGCCCGGACGAAGGACGCGGGACGCCCGCTGATGTGCGGCAGCATCGCCGGGGCGATCCGCGCGTAGTAGTGCAGGACGTGGGCCTTGGTCTGGCCGGTGGCGGGGAACAGGACCCGTTCGAGGTGGGAGAGGGAGAGCCGGTGGCCCTCGATCTCCACCGTCTGGCGGCCTGGTGCGGCGGGCACGAGGGCGCCCGTTCCCTCAGGACGCCCGCTTCTTGCGCCGGCCGCCGCCGGACGGCTCGGCGGCGTGGGACGCCAGGGCCTTCACCAGTTCCTCGCGGCTCATCGAGGAGCGGCCGGGGATCCCGGCGTCGGTGGCCCGTTGGTAGAGCTCCGTCTTGCTCAGCCCCTCCAGCTCCGCCGTGGCGGCCTTCTTCGTCCCCTTCTTGGCCGCCGCCTTGTCCGCCTGCCGGGTGCGGCGCTTCTCCGCCGCGTCCTTGAGCTGCACGGGCGGCCGGAGCTCGGCCTCCTCCGCCCCTTCCGCGGCCTCCTCAGCCTTGCCGCCGCCGGTCTTCGCCTTCTCGATGCTGGCCTGCAGGGCGCCCATCAGGTCGATGACGTTGGTCGAGCGCGGCGCCGGCTCGCTCTTCTCCACCGTGCCGCCGGCCCGCTTGGTCTGAACGAGTTCGAGGACCTTCTCCTGGTAGGTGTCGTGGTACGTCTCGGGGTCCCAGTCGACGCTCAGCGCCTCCACGAGCTGTACCGCCGTGGCCAGTTCGCGCTCGGCGACCTTGGCGCGCTCGGGGAGCGTGCCGATCTCGGTGCGGGGGTCGCGGATCTCGTCGGCCCAGTGGAGGGTGTGCAGGGTGAGGATGTCGCCCTCGGCCTTCACCGCGACCAGGTACTCGCGGTTGCGCATCACGAACGTGGCGATCCCGGCCCGGTTCGACCGGCTCAGCGCCTCGTGGAGCAGCGCGTAGACCTTGGCGTACTCCTTGCTCTTGGGGCCCAGGTAGTACGTCTTGTCGAAGTAGATGGGATCGATGGTGTCCAGGTCCACGAACCCGCTGATCTCCAGCGCCTTGGAGCGGCCCGGGGCGATCTCCTCCAGCTCGCCGGGTTCGACGACGACGTAGTCGTCCCCCATGTCGTACCCCTTGACGATCTCCGCGAGGGGGACTTCCTCGCCGGTGCGCTCGTTGACGCGCTTGTTGCGGACGCGGTCGGAGGTGCCGCGCTGGAGCTGGTTGAAGCGGATGGTGTGGGTTTCGGTGGCCGAGAACATCTGGACCGGTAGGGCTACCAGTCCGAAGGTGAGGGCTCCGCTCCAGACCGCGTGCGCCATGACGTCCTCCGCCTCAAGGGTTTCCTCCATGGCACCCCGGTGCGGCGGAGATCGCATGTCGGAGTGCCCCGGTCCCGCCCTTTCACCGTTTCCTGCGGGGGAGCCCCCGCACCCCCGAAGCGCCCTTCGGGCGCTGTCGTCAAACGCCGGACGGGCTGATTTCAGCCCGTCCGGCGTTTGAGGACAAGGGGGTCTGGGGGCTCCCCCGCAGGAAACGGTGAAAGGGCGGGACCGGGGCTCACCCCACCCCGACTTCGGCAAGCTCCGCGCGAGCCACGCCCGCCACCCCCTCCGCCCCGCACTCCTCCGCGATCCGCAACCCCTCCCGGAGCCGGTCCACCGCCTCCTCGCCGCGCCCGACGCGCAGCAGGGCCTTGCCCAGGTCGATCAAGCCGCAGGCCCGCTCGTACCGGCACGGAGATTCGCCCAGATGCCGGACCGCCTGCTCCAGGCGGGGGACGGCCTCCTCGGGTGCGTCCGGGCCGGCGAGGGAGGCGACCCGGCGCAGTGCCTCGCCGATCGCCGTCTCGGTGCCGAACCGGTTCGCGTACTTCAGGGAGCGGTCGGCGAGCTCGCGGGCCCGCTCGGGCTCCTCGGGGGCCACGGCCGTGGCCAGGTCGAGGGACCAGGGCGCCCAGAGGACGTTGTGCCTGCCGCGTTCGTCCAGCCGCCGGCCCGCCGCCTCCAGTTCGGTGACGGCTTCCTTGGTGCGGCCGAGGGCGAGGAGCAGCCTGCCGAGGACGCAGGCGGCGTCGGGCATGACCATGGCGGGCGGGTAGGGCGGGCCGAAGGAGTACTTCTCGGCGACGGCCTGGGCTCCCGCGACGTCGCCCTTGGCGAGCAGGGTGTCGATCAGCAGGCAGCTGCCGTCCCACTGGATGGGGACGCCGGGACCCAGCCGGTCGGCGAGCCGCAGCCCCTCGCGGAGGAGGGCCTCGGCCTTCCGCAGGTCGCCGCGGCGGCGGTGGACGAGACCGAGGAACTCGTGGGCGAAGGCGAGATGCCCGCCGCGCCAGCCGGAGATCTCGAACTCCCGGATCGCCTCCTCGAACAGCTCCCCGGCCTTGTCCAGCCGGTCGCAGAACGCGTAGGTGATGCCGATGATGCTGGGCAGTTCGAAGCCCCACTCGGTGTTGGTCCAGCCCATGCCGTCGGCGAGCCGTCCGTCGACCAGGGCGCGGTCGGCGAGCTCGACGACCTGGAGGACGTCCTCGCCCTGGATCATGGCGTCGAAGGCCCGCAGGGCGAGCAGGGCCCGTTCGGCGTTGTCCCGGCCGCTGAGGCGTTCGGCCAGGTCGGCGATCTCCTGGGACCGGGCGTGGGCGCCCTCTTCCTCCAGCTGGATGCCCTTCCAGAGGTAGTGGGCGGCCTGGAGGCGCATCCGGCCGGGGCCGTCGGGGGTCTGCCCGGCGTGCTCGGCGACCACTTCGGCGGCCTCGGCGAGCTGGCTGTTGTGGGCGTACGCCTGGGAGAGCCGGTAGGTGGCGTCGACGCGCAGGTTCTTGGGCAGCCCGGACAGGGCCAGGGCCGAGCGCAGGTGGTTGATGGTGGTGGGCGGCGAGGTGAGCAGGGCGGAGCAGCCCAGTTCGAAGAGGACCTCGGCGCGCTCCTCCTCCGGAGGCGGCTCGGCCAGCGCGCGCTCCAGACACCGCTGGGCCGCCTCGGGCGCGCCGACGGCCAGGTGTTCGCGGGCGGCCTCGCGCAGCTGCCGGACGAGGTCGGGGTCGCCGTCGGGGTGGACCTCCAGCAGGTGCCGGGAGGCGGCGGCCGGGCCGTGGCCGGCGTTGGTGACCGCCCAGGCGGCGAGGCCGTGCATCGCGGTGCGGGCGGCGGGCGGGATGGCCCGGTAGACGGCCGTGGCGATCAGCGGGTGGACGAACTCCAGCTCGGCCGCGCCGGTGAGGATGCGGGCCTCGCGCAGCCGGTCGGCGCAGACGGCGCCCTCGGCCGGGCTCATGCCGGCGAGCATGGCCGCCACCCGTACCTGGATCTCGGTGCCGAGCACCGACGCGCCCCAGGCGAACCGGGTGGTGGCGTTGCCCAGCCGCTCCAGCCGGGCGACCAGTCCGCTGCCGCGGGCGGCGGCGCCGAGTTCGCGCAGCAGGGCGGCGGACTCCTCCATGGGCCGCAGGCTGCGGTCCCTGGCCTTGGCGACGAGCTCGACGGCCTCGTAGGGGTTGCCGCCGGTGACGGCCCAGACCTCGCGGCAGAACGGGTCGTCGGCCTCCCGGCCCATGGCGGTGCGCACCAGTTGGGCGACCGCGCCGGGGGTGAGCGGGTGCAGGGTGACCGGCCGGTTGCCGCGGCCGTTCACCAGGTCCGCGAAGGCCGGTGAGTGCTTGGGGAGTTCGTCCGGCCGGTAGGCGACGGCGAGCAGGACCGGCAGTTCCGTCAGCCGGACGGTGAAGGACGTCAGCCACGCGAGCGACGCCGCGTCGGCCCAGTGCGCGTCGTCGACGACGAGGACGAGCCGTTCCTTCGTACAGGCCAACTGCGTGACGAGCCAGTCGAGTCCGTCGCGCACGCCCTGCGGGTCGGCCTGTGGTCCGACCGGTGGCGCGATGCCGAGGGCGGGGCCCGCGATGTCGTACCAGTCGCCGAGGATCTCCCGGCGCTGCCGCTCCTCCATCGGCGCCAGGGCGGGCTGGAGCAGCTGCCGTACGACGTGGAAGGGGACGGACTGCGCCTGCTCGCCGCCGCGGGCGGCGAGGACCGTGCAGCCGCCGCGCTCGGCGGCCAGCCTGCGCATCTCCCCGAGCAGGGCGGTCTTCCCGACGCCCGCGTCGCCGTTGAAGAGGAGGAGTCCGCCGGACGGCCGGCCGTTTCCGTCCGCGCCGCCGCACAGGGCCTCCACGGCCCGCTCCGCGGCGGCCACCTCCTGTTCGCGCTCGAACAGGGCGGTGTACGGGCGTCGTTCGTGCTCTTGCCGCGTCATGACGTGTCTCCCGTATGAGTGTGGTGGAGCGAGCCTAGCCGGACGTCCGGACGCCGGGGGGAGGGTTCGTCGGACTGACCACCCGGGAGACCCCGAGGGCTCCCGGGGGTTGCCGAGAGCCCCGGGGAGTCTCCGAGGGCCCCGAGAGTCCGATCCGCCGATCCCCCGAACGCATTTTCAGGCCACTCAAAAATGTTTTCGAGAATCCGCCCCCGGGGCCATTGTGATGCCTTTCGAATTCCCCCGTCAGCCCTTTCCGCGAATATGACAACTTCGCGCCGGACGACCGCGCGACAGGCTACGCTCCATTCCCGCAGCGGTCGTGGCGACTACGGCTCGCTGCCGCCGACCGCCGCGCCGACGCGACCGGAGAACCCCGGCGAACCCCGGTGAACCCGGGGAGATCCCGGGGAATCCGGGAACCTCGGCCTCTGCTCGCACCCGTTCGCACCGTCCGCATCCCCTGTCGGGCGCCGGCGGCGACGCCTCCCCAGTGGTTCCACGTCGCCCCCCGACTCATTTCCCCCAAGCCCCCGAGGAACTCGATGGTTGGTACTGGATCGTCACCTCAAGTCAGGCGGCCCGCCTCGTCCCTCATATGGCTGGTCCCTCCTGTGGTGCTGGCGGTCTGCACCGCCACCGCTGCCCTGCTGGCCCCCCTGGACGTCCGCACCCCGACGGCCTGGTGCGGGGCCGCCGCCACCGTGGCGGTCGCCCTGACCTCGTCGGAGGCCGCCCGCCGGGGCCGTGTCATCAACTCCCTGCGGCGCCGGTGCGCCGAACAGGAGGCAGCCCTCCGCCACCAGCTGGCCCAACAGGACGCGGCCACCGCCCGGTTGGCGAGCGAGCTGCTCCCCAGGGCCGTGGAGATGCTCCAGCGCGGCGCCTTCGCCGACGAGGTGGTCCGCGCCGTCGCGCCGTCCCCCTCGGACAGCTCCCCGTACGCCGCCGAGCACCGCCAGGTCATCCGGTTCGTGGTCGAGGCGGTCCAGGCGGAGGAGGGCCTGCGCGATTCGGCCCACCGGGCGTTCGTCAACATCGCGCGCCGCGTCCAGGCGATCGTCCACCAACAGGCCACCGACCTTCGCGAGATGGAGGACCGGCACGGCAACACCCCCGAGGTCTTCAGCGATCTGCTCCACCTCGACCACGGCACCGCGCTGATCGGCCGGCTCGCGGACAGCATCGCCGTCCTCGGCGGCTCCCGCCCCGGCCGCCAGTGGAAGAACCCGATCCCGCTGTACAACGTGCTGCGCGGCGCGATGTCCCGGATCATGGACTACCGCCGGGTCGACCTGCACTCGGTCGCCGACGTCGCCATCACCGGGCCGGGCGTCGAGCCCGTCATCCACGCCGCCGCCGAACTGCTCGACAACGCCACCCGGTACTCCCCGCCCGAGACGCGGGTGCACCTCACGGCCGTCGAGATCCAGTCCGGCGTCGCCATCGAGATCGAGGACGCGGGCGTCGGCCTCACCGACGAACACCGCCGCCGCACCGACCGGGTGCTGGAGATGGCCGACCGCGGCTTCGACCTCGACGACCTCGGGGAGACCCCGCGGCTGGGCCTGGCCGTCGTCAGCCGGCTGGCGAAGAACTACGGCTTCCGGGTGTCGTTGCGACCCTCGGCGTACGGCGGGGTGCGCGCCGTCCTGATCGTCCCCGCCGAACTGGTCACCGCCAGCGCCACCCCGGGCGGCGAGATCGCCCGCGCCGCCACGCTGCCGCCCCCCAAGGTCCGCAAGAAGCCCGGCCGTCCGCTCCCCGACCCGCCGCCCGCGATGGAGACCCCCGCCGTGGGCACCCACACCGCCAACGGCCTTCCGCAGCGCCGCCGGCGCGCCCTCGGCATGGCCGCCCGCGCGGCGGCGGTCGCCCCGACACCGGCCGAGGCCGCCCCGCGCACGGAGCCGGAGACCGAGCCCACCCAGCCGGGCCTGTGGCTGGCCGCGTTCACCAGCGCCCTCAAGGGCGACGCTCCGGCTGGCGACCGGGGCCAGTCAAGTGATGACCCGTCAGACGAGAAAGAGTAGCCAAGTGACGCAGCAGCGGTTCAACATGGACTGGATGCTCAAGGATCTGGCATCCAGCGTGCCCCAGATCCGGCACGTGATCGTGCTGTCCTCGGACGGCCTGCGCATGGCTCAGCACGGCACCGACACCGACGCGGCGGACCGCCTCGCCGCCGCGTGCGCCGGACTGCAGAGCCTGTCCACGGCGGTGGCCGCCGAATTCCCGCACGGCGACGGGCAGATGCGGCTGGTGGTGATCGAGGTGGACGGCGGCTTCTTCTACCTGATGGCCGCCGGGGCCGGCGCGTTCCTGGCGGTGCTCGCCGACGACGACGTCGACGCCGGGCTGATGGGGCACCGGATGCGCGACCTGGTGGCCAGGATCGGCGAGCATCTCACCAGTCCCCCGCGCGTCACCGGGCCGGTGGCATGAGCAAACCCGAAAGGGTATGGGATCCCGGCAATCCGGACCGGCTGTACATCGTCACCAAGGGCTGCGGCGAATCGAAGCAGAACTCCACCGGGCTGGACCTGGTGACCCTGATCGTCGCCCGTACGGAGACCGACCCCGGTCTCCAGCCCGAGCACGGGACGATCGTGCACATGTGCGACTACCCGCTGTCCGTCGCCGAGATATCCGCTTACCTCACGCTGCCCGTCAGCACGGTGACCGTCCTCCTCAACGACCTGCTCAGCCGCGGTCACGTGGAAGCCAGGCCCCCGGTCCCCGTCGCTGCCCTTCCTGACGTTGGCCTCTTGGAGGCGGTGATGCATGGACTACAAAACCTCTGACCCCTACACCGGCCCCAGGAGGGAGGACATCCTCCCGGCCACCGCCGCGGCGGCGGTGAAGGTCGTGATCGTGGGCGGCTTCGGAGTCGGCAAGACCACCCTCGTCGGCTCGGTGAGCGAGATCAGACCGCTCACCACCGAGGAGACGATGACCCAGGCCGGCGTCGGCGTGGACGACATCGCGGGGATCGAGCAGAAGATCGAGACCACCGTGGCCATGGACTTCGGCCGCATCAGCATCAACGAGCAACTGGTGCTGTACCTGTTCGGGACCCCCGGGCAGGAGCGGTTCTGGTTCCTCTGGGACGGCCTCTTCGAGGGCGCCCTGGGCGCGGTGGTGCTGCTCGACACCCGTCGGCTGGAGGTCAGTTACGAGGTCGTGGGCATCCTGGAGGAGCGCGGCGTGCCCTTCGTGGTCGCCGTCAACGCCTTTCCGGGCGCCCCCGTCCACCCGGTCTCCGAGCTGCGGGCGGCGATGGACCTCCCCGAGTCCGTACCGATCTTCGCGTGCGACGCCCGGGACCGCGCCTCCTGCCGCGACGCCCTGATGACCCTCATGCGGTACCTGTACAGCCTCGCTCACACCACCCCGGAGCCACAGTGACCCCTCCCGACGAGCACTCCCGCGCCGACGCCGCCCAGGCGGCCCCCCCGCCGCAGTGCCCGGCCCACGCCTACGGGGACGGCGGCGTCGCCCGCCTGTACGGGCCGACCGCGGAGGACGACCCGATGGGCCTGTACGAGCAACTGCGCGAGCGGCACGGGGCGGTGGCCCCCGTCCTGCTCAGCGGGGACGTCCCGGCCTGGCTGGTGCTGGGCTACCGGGAGAACCTCGACGTGACCCGGACCCCGTCGCGGTTCTCCCGCGACTCGCGGATCTGGCGGGACATGCGCGAGGGGCGGATCGGCCCGGAACACCCGCTGGCGCCCATCGCCACCTGGCAGCCCATCTGCTCGATGGCCGACGGGCAGGCGCACGAGCGGTGGCGCGGCGCCATCAACGACTCCATCGCCCGTTTCGACCGGCGGGGCGTACGGCGGCACATCACCCGGTTCGCCAACGAACTGATCGACGAGTTCTGCGCGACGGGCACCGCCGACCTGGTGCACGCGTTCGCGGAACCGCTGCCCATGATGGTGATGACCCAACTCCTCGGCATGCACCAGGAGTACAGCCCGGAGCTGGTGCAGGCCGCCCGGGACATGATCAAGGGCACCGAGACCGCCGTCCGCAGCAACGCGTTCGTCCAGGCGGCGCTGCGCCGGACGGTGGAGCGCAAGCACCGCGAGCCGGGACCGGACTTCACCAGCTGGCTGCTGGAGCACGAGTCCAAGCTGTCGGACGAGGAGGTGCAGCAGCACCTGCGGCTGGTGCTGATCGCGGCCTTCGAGACCACGGCGAACCTGATCGCGAACACCCTGCGGATGGTGCTCACCGATCCCCGGTGCCGGGCCAACCTGGCCGGCGGCCATATGACGCTGCCGGACGCGGTCGAGCAGACGCTGTGGGACGAGCCGCCGTTCATCACCATCCTCGGCCGCTGGGCGACCCAGGACACCGAGCTGGCCGGGCACCGGATCCGGGCCGGGGACGCGCTGGTCCTGGGGCTGGCCGCGGCCAACGTGGACACGGCCATCCGGCCGGACCCCACCACGCCGGTGCACGGCAACCGCTCGCACCTGGCGTTCAGCGGCGGCGCCCACGAGTGCCCGGGCCAGGACATCGGCCGGGCCATCGCGGACACCGGCATCGACGCGCTGATCACCCGGCTGCCGGACGTCCGGCTGGCGGTCTCCGAGACGGAGCTGCGCTGGTCGTCGTCGCTGATGTCCCGTCACCTGGTGGCTCTGCCCACCAAGTTCACGGCGGCGGCGCCGCTGCCGCCGGCCCCTCCCGAGCCGGAGTACGAGCCCCCGGTGCGGGAGGAGAACGGCGGCTCCGGTGGTCAGACCTCGGCCGGCGACCGTTCGACGCGCGTCCCGGCGCCGCCCGCCGACGCTCCCTCGACCGCGGGCCGGTCGCGCGGCGCGTGGTGGCGGTCGTTCGTCCGGTGGTTCCGGGGTGAGTGATCCGCCGCGTGGAACAGCGCGTCGAGCTGGTCCCACCACCAGGCGGCGGAGGGGATGGGCAGCGGTCCGGTCGCCGGATCGCTGGGCGTGTCCCGCCAGGTGATGCCGTAGGTGGCCCCCGGCACCGGAAGGTCGTACCGGTTCCGGGGGCTGGCGTAGCGGGGGGCCGCGTTCATCCACCGGATGCAGCCGGCG
This sequence comes from Streptomyces sp. NPDC021100, assembly GCF_044333095.1. Lineage (NCBI taxonomy): Bacteria > Bacillati > Actinomycetota > Actinomycetes > Kitasatosporales > Streptomycetaceae > Streptomyces > Streptomyces sp. NPDC021100. The sequence continues at coordinate 67,861 of NZ_JBIRQH010000028.1, forward strand.
ATGTAGTGGCCCAGCGCTTCGAGGTAACGGGTGAGGTCGGGTCCCGCGTCACGGGCGATCCGGTCGCGGAGTGCCAGGAACAGGGTCATGGCCCGGTCCCTTATGGCGAGGGCTTCCCGGAGCGCCCGGTCGGCGGAGGTGCCGTTGTGGTGAACGAGGACGTTGACGATGTTCTGGTCGGTGGTCTCGTGGTCGTCCTCCTTGGCGTAGGAGAACAGGTCGTTGTCGCAGCTGACGATGAACCCGGCGGCCTCGATGAGCGCCTGCACGGGGGCGGAGGCCAGCTCGGGAGCGGGCACCTCGATGCCGTTGGCGATCTCGCTCCAGGCGAGGGAGAAGCGGGTGCCGTTGATCGAGGGGCGCAGCGCCACGTAGTCGGAGAGCGTGGGCATCACTCCGCGTTCGATGTTGCTGACCTGCCAGGAGGCGCCGAACAGCCAGTCGCGCATGCCTTCGGCGACCCGGCGGAGCTGGACCGGGGTGGCCACGGCCCGGGTCCTGGCGGCGAGGTCCTCCAGGGCCCGGTCGAACGGGGAGTCGCCGAGCATGGCGGAGCCGGGCGCCTCCAGGCAGCGGGAGATCCGGGCGTTGAGGTCGACGATGTGGGCGGTGTTGACATCGGCGGCGCCGGTGTCGTGCCAGATGTCGTCGAGGGCGAACGCCCAGTGGTTCCACTCGATGAAGAGGAGCAGGGGTTCGTCGCGGCCGTGGGGGATCATCCGGCAGCTGAAGTCGGTGCTGTGGGTGGCGATGCTCCAGGCGCGGTCGGTGGCGTCGCGGAAGATGCCGGTGGCGTCCAGCCAGTCGATGGCGCGCCGTTCGAGCTCATCGCGCCGGGGGTGGACGGCGTCGGGGATCGGGCAGTAGAAGGGGGGCAGCCGCCAGCCGATGGCGCTGGCGCGCGGCGGGGGTCCGTAGGGGACGACCATGCTCAGTTGCCCTCCATCCGGAAGAGCAGCAGGCGGGTTTCGACGGCGTGATCGCGCCAGGCGCGGAAGAGCTTGCCGTGGGTGAGGGCGGATTCGTGCAGCCGCTCCACGGTGATGGGGGACGGTTCGTCCTCCGTCCGCTGCACCCGGTCGAGTTCGGCGGTGGTCCAGGCCATGGACTGGACCCAGAACTCGGCGACGCGGTCGGTGATGTCCTCGTCCTGTTCGAGCTCGAAGCCGGCCGCGCGGGCGGCGGAGATGTACTCGGCGAGGGTGCCGAGGCGGGTCTTGTAGTAGCCGTCGATGAAGGTGGTCCACTCGGGCCGGCAGAGGAAGTGCTCCTGGATGCCGAACCAGCCGCCGGGGCGGAGGGACTTGGCGACGACCCGGAAGAGGCGTTCGCGGTCCATGTAGCCGGAGCTCTCGATGGCGACGGCCGCGTCGTAGCTGGCTTCCTCGCAGAGGTCGTGGATGTCGCCGAGGACCGGGGTGACGAGGTCCTCGACGCCGGCCTCGCGGACGAGGTCGGCCATCACCGGGACGTGCTTGGCGGTGACGGTGATGGCGGTGACGGAACTGCCGTACTCCTGGGCCCAGTAGATGGAGCCGCCGCCGATGCCGCAGCCGATGTCGAAGAGCTGGTGCGGCGGGTTGTCCGGCACGCCCCAGAGGCGGGCGGCGTGGTCGAGGACCGTCTCCTGCGAGGCGCGCAGCCGGTTGCGCAGGACGCGCTGCGAGACGGTGGTGTTGGGGTGGACGCCGGGCTCGAACATGCCCACGTGAAAGTGGATCCGGGGGCCGGGGCCGTACTTGTGGAGGATCTCGGCGGTCTTCCTGGAGTAGTACGACGGCACCTGGGCCTCATCACACGCCGCATCGGAAACTGCGGTCACCTCGGCGACAAGGTTGTCCATGGGATCCCTCCGGGACGTCAACGATCGGTGGACGGGTGGAAGGGGAGTCAGGCCGCGGGTGGTCCCCGTGCCCGGCGGCGACTGGATTGCCGTTCGATCACATGCGCGAGTCACGCCGCCCCCCAGCAACAAGCGACCAGCATTCCTGTCCAGTTTTGCCCGGTACCTGCCCAGGGCGGGACGGCGATAACCCGTGATACGTACCGGCCTACGCCTTTCTGACGCCGCGGGCCAGGATCGTTTCGCTTCACTTTGGACCGTATAGCGCCGTTTCCCCGCCTCGTTGAGATGAGAAAGGCTGAAACTTGCACGCTGTTGTCGGGGTTTTGGCCTCGCCAAGGACCGATATCCGGACGCCCGGCAGATGGCCGGATCCCGCTCGTGCGTATGGTGTGCGGACGAACGTAGGGGGCGCTCCCACTTGTGAAGGTGCGCCCTTTCACGGCGTCCCCCTGTTTCCGGGGCGACGCGGTGCGTCGCAGCCGCCCCACGGCTGCTCCCGCCGCGTGCCGCGCACACTGGATCTCCGGCCGGGAATCCGGCCCCGACGAGGGAGAACGTGATGAGGGTGAGGTTCCCGGAGCGGACGTCCGGGAGGTTCCCGGCGCCGGCGTCGGGGCCGTCCCCCGCCGGGGGGCGGTGGCGCGTGCCCGGCGCGGTCGTCGCGGGCGCCTTCCCGGCCCTCGCCTTTCCGGCGCCGTCCCTGTGGTGGCTGGCCTACGCGGCCCTCGTCCCCTGGCTGCTGCTGGTCCGCTCGGCCGGCTCGCCGCGCCGGGCCGCGCGGGAGGCGTGGCTGGGCGGCGCCGGCTTCCTGCTCGCCGTCCATCATTGGCTGTTGCCCAGTCTCCATGTCTTCATCCTGGTGCTGGCGGCGCTGCTGGGGCTGCTGTGGGTGCCCTGGGGACTGCTGGTCCACCGGCTGCTGGGCGGCCGTCCGGGGCCCGGCCGGGTGGCGGCGGCCCTGGTCCTGGTGCCCGCGGGCTGGCTGCTGGCCGAACTCGTCCGCTCCTGGGAGTACCTGGGCGGCCCCTGGGGGCTGCTGGGCGCGAGCCAGTGGCAGGTTCCGCCGGCGCTGCGGCTGGCGTCCGTCGGGGGCGTCTGGCTCGTCGGCCTGCTGCTGGTGGCCGTCAACACCGCGCTCGCCGCGGTGCTCGCGCTGCCGCGCGCCCGGCTCGCCGGCCTGGCCGGGCTGACCGGCTGCGCCGCGGTCACCGCCGGGGTGTGGTGGTGGGCGCCGCAGCCCCGGGCGGCCGGGACGGCGCGGATCGCGGTCGTCCAGCCCGGCGTGATCGACGGTCCGGGCCGGCGCCTGGACCGCGAAGAGGCGCTCACCCGGACGCTGGCCGGCCGTGGCGTGGACCTGGTGGTGTGGGGCGAGAGCAGCGTCGGCACCGACCTCGGCGCCGACCCCGCGCCGCGCGCCCGGCTCGCGACGCTGTCCCGTACGGTCGGCGCCGACCTGCTCGTCAACGTGGACGCGCGCCGCTCGGACCGGCCCGGCATCTTCAAGAGCTCGGTGCCGGTCGGCCCGGACGGCCCCACGGGCGACCGCTACGACAAGATGCGGCTGGTGCCCTTCGGCGAGTACGTGCCCGCCCGCTCGCTGCTGGGCTGGGCCACCTCGGTGGGCAAGGCGGCGACCGAGGACCGCCGGCGCGGCGACCGGCAGGTCGTCATGACGCTGCCGTCCGGACACGGCGCGGGCCTGCGGATCGGCCCGCTGGTGTGCTTCGAGACCGCGTTCCCCGACATGAGCCGGCACCTGGCCGCCGACGGCGCCCGGGTGCTCGTCGCCCAGTCCTCGACCTCGTCGTTCCAGCACGGCTGGGCACCGGCCCAGCACGCGTCGCTGGCCGCGCTGCGGGCCGCCGAGACCTGGCGGCCGATGGTCCACGCCACGCTGACCGGGGTGAGCGCGGTGGCCGACGCGCACGGCCACCCGGTCGGCCGCCGGCTGGGCACCGACGCGTCGGCTGCGGCCGTGTACGACGTCCCGCTGGCGAGCGGCACCAGCCCCTACGTACGCGCCGGGGACTGGGCGGTGTACGCGGCCCTGGCCGCGCTGGCGCTGTACGGCGGCGTGACGGGCGTACGGGCCCGCGTCAGGCGCTCCGCTTCTCCACGGCGTTGACGATCCGCTCGCACAGCGCGTGGGTGCGCAGGGCGTCCTCGGCGTCCGGGATCCTTCCTTCGCGGACCGCGTCGAGGAACGCCGTGACGCACTGCTCGATGCCGCGCTGCCGGGCCACCGGCGTCCAGTCGCCGCGCCGGCGGACGGTCCGCGCCCCGTGGTGGTCGACGACCTCGGCGAGGTCACGGACCTCCCGTTTCCGGTCCTGCCCGGAGACCTCCAGGATCTCCTCGACGGATCCGCCGCGGCGGTTCATGACGCCGAGCGCCGTGAACCCGTCGCCCGCGAGCGTGAGCACGAGGTGCTCCAGCAGGCCGTCGACGACCCTGGCCCGCACGTCCACGTCCGTCACCGGGCCGGGGGCCAGGAAGCGGAGCGTGTCCGCGACGTGGATGAAGTCGTCGTAGACCATCGACCGGGCCTCCTCGGCCAGGTCCACCCGGTTCTTCTGCAGCACGATCAGGTCGCGCGGGTGGTCGAGGCAGGCCGCGTAGTCGGGCGCGTACCGGCGGTTGAAGCCGACGGCGAGCGGCACGCCGCGGTCCCGGGCCAGGCCGACCAGCCGCTCGCAGTCGGCGAGTTCGCGGGCGAGCGGCTTGTCCACGAAGACCGGCACGCCCGCCTCCAGGAGCCGGCCGACGATCTCCGGGTGGACGGCGGTGGGGGCGTGCACGAGCACGGCGTCCGGGCGGGCGGCGAGCAGCGCCTCCAGGTCGGCGTGGCGGTGCGCCTCCGGTATCCGGTGGGCGTCCCCGACGCGGGCCAGGGTGGCGGGGGTTCTGGTCTGGAGGTGCAGTTCCAGACCGGGCAGGGCGCCGAGCACCGGCAGGTACGCCTTCCGCGCGATGTCCCCGAGTCCGATACAGCCGATCTTCACGGATCCTCCTTGATGCGTGGATCCGTGCAGCATACGGGGGAGCCCCCCAGGAGCCCCGACGGCTGCCGGGACGCGGGCCTCCCCGGAAAAGGGTGTGCCGGTTTCCGCGTCCCGGGGCAGGATGACCGCCATGACCGAACCCCAGCGGCACAAGCCGCCCCACATCGCCGACGAGACCACGTCCCTCGAGGCGTTCCTCGACTTCCAGCGGGCGACCCTGGAGCACAAGTGCGCGGGCCTGGACGACGCGGGGCTGCGCACCGCCTCCGTGCCGCCGTCCCCGCTGACGCTGCTGGGGCTCGTCCGGCACATGGCGGACGTCGAACGCCACTGGTACCGCCGGGTGTTCGCGGGCGAGGACGCCCCGCCGCGGTTCTACAGCGACGAGGACGAGGACGGCGACTTCGAGTTCCCGGCGGACGCCACCTGGGAGGAGGCCCTCACCGCCTGGCGGGAGGAGGTGGCGGCGGCCCGCGCGGCGGTACGCGGCCGCTCCCTGGAGGAGACGAGCGCCGGCCGGCACCACAAGACGGGACAGCCGATCGGTCTGCGGTGGATCCACCTGCACATGATCGAGGAGTACGCGCGGCACAACGGTCACGCGGACCTCATCCGGGAGCGCGTCGACGGAGCGACCGGCTCGTGACGCCCGCCGGGGGCGCGCGGACCCGGTGACGGCTCGGCGTCACTCCTGAGGGGAATCCCCAACCGCCCCTTGTTCGGGCATGGTTGGGCGGATGTCCAGGATCCCCATGACCGCCGTGCTGATGGTGGCCGCGCTATCGGCCACCTCCGGCTGCGTCTCCCTGTCCGGCCACCACGCGTCCCGGCCCGCTCCCGCCCGGGCCGGCTGGGACCTGCGGCAGGAGCGCGACCGCGAGTCGCTGGCCAGGACCGGGCCGGAGCCGCGGGGGACGGACGGGCCCGGGGTGCCGGGCGTGCCGGGGCCTCCGGGGACGGGGACGCCAGGGGTGCCGGGGTTACCGACGATGCCGGTGCTCCCCGGTCTTCCGGGGGCGGGCATCCCGGGATCCGACGTGCTCGGCCCGCCGTTCGCGCCGTCCGCCGTCCCTCCGGCCGGGGCGGGCGCGGCGCGACGCGACGGGCCGTCGGCGCCGTACCGCGGTGGGCCGGACGCCCGGGGGCCCGCCGCTCCCCCGCCGTCCACCGGCGGCTCCGCCGCCGCCCCCGAGCACCGGCGTTCCTCGCCGAGCGCGAGCGACCGGGCGGACGACCGGCACTCCGAGGCGCCCCCGCCGCCGGCCGCTCCACCGCCGTCCGAACACCACGCCCCGCCGTCCCCGCCCCGAGCGGACCCGCCCCCGGCCCGCCCCCAGCCCCGCCCCGAGCCGGAACGCCCCCGCCCGGCACCCGCGCCGGCCCCGGCACCCGAACAGCAGCACCCCGCGCCGCCGCCCCGCGGCCGCATGGGCACGTGCGCGATGGGCGAGCAGTACGGCCGGTGGCAGCCGGGCAGCGACGCGTCGCGCATCTGCCGTCAGGTGTACGGGGGTTGACGGCCTCTCGGGCCGGGCGGGGACGATCACCCGGCCGTGGACGGTCACACGTCACGCGGCTCGGGTCACGGGTCACGGGGCTCGTCGAGCCTCCCCGGCCCGGCGGCGGCCCGGCTCGGCCTTCCTCGACCCAGCGATGGTGCGGTCCCGCCGCCTTTCGGCCCGTCGGCCGCCGGCCCGTCCGAGCCGCCGGCCCCGGCGGCGGCGCGCCTCGGCGGAGCCACAGGTTCGCGACTCGGCGAACCCGCGGGTCGGCGGGCCCGCCTTCCCGACGACGCTCGACGGTCGCGCGTCCTCGGCCACAGCCGCGCGGCCCGCCGGCCGCCCGCTTCGTCGGCCCCCGCTCCCGCGGCCCTCCCGCCTCAGTCCCCCGCGGCGTACCGCGCGGCGAGGGCCGTCGCCGCCGCGGCGACCGCCGCGCGCAGTTCGGGCGGTGCCAGCACCTCGGCCTCCGCGCCGAGGCCGAGCAGGTCGCAGACCGCGACCGGCAGGGATTCGACCGGGAGCGTGACCTCCGCCCACCCGTCCGCGGCCGCGGCCCCCGCTTCCGCCGCGGCCCGGGCGCCGGCGGCGCCGAACTTCGCCGGCAGCAGCCGGAGGACGCCCGGTGACACCCGCAGCCGGGCCTCGCCCTGGTAACGCATCCCCTCCAGGCGGCGGGAGGTCTCCGTCCAGACGGCCGCCAGGTCGAAGCCGGCCGGACGCTCGAAGCGGCCGGGCAGCGGCTCGACGGCGAGCACGCGCGAGACGCGGTAGGTGCGAGGGGTGCCCGTATCCACCTCATCCGCCCCATCCGCCCCCTCAGCCGTCACCGCGCGGGCGACCAGGTACCAGATGCCGCCCTTGAGGACGAGGCCCAACGGGTGCAGCTCCCGGTGCACTTCGCCCTTCCAGCGCCGGTAGTGCACCCGCAGGGCACGCTGCCGCCACACCGCGTCGGCGACGACCGCGAGGTGCGGCACGGGTTCGGCGTCGCGGAACCAGCCGGGCGCGTCCAGGTGGAAGCGCTCCGCGACGCGCCGCGCCCGCTCCCCCATGCCGGTGGGGAGGGCGGCCTCCAGCTTGAGGCGGGCCGCGGCGAGGTCGGCGCCCAGGCCGAGTTCGGCGGCGGCGCCGGGCACGGTGGCGAGGGCGAGGCTGCCCGCCTCGTCCTCGGTGAGGCCGGTGAGGCGGGTGCGGTAACCGTCGAGCAGCCGGTAGCCGCCCGCCGGACCGCGGTCGGCGAGGACCGGGACGCCGGAGGCGCTCAGCGCCTCGACGTCCCGGTAGACGGTACGGACCGAGACCTCCAGCTCCGCCGCCAGTTCGGGGGCGGTCATCCGGCCCCGGTTCTGGAGCAGGAGGAGCAGGGAGAGGAGGCGGTCTGCACGCATTCCGGCATGCTCCCACCATCGGTTCCCGTGCCTGACATGCGGTGGCTGTCGTGCTGTCGCAGACCGCGGTGCCCGCGTCGGCACGTCGCCGCCGGGCTGTCGCCTGACCACCGTCGCGGCGCTCCGCATCACCCTCGCCCGAGAACCCCGGCCGGCCGAGTCCGGCGAAGCCCAGGGGCCTTCAAGGACGGCCGTACCGGTTCCCGGCCCGGCCCGCCAGGGATCGGGAAGCCGAAACGGAGGGCGCCTGTACAGCCGCTCGGACGGGGAGAGCCCGGCCCGGCGCCGTCAGCCGAGGGCGTCGAGCAGCTCGCGCTCGCGCTGCGCACTGAGGCCCGCACGCCTTTCCCGGTCCAGCCCCTGCTCGCGTTCCCAGCTCAGCGTGTCGGCCAGCGTCTCCGCCGGAGGCCGGTGACGCAGCCCCGCGGCGCGCGCCGAGGACCCGTCCCGGGCCGACCACCCTTCCCAGCCCGGCTCGACCAGCCACATCGCCAGCGATTCGGGCCCCATGTACTGGGCCACGCCGTTGGCGAGCAGCCACGCCGGTTCGGCGGTGACCACCGGACCGGTGTGCCCGCCGGCCGCGCGGGACAACTCGGTCCACTCTGCGAACGGAACGACCGGCCCGACGGCGTCGTACGTGCCGGTCGTTCCCGTCTCCGCGGAGTCGAGCAGCCAGGAGGCGAGGTCCCGCACGTCGACCACCTGGGTGGGCAAGGCCGGTGTGTCGGGGACCAGCATCGGCCCCCGCGGATCGCGGGCGGCGCGGGCGGCCCAGTAACCGGAGCGCCCACTGTGATCGCCCGGGCCGCCGATGAGCCCGGCCCGGGCGATGAGGAGACGGTCGCCCACAGCCGCCGCCGACGCCTGCTCGCAGGCGACCTTCGCCTCGCCGTACATCGCGCGGTCGACCTCGCTCCGGTCGGTCGGGGCGAGCAGGGCCGCGGACTCGTCCGCCCCCGGCGTGGCGTGGGACGCGTAGGCGCTGACGGACGAGACGTACACCCAGTGCCCGGCCTTGCCGCCCAGCGCGTCGAGCGCGCCACGCACGAAGCCCGGCTGCCATGACACCTCGACGACCGCGTCCCATACACGGTCGAGCAGCGGCTCGTACGCCGACGGGTCGCGCCGGTCGGCCGCGACCAGTCTCGCCCCGTCCGCGACTTGTCCGCTCTCACCACGCGCGAGGCAGGTCACCCGATGGCCGCGTTCGATCGCCTGCCGTGACAGCTCCCGCGCCACCCATGCCGTTCCGCCCAGAACCAGGATCTCCATGCCGACACACAAGCACCGGCTTCATCACCCGGCCAGGGGGATTCGCTGACAGCAGATCGCCGGCTGTCAGACCGGCCTCAGCCCTTGGGCCATGGCGTCGGCCCGCCGAGGCATCCGAACGCCCGGATCCGTATGGAGGTTTGTGTCGGTGTCGTCCGCCGACCGTGCCCGGGAACGGGGCCAACTCTCCGCTGCCAACCTGACAGAAGGTGTCAGGTACGGGCAGGAAGCTGTACGGGAGCCGCCCGGGCCGTACGGGCGGCCGTCCGATCCGGGAGGAACCACCGCATGACCACGCACGCCGACTCCACGTTCACCTTCCTCGACTGGAAAGAGGACGAGCTCGGCCGGACGGAGGGCGGCACCCGCCTCGCCCGGGCGTACGTCCGCAACACGTACCGCGGCGCCGTCGAGGCGGCGGACACGCACTGCGCGTACACCATCGCCTACGCCCCGGACGGGACCGGCACCTTCTCCGGCTACCAGCTCCTCGAGGGCACGGTCGCGGGGCGGAAGGGCGGCTTCGCGGTGCGCGAGGAGGGCACCTTCGACGAACGGGGCACGGTGCGCTGCTCGTTCGAGGTGGTGCCCGGCTCGGGGAGCGGCGAGCTGACCGGCCTCACGGGCAGCGGCTCGTACACGGCGGAGCACGGCGTCAAGGCCGTGCCCTACCGGTTCGAGCACTCCCTCGGCCTCGGCTGAACACCGCCGGGCGACGGGGGCCGGCCCTCCACCGGCCCCCACCAGCCCCGGCCCCCGCCCCGTCAGACCTCCAGATCCGGCACGCGCCAGTCGATCGGCTCGTGCCCCTGGGCCGCGACGGCCTCGTTGATCTGGGTGAAGGGGCGGCTGCCGAAGAACCGCTTGGCCGACAGCGGCGACGGGTGGGCGCCCTTGACGACGGCGTGCCGCGACTCGTCGATCAACGGGAGCTTCTTCTGGGCGTAGTTGCCCCACAGCACGAAGACCGCCGGGTCGGGCCGCGAGACGACGGCGCGGATCACGGCGTCGGTGAACTTCTCCCAGCCCTTGCCCTTGTGGGAGTTGGGCTCGCCGCCGCGCACCGTCAGCACCGCGTTGAGCAGCAGGACGCCCTGCCGGGCCCAGGGCATGAGGTAGCCGTTGTCGGGCACGTCGTAGCCGAGCTCCTCGCGCATCTCCTTGTAGATGTTGCGCAGGGAGGGCGGCGTCTTGACGCCCGGGCGCACGGAGAAGCACAGGCCGTGGCCCTGGCCGGCGCCGTGGTAGGGGTCCTGGCCCAGGATGAGGACCTTGACCTGGTCGTAGGGGGTGGCGTCCAGGGCGGCGAAGACCTCGCCGCGCGGCGGGTACACCGGCGCCTTCGCCCGCTCGTCCTCGACGAAGTCGGTCAGCTCCTTGAAGTAGGGCTTCTCCAGCTCCTCGCCGAGGACTGCGCGCCAGGACTCGGGCAGTACGTCGGTGACCGTCACTTCAGCAACCTCCGGGGTCGGTTCTCGATCTCGTCCAAGAACTTACCGGTGACCACTGACAACGCCCGCCGCGCGGGGTCCGGGGCCCTCGCGGACCCCGGTCCCCACCGCTCAGAGCGCGGCGTTGAGGAACAGGCCCCCGTCGAGGACGAGCGTCTGCCCGGTGATCCAGGCCGCCGCGTCGGACAGCAGGAACGCCACCGCGCCCGCCACGTCCTCGGGGGCGCCGAGCCGGCCGAGCCGGTAGCCGGCGGTGGCCTCCTCCTCGCGCCCCTCGTAGAGGGCGGCGGCGAACTTCGTCTTCACCACGGCGGGCGCGACGGTGTTGACGCGGACGCCGGGGGCCATCTCGTGGGCGAGCTGGAGGGTGAGGTTGGCCATGGCGGCCTTGCTCATGCCGTAGGCGCCGACGAAGGGGGACGCGGAGAGGCCGGTGATGGAACCGATGTTGACGATCGCCCCGCCGTTCTCCTTCTGCCACGCCCGCCACGTCTGCTGGGCGAAGCCGAGGGCGGAGACGACGTTGGTCTCGTAGACCTTGCGGGCGACGCCGAGGTCGGTCTCGGTGATCGGACCGAACACCGGGTTCGTTCCGGCGTTGTTGACGAGGTGGTCGACGCGGCCGAAGGTCTCCATGGCGCGTTCGACGGCGGCGGCCTGGTGGGCCTCGTCGTGCGCCTTGCCGGGCACGCCGAGCGCCCGGTCCTCGCCCAGCCGGCCGACGGCCTCCGCCAGGGCGGTGGCGTCGCGGCCGGTGATGACGACGCGGTCGCCGCGGGCGACCAGGGCCTCGGCGATGGCGTACCCGATGCCGCGGCTCGCCCCGGTGACGAGCGTCACCTTCCCGCCGGCAGGGCCGCGGGTGTCCTGGGTGGTCATGGCTGCGCGTCCCCGTTCAGTCGAGCGGCCCGCCGGCCACGTACAGCACCTGGCCGGAGACGAAGCCGGCGTTCTCGCCGGCGAAGAAGGCGATGGCGTGGGCGACGTCGTCCGGCTGCCCCACCCGTCCCACGGGGATCTCGCCGGCCGCCGCGGCCTGGAGGTCCTCGAACCCGATGCCGATCCGGGCGGCGGTGCCGGCTGTCATGTCGGTGGCGATGAACCCGGGGGCGACGGCGTTGACGGTGACGCCGAACTTGCCGAGCTCCTTGGCGAGGGTCTTGGTGAAGCCCTGCAGACCGGCCTTGGCGGCCGAGTAGTTGGCCTGGCCCCGGTTGCCGAGGGCGGAGCTGCTGGAGAGGTTGACGATCCGGCCCCAGCCGGCGTCGACCATGTGCTTCTGGCAGGCGCGCGCCATCAGGAACGCGCCCCGCAGGTGCACGTTCATGACGGTGTCCCAGTCGTCCTCGCTCATTTTGAACAGCAGGTTGTCGCGGAGCACCCCGGCGTTGTTGACGAGCACGGTCGGCGCGCCGAGTTCGGCGGCCACGCGGGTGACGGCGGCCGCGACCTGGTCCGCGTCGGAGACGTCGCAGCCGACGGCGAGGGCCTCGCCGCCGGCCCGGGTGATCTGTTCGACGGTGTCCGCGCAGGCCGCCTCGTCGAGGTCGAGGACGGCGACCGCGCGGCCTTCCACGGCGAGGCGCAGGGCTGTCGCGGCGCCGATGCCGCGGGCGGCGCCCGTGACGACGGCCACCCGCCGTTCGCTGGTCAACATGGGGACTCTCCTCACCTCGGGCGGCGTCCCCGGCCGGTGCGAGCGGGCCGGGCGGCCCCTCGGACGGTGGGTGAGCAACCGCTCAGTAGCTTCGGCCGATCAGACGCTAGAAGCCCCGCCACCCGCTGTCAACGCCCCGGCGGGCGGCCCCGGCTCACCGGACCAGCAGGTCGAGCAGCCGCTCCGGCTCCCCGCTCGGGTCGAGCGTCAGCCCGGTGTGGACCGGGCCCGGCTGGACGACCGTGCTGCGCGGCGCGATCAGCCAGCGGAAGCGGCGTCCGGCGTCGTCGCAGGCGGCCTGCCCGGCCCGCTCGCCACCGGCGCAGACGCCCTCGACGGCGCGGAGCGCGGCCCGCACCCCGGCGACGTCCGCCGCGGGGTCGAGCGCGAGCAGCCGGGCCTCGTCGAGGTGGACGCGGGCCTCGACGAACGACCGCGCCTGGCAGTAGACGACGACGCCCGCGTTGATCTGCTCCCCGCGCTCGACGCGCGGCACGACCCGCAGCAGCGCGTACTCGAAGACGTCCCGCTCCTTGACGTCCTTCGTCCTGACGTCCTTCATACGGTCCGTCACTTCCCGGCCTTCCTGTGGTCCAGCCTGACCCGCACCCATTCGGGCGCCTGCGAGGGCTTGTCGGCGCTGCGTTCGCCGAGCGTGATCCGGTCACCGATGCCGGCCGCCCGGGCGAGCAGCACCTCGACGTAGGCCCGGCGCACCGCGTCCGGCCCGTCGAAGCCCGGTTCGTCCTCCAGCCAGACGTCGGGGACGGCGGCGACGACCTCGGTCAGCAGCTCCTCGGTGACGCGCGGGGCGAGCTCGGCCGTCGCGGCGGCGAGGTCGGGGGCGAAGGTGGCCAGGACGTGGTCCGAGGCGTCGTACCCCTTCTCCGCGGCGGCGCCGGCGGAGGGCCAGTTGTGGTGCCAGATCATGGTGGCGCCGTGGTCGATCAGCCACAGGGCGCCGTGCCAGACCAGCAGGTTGGGGTTGCGCCAGGACCGGTCGACGTTGCCCACCAGGGCGTCGAACCACACCACGCGCCCGGCCTCGGCGGCGTCCGTCTCGAAGGCCAGCGGGTCGAAGCCGAGCGCGCCGGGCAGGAAGTCCATCCCCAGGTTCAGGCCGCCGCTCGACTTCAGCAGCGCCTGCACCTCCTGGTCCGGCTCCCCCCGCCCGATCACCGGGTCGATCCGCACACCGACCAGGTCGGGCACCCGCAGCCCGAGCGCGCGGGCGAGCCGCCCGCACACCACCTCGGCCACGAGCGTCTTGCGCCCCTGGCCCGCCCCGGTGAACTTGACGACGTACGTCCCGAGATCGTCGGCCTCGACGATGCCCGGGAGCGAACCACCCTCACGCAAGGGCGCGACATAGCGGGTCGCGGTGACTTCTGGCAGCATTATCCCAGGCTCCGCAGCTCTTTTACCTTACAATCCATGACCCACTCCAACGGGTGCTCTTCGGGGAGGCACCCGGCAATCAGCCTTGGGGAGAATATGGGGAGTTTCGGCTGACCTGTCACTCCCCTCCCCTCCCGAACAGCCCGTCGATGGCGGTGCGGCCCTTACTTCCGGCCTCCGGCATGAAGTGAGCATAGTAACCAAGCGTGACGGCCGGCGACGAGTGACCAAGCCAGCGCGCCAAAGTCACCACCGATTCCCCCGCCTCCAGCATGATCGAGGCGTAAGTGTGCCTCAGCACGTGGAACCCGTCCTTCGGAGCCGCCTCCCACTGCCACTGCTTCGCCTCCTTAGGGCGCGGAGGAATGATGCCCGCCTTGGCCAGCGCCGGCTTCCAGGTGTAGGTGTTCCACGTGTTGACGGCCACAGCGTTGCCGAATCGCGTGGTGAGGAGAAGGGAGTACTTTCTGCGCTGCCTGTCGGCCTCAGGCCTCCCCCACGGCAGCTCTACCTCCACCGGAGGGCACTCCTCGACATGCCGCTTCAACTCCGCAGCCACGGACGGAGGCATGTCGACAATCCGCGTCTTCGCCCCCTTCGGCAGGGCAAAGTACAATCTCCCGCCGACCGACTGAACTTGCCGACGGACGTGAAGAACCCCCCTCGCATGGTCGATGTCCTCGGGGCTCAGCCCGAACACCTCTCCTTGACGTAGCCCACACCCCAGGCCGAGCACGACGGCTATCCGGTTCCGCGAATTGATCACGTCCCGGACTCGGAGCGCCGTCTCCAACGACCACGCCTCTCGACGCTCCCGCGGCGCCTTGGGCCACCTCACAGACTTCGCATGCATGGGATTCCTGGCGAGCCGCTTGTCGTCAACGGCCGCCTCCAGGATGCTCGATAGCTCGGACAGGATGCCGCGCCGGTAATCGACCGAGGAGACAGTGGCGTCCAATCTCGCGACGTAGGCGCGTAGCTCGGCGGCCGTGATGCTTCTGAGAGGCAGCTCGCCGAGGTACGGCACGATGTGCAGTCGCGCCCTCCGCTCCTGGTTCTGCTGCGTCTTCGGAGCTCCTCCCCTGCCCGGCGCCCAGTGCATCGCGATGTAGTCGGCCAGCGTGATGGATCCGTCGCGCGGGTCCACGAATTCCCCGCGCTCCTCGTCGGTGGCTGCGCGACGAAGCCACGCCTTGGCATCCTCCAAGGTCTCGAAGGAACGATCCCGAACCCCTGGTATGCCGGCGACCTTGTATCGCTTGCCCTTGCCGTATCGGGCCGTTCTTTCCCTCTTGCCCGTTACCGGGTCCTTCTTCTTTTTAATCCAGCGATCTTCTATGTATCCGGCCAATCTTTTTCTCCTGATTCGAGGGGGAAGGTGGGGCGCTCTACGGCGTCCGGCGGGTCAGGTTCTGGTTATGTAGCCAGACCGACGCTGAAGAGCGGCGTCGCTGAGCGGGCTCAGGGCTTCGTTGGAACGGGAATCCGCCTGTTCTTGGTCATGGACCCAGGCATCCAAAGCTTCCCTCCGGTACATGACGCGACCGCGCGGCCCCATGCGGAAGCTCGGCGGCCCCTGCCGCCGGTGCCGCCAGACGTAGAGCGTGTGGGGCGAAAGGCCGAGATACGCAGCGGCGTCTTTTACCGTCAGGAAAGCCGCGCGTGGAGCACAGGGAGGGAAGTCGGAAGCGGAAGGGATGGGCGGAAGTGCGGTACGGCGCATAGCGAATCTCTTCGGAGAGGTTGCCGGAGGCATATGGAAGTCCTACCGCTCACCACTCAGGTGTTTGTCACCTAGCGCCTGGCGGACAGCACGTGGGAGCAAGAACAGCAGGCAACAGCGCCAAGCACACTTCTCAGGAACGCGCGGCGCGGCCCACTGTGTCCGCTCGACTCCACCGCCAAGCACAGCCGATGCGAACGACATCGATGATCCGGAAGATTCCCGATTTCGCTAACCGGGGATCGTCGCCTATAAAGCGCTCAGCGTACTCCGGACTGGAGCCCCAGCCCTAGCCACAGAGGATCGGCGTCCCAGAGCACGCCTCAGACCGTCATCGGCTAGACGGTCAAGACTCCAAACGCTGATGAGGGTAAGTAATCCCGTTAAGCAGTTCCACACCACGGCTTTCTCCCCACCCTCCTCCAATTCGGCGGTCTTCGAGGGGACGCTATACGTTGACATGCCAGCAGGATGACGTCGAGTCCTCTTGCCGACGTTCTCTTCTGCCGACGGCGAACCCTCCCGAAAAGCGGTTCCAGGCAGCTGACGTGGAATTTCGGTGCTCCTGGGAAGAGCCAGGGCCTTTTTCCGGCGTCCATCGGCCAGTTCGACTGGGACGGCGGAGCTGGCACCACGACCTACGCCGATTCACAATCCAGCTCGTCGGCATCCTGCTCACCACGACCGGGACGTCCACTCTGGATTCGGCACGAGCCATCCACGATTTCTGGACCACGCTCTACCAGGCCATCGACGGCTGATCTGCCAACCCGGTCGAGGCAGTCCGGCAGAAGGCCTCGGCCAGGCTTCGGCCCTCGGTACCTCCACGTTCTGCGCTCAGCTGCATGACCGTAGAAGCCCGGGTGGAAGGCACGTGGCCGCCGACAGCCACGGTGGCGCGGGGGACGAAGTGGTTCTTCGCCTCCGCCCGCCACACCGGCTACAGCCGGCGCATCATCCTCGCCTTCCACCACGTCCCAGGCGACGCCTACGAAGACGAAGCCGCCGTCGCCGTGCGCTCCTTCACCGCGCTCGCCGGCCGGCTGCCGGGGTGCATGGGCGTGCTCTACGACGGCGCCTTCCGCGGCACCCACCGCGACACCCTCGCCCGCCAGGGCCTGCTGGTGATCAACAAGCAGCACGGCTCCGCCCACCCCCGCGCCTACGAGCTCCTGCGCTTTGCCCGCTGCCGCCATGAGCTGTGGTGCGACCAGGGACGCGTCGCCGAACGCCTCCTCCTCAACGACGGCACCACCCACCTCCTACCGGTCCCCATCCTCCGCCTGGAACACCGCAGGGGTAAGACGAAAAGCCGCTGGTACCACCTGCTGCGCATCCCCTGCCGCAACGGAGTCCACAACCACCGCGTCCCGGTCGGCATCACCACCACCCCCACCGACCGCATCGCCGCCGACCCAGCCACTGGCCGGCGCCCGCCCAGTGATACCGAGCGCGGCTTCCACCGCGCCGAACACCTCCAGCACATCCCCCAGAACACCCTCGCCCACCAACAGCTCTACCCCTACCGCAGCGACACCGAATCCCTCCACCAACAACTCGACTCCAGCCTCTGGAACCGCCGCATGGTCTCCTACGGCCTCGCCCGCCAGAAAGTCTTCATCCTCGGCTTCGCCCTCGCCCACAACGCCACCAGCCACCACCTCCACCACGCAAACCACCCCACCCCACAAAACACCTTGTAGACCGAGGGCATGGGCCAGGGCCGGGCCGTTCAGGAGGAGCACACGGTTGCACGGATGCCGGAAACGCCATCCTCAGCGCGCTCTCACCGGCGCCTGCGCTGCTATGGGCCTCCTCGACCGCCCAAAAGCCGGTGACACGTTCTTACCCGCCGAAGGGCGGTATGCCGTTGGACGCCGGGTGATCGTCACAGACAAGACGTCCGGTAAGAACGATCTCCGCCCCGAGTTCACGGCATGCCACGCCCTCCTCGACGCCGACGACACCCTGGCGGTCCCCGCCCTTGACCGCTACGGCCGCTCCCTCCAGGGGTCCAGAGGTAAGCTCGAAGGCCGCCAGTAGTTGATCTTGGGGTTGGAGTCGACTTCGTCCGGGCTCGGCGTGGATCGGCCCGAGAAGTTGAGGCGCGGGAGTCCCTGCGGCGGGGTTCGCCTACCTCGTGGAGCCTTCGAGCTGGGCGAGGATGCGGCTGGCCCGCAGTGCGCAGGGGCGGAGTGAGCCAACCAACCCTCTACGGGAGGTACGTATCGCCTACGGCCGTGATCAAGCCCCGGAGTTCAGGAAGCCACCGGCCTCAAGCTCTGCGAATAAGGTCACCCGCAAAGATGTCAACGCTGCGGATAAACCTGCCGGCCTTCACACGTGAGAGCGGTTTGGTGGACAAGGTGTTCGCGGAGTTGCCTGTGGTCCACCGTGTGGCGGGAACGCCCGTTTGCGTGTGTCGTCGAATTTCGTATAGGTGAAACCTTTCATCAGACTGATGTTATTGCGCGATGGCCGATCGGGAGGTATTTCTGTTCTGCGTCACCTGGAGGGCTTCCTGGAAGTCGTGGGGCCGTCGCTGTTCTTCCAGCCGCATACGGTGCGACCCCACGGCTTTTCTCGCACACGCGAAATCCCATCTACCAATAGGAGCCACACGTGTCTCTGGTGCGTATTCGGTCGGCCGTTCTCGCTCTCGCTGTGGCGGGGGCGCTGTCTGCCTGCCCGGCCATCCCGGCGGCGGCGGACGACGGCCCCGACGGCCTGCGTGTCCCCGCGCAGATCACCTACCCGGCACCGGGCAAGCTGACCCAGGAGCACAAGGTGAGCGACACCTACCAGTACGACCCCAAGTCATCCAGCTCCAGCGGCTCCTCGTCAGCGACCTCCTCCGGTTCCTCGGGAAGCACCTCCCAGTCGGAACCCGGCGCCGTGACCAACCTCAAGGACACCGCGAACTCCGCTGTCCAGTCCATCACCGCCGGCGCCGGAGCCACCGCCAACTCCGCCCTGCAATAGCCCCGCACAGCCTGGGCCGGCCACCCGCCACCGCGGTCGTACCGGCGCGGACACCGCTACCCGCCGCTCGACCCCGGAGCCGCCCCCTCACCCAGACAGACAGTCCGTCAGGCTGCCCGTGGCTGCACCGTGCCTCCCCGCACTCGTCGTCATGCCCTGAAACCACCTCGCCCGGCTGGAGAAATATGAACACCCCCGTCCTCAGGCGCGTCCTCACCGCCTTCGCCGCGCTCGCACTCACCACCGGCACAACAGTCATCGCCGCCCCGCCATCTGCTTACGCGGCCAAACCAAAAAGCTGCCGCCAGCTGGCACAAGAGGCCGAAAAGGCCTTGAACTTGGCCATCATCAAACCCAACGAGGAACGAATCGGTCGGGCCGGCTCTGCCATAGCGCAAGGAATGGCAGGGTGCGAGGGCGACTTCAAAAACGCACTGTGCATTGCGTACGGTTTCGCGCATCAAGCCTTTATGGCGGAGGATAATCCCGAAACGGCAAAAGAGAGACTCCAAGAGGCGCATTACTTCGTGCGCAAGGTGATCGACGGGGACGGGTATCCCGACCCTCGCGCATGCCGCGCAAGTGATGAGTCGGACTGATGCGACAGAAGTGGGCGCCCGGATTCGGCCTCTCCGCGAGGCTGAATCCGGGCACACGCCCTTTATACCGGTTTTGCGGTCATGGAAGGCGCGGGTGACGCGAACACCTTCCGGGAACAAACCAGGCAGTGGGTGACCTTCCCTGACCCTTCCACCCCACGCTCTGTCCAGGTCACTCAACCCGGGCCGGAGCCTTATTCCAGCCGTGAAGGAGCGTCACCCTCCTCGACCGCACACACGCCACACGGGAATGACCGCGGGCGAGTGAGAGTGGACAGGCCCGCTGCTGCAGGCGTTCGAACGACAGACGGCCCTCCTCCCACACCACGACCTCGCCGTCGACGAGCGTCCCTCGGGGAAAGTCGCGCCGCACGGCCGCGACGAGCTCCGGGAACGCGCGCCCCAAGGAGGCGCCCCTCCTCGAGACCATCTGTACGGAGCCGTCGTCCAGCACAGCGGTCATACACCGGTATCCGTCCCACTTGACCTCGTAGTGGCCGGTGGAAGGGAGCGAGGCGACGGGCTTGACCAGCATCGGCTTGGGATCACCGACAGCCGGCCCCTTCGGCCCGCTCGGCCGCCGGGGCCTGCGGCCCGTACAGCCGCACCCAGTCCGCCAGCGGAGCACGGTGCCCGGTCAGCTCGGCCCGGGAAGGAAGCGGCGGTGCCGGCACACGGCATAGCGAGGTCCACCGGTCGACGGCCGAGGGACTGCCGTCCTCGATGCCACGCTGGGGCTCCCACACGTACTCGTCGCGGTCAAGAACGACGTGAACCGGTGGCGGCTGCGACGCCCCTTGGCGACCGGTATCCCACACAACCGGCTGTGCCCACGCCGGGTCCTGGCAGTCCAGTGCGTGACGGCGCGCGGTGGACAGGTCGTGGCGCGCGGCCTAGAGGACCGGCATTTCCCGGGCCGTCAGCTCACCAGCACAGCGGTACGACGCCTGATCAGCGGGGGTCAGCATGTGCGGTAGTAGAGGACAGGGGGCATGGCGGCGGGCTCCTGGCGGTGGCGGTCTCCGGGTTCAACGACGACGCGCGCTACCGGGGACGGCCTCAGCCGACCCTGCGGTACTTGGGGTCCGGTCAAGGTGAACTTTGCCGCCTACGAAGCACTCACCGCTCCGCAGCCGGGGGCCAGCACCGCCGCCCTGCGTCGCCGCCTCCCGCGGCTGTCCGTCGAGATCCAAATGGCATCCGCATTGGTCTTCCGGCCCCGGTGCCTCGTCGGCGGGCCGAGTGGAGCTTCGCCGGCTGGCCCGCGCGTCCGTCGCCGGCGAGGTGAGCCTGCTGAGCTCGTGACCGCATGTCCACGCGAGACCCGACCGAGGTAGAGGTGGACGTGAGCGCGCGCGAGCCGACGGCGGCGCGACTGGTGGGCGTCACCGGCTCCGGCAAGACCCCGCTCGCCCGCGTCCTCGCCGGCCGGGGTAGGGTCCGGCCGCCCGTGGACGAGGAAGTCCACCGCCTCCACGGCGTCGACCACCCCGAGCTCGCCGAGCACCTGGCCGCCGGGGACGACGTCGTCCTCAACCACGGCCTGTGGCTCCACGCCGACCGCAACCGGCGGGAGGACGCCGTACTCGCGCACGCCGACTGAAAGCATCCGCGATCCACAGTAGTGGCTCATTTCTTCCCACTGGCTAGCAAAAAAGCATAGTTAGCCAGGTAAGCTACATAGAGGACTTCCTTTTTTCTCCGGTCGCGTCCCGGTACGAGAGGCAGAACTTTATAATATGTTTCGTAAGATGCTGTCTCCAAAATGGACCCGGCCTTTGTCCCCTTACACGAATCCAGTGCCCCCCGTAGTGCTGCCTCATAGGCTTTCCCTAATTGCTGTTCTAGAAGCGGTAGGTGGTGTTCCCAGAGGGCATCCCCTCGGTTACTGCTGAAGTGATTCTCTCGGATGAGGGCCAAGTCGTATTCCTTCTTGGCTTTTTGCGCCTGCTCGCGGCAGCCAGTGTCGGCATGAGCAGGTGTCGGGACGGTGAGCGTCATTGCGCCGACGGTGAGCGTGAGCGCAGCGAAGGCGGTCGCAAAGCGGGTGGGCCTTCCAAGATTCATTTTTCTCCCGCAGGCTGGAGTCGTTTGCGCGCCTCGTGGAATCCACGGGAAGCGCATGGATTTTCTGAAGAGCCGCCCCGCATCATTTGGGGTCGACGGTCGAGAAGGTAGAGCAATACAGAAATACCCGCCGACCGGCCATCACGCAATAGCATCAGCCGGCGAAAGGTTTCACCCATACGAAGCCCGGCAGCACGGGCAAACAAGCGTTCCCGCCGTACGGCGGAGAACGCGCCACTTCACAACCACCCGGTCAGTCAAACCACCCTCATGTGCAGGCCCCGGCAGGTTTAACCGACACGTCGACACCTGTGCGAGCGAACATTGCCGTGAGCCTTCACCCCCAGCTTCACGGCGGACGCCCCCTAAACGCCCCCGGCGTTCCGCCGGGGGCGTCCGCGACCGGAACGGAACCACAGCCATGGCCGAACGACAGTATGGCTACGCCAAGTACAAGATCGAAGGCTGGCGCTGCGCGACCTGCCGCCGGAGCGTCAGCCGCTACAACTACCGGCGGCATATCGCCGTCGTGAACGGCACTTGGCGGCCCCTGGACGGACGCCGAACCAGTACGCGAGCTCGTACAGCGCCTCCTGGCCCAGGGCCTGAGCGAGTGTGCCGTTGCCAACGCGGCCAGCGTGAAACGCAGTCGAGTCCGCGCCCGCACCGCCCGCGTCGGCAGATCCCGCCACGGAATACCAGTCCGCTGCCGGAACAAGATCCCGTTGATCATCCTGCGGTGGCACATCCACCGCCCGCCCCGTCCCGCGTTCTTCGGCAGTGCGGCTCAAGCCGGGCCCACTCCCGATCCGGTAGATCACCTCGCCCCACGTTAGCTGGAACGACACCAGCACGGCATGGCCACTCGATCCGTCGTACACGCCTTAGGAATCCAGTGAAGATGTTGGGCTGTTTTGGCCCTGGATCATGCGGTGCGGGGCCAGAGTTGTAGGCATGATGGGACGGCCGCCCAGGCGTCCGGTCGGGCCTGATGTGTGGGCCACGTGCCGGGACGCACCGCCTACCTCGCCGACCGCCACGTCCTGGCCGACCGCCGCCTGCGCCACACCTGGATGTTCCACACCTCCGGCCGCCCCACCGCCCTCGACGTCCGCGCCGGGACCCTGCGCACCTGGCTCCTCGACCGGTTCACCACGGTCACCACACGCCTGGAAGACCATGCCGCGCGGGTCGGCAGAACCAGCGCCCGCTACCTGATCACGGGCGACGCCCTCGCCGGGACCTGCACCGTCGGCGTCTACGCCACCCTGATCTGGCTGACCTCCACCGGCCGCGTCCCGCTCGCCGCGGCCGGCACCGCCGTCATCGCCGTCCAGACCAGCCAGCGCCTGCTCACCCAGCTCGTCACCGGCGTCAACGGCGCCTACAAGAGCGGCCTCTACCTCAATGCCAGCTCAGAGGTGGTTTGCTGGCTGGTGCGGCGGCTGGCGAGGGCCAGGGCAGTGGTCTTCTCGACGGGCTGGGCGAGGAGGTCTCGCCGTCGGCGACGGCGGTGCGGGTGGGGCCGGCTGGCAAGGGTGCGGGTGAGCGGTGTCGCGTGCGGTCGGCGGGCCGCAGGCCGTTGCGGCTGCGGCCCGCCGAACTCACCACTCGATACGGACGGCGCCCTTGCAGCCCGGCGTGCCGTTCTGCCCCTTCTGGCCCTTTGCGCCATTCCCCCCGTCGTAGGCCACCTGGTTATCCTTCGACCGGCCACTTGCGCCCTGGCCGCCGTAACCGCCGTTGCCGCCGCCGGCGCCATTGCCGCCGTTGCCACCGCAGCCGTAGATACTGCCGTGTACGCCGGGCGCTCCGTGACCGCCGTTGCCGCGGTCGCCGCCCCGGAAGGACATGCCGCCGTAGCCTCCGTCTCGACCGTCGCCACCAGGGTCGCCGGGCTTGCCGTCGCCCCCGCTCTTGCCCGGCGTGCCGCTCACGAGCTTGATCGGAGCGCCGATGCACTTCATGCCCTGCTCGGTCGGACCGCCGCCCGTGCCGCCCTTGCCCGGTCCCGCTGGCGCGCCGCCCTCGCCGGGGTGGCCCTTGCTGGTCTCGCCGTTGTAGCCGCCCTCACCGCCTCCGCCCCCTGGAGCGGCCTGCGCCGCGCCGCCCGGGGCTCCTCCCGGAGCTACGACGTAGGAGACATAGCCGCGCTTGTGCATGTAGAGAGCGACTTCCGTCTTGTGGAACAGGGGCCTGTCGGTGGCGGGGCCGGCCTGGGGGCTGGACGCGCCGGCCGAGCCGTTGGTGCCACCGCCGAAGGTGGAACCCTTCGCCTTGCCCTCGCCGCCGCCGGACCCTCCCTGGCTGCCGACGCCGGGCTGCGACGGAGAGAGTCCGCCGACAGGCGTGTTGTCCACGTCGACCGTCAGGGACGTGCCCTTGGACCCGACCGTGATCTTGCACTGCACAAAGGTGCCCGCGCCTCCACCACCGCCGCCTCCGCCACCGCTGCCGCCGGCTCCAGCGCCGCCACCGCCACCACCGGCGGTGCCGCCGGCCTTCGCGCCGCCTCCGCCACCACCCCCTCCGCCACCGCCCGCACCGCCACTTCCGGCACCGCCACCGCCCCAGGCCGAGATGGTGAGCTCGGTGACACCCTCAGGGACCTTGAATGTATTGCTCCTGGTGAAGAGGCGGTTGCCGTGTGGCTTCTGCGCGGCCTGCGCGGGCGCAGTCAGCGCCCCGGCCAGCAGGCTCGTCACGGCAAGACCCGTCCCCACCCATACCGCCGAGCGTGCGCTCAGCGGCTGTTCACAGTACGGCACACCAAATTCCTTACGTTCGTGGATGTTGTTCTCGCGGCGGCTACTGCGCCCTCAGGGGGCCCGTCTGTGGACGGTTCACCATTCGATGAGGACGGCGCCGTCGCAGGCCAGTGCCTGTTGGCGGGTCTGTCCCCTAGGGCCGGGTGAGCCGTGCTTTCTGGGCTGGTGGTGTTCGGTCCTGCCGCTCTGGCCGTGGCCATCTGTGCCCACGTAGCCGCCATGGCTCCGGCAGCCGTTGCCGCCACTGCCGTCGGATCCCGGGGCCGGTGCCCCGCCGGGTCTTCGTCGGCTACGGACGCCCGGGGCCCCGTTCACGGGCTTGTGCGGGATTCTCGGCGGTGCTGCTTCCGTCGGGCGACCTGGGCGGGCGGCACGGTGGGCAGCCGGTGCGACCGCCCGGGGTGTCGATCCGTGAGGGGGCCGAGGTGAGGAACCGCCCGGTGGGCCTGACCAACGCTGGCGCGCGTGTCGCTCTGCGACAAGTGCAGGCCGCGGAGCGGCCAAGGCTCGCAGGACCGGCGCTGACGCTTACCCGGATCACACGGCCGATGAGGAGAAGTCGGTCACGGCAATGAGCGGTTACCCCTTCACCAAGAGATCGTGGCCCATCCTGGTTCACCTCGGTCGAACCAGCCATAAGAGGAGCTACCACCCCGGCCCGCCTTTCCCTTCACCGGGTGGTCCTGCGCGGTCTGCGCGAAATCGCCACCACCGCCTCCAGAACCGCCCATGCCGCCTTCACCGGCGTCGCGGGGATGTGCTCCCGAAGGGAGGCCGCCCTTTGTTGTGTGCCCGTTGAGACCGGGTGTGCTGGTGCCGCTGGCACCACCGGTGCACTGACCTGAGCCACCGCTTCCACCCGCCCCGTCAACTCCATGGAAGCCATCCCTACCGACTCCTCCGCTGTGAAAGACGCCCGGGTCGCGGCCTGCGCCTCCTTCCTGCCCTCCTTTACCTCCTTGTCCGCCCTGACCGCTTCCGGCGGTGGCCACGATGCCACGGCCGGGCACGGTCAGCGTGGCGGTGCCACCGTCACCACCGTCCTGGCCGTCGCTTCCCTTACTGCCCGCGCGCCCCGGTGCGGAGCCCGCAGCACCACCGTCGCCGCCTCCGCCACCTGCACTCCAGAGGTCGGCGGTGATGGAGGAAACGCCCTCGGGCACGGTGAAGGTCGATGTCCCCGGGAAGAACATCTTGATGTGGCTGGGCACGGCCTGGGCGTCACGCGCGATGGGAACGGCAAGAGCCAGGGCGGCCAGCACCCCGGGCGCCCGGTCGGTGTTAGCGCGTGTCACGACATCTCCCACTTCGATGAGACAGCCCGGAAGGGCCGGACGGATGTGGACAAGAGCGCTGCGGGTTGCCTGGGCGCGTCGCGCCGTCCCGGGCTCGTGACCACCGCTGGTGCGGCGTGCGGGCCCGGGACGGCGCTGTGCTACTTCGCAGCAGCGTAGACGGTGGCCCCGGCGCCGGAGTGACTGACTGGGCAGCGGATTTGGCGGTGTCCTTCGGGTGGTTACCGGGCCTGGCTCCGGCTCGGGCATCGAGCGCACCTTCGGCTGGTTGCCACTGCCCGCCCCGCGCCCGTCCGGCTACCTGATTTGCTGCACGTGCTCACAGCTCTTCCGGTCGTACAGCCCACGCTGCCGTGCCCACTTGTACGTGTCATTGCCGTCGCCGCAGACGACGTCCCCCCCCGCGTTCTTGTATACGGTGACAGTGTCGTTGCCCTCCTTGGCGTCGATGTCGCCGCTGCCACCAAGGCCGGCTCCCGTGCCCTCCTTGCCCTTGCCTCCCTGTGCGGTGATCTCGTCGTCGCCCGGCGTTCCTGTCACCTTGCTGCGCACCATGCCAGCCCCGCCGTGTCCGCCCTTGCTGCCGGTGCCGCCGTTGCCGCCGGTGATGGAGATGGTGACGCCATCCGGTGATGACCCACCCTCAATCCTGGCCCCGTATTCAACGCCGTAGTTACCTGACCCGTCTCCGCCGCGAAGTCCGCTCGTGTTCGAACCTCCGGCTCCTCCGTTACCGCCGTGGACGTCGAGGGAACTGTGCTTGTCCTTGCCCACGACCATCTGTCCGCCGGCCATGCCCCCGCCCCCGATACCGGCGTGGCCTGGCTCGAGCTCGCTCTTAGCTGAGCCGCCGTTGCCGCCGTTGCCGCCCTGCACCGTGATGATGTTGACGCCCGACCCCCCGTCCACATATCCGCCCCACATGCCGTTGCCGCCATCGCCGCCGTCTCCGGCAGCCGCGCCGACGCCCCCCTTGTAGATGCCTTCCCCGCCGGTGCCGCCGCTTCCTCCGATGATGGTGATGATGTCGTTGCCGGCCCCGCCGAGTACACGTCCGCCTTGAACGGCGCTTTCTCCCTTGCCGCCATGTTGCCAGGTCGCGCCGGGGGCGCCGTTGCGTCCCCTGATGACGATGACGTCGTCTCCATCGCCACCGTCGACGGTGCCGGCGACGGTGCCGGTGATCTCAATGGTGTCGTTGCCGCTGGTGCCGGTGAGGGTCTGCCCCTTGGGTACTCCGTTGGTGCAGGTGATGTGGGAACCGCTGCGCGTGCACCCCGCGGGGTCGGCCGCGTACGCGGTCTGGGGCGCGATGGCCAGGTGGGCCGTGACGAACGTCAGCGCGGTCACCGCGAGAGCAGTGCGGCGCGCGGCGGCACGCCGACTCGTGTGTGTCGTCATGAGGGTGATTCTTTCCGTTTCTGTCATAGCGGGATGGAAAGGTCTGTACCTTCGGCATCGGAACCGGGCGCCGGGCAGGGAGTGACGGGCGGCCCGGATCCGTGGTCGCCGACGAGCCGGAAAGGTGATCCAACAGGTGGCGCCGGACGGCGGTTTCATGTGCCGCCACGGCCCGCGGCTGAAAGACTCCCGGCTCCGGCCTGCCCTTGGTGCGGGTCAGGCCGTCTTGTCCCGGCGGACGCTGGGTCGGCTGAGGTGATGCTGGTGCCGAGGAGGTCACTGAGGACGGCGGCCGGCAGGTCTGCGGCGGGGGCGAGGAGCGCGGTTTTGCAGCAGGGGTGGGTCAGCAGTCCGTGCCGTCGCCATTTTGCAGCCAAGGGGGTCGGGGCAGCGGTGAGTTCCGGCGGTATAGCCGGGAAAGACCACGCGGTGCGCTCGGTGGTGCGGCCGATGGCGGAAGCGTGCTGAGCGCGCTCGGCCTGCCGTCGAAGGGGCCGGTGGATGGCCGGGGGCAAGGCGGTGGAACGGTCGCCGATCACCAGCTGGGGTCATAGCTGGCCAGGGCCGGCAGCTGCGCCGGCCCCGACCGTCGTGCCTACTTCAGGGCCGAGTCGGCCGTGCCGGAGGCGCCGGAAGCGACCGTGGAGACCACGGCGTTGGCGGTGTCCTTGACCTGGCTCACCGGACCCGGCTCAGGCGCGGCCGGGGCCGGGGAGGAGCTGCCGCCGGCAGAAGAGCTGGAGGAGTCGCTCGAGGAGCCCGACGCCTTGGGGTCGTACTGGTAGGTGCTCGTCACCTTGCGCTCCTGGGTGATCTTCCCCGGGGCGGGGAAGGTGATCTGAACGGGCAGACGCGCGGGACCGTTGTCCCCGGGATCCGCGGCCAGGGCGACGGACGCCTGGCCCAAGGTGATCATCGACGCGGCGACGGCCACCAGGGCGGCCGCGATGCGGTTGCGGGCACAGAACATGAGTCTTCGCTCCTCTTGAACGGGGGGGTATGCGACGTCGAGATCGCAGATCACAGGGAGAAAGTGCCGGGCCGGAAAGGTGGCGGCTGGACACCAGAAAGCGGTGCGGCACCGCAAATTGCTACCGGCGCCTTCCATGACCGGTCAAATCGTCGGATCAGACGACTGCGAACGCGCGTGCTGTCTCGCGACATGCCGGGTAAGTACGTTCTAAACCAGGCAAGCTCCACAGCTCACCGGCCGGGCGGCACGGCGGTGCATCACCCCCTTTATGCAGGCAAACCCACCCGTGGGGCAGCCGGGCGGTGGCGTGCGACCGAAGGGTGCCGACCGCGGCACCCGGTCAGGTGACGCCCGTCCACACCTCGTGCCGCCTCCACCCACTGGGAGGCAGCGCGCGGCCTGCCCGATGCGCTGCCGATCGCCTCATCGCAGCCCAGTCGAGGCGCGCGCCAGCCGCCGGGAGATGGGCCGGGGCGGTGTCCCATCCCGCAGCCCGTCCAGCGAAAAGATGCCACTGGGAAGCTGCACGAAGTCGCGGGCGTCCGGTTGACGTTCGGTGGTCTGGGTCGGGCGGTTCTTCGGCGGAATGGGCTGTGAGGGCGTCGTGGCGCTAGGTGTATTGATCACGAGCGTTGTTGACACTCGCGGGTCTTGATTACGACGAAGACCTCCGGTGTGGTGGAGGTGTCGAGTCTTCACCGCACG
>NZ_JBIRQH010000029.1:0-91197 GCF_044333095.1 Streptomyces sp. NPDC021100
CCACCCTCCTCGAAATCGGCCCCGACGCCGTCCTCACCGCCATGGCAGCCGACCACACCACCGCCACCTGCCTCCCCCTCCAACGCCGCAACCGCTCCGAGGCACAAGAAGCCCTCACCGCCCTCGCCCACCTCTGGACCCACGGCCACCCCGTCACCTGGACACAACTCCACCCCACCGGCCGGGCCGGACTCGTCGACCTCCCCACCTACCCCTTCCAACGCCGCCGCTACTGGCTGGAGGACGGCGCGGGAGCCGGTGACCCGGAGGCTCTGGGCCAG
This sequence comes from Streptomyces sp. NPDC021100, assembly GCF_044333095.1. Classification (NCBI taxonomy): domain Bacteria; kingdom Bacillati; phylum Actinomycetota; class Actinomycetes; order Kitasatosporales; family Streptomycetaceae; genus Streptomyces; species Streptomyces sp. NPDC021100. Next base: position 282 of record NZ_JBIRQH010000029.1, read on the forward strand.
GTGCCGGCGCGGCACCCGCTGCTCGGCGCGGCCGTCGCCGTGCCGGACACGGACACCGTCGTCCTGACCGGGCGGATCGGCACCCGTACCCACCCCTGGCTGGCCGACCACACCATCCTGGGGACCACCCTGCTCCCCGGCACCGGCCTTCTCGAACTCGCGCTGCACGCCGGTGACCAGGCCGGCACCCCGTACCTCGACGAACTGACGCTCCAGGCGCCCCTCGTCGTGCCCGCCGACCGGGCCGTCGATCTGCGGATCACGGTGGGACCGGCGGACGAGGCGGACCGCCGTACCGTCACCGTCCATTCGCGGTCGGCGGGCTCAGCGGATCACGCGGAGTGGACGCTGCACGCGACCGGCGGACTCGCCGCCGAGGACCCCGCCGCCGAGGATGCCGGCGACGAGCTCGCCGCGTGGCCGCCCGCCGACGCCCGCCCCGTCCCGCTCGACGCCGCCTACGAGCGGCTCGCCGACCAGGGGTACGACTACGGCCCGGTTTTCCAGGGGCTCCGGGCCGCCTGGCGGCAGGGCGACACCACCTACGCCGAGGTCGCCCTCCCGCCGGAGGCCCAGCACGACGCCGCGTCCTACCTGCTCCACCCCGCCCTCCTCGACTCGGCCCTGCACGCCAACCTCTTCCACGAGGCGGACGAGCAGGCCGCCGCGGAAGGTCCGCGGCTGCCGTTCGCGTGGAGCGGCGTCACGGTGCACGCGACGGGGGCCGCCGCGCTGCGCGTCCGCGTGGCGTCGCACGGCCCCGACGAGGCGTCGGTGCTGGTGGCGGACGGGACCGGGGCACCCGTGCTCACGATCCGGTCGCTCGCCGCTCGGGCCGTGGACGCCGGTGCCGTGCGCCCGGCGGGGGAGGGGGCCGACGGTTCCGACGGCGCCGCCCTGTTGCGCCCGGTGTGGGCGGAGCGGACCGTTCCGCCACTGCCGGAGCAGGAGGACGGCGGCTGGGCGCTCGTCGGCACCGCGCCCGATCCGCTGCTCACCGCCGCGCTGGGGCCCGAGACGCGCGGGTACGCCGACCTCGCCTCGCTCGCCGCGGCGCCCGGCGCCGTGCCCGGCACGGTAGTGCTGCCGTGCGACGGGCCCGGGCCGGACGGCGGCGCCGACCTGCCGGAGCGGGTCCGTACCACCGTCACCGACGTCCTCGCGACCGTACGGGAATGGCTCGCCGAACCGGCGTTCGCCGCCTCCCGCCTGGTGGTCCTCACCAGCGGCGCGGCGGGGCCCGACGCCGCGTCCGGCCCCGCCGTCGACCTGGCGCACGCACCCCTGTGGGGCCTGGTGCGCGCCGCGCAGGCCGAGCACCCCGGAAGGCTGCTGCTCCTCGACTGGGACGGCACCCCCGCGTCAGGACGCCGGCTGCGCGCCGGCGCCGCCGCCACGGACGACGCCGAACTCGCCCTGCGCGACGGCGCGGTGTGGGCGCCGCGGCTCGTCCGGGAACGGTCCGCCGCCCCGTCCGACGGCGCCGTCCTCGGCGCCGGCTGGGACCCCGACGGCACCGTCCTGATCACCGGTGGAACCGGCGGCCTCGGCGCCGCCGTCGCCCGGCACCTGGTGACCCGGTACGGCGCCCGCCGGCTGCTTCTGGTCAGCCGGCGCGGCGAGGAGGCGCCCGGCGCCCGCGAGCTGTGCCGGGAACTGGGCGCGGCGGGCGCCGAGGCGCGGGTGGCGGCGTGCGACGTCGCGGACCGCGCCGCGCTGGAGAAGCTGCTCGCCGACATCCCGGCCGGCCACCCGCTGAACGCCGTCGTCCACACGGCCGGACTGGCCGAGAACGGCCTGATCGAAACCCAGACGGCGCACCACGTCGACACGGCGCTGCGCCCCAAGGCGGTCGCCGCCTGGCACCTCCACGAGCTGACGGCCCACCATTCGCTCGCCGCCTTCGTGCTGTTCTCGTCCACCGCCGGCCTCTTCGTCGGCGCCGGGCAGGCCGGTTACGCCGCCGCCAACGTGTTCCTCGACGCCCTCGCCCGCCACCGCACGGAACAGGGCCTGCCCGCCCTCTCCCTCGCCTGGGGCCTGTGGGGCGGCGAACAGGGCATGGGCGGCCAGTTGGCCGACACGGACGTCGAGCGGCTGCGCCGCATGGGCATGCGCCCGCTGCCGACCACCCGGGCGCTCGACCTGCTCGACGCGGCCCTGGCGGCGGACGGCCCGGTGCTGGTGCCCGTCGGCCTGGAGACCGCCGCCCTGAACGGCCGGGGCGCGACGGTGCCCGCCCTGCTGCGCACCCTCGTCCGCACCCGGCCGCGCCGTGCCGCGCGGCCGGCGGCCGGCGCTCCGTCCGCCGGTGCCGGCGCCGACGCGCTCGCACACCGGCTCGCCGGCCTCCCGGAGCCCGAGCGCGACCTCGTCCTGCTCGACCTGGTGCGCAGCAACACGGCCGCCGTACTCGGTCACGGCAGCGGTGAACTCGTCGATCCCGAGCGGGCGTTCAAGGACGTCGGCTTCGACTCGATGGCCGCCGTCGACCTGCGCAACCTGCTGAACGCGGCCACCGGGCTGCGGCTCCCCGCCACCCTCGTCTTCGACTTCCCCACCCCGGCCGTGCTCGCCGCGCACCTCGCCGCCGAGCTGGTGCCGGACCAGGGGGCCGGACGGTCGCTGGCCGACCGGATCGACGACCTGGAGGCCGCCCTGCTGGCCGCGGCCGGCGCCGACGGCGTCCCCGACCGGGAGCACGCCGACGTCGCGGCCCGGCTGGACTCGCTGCTGCGCCGGTGGCGGGACGAGCGCGGCGACGAGCCGCGCGCCGACGCCCGCACGGCCTTCGAGTCCGCCACCGACGACGAGCTGTTCGCCGCGCTGGACGGCGAGCTCGGAACGCCGTAGCGCGGCCTCCGCCGTACCACCGTCCGGTGGCGCACCCGTGCCCCCGGGCGGTGCGCCGCCGACGCGACCGCACGCCCGCCGCCGCCCGGCGGCCCACCACCCCGACGCCCCGGAATCCACCGTCCGAGATTGGCTCACACTTCGATGGCGAACGACCAGAAACTGCGCGACTACCTTCGGCGCGCGACGGCCGACCTCCACGAGACCCGGCGCCGGCTGCGCGAGGTCGAGGACGGCCGGCACGAGCCGATCGCGATCGTGGGCATGGGCTGCCGCTACCCGGGCGGCGTCACCTCCCCCGAGGACCTGTGGCGGGTGGTGGACACGGGCACCGACGTCGTCGGGCAGTTCCCCACCGACCGCGGCTGGGACATGGACACGCTGTACGACCCGGCTCCCGGCCGGCCCGGGCGCAGCTATGTGCGCGAGGGCGGGTTCCTGTACGACGCGGCCGACTTCGACCCGGTGTTCTTCGGGCTCAGCCCCCGGGAGACGCCCGAGACGGACCCTCAGCAGCGGCTGCTGCTGGAGGTCGCCTGGGAGGCGTTCGAGCGGGCCGGGATCGACCCCGGCACCCTCAAGGGCAGCCGCACCGGCGTGTTCGCCGGCCTGATGTACCACGACTACGCGGGCGGCAGCACGGCCGGCAGCCTGGTGTCCGGCCGCGTCTCCTACACCTTCGGCTTCGAGGGCCCGGCGCTCACGGTGGACACGGCGTGCTCGTCGTCGCTGGTCGCGCTGCACCTGGCCGCGCAGTCGCTGCGCAACGGCGAGTGCTCGCTGGCCCTGGCCGGCGGCGTCACCGTGATGGCCGGGCCGGAGATGTTCGTCGAGTTCAGCCGGCAGCGCGGCCTCGCCAAGGACGGCCGCTGCAAGTCCTTCGCGGGCGCGGCGGACGGCGCCGGCTGGTCGGAGGGCGCCGGGGTGCTGCTGGTGGAACGGCTGTCCGACGCGCGGCGCAACGGCCACCCCGTCCTCGCCGTCGTCCGCGGCTCGGCGGTCAACCAGGACGGCGCCAGCAACGGCCTCACCGCCCCCAACGGGCCCTCCCAGCAGCGCGTCATCCGCCAGGCCCTCGACAACGCCGGCCTCACCCCCGCCGACGTCCAGGCCGTCGAGGCGCACGGCACCGGCACCGTCCTCGGCGACCCCATCGAGGCCCAGGCCCTCCTCGCCACCTACGGCCGCAACCGCCCCGACGACCAGCCTCTCTGGCTCGGTTCCGTCAAGTCCAACATGGGGCACGCCCAGGCCGCCGCCGGCGTCGGCGGCATCATCAAGATGGTCGAGGCGATCCGGCACCGGACGCTGCCCCGCACCCTGCACGTGGACGAGCCGACGCCGAAGGTCGACTGGTCGGCCGGGAACGTCCGGCTGCTGACCGAGCCGGTGGAGTGGAGCGGCGACGCCCCGCGCCGCGCCGGCGTCTCCTCCTTCGGCCTCAGCGGCACCAACGCCCACGTCATCATCGAGGAGCCGCCGGCCGCCGAGGCCCCGGACGCCGCCGAGGCCCCCGCCCGCCCGCTGCCCTGGCTGCTGTCGGCACACGACGACCGGGCGCTGCGCGACGCGGCGGCCCGGCTGCGCGCCCACCTCACCGCACCGGCCCCGCACGGCGGCCCCGCGAGCGCCGCGGACGTCGCCTTCTCCCTCGCCACCACCCGCGCCGTCTTCGACCACCGGGCCGCCGTCGTCGCCGACGACCGCGACGGGCTGCTGCGCCGCCTCGACGCGCTGGCCGCCGGTGACGACACCCCTGGGCTGGTGCGCGGCACCCCGCGCGGCACCGGCGTCCGGACGGCCTTCATGTTCACCGGCCAGGGCGCCCAACGCCCCGGAATGGCACAAGAGTTGTACGCGTCCGAGCCCGCCTTCGCGGCGGCCCTCGACGCCGTCTGCGCCGCCCTCGACCGGCGGCTCGACACGCCGGTGCGGGAGACCATGTGGATCCACGGCGACGGGCACGACACGGCCCGCGCCGAGCGGCTCGACCGCACCGGCCACGCCCAGGCCGCCCTCTTCGCCGTCGAAGTGGCCCTCTTCCGGCTGCTGGAGGAGTGGGGCGTCCGCCCCGACCTGCTGATCGGCCACTCCATCGGCGAGATCGCCGCCGCCCACGCCGCCGGCGTCTTCACCCTGGACGACGCGTGCACCCTGGTCGCCGCCCGGGCCCGGCTGATGGAGGCGCTGCCCGCGGGCGGCGCGATGGTCGCCGTCGAGGCGTCCGAGGACGACGTACGGCCGCTCCTCGGCGACCGGCTCGCGGTCGCCGCCGTCAACGGGCCGGCGTCCGTCGTCCTCTCCGGCGACGAGGACGCCGTCCTGCACGCCGCCGATCAACTCCGGGAGCGGGGACGCAAGACGTCACGGCTGCGCGTCAGCCACGCCTTCCACTCGCCCCGCATGGACCCCATGCTCGCGGACTTCCGCAAGGCCGTCGACGGCCTCCCGACGGCCCCGCCCCGCATCCCCCTCGTCTCCAACCTCACCGGAAAACCGTGCGCGGACGACGAGTTGGCGTCGGCCGAGTACTGGGTGCGGCACGTCCGCGAGACCGTCCGGTTCGCCGACGGCATCGCCACGCTCCGCGAGCACGGCGCCGGCACCTTCGTCGAACTCGGCCCCGGCACCACCCTCACCGCCCTCGCCCGCCGCTGCGTCACGGATGACACCGGCACCAGCTCCGAGGCTCCGGTCTTCGTCCCGCTGCTCCGCGCCGACCGCCCCGAACCGCGGACCCTGACCACGGCGCTGGCCGAACTCCACGCACACGGCACCGCCGTCGACTGGCCCGCTGTAGCCGGAAGTTGGGGCGGCCGCCGGGTGGACCTGCCCACCTACCCGTTCCAGCGGCAGCGTTACTGGTGGGAGGACGACGCCGCGGGCACCCCGGGCCCGGCCGCCCGCACCGGCGCCGCCGACACCGCCTTCTGGGACGCGGTGCGCCGCACCGACACCGGCGCCCTCGCCGGGGCCCTGGGCGCCGGCCCCGGCGCCGAGCGGGACGCCCTGGACACGGTGCTGCCGCTGCTCGCCTCCTGGCACACCCGCCGGGTCACCGAGGAGACGGCCGACGCCTGGAGCTACCGCATCGACTGGCAGCCCCTCACCCCGCCCGCCCCCGACGCCGGCGCGGTGGCCGGCACCTGGCTCGTCGTCTCCCCGGACGGCCCGGCCGCCCGGCCGTGGACCGAGCGGCTCGGCACGGCCCTGACCGGGCACGGCGCCGACGTCCGGCACGTCAGCCCGGATGCGTCCGACGCGATCGACGCGTCCGGACCGTCCGCCGCCGCCCTCGCCGACCGGCTGCGGTCCGCGCTCGACGGGGCCGGCGACATACGCGGAGTGGTCTCCCTCCTCGCGCTCGACGAGCGCGACGCCGGCGGCGGCCTGAACGCCACGGTCGCCCTCGCCCAGGCCCTGGGCGAGGCGGCCGTCGACGCCCCCCTGTGGTGCTTGACCAGCGGCGCCGTCACGGTCGGCGGAGCCGAGGAACTGCCGCACCCGGAGCAGGCGCAGGTGTGGGGCCTCGGCCGGGTCGCCGCCCTGGAGCAGCCCCGCCGCTGGGGCGGACTCGTCGACGTCCCGCCGGCACCCGACGACCGCGCCGCCGAACGGCTCACCGCCGTCCTGGCGGGCGCGTCCGCCGCCCCGGACACCGGTACCGGAACGGAGGACCAGGTCGCCGTCCGCGCCTCGGGCACCTTCGGCCGCCGGCTCGTCCGCGTACCGGCCGACACGGGCCTCGGCACGACGACCGGTGCCACGGCTGACGCGACGTCCGATGCCGCGACCGGTGTCACGACCGGTGCCACGGCCGGCGCCTCGGAGAGCGCTTCCTCGGACAGCGTGCCCTCGGACGACGTGCCCTCGGACGACGCGCCCTCGGACGACGCGGCCAAGGCCGGCGCCCCAGAGGAACCCCGCCACCCCTGGCCCCCGCACGGCACCGTCCTCATCACCGGCGGCACCGGCGCGCTCGGCGCGCACGTCGCCCGCTCGCTCGCCCGGGACGGCGCCGAGCACCTCGTCCTGACCAGCCGCCGCGGCCCGGACGCCCCGGGCGCCGCCGGCCTCGCGGCCGAACTCACCGCACTGGGCGCCCAGGTCACCGTGGCCGCCTGCGACGCCGCCGACCGCACGGCCCTCGCCGCGCTCCTCGACGGGCTCCCGGAAGACCGGCCGCTGACGGCGGTCGTGCACACCGCCGGCGTCCTGGACGACGGCGTCCTGGACTCCCTCACCCCCGACCGGCTCGCCGGCGTCCTGCGCCCCAAGGTGACGGCCGCCCGCAACCTGCACGAGCTCACCCGGGACCGCGACCTGACGGCGTTCGTCACCTTCTCCTCGATCGCCGGACTGCTCGGCAGCGCGGGGCAGGGCGCCTACGCCGCGGCCAACGCCTACCTGGACGCCCTGGCCGAACACCGCAGGGCCCTCGGCCTCGCCGCGACCTCGGTGGCCTGGGGTCCGTGGGACGGCGGCGGCATGGCGGGCGAGGAGGCCTCGCAGGACCGCTCCTGGTGGCGCGGCCTGGCCCCGATGGACGCCGACGTGTGCCTGACCGCCCTCCGGCGGGCCCTGGACCGCCCGGCGGCCTGCGTCGGTGTCTTCGACGCCGACTGGCCCCTGCTCGCGCCGTCGTTCACCGCGACCCGCCCCAGCCCGCTGCTGTCCGCGCTGCCCGAAGTACGGGCCGCCGCCACCGCCCCCGCCGGCGACCCGGCCGGCGCGGCAGAGGCCCCGTCGGACCTGGTCGGCCGGCTCGCCGCGCTCCCCGAGAGCGAGCAGCGGCGCGAGGTGCTCACCCTCGTCCGCGACCAAGTGGCCCTCGTCCTCGCCTACGAGAACAGCGCCGCCGTGCAGTCCGGACGGGCCTTCAACGAACTCGGCTTCGACTCGCTCACCGCGGTCGAGTTCCGCAACCGGCTGAGCACCGTCACCGGCCTGACCCTGCCGGCCACCCTCCTCTTCGACTACGCCAACCCCGACGCCCTCGCCACGCACCTGCACGGCGAACTGTGCGCGGGCGGCGCGGCACCCGCCGTCCCGGTCCTCGCCGAGCTCGAACGCATCGAGTCCGCGGCGGACTCCCTCTCGGCGGAGGAGATCGCACGCACCCGGATCGGCCACCGGCTCCGGGAACTCGCCGACCGCCTCACCGCCCGGCTCGCCGAGCACGACGGCGCGAGCGGCACGCCCGGCGCGGCCGGCGCGGCACCGGCGGACGGACCCTCCGTCGCCGACCGCCTCGACTCCGCGACGGCCGAGGACGTCTTCGACTTCCTCGACAAGGAACTCGGGCTCTCCTGACCCGTCGACCCGTCCCCGTCCCCCTACCTTCCACCCCACTTCCCGACCCTCCCGCACACGCAGTCCACGGGAAACGAGACACGGCGAGGCCCTGATGGCGAACGTGAACGAAGCGAAGCTGCTCGACTACCTCAAGCGGACCACCGCGGACCTGCATGCCACCAAGCAGCGGCTCCGGGACATCGAGAACGCCGGACAGGAGCCCGTCGCCATCGTCGCGATGAGCTGCCGGCTCCCCGGCGGCGTGCGCTCGCCCGAGGACCTCTGGCGGCTCGTCGCCGACGGCACCGACGCCATCGGCGGCTTCCCCGAGGACCGCGGCTGGGACACCGGCGACGCCCCCGAAGCGCCGGCCGCCGGAACCGGCGGGGACGGCGACGGCACGGACTACCCGCGCAAGGGCGGCTTCCTCTACGACGCGGCCGAGTTCGACCCCGCGTTCTTCGGCATCTCGCCGCGCGAGGCCCTCGCCATGGACCCGCAGCAGCGGCTGCTGCTGGAGACCGCCTGGGAGGCGTTCGAACGCGGCGGCGTCGCCCCCGACACCCTGCGCGGCGAGCGCGTCGGCGTCTTCGTCGGCACCAACGGCCAGACGTACTTCGACCTGAAGCTGCCGGAGGAGTCCGAGGCCTACATGGCCACCGGCAGCAACGCGGCCGTCCTCTCCGGCCGCATCTCCTACGTCCTGGGCCTGGAGGGCCCGGCGGTGACGGTCGACACCGCCTGCTCGTCCTCGCTGGTCGCGCTGCACCTCGCCGTACAGGCCCTGCGCGAGGGCGAGTGCACCCTCGCCCTCGCGGGCGGCGCGACCGTCATGGCCACGCCCGGCCCCTTCGTCGCCTTCAGCCGCCAGCGCGGCCTGGCGGCCGACGGCCGCTGCAAGGCGTTCTCCGAGGCGGCGGACGGCACCGGCTGGTCCGAGGGCGTCGGCGTGCTGCTCGTGGAGCGGCTGTCGGACGCGCGCCGCAACGGGCACAGGGTGCTGGCGGTCGTCCGGGGCTCGGCCGTCAACCAGGACGGCGCCAGCAACGGACTGACGGCCCCCAACGGCCCGTCGCAGCAGCGCGTCATCTGGGACGCCCTGGCCAACGCCCGCCTCTCCTCCGACCAGGTCGACGCGGTCGAGGCCCACGGCACCGGCACGAAGCTCGGCGACCCGATCGAGGCCCAGGCGCTCCTCGCGACGTACGGCCGCGACCGCGCCCCCGAACGGCCGCTGTGGCTCGGGTCGGTGAAGTCCAACCTGGGGCACACCCAGGCGGCGGCGGGCGTCGCCGGCATCATCAAGATGGTCATGGCGATGCGCAACGGGGTGCTGCCGCGGACGCTGCACGTCGACGCGCCGTCGTCCAAGGTCGACTGGTCGGCCGGGCTGGTGCGGCTGCTGACCGAGGACGTGCGGTGGGACGGCGCCGCGCCGCGCCGGGCCGGCGTCTCCTCGTTCGGCATCAGCGGCACCAACGCCCACATCATCCTTGAGGAAGCCCCGGCCGCCGACCCCGCCGAACAGCAGGACCTTCCGGCCGGGGACGACGCCCGGGGCCCGGTCCTCTGGCCGGTGTCCGGCGCCACCGCCGAGGCCCTCCGCGCCCAGGCGGCGCAGCTGCTCGGTGTGGTGGACCACGAGGACGCCCCCGAGCCGCGGGACGTGGCGGCGACGCTGGCGACGGCACGGGCACAGCTCGAACACCGCGCGGTGGTGCTGGGCACCGGACACGGCGAACTGACCGCCGGGCTGGGTGCGGTGGCCGCCGGCGAGGGCGCCGGTGGAGTGATCACGGGGACGGCCGCGGAAGGGCGGCCGGCGTTCCTGTTCACCGGGCAGGGCGCGCAGCGGATCGGGATGGGCCGGGAGCTGTACGAGACGTTCCCGGTCTTCGCGCGGGCGCTGGACGAGGTGTGCGCGCACCTCGACGCACACCTCGGACAGCCGCTCCGGGAGGTCCTCTTCGGCGAGGACGGGGAGCTGCTGAACCGCACGGAGTACGCGCAGCCCGCGCTGTTCGCCATCGAGACGGCGCTGTTCCGCCTGGTGGAATCCTGGGGAGTGCGGCCGGAGGTGCTGGCCGGGCACTCCATCGGAGAGATCGCGGCGGCCCATGTCGCCGGGGTGCTGTCCCTGGCGGATGCCTGCACGCTGGTGGCCGCACGCGGCCGGCTGATGCAGGCCCTGCCCGAAGGCGGGGTCATGGCCGCCCTCCAGTGCACCGAGGAGGAAGCCCTCGGTCTGCTCGGTGACGCGGAGGACGCGGCCGTCGCCGCGGTCAACGGTCCGCGCGCCGTCGTCGTCTCGGGCGCCCGGGCCACCGTCACCGGGATCGTGGAGACGCTGCGGGAGCAGGGCCGCAAGACCTCGATGCTGAAGGTCTCGCACGCCTTCCACTCGCCGCTGATGGAGCCGATGCTGGAGGACTTCCGCGCGGTCGTGGCGGGCCTGTCGTTCGCCGAGCCCCGCATCCCGATCGTCTCCACCGTCACCGGACTGGCGGCGACGGCAGAGGAGCTGACGAGCGCCGACTACTGGGTCGAGCACGTCCGCCGCCCGGTCCGCTTCGCCGACGCCGTCGCCACCCTGGCCGCCGACGGGGTGAGCGCGTTCCTGGAGATCGGCCCCGACGCCGTCCTCACCGCGATGGCGGCCGACCACACCACCGCCACCTGCGTACCCCTCCAGCGCCGCAACCGCCCGGAAGCCACCGAGGCCCTCACCGCCCTCGCCCGCCTGTGGGTCCAGGGCCACCGCGTCGACTGGACGGCGCTCCACCCCGTGGGCCCGGCCGGGCTCGTGGACCTGCCCACCTACCCCTTCCGGCGCGAGCACTACTGGATCAAGAACACCTCGGCCGTCGGGAACATCGCCTCGATCGGCCTGGACGCGGCCGACCACCCGCTGCTGGGCGCCGCCATGATGCTCGCCGACTCCGACGGCGCGCTGTTCACCGGCCGCCTCTCCGCCGGCGGCCACGTCTGGCTCGCCGACCGCGCCGCCGCCGGGTCCGTCGTGTTCCCGGAGACCGGCTTCGTGGAGCTGGCCATCCGGGCGGGCGACCAGGTCGGCTCCGGCGTGCTCGACGAACTGACGCTGGAGACGCCGCTGGCCCTGCCCGCGCGAGGCGGAGTACAGGTCCAGGTGGCGGTGGGCGCGCCCGACGCGTCCGGCGCCCGGTCGGTGCGGGTGTTCTCGCGCGCCGAGGGCGCGGTGGGCGACGCGTCCTGGACCCGGCACGCCACGGGCCTGCTCGGCTCGGCGGCACCCACCGGGACGGACGACGCCGGCCTCGCCGCATGGCCTCCGGCGGGAGCGGCACCGGTGCCGGTCGAGGACCTGTATGAGCGGTTCTCCGGGGCCGGTCTGGTGTACGGGCCCGCCTTCCGGGCGCTGCGCGCCGTCTGGCGCGACGGTGACACGCTGTACGCCGAGGTCGCCCTGTCCGGGCAGGCCGCCAAGGACGCCGAGCGCTTCGGCCTCCACCCGGCGGCCCTGGACGCCGCCGTCCAGGCGCTCGCGCTGCCGGGCGCCGACGGGGACGGCGAACAGGCCGTGGAATTGCGGTGGAACGCGGAGTGGCGCGGTGTCGCGCTGCACGCCACCGGCGCGTCCGCCCTCCGCGTACGCCTCTCGCCGCTGGGCGCGGACAGTGTGGCCGTGCACATCGCCGACGCCGCCGGGGAGCCGGTCGCCTCGGTCGAGACCCTGACCGTCCGCCCCGCCCGGGCCGCCGAACTGGCCGCCGGTGGCGAGACGGCGTACCCCGAGTCGCTGTACCGCGTGGACTGGGTGCCGGCGCCGGCGGTGGCGGCGGTGTCCGAGCCGGCCGGCGTCGTCGTGGACTTCGAGGATCTGGCGGGTGTGTCCGGAGCGCCTGACGTGGTGGTGCTGCGGGCGTTCGGCGACGGGGTGCCGGAGGTTGCCGGCGACGTCAGTGCGACCCTGGAGCGCGTCCTGCTCGCCGTACAGGAGTGGCTGGCGGGGGAGCGGTTCGCCGACTCGACGCTCGTCGTGGTGACCAGGGGTGCCGTGTCGGCGGACGGCGCCGAGGTCACGGACCTCGCGGGCGCCGCCGTGAGCGGCCTGGTGCGGTCGGCGCAGGCCGAGCACCCGGACAGGATCGTGCTCCTGGACCTGGAAGGGGACGGTGTTACCCTGCCGTCGGACCTGCTGAGCCGCGCCCTCGCCTCGCATGAGCCGCAACTGGCCGTGCGTAACGGCGCGTTCTTCGTTCCACGCCTGGTGCGTGCGGGTGTCCCTACTGCTGCCGAGACCCTGGAGTCGGTCGACGGCACGGTACTGGTGACGGGTGGTCTGAGTGGTCTGGGTGCGGTGGTGGCCCGTTGGCTGGTGGCGGAGCGTGGGGTGCGGCGTCTGGTGCTGACGTCGCGTCGTGGTGGTGGGACCGAGGGTGCGCAGGAGTTGGTGGCTTCGCTGTTGGAAGCGGGTGCGGTGTCGGTTGACGTCGCGGCGTGTGATGTGGCGGACCGTGAGGCGTTGGCCGGGGTTCTCGCAGGCGTGAGCGAGGAGTTCCCGCTACGTGCTGTCGTGCATGCGGCGGGTGTGTTGGACGACGGTCTGGTGGGCTCGCTGTCCGTCGAGCGGCTGGCCGCTGTGCTGCGTCCGAAGGTGCTGGGCGGCTGGAATCTGCATGAGCTGACGGCCGGGTTGTCGTTGGACGCGTTTGTGGTGTTCTCGTCGGCCGCGGGTGTGCTGGGTGCGCCGGGTCAGGGCAACTACGCGGCGGCCAACGCCTTCCTGGATGGCTTGGTGGAGTCGCGGGTGGCCTCGGGCCTGCCCGGTGCCGCGCTGGCCTGGGGTCTGTGGGGCGAGGTGGGCGGTATGGGGGGCGGTCTCTCGGAGGGGGACCGGGCCCGTATGGCGCGTGGTGGTGTACTGCCGCTGTCGACGGATGAGGGGTTGCGGCTGCTCGGGGCCGGGGCTCGCGCGGACGCCGCGCTGGTGCCGGTGCGTCTGGATGTCGAGGCGCTGCGGGCGCAAGGCCCGTCCCTCCCGACCCTCTACCACCACCTCACCGGCCGCCCCGCCCGCCGCCAGGCCACCGCGCGGTCTTCGTCCGCGAGCGTCGGCACGCTCGGCGAACGGCTCGCCGCGCTCCCCGCGTCCGAGCGCCACGAGGCCGTCCTGGACCTGGTGCGCGGGCAGGTCGCCGCGGTGCTCGGGCACGCGACCCCGGCGGCCATCGCGCCGGACCGGGCCTTCAACGACCTGGGCTTCGACTCCCTCACCGCCGTCGAACTGCGCAACAGCCTCAACGCCACCACCGGCCTGCGGCTCCCGGCCACGCTCGTCTTCGACTACCCGACCGCCGGCGACCTCGCGGACCACCTGCTGTCCGAGGTCTCCGGCGAGGTGGCCGCGGCCACCGTCCTGCCGTCCACCGCCCTCCGCACCGACGACCCGATCGTCATCGTCGGCATGGCCTGCCGCTTCCCCGGCGGCATCGCGTCCCCGGAGGACCTGTGGCGCCTGGTCGCCGACGGCGGCGACGCGATCACCGACTTCCCCGACAACCGCGGCTGGAACACCGACCGCCTCTACGACCCCACCGGGAACCGCCCGGACACCACCTACGTCAACCAGGGCGGCTTCCTCCACGACGCCGCCGACTTCGACGCCGACTTCTTCGGCATCAGCCCCAACGAGGCGCTGATCACCGACCCGCAGCAGCGGCTGCTGCTGGAGACGTCCTGGGAGGCCCTGGAACGGGCGGGCATCGACCCCGCGACCCTCAAGGGCAGCCCCACCGGCGTCTTCGCCGGCGTCGTCTACCACGACTACACCGGCAGTGCCAGCTCCGGGAGCATCGTCTCCGGCCGCATCGCCTACACCTACGGCCTGGAGGGTCCGGCGGTGACGGTGGACACGGCCTGCTCGTCCTCCCTCGTCGCCCTGCATCTGGCCGGGCAGGCGCTGCGCAACGGCGAGTGCGACCTCGCCCTCGCGGGCGGTGTGACGGTCATGGCGTCGCCCGCCGCCTTCGTCGAGTTCAGCCGCCAGCGCGGCCTCTCCCGCGACGGCCGCTGCAAGGCGTTCGCGGCCGGCGCCGACGGCACGGGCTGGGGCGAGGGCGTCGGCATCCTGGTCGTCGAGCGGCTCTCCGACGCGCTCCGCAACGGACACCGGGTGCTCGCCCACGTCCGCGGCTCGGCGGTCAACCAGGACGGCGCCAGCAACGGCCTCACCGCCCCCAACGGCCCCTCCCAGCAGCGCGTCATCCGCCAGGCACTCGCCAACGCCGGACTGGCCCCCGCCGACGTGGACGCCGTCGAGGCCCACGGCACCGGCACGGTCCTCGGCGACCCGATCGAGGCCCAGGCCCTGCTCGCCACCTACGGCCAGGACCGCCCGGACGACAGCCCGCTGTGGCTGGGCTCGGTCAAGTCCAACATCGGGCACACCCAGGGCGCCGCCGGCGTCGCCGGGATCATCAAGATGGTCATGGCGATGCGCAACGGCGTACTGCCCAGGACCCTGCACGTCGACGCGCCCTCGGCGCACATCGACTGGACGGCCGGCGCCATGCGCCTGCTCACCGAGGAGGTCGCCTGGGACGCCGGCCGGCCGCGCCGCGCCGGCATCTCCTCCTTCGGCATCAGCGGCACCAACGCCCACGTGATCATCGAGCAGGCGGAACCCGTCGAGCAGGCGGAGCCCGCGGACCCGGCCCCGTCGGCGACCGGTGCCCTCGTGCCGTGGCCGCTCTCCGGCCGCGACGAGGACGGCCTCCGCGCCCAGGCGGCCCGCCTCGCCGCGTACGTCGAGAAGTACGGTGAGGAGCACGGCGAACTCCGTCCTCAGGACGTCGGCTGGTCCCTGGCGACGACACGCGGAGCCCTCGACCGGCGCGCGACCGTCCTCGGCACCGACACCGCCGAGCTGCTGGCCGGCCTGCGCGCCCTGGCGGACGGCGGCACCGCGCCGGACACCGCGCGGACCGGCGGGAAGACCGCGTTCCTGTTCACCGGGCAGGGCGCGCAGCGCGCCGGCATGGGACGCGAGCTGTACGCGGCGTACCCCGCCTTCGCCCGTGCGCTCGACGAGGTCTGCGAGCGGCTCGACGGTCTGCTGCCCCGCCCGCTGAAGGACGTGCTGTTCGCGGACGAGGAGACGGCCGAAGGAACGGCCGCAGCGGACCTTCTGGACCGCACCGAGTACGCCCAGCCCGCCCTGTTCGCGGTCGAGGTGGCCCTCTACCGCCTCCTGGAGACCTGGGGCGTACGCCCGGACGTGGTGATGGGTCACTCCATCGGGGAGATCGCCGCCGCGCACGCCGCCGGGGTGCTCACCCTCGCGGACGCCTGCCGACTGGTCGCCGCGCGCGGCCGGCTGATGCAGGAGCTCCCGGCCGGCGGCGCCATGATCGCGGTCGAGGCGACGGAGGACGAGGTCCTGCCGCTGCTCGCGACGGCCGACCGGACCGGCCTGGCCGCCGTCAACGGCCCCCGGTCCGTCGTCCTCTCCGGCCCCGAGGCCGAAGTGGAGCGCATCGCCGGACAGCTGCGGGACCAGGGGCGGAAGACGTCCCGCCTGAAGGTGTCGCACGCCTTCCACTCGCCGCTGATGGAACCGATGCTGGACGCCTTCCGGCAGGTCCTGGAGCAACTGACCTTCGCCGAGCCCCGCCTGGCGGTCGTGTCCAACGTCACCGGCGACGTGGCTGGCCCACAGGAGCTGTGCTCCGTCGCGTACTGGCTGCGGCACGTCAGCGAGGCCGTGCGCTTCGACGCCGGCGTCCGCGGCGCGGCGGACCGCGGGGCGACGCGCTTCGTCGAGATCGGCCCCGACGGCGTCCTGACCGGCCTCGCACAGACGAGCCTCGCGGCGGACGACGCGGAACGGCCGGAGGGCGCGGTGTGCTGCGTGCCGCTGCTGCGCAAGGGACGGCCCGAGGCGCGGTCGCTGCTGACCGGCCTCGGCCGGCTGTACGCGGCCGGCGGCGACGTCGACTGGGCAGCACTTTTCGAGGGCAGCGGCGCCCGGCGCGTCGACCTCCCCACCTACGCCTTCCAGCGCCGCCGCTTCTGGTCCCAGGCCCCGGCCGACCAGGGCGACCCGGCGGCCATCGGCCTCGGCGCCACCGACCACCCGCTGCTCGGCGCGGCCGTGGCGCTCGCCGACTCGGCGGGCTTCCTCTTCACCGGGCGCCTCTCCGTCCACACCCACCCCTGGCTGGCCGACCACGTCGTCGGCGGCTCCGTCTTCTTCCCCGGCACCGGCTTCGTCGAACTGGCCATCCGGGCGGGCGACCAGGTCGGCTGCGGCGTCCTGGACGACCTGACGCTGGAGGCCCCGCTGGTCCTGCCGGCCCGCGGCGGCGTGCAGGTGCAGGTGGTGGTGGGCGCGCCCGAGAGCGCCGGGGGCCGCTCGGTGCGTGTGTACTCCCGTGGCGAGGACGGGGCCGGCGACGGTGTGTGGGTGCGGCACGCGAGCGGCGTCCTGGGCGCGGTGCGTCGCGGTGACGGCAGTTCCGTTCTCGGTGTGTGGCCGCCGGAGGGCGCGGAGCCGGTGCCGTTGGACGGCGTGTACGAGCGGTACGCCGAGGGCGGGCTGGTGTACGGGCCGGTGTTCCGGGGGCTGCGGGTCGCGTGGCGGTCGGGCGATGAGGTGTTCGCCGAGGTGGCGTTGCCGGATGGCGTGAGCGTGGACGGGTTTGGCGTGCATCCGGCCGTGTTGGACGCTGCGCTGCATGCGGTGGGTCTGACGGGGGTGGGGGAGCGGGCCGGTCTGCCGTTCGCCTGGTCCGGTGTGGAGTTGCACGCGACGGGTGCGTCGGCGCTGCGGGTGCGGGTGTCGCCTTTGGGTGAGGGTGCGGTGGGGCTGGAGGTGGCGGATGCCACCGGCCGGCCGGTGGCGTCGGTGGAGCGGCTGGACGTACGGCCGATCTCCGAGGAGCAGCTCGCCCAGGCCCGCGCCGAGTACCACGAGTCGCTGTACCGCGTGGACTGGGTGCCGGCGGTGACGCCGGCGGCGGTGTCCGAGCCGGCTGCCGTCGCCGTGGACTTCGAGGACTTGGCGGGTGTGTCCGGAGAGCCGGATGTGGTGGTGCTGCGGGTGTTCGGCGGTGCGATACCGGATGTGCCCGGCGACGTGAGCGTGGTGCTGGAGCGCGTGCTGTCGGCCGTACAGGTGTGGCTGGAAGACGAGCGGTGCGCGCGGTCGCGGCTGGTGGTCGTGACGCGCGGCGCGGTGTCGGCCGGCGGCTCGGACGTGGCCGACCTGGCGGGCGCGGCGGTGGGCGGCCTGGTGCGGTCGGCGCAGGCGGAGCACCCGGACAGGATCGTGCTCTTGGATCTGGACGGGGGCGAGGCTGCTGTGCCGTCGGACCTGCTGCACCGCGTCCTCGCGGCGGGCGAGCAGCAACTTGCCGTGCGTGAGGGCGCGTTGTTCACACCGCGCCTGGTGCGTGCGGCTGTGCCCGCTGCCGCTGAGACGCTGATGTCGGCTGAGGGCACGGTGTTGGTGACGGGTGGTCTGAGTGGCCTGGGTGCGGTGGTGGCCCGTTGGCTGGTGGCGGAGCGTGGCGTCCGGCGTTTGGTGTTGACGTCGCGTCGTGGTGGTGGGACCGAGGGTGCGCAGGGGTTGGTGGCTTCGCTGTTGGAAGCGGGTGCGGTGTCGGTTGACGTCGCGGCGTGTGATGTGGCGGACCGTGAGGCGTTGGCCGGGGTTCTCGCAGGCGTGAGCGAGGAGTTCCCGCTACGTGCTGTCGTGCATGCGGCGGGTGTGCTGGATGACGGTCTGGTGGGGTCGTTGTCGGTGGAGCGGCTGGCCGCTGTGCTGCGTCCGAAGGTGCTGGGCGGCTGGAATCTGCATGAGCTGACGGCCGGGTTGTCGTTGGACGCGTTTGTGGTGTTCTCGTCGGCCGCGGGTGTGTTGGGTGCGCCGGGTCAGGGCAACTACGCGGCGGCCAACGCCTTCCTGGATGGCTTGGTGGAGTCGCGGGTGGCCTCGGGCCTGCCGGGTGCCGCGCTGGCCTGGGGTCTGTGGGGCGAGGTGGGTGGTATGGGGGGCGGTCTCTCGGAGGGGGACCGGGCCCGTATGGCGCGTGGTGGTGTGCTGCCGCTGTCGACGGATGAGGGGTTGCGGTTGCTCGGGGCCGGGGCTCGCGCGGACGCCGCGCTGGTGCCGGTGCGTTTGGACGTCGAGGCGCTGCGGGCGCAAGGCCCGTCCCTCCCGACCCTCTACCACCACCTCGTCCCCGCCGTCCGGCGCACCGCGGCCGTCAGCGACGGCGGCACCGCCGACACCCTGCACCGGCAGTTGTCCGCGCTGCCGCCGGCCGAGCGGGAACGCGCCCTGCTCGCCGTCGTGCGCGGACAGGTGGCCGCGGTCCTGGGGCACGCCAACCCGGCCGCGATCGCGCCGGACCGGGCCTTCAACGACCTGGGCTTCGACTCCCTCACCGCCGTCGAGCTGCGCAACAGCCTCAACACCGCGACCGGCCTGCGGCTCCCGGCCACGCTCGTCTTCGACTACCCGACCGCCGGCGACCTCGCACGCCACCTCCACGACGAACTCCTCGGCACGCTCGACACACCCACCGGCACCCCGGCCGTCCAGGAGAGCGCCCACGGCGACGATCCGATCGTCATCGTCGGCATGGCCTGCCGTTACCCGGGTGGCATCGCGTCCCCCGAGGACCTGTGGCGCCTGGTAGCCGACGGCCGCGACTCCGTCTCCGCGTTCCCCGACGACCGCGGCTGGGACGTCGACGCGCTCTTCGACCCGGACGCCGAACGCCCGGACACCACCTACGTCGACAAGGGCGGCTTCCTGCACGACGCCGCCGACTTCGACGCGGACTTCTTCCGGATCAGCCCCAACGAGGCACTGAGCACCGACCCGCAGCAGCGGCTGCTGCTGGAGACGTCCTGGGAGGCGTTCGAGCGCGCCGGCATCGACCCCGCGACGGTCAAGGGCAGCAGGACCGGCGTCTTCGCCGGCGTCATGTACCACGACTACCCCACCAGCCACAGCGCGGGCAGCATCGTCTCCGGCCGCATCGCCTACACCTACGGCCTGGAAGGCCCGGCGGTGACGGTGGACACGGCCTGCTCGTCCTCGCTCGTCGCCCTGCACCTGGCCGGCCAGGCCCTGCGCAACGGCGACTGCTCGCTGGCCCTGGTCGGCGGCGTGACCGTGATGTCCACCCCGGCCACCTTCATCGAGTTCAGCCGCCAGCGCGGCCTGGCGCGCGACGGCCGGTGCAAGTCCTTCGCCGACGCGGCGGACGGCACCGGCTGGTCCGAAGGCGTCGGCGTGCTCGTGGTCGAGCGGCTGTCGGACGCGCGCCGCAACGGCCACCGCGTGCTCGCGGTCGTGCGGGGTTCGGCGGTCAACCAGGACGGCGCCAGCAACGGGCTGACGGCTCCCAACGGCCCGTCCCAGCAGCGCGTGATCCGTGCGGCGCTGGCCAACGCACGGCTGTCGGCGGACCAGGTGGACGCGGTGGAGGCACACGGCACCGGCACGGTGCTGGGCGACCCGATCGAGGCCCAGGCACTGCTGGCGACGTACGGCCGCGACCGCGCTCCCGAACGGCCGCTGTGGCTCGGCTCCATCAAGTCCAACCTGGGGCATACGCAGGCGGCGGCGGGTGTGGCGGGCATCATCAAGATGGTGATGGCGATGCGTCATGGTGTGCTGCCGAGGACGCTGCATGTGGACGCGCCGTCGTCGAAGGTGGACTGGACGGCGGGCGCGGTGGAACTCCTCACCGAATCCCGCCCGTGGGAGTCCCACGGCGTCAGGCGCGCGGCGGTGTCGTCCTTCGGCATCAGCGGCACCAACGCCCACGTCATCATCGAACAGGCCGCCCCCGAACCCGTCCCCGCGCAGCAGGAGGCGGACGGCTCCCCGACGCCGCTCTGGCCCGTGTCCGGCGCGACCGCCGACGCGCTGAAGGCCCAGGCGGCGCGGCTGCTGGACCTGCTGGAGCGTGAGGATGCTCCGGGGGTGCGGGAGGTGGCGGTGGCGCTGGCGACGACGCGGGCGCAGCTGGAACACCGCGCGGTCCTCACCGCCACCCACCGCGCGGACCTCACCGCCGGGCTCGCCGCACTGGCGGCCGGGCAGGACGCGGCGGGTCTGGTACGCGGCACGGCTGCGGAAGGGCGGTTGGCGTTCCTGTTCACCGGGCAGGGCGCACAACGGGTAGGGATGGGCCGGGAACTGTATGAGACGTTCCCGGTGTTCGCCAAGGCGTTGGACGAGGTGTGCGCGCACTTCGAACAGCCGCTTAAGGACGTCCTCTTCGGCGAGGACGGCGAGCTGCTGAACCGCACGGAGCACGCGCAGCCGGCGCTGTTCGCCATCGAGACGGCACTATTCCGCCTGGTGGAATCCTGGGGTGCCCGTCCTGAGGTGCTGGCCGGGCACTCCATCGGAGAGATCGCGGCGGCCCATGTCGCCGGGGTGCTGTCGTTGGAGGATGCCTGCACGCTGGTGGCCGCACGCGGCCGGCTGATGCAGGCCCTGCCCGAGGGCGGTGTTATGGCCGCCCTGCAGTGCACCGAGGACGAAGCCTTCACCCTCCTCGGTGACGCCCAGGACGCTTCCATCGCCGCCGTCAACGGCCCACGCGCGGTCGTGGTCTCCGGCGCGGAAGCAACAGTCACCACGATCGTGGAGACGCTGCGCGAGCAAGGCCGCAAGACCTCGATGCTCAAGGTCTCCCACGCCTTCCACTCACCCCTCATGGACCCGATGCTGGAGGACTTCCGCACGGTCGTGGCGGGCCTGTCGTTCGCCGAGCCCCGCATCCCGATCGTCTCCACCGTCACCGGACTGACGGCAACGGCAGAGGAGTTGACGAGCACCGACTACTGGGTGGAGCACGTCCGCCGCCCCGTCCGCTTCGCCGACGCGGTATCGACTCTGATCACCGACGGCATCACCACCTTCCTGGAGATCGGCCCCGACGCCGTCCTCACCGCGATGGCCACCGCCGCGCTCCCCGACGACGCCACCGCCACCTGCGTCCCGCTGCTGCGCCGTAACCGCCCGGAGGAGCCGGAGGCCCTCACCGCCCTCGCCCGCCTGTGGGTCCAGGGCCAGCCCGTCGACTGGGAAGCCCTCAACGCCACAGCCCCCACCGGCCCGGTCGACCTGCCCACCTACCCCTTCCAGCGCCGCCGCTACTGGATCGACGGCTACTCCCCGTTCGGCGCGGCCTCCGGTGCCGGCGGTCATCCGCTGCTGGGGAAGCCGGTGTCGCTGGCCGGTTCGGAGGGGCTGCTGTTCTCCGGCCGGCTCTCCCTCCGGACGCACCCCTGGCTCGCCGACCACGCGATCGGGGACACCGTCCTCTTCCCCGGCACGGGCTTCGTGGACCTGGCGATCGCGGCCGGTGACCAGGTAGGACGCACGGTTCTTTCGGAGATGACCCTGGAGGCGCCGCTGGTCCTCCCCGAGCACGGGGACGTACACACCCAGCTCGTGGTCGAGGCTCCCGACGCCTCGGGAGACCGCGCCTTCAGTATTCACTCACGTTCTGAGGACACGCTGGGCGACGGCGTGTGGGTCCGGCACGCGAGCGGCACCCTGGGGACGGTGAGCCCCGGCGACGGCGGTGCCACCCTGGGCGTCTGGCCGCCGGAGGGCGCGGAGCCGCTGCCGGTCGAGGGCCTGTACGAGCGGTACGCCGAGGGCGGGCTGGTGTACGGGCCGGTGTTCCGGGGGCTGCGGGTCGCGTGGCGGTCGGGTGACGAGGTGTTCGCCGAGGTGGCGTTGCCGGATGGTGTGAGCGTGGACGGGTTTGGCGTGCATCCGGCCGTGTTGGACGCTGCGCTGCATGCGGTGGGTCTGACGGGGGTGGGGGAGCGGGCCGGTCTGCCGTTCGCCTGGTCCGGTGTGGAGTTGCACGCGACGGGTGCGTCGGCGCTGCGGGTGCGGGTGTCGCCTTTGGGCGAGGGCGCGGTGGGGCTGGAGGTGGCGGATGCCACCGGCCGGCCGGTGGTCTCGGTGGAGCGGCTGGACGTACGGCCGATCTCCGAGGAGCAGCTCGCCCAGGCCCGCGCCGAGTACCACGACTCCCTCTACCGCGTCGACTGGACCCCGGTCCCGGCGCCCGCCCGCGTCCCCGCCGGGACGTGGACGGTGGCCGGCCCCGACGCGTCCGCCTGGTCGCGGGTGCTGGCCGAGGCCGGTCAGGTGACGAGCGCCGAAGCGGCCCCCGGACTGCCGGACGCCGGTACGACGGACGTCGTCGTGCTGCCGGCCGTGGCCGAGGGCACCGGAGACGACGAGGCCGGTGCGGCACGTGAGCGTACCCACCGGATGCTGGCCGACCTCCAGTCCTGGCTGGCGGACGAGCGGTTCGCCGGCTCGACGCTCGTCGTGGTCACCCGGGGCGCGGCACCGGCGGGCGCCACCGAGGTCACCGACCTCGCGGGCGCCGCGGTGGGCGGGCTGGTGCGGTCGGCCCAGGCGGAGAACCCCGGCCGGATCGTGCTCGTCGACACCGACGGCACCGACGCCTCCCTCGCCGCCCTGCCCCGCGCACTGGCCACCGGCGAGGAGTATCTCGCCGTCCGCGACGGAGAGTTGTCCGTACCCCGGCTGGCCCGGGTCCCCGCGACCGTACGGGCCGCCGGCCCCGACGAGGCCCGCGAGGGCCACGGCACGATCCTCGTCACGGGTGCCACCGGCGCCCTGGGCGTGCTGGTCGCCCGCCACCTGGTGGTCGAGCACGGGGCACGACACCTCCTGCTCGCCAGCCGCCGGGGCCCGGACGCCCCGGGCGCCCCGGAACTGGCGGCCGAACTGGCGGAACTGGGCGCCGAGGTGACGTTCGCCGCCTGCGACATCGCCGACCGCGACCGGCTGGCGGCGCTCCTCGAATCCGTACCCGCCGAGCACCCGCTGACCGCCGTGGTGCACGTCGCCGGCGCGCTCGACGACGGCGTCATCGGCTCGCTGACCCCCGACCGCATGGACACCGTGCTCCGGCCCAAGGCCGACGCGGCCTGGAACCTGCACGAGCTGACGCGAGGCCTCGACCTGTCCGCGTTCGTCCTCTTCTCCTCCATCGCCGGCGCCCTGGGCGTACCGGGACAGGGCAACTACGCGGCCGCCAACGCCTTCCTGGACGCCCTGGCACACCACCGCCGGGCCGCCGGACTGCCGGCGACCTCGCTGGCCTGGGGCATGTGGGCGGACGACAGCGGGATGGCCGGCGGGCTGAGCGACGCGGACGTACGGCGCATGGCGCGCTCGGGCGCCGGCGCGCTCTCCGCCAAGGAGGGCCTGGCGCTGTTCGACGCGGCGTTCACCGGCAGCGGGCGGTTCGCGCCCCCGGACGAGGCACTGCTCGTCCCGGTCGCGCTGGACCCGCGCCTCCTGGCGCAGGGCGATCCCGGAGAGCTGCCGCCCCTCTTCCGCGGCCTCGTCCGGACGACGGCCCGGCGCACCGCGCGGTCGGCCCAGGAGCCGTCCGCCGGCACCGGGAACCTGCTCGCCCGCCTGGCGGAGACACCCGCGGCGGATCGCCGGGACCTGCTGACGGAGGTGGTCCGGGCGCAGGTCGTGGCGGTGCTCGGGCACACCGACGCCGAGGGCGTCGACGCCGACCGGTCGTTCAACGCCCTGGGCTTCGACTCGCTGACCGCCGTCGAGTTCCGCAACCGCCTCAACGCCGCCACCGGCCTCCGGCTCCCCGCCGCGCTCACCTTCGACCACCCGAGCAGCCGGGCCGTCGCCGACCACCTGTGGGAGGAGCTCGCGCCCCGGCTGGAGGAGGAGCCGGCGGCGGACGGGAGCGGTTCCGGTTCGGCCGAGGACCGCGTCCGCGCGGCGCTCGCCGCCATCCCGCTCTCCCGGCTGCGGGAGGCCGGCCTGATGGACAGCCTCCTGGAGCTCGCGGGGCTCGGCACCGACGCCCTGGCCGCCGACGAGGAGGCGGGCGGCGCCGCGTACTCCATCGACGCGATGGACACCGACGCCCTGATCAGCATGGCCCTCGCCGAGACGGGCGCGGCGCGGGACGGCGACGGAGCGGACGGAGCCGAGTACGACCACGAGTACGACGCCTACGACGCCCACGACGTCTTCGGGGAAGACCCGGAGGAGCACGGCGGATCGGGCCACCAGGACGTCGACGTCCTCGACGCCACTGACATGACGCGGGAGAAGTGACATCACCATGACCCAGCCCAGTCAGCCGAGCCGGCCCGGCCGGCCCGACCCCGCGCCCCGGCAGGCCGTCGCCGCCCCGGAGGCGAAGCTCGTCGACGCCCTCCGGACCTCGCTCAAGGAGACCGAGCGGCTGCGCGAACAGAACCGGAGACTGTCCGGCGCCCTGCGCGAACCGCTGGCCATCGTCGGCATGGCCTGCCGCTACCCGGGCGGCGTCAGCTCCCCGGAGGACCTGTGGCGGCTGGTCGGCGAGGAGGCCGACGCCATAGCGGAGTTCCCGGAGGACCGGGGCTGGGACGTCGACGCCCTGTACGACCCCGACCCCGATCCCGACTCCGATGCCGGGAACGACGCCACCTCCACCACCCGCCACGGCGGATTCCTCTACGACGCCGCCCACTTCGACGCCGCCTTCTTCGGCGTGGCACCCCGCGACGCCCACGCCCTCGACCCGCAGCAGCGGCTGCTGCTGGAGACGTCGTGGGAGGCGCTGGAACACGCCCGGCTGGACCCGCGCGCCCTTCGCGGCAGCAGGACGGGCGTGTTCGCCGGCGTCATGTACCACGACTACGTCAACAGCTACGGCAGCGGCAGCGTCGTGTCGGGCCGCGTCGCCTACACGCTCGGACTGGAGGGCCCGGCGGTGTCGGTGGACACGGCGTGCTCGTCCTCGCTGGTCGCCCTGCACCTGGCCGGGCAGGCCCTGCGCAACGGCGAGTGCTCGCTCGCCCTGGCGGCCGGCGTCACCGTCATGGCCACCCCGGGCACGTACGTCGACTTCAGCCGCCAGCGCGGGCTGTCCCCCGACGGCCGGTGCAAGTCCTTCGCCGAGGCGGCGGACGGCACCGGGTTCTCGGAAGGCGTGGGCGTGCTCGTGGTGGAGCGGCTGTCGGACGCGCGGCGGAACGGGCACAGGGTGCTGGCGGTCGTCCGGGGGTCCGCGGTCAACCAGGACGGCGCCAGCAACGGGCTGACGGCACCGAACGGTCCGGCGCAGCAGCGGGTGATCCGTGCGGCGCTGGCCAACGCACGGCTGTCGGCAGAGCAGGTGGACGTGGTGGAGGCGCACGGTACGGGGACGACGCTGGGCGATCCGATCGAGGCGCAGGCGTTGCTGGCGACGTACGGCAAGGACCGTGCGGCGGAACGGCCGTTGTGGCTGGGGTCGGTGAAGTCGAACCTGGGGCATACGCAGGCGGCGGCGGGTGTGGCGGGCATCATCAAGATGGTGATGGCGATGCGTCATGGTGTGCTGCCCAAGACGCTGCATGTGGATGCGCCGTCGTCGAAGGTGGACTGGACGGCGGGCGCGGTGGAACTCCTCACCGAAGCCCGCCCCTGGACGTCGGACAGGGCACGCCGCGCGGCGGTGTCGTCCTTCGGGATCAGCGGGACGAACGCGCACGTGATCCTGGAGGAAGCACCGCAGGAGGCCCCCGCTCCCGCCCCGGAGACGTTTACCGGCCCGGTGCTCTGGCCGCTCTCCGCGACCACCCCGCAGGCCCTGCGCGCCCAGGCCCGCCGCCTGCGGGAGGCGCTTTCGGACGATGACGGCCTCGCGTCGATCGGTCTTTCCCTGGCCACCACCCGTGCCCACTTCGACCACCGCGCCGTGGTCACCGGACGCACCCGCGCCGACCTCGTCACGGCCCTGACCGCCCTCGCCGACGGCACCCCTGCCCCCGGCCTCACCCAGGGCACGGCCCGCACCACCGGCAAAACCGCCTTCCTCTTCACCGGACAGGGCGCACAGCGGGCAGGGATGGGCCGGGAGGTGTACGAGGCGTTCCCGGTGTTCGCCAAGGCGTTGGACGAGGTGTGCGCGCACTTCGAACAGCCGCTTAAGGACGTCCTCTTCGGCGATGACGACGAGCTGCTGAACCGCACGGAGTACGCACAGCCCGCCCTGTTCGCCATCGAGACGGCACTGTTCCGGCTCGTGGAGTCGTGGGGTGTCCGTCCTGAGGTGCTGGCCGGGCACTCCATCGGGGAGATCGCGGCGGCCCATATCGCCGGGGTGCTGTCGTTGGAGGACGCCTGCACGCTGGTGGCCGCACGCGGCCGGCTGATGCAGGCCCTGCCCGAAGGCGGGGTCATGGCCGCCCTCCAGTGCACCGAGGAGGAAGCCCTCGGTCTGCTCGGTGATGCTGAGGATGCTTCCGTCGCCGCGGTCAACGGCCCGCGCGCGGTCGTGGTCTCCGGTGCGCAGGCAACGGTCACCGCGATCGTGGACAAGCTACGCGAGCAAGGCCGCAAGACCTCGATACTCAAGGTCTCCCACGCCTTCCACTCACCCCTCATGGACCCGATGCTGGAGGACTTCCGCACGGTCGTCGCCGGCCTGTCGTTCGCCGAGCCCCGCATCCCGATCGTCTCCACCGTCACCGGACTGGCGGCGACGGCAGAGGAGTTGACGAGCGTCGACTACTGGGTCGAGCACGTCCGCCGCCCCGTCCGCTTCGCCGACGCCGTGCGGGCCGTCGTGGCGCGTGGTGCCGTCAGGTTCGTCGAGGTCGGTCCCGACGCGGTGTTGTCGGGCATGGTGGAGGCGTGCCTGGAGCCGGACGAGGCCGAGCGGGCGGCCGTCGTGCCGTTGCTGCGCAAGGGGCGGGACGAGGCCCCGGCGGTGGTGGCGGGCGTGGGACGGCTGTACGCCGCCGGTGTCTCCGTGGACTGGGCGGCGTTCTTCGAGGGCAGTGGCGCGCGTGTGGTGGACCTGCCGACCTACGCGTTCCAGCACCGCCGCTACTGGATCGACTCGCCCGCCCTGTTCGGCGGACCCGGCTCCGGCTCCGGCACCGCCCGACAGGACACGCCGGAGGCCGCCGAACCACGGGAGGACCCGGCCGCTCCCGAGCGGCTCCGTGCCCGGCTGGCCGAACTCCAGGACGTGGAACGGGAGAAGGCGCTCACCGAGCTGGTCGTGGAACACGTCGCCCTGGTGCTCGGGTACGGGTCCGTGGCCGAGGTGGACCCGGAACGCGGGTTCCTGGAGGCGGGCGTGGACTCGCTGTCCGCCGCCGAACTGCGCCGCGCCCTGGGGCGGGCCACCGGGCTGGACATCGACCCCGCCGCGGTGTTCGATCTCGGCAGCCCGGCCCGGCTCGCCGCGCACCTGCGGGCCGCGCTGGACACGGCCCCCGCGCTCCCCGACGGCGCTGTTCGTTCCGTCCGGGAGGTGTCCGCCGTACCGCGCCCCGCGGAGACGCTGAGCGAGCTGTTCCGGGCGGCGGTCCGGGAAGGGAAGATGGCGGCGGGCACCGCCCTGCTGAACGCCGCGGCCGACCTGCGCCCCTCCTTCCGTACCGCCGCCGAGGCGCGGGGCGTGCGCGAGCCGGTGACCCTGGCCCGCGGTTCCCGGGGCCCGGCCCTGATCTGCTTCCCGTCACCGATGGCCCTCGCCGGTCCCCAGCAGTACGCGCGGCTCGCCGCGCACTTCCGGGGCGTGCGGGACGTGCACGTGGTGACCTCGCCCGGCTTCGCGGCCGGCGAACCGCTGCCCGCGTCCGTGGACGCCGCCGTCGACCACTTCGCGCACAGCGTACGGGAGTTGGCGGACGACGAGCCGTTCGTCCTGGTGGGCTACTCGTCGGGCGGGCAGTTCGCGCACGCCACGGCCGGCCGGCTGGAGGCCGGGGGCACGCGGCCCGCCGCGATCGTCCTGCTGGACACCTACCTGCCCACCGACGACGCGGACGACGACACCGGCGCCGGCGGCGACGCGCTGTGGGCGGGGATGCTGGACGGCATGCTGGAACGCGAGGACGTCTTCGGGACGTTCACCGCCGACCGGCTCTCCGCCATGGGCCGCTACAGCCTCTTCATCACCCGGTGCGCCCCCGGGCCCGTGGCGGCGCCCGTGCTGTTCGTCCGGCCGACGGAGCCCTTCCCCGGGCAGGCGGAGGCCGGGGAAGGCGAGGCCGACTGGCGTTCCTCCTGGCCCGCCGCGCACACCCTGCGCGAGGTCCCCGGCAACCACTTCACCCTCCTCGAAGGCGCGTCGGACACGACGGCCGACGCCGTCGAGGCGTGGGTGGCGGCACTCGACGGGCACCGCGGCGGGCGCTGAGCACGGACTTGACGACGGGTCCCAGGTCCCGGCGGTGCCCGACCGGCACGCCGGGGCCTCCCGTCATGGCTTTCCTGATACTCCGTCAGCTTCTGGCCCTGTTTGTGATCAATGCCACGATTGCCGGATCCTGCCACCGGAAAGTCAGTCACGGGGGGCATACGCACAGACGGTTTCGCGAAAAGTTCGAAGGACCGGACGCGGGTCTTTCCCCTGTACAAGCGACATCCGTCGCGCATTCGACCGCCACCGGAACGGCCGGGAATGCCCGGCCGCCGGGGGCGGGCCGTCGGATGCGTCCGCACCGCGCCGCACGCGTGCTACGCTCCGGCGCCAGGCCAAGGATGCGATCTCATCAGCGAGTTGATACCGGGGCATGTGACCCCCGTGAGAATTCGTCCGGGTACCGCGCGGGCCGGTGGGAGGGACCTCGGACCCGTGCCGCGAGGGGGCGTCGCGCTCATGGAGAAGGAGCCCCCCAAGCCCTGCTACACCATTGCCGTGATCAGCGCGCCGGACGAGGCGCACACCCGGCCGATGCTGCCCATCGTGCGCGAACTGCGCCGCAGGGACCACCGGATCACGTACATCACCACCATGGAGTTCGCCGAGCGGGCCGCCACCGCCGGCGTGGACGTCCTCGTGCCCGAGTCCCGGCCCGAATACGGGCCGTACGGAGAGGCGCGGGACCCGGCCGCGGCGCTCGACCTCTCCAGCGTCGAGGAGACGCTCGACTGCGCGGAGGAGATTCACGCCGAGTTCGCCGACGACGTCCCCGACCTCGTGCTGTACGAGTCCTCCACCCGCGTCGTCGCCCGCCTGCTCACCTGCCGCTGGAACCGGCCCGGCGTCCAGGTCTACCCCTCGTTCGCCTGGGACGACGGCCGCGGGCCCGACGCCCCGGTGCCCGAGGGGCGGTCGTCCGAGGAGTGCCTGGCACGCCTCCCCGACGGGCTGCGAAGACGGCTGGCCCGGTTCCTGGCCTACGCCGAGCACGCCGGCGCACCGCCGCAGGACTTCTACACCCGGGCCGAGCCGCTGTCCATCGCCCTGATGCCCAGGGCGTTCCAGAGCGGCGGGGACCGCTTCGACAGCCGGGTGGCGTTCGTCGGGCCGTGCATCCCCGAGCGCCGCATCGACGAGCGCTGGATGCCGGCGGGGGACGGGCTGCCCGTGGTGTTCCTCGCCCTGGACCCCGCGCTGCTCCACCGGGACCCGGGCTACCTCCGGGAGTGCGCGACGGCGCTGGCCCGCCTGCCGCTGCACCTGGTCGTCACCACCGGCGGCGCGGACGACCGCGGCCGGGACCAGGGCGGGTTACCCCCGAACGTGGAGGTGCACGCCCGGGTGCCGCGCTCGGTGGTGCTGCGCCGGGCCTCCGCGTACATCTGCCATCCGGACGCCGGCAACGTCATGGAAGCCCTCTACTTCAACACCCCGCTGGTCGCCGTGCCGACGACCGCGTCGGAACGGGTGGTGGCGGACCGCGTGGCGGAACTCGGCCTCGGCGTACGGCTGCCGCCGGAGGCCGCCGCTCCGGAACGGCTGGTGGAGGCGGTCCACACCCTCCTCGACGACGCCGACACCCTGCACCGGGTGCGCGGACTCCAGCGCGAGGCGCGCCGGGCGGGCGGCGCACGCCGGGCCGCGGACGAGATCGAACGCTATCTGGAGTGGATCTACGAGCCGTGACGGCGGATCCACGAGCGGGCGCGCGGGCGGGGCCGGCGCACCGGAACCGGCCGCTCAGGCGGACTCGGCGTCCGGTGCGTCCAGGCCCAGCCGGGCGGCCAGGTCCCTCCGCCGGCTGACGTCCAGCTTGCGGTAGACCCGGGTGAGGTGCTGCTCGACGGTGCTGACGGTGATGAACAGCTTCCGGCCGATCGCCCGGTTGGTCACGCCCGCCGCGGCGAGTTCGGCGACGCGCCGCTCGGCGTCGCTCAGCACCTCGGCGGCGGGCGGTCTCGGCTCCTTGAGCGGACCGGCTGGACCGGCCGGCCGCCCGGACGCGGTCGGCGCCACGTCCGAAGGCGCGGAAACCGCCGTGGCCGGCGCGGCCGGAGCCGGCCGGACGACGACCTCGGGGCGCTCCCACTCCGCGGGCACCTGGCAGGACGCCATCATCTCGGCGGCCCGCCGCCCCGCCTCCTCGGCCGCCTCGCGTTCCCCCAGCGCCTCGTGGGCGTCCCGGAGATCGGCCAGCGCCCGGGCGAGTTCGAAGCGGCCGGTGTCCGGCCGCAGCAGCTCCACGGCCTGGCGCAGGAGCCCCGGCCGGTCCTCCGGCGCCCCGGTCGCGGCCAGCAGCCGCAGGGACGTGCCCCGGGTGCGGGGCTGCCGGGTGCCGGGCCGCGTCAGCTGCTCCTCGACGAGGGCCCGGGCCCGGGTCGTGAGCCCCAGGGCCAGCGCGGCCTCGGCGGCGCCGCCGCGCCAGGGGATCAGGGCGGGCAGGTCGAGCTTCCAGGCGGTCGCCAGCCGGCCGCAGCTCTCGAAGTCGGTGAGCGCCGCCGCCGGCCGGCCCGTCGCCAGGTGGAAGTGGCCGCGCGCGTGGAGGTAGTGCAGGCCGTAGCGGGCCTCGAACATGGTGTCCGGCACGGGCTGCCGGATGTACCGCACCGCCTCGTCGTGCCGTCCCATCATGGTCGTGGCGAGGATCAGCACGGCGAGCGGGCTGCCGATGGCGACGCCCCAGGCCGACGCCGGGATCCGGGCCAGCGCGATCTCGCCGTGGCGCACGGCGGTGGCCATGTCGCCCTGCCGGAACGCCGCGTCCGCGCGCATCGTCGCGAACACGACCTGCCACATCGGCGCGTCGTGCTGCTCGGCCTCCTTGAGCAGTTCGTCGCTCCACGCGGCGGCCTTGTCGGGATGATCGGCGCAGAGCAGGGTCAGCAGGGCGGCGTGCAGTGACTCCAGGGTGGCGCCGCTCAGGACGACGCTGTGCAGGATGGCCTCGGCACGGGCCGCGGCGGC
The DNA here is from genome assembly GCF_044333095.1 of Streptomyces sp. NPDC021100. Classification (NCBI taxonomy): domain Bacteria; kingdom Bacillati; phylum Actinomycetota; class Actinomycetes; order Kitasatosporales; family Streptomycetaceae; genus Streptomyces; species Streptomyces sp. NPDC021100. Next base: position 31,631 of record NZ_JBIRQH010000029.1, read on the forward strand.
CTCGCCGGCGCCGTCCGCGAGCAGCCGGTAGAGCACGCTGACGGCGTGCCGGCCGAACGGGCGGGCCGCGTCCGGGCCGGTCCGCGGCGCGGTGGCCAGGGTTCCGCCGGGGGACGTCATCAGCGACGGATGCGAGTACGCCATCCAGGTCGTGAGGGCCGCCAGCTCCTCCGACTCGGTGGGGTCGGACGCGGCGCCGTACGCCTTCCAGAGTGCCAGCGCCTCCCGGGCCTCCCGGTATCTGCCGTGCCAGAGCAGACCGCGGGTCAGCAGCCCGGCGTCGTGGCCGTTCAGATGCCCGGCCCGCAGCGCCTCCCACAGCAGTTCCACGTGCCGCATGGCCTTGAGCGGCGACTTCTGCCACTCGACGCGCATCCGGTCCGCGGTGAGGGCGGCGAGCTGCCGGCGGTCCGCGCAGTCCTTCAGGGCCAGATCGAGGTAGGCGCAGGCGGTCGCCCGCCGGCCGGCGCCGCGCGCGCCGCGCGCGGCCTCCCGCAGGACATTGATCATCCATGCCTCGGGGGCCCGTTCCGCCGCGCGCAGTTGCTCGGCGACGGGACCCGGCGGCGCCCCGGCGTGGTGCAGCGCGGCCGCCACCCGCAGATGCAGGTCGTGCCGAGTGTCGGGCGGCGTCTCCGCCAGGACGGCCGTGCGGGTCGCGGGGTGCCGGAAGTCCTCCGGACCGAGCAGTCCGGTGGCGGCCAGTGAGGCGATGGCGTGCTCCACCGTGGACGTGTTCATCCCGAGGGCGTGGCCGATCAGGGCCGGGGAACCGGCCGTGCCCAGCGCGGCCACCGCCCGTGCGACCGCCAGCGCCGACGGCTCCGCGAGGTAGAGGCAGTCGGTCAGCGCGGTGCGGAAGGCCGCCTCGGAGGCTGCCGGTTCCAGGGCGGCCGGTTCGCCGCCCGGGCGGTGGGCGGCCTCGTGGTCGTCCAGCAGGGCGGTCAGGAACAGCGGACTGCCGCCGGAGGCCGCGTGGTACGCCTCGGTGAGCTCCCGCGCCTTCGCCGGGCCGAGCCGGGCCTCGATCAGGGTGTGGACGCCCGAGCGGCTCAGCAGGTCCAGCCGTATCTTGCGGCAGTTCGGCTGGCGGAACAGCTCGGCGTGGAAGACGGGATGGGGAGAGCGCACCGTGGACAGCTCCGCGAGCAGGAGCAGCACACGGGAGGTCTTCATCCGGCGCTGGAGGAACAGCAGCATCTGCAGGGACGGGCCGTCGGCGTACTGGAGGTCGTCGATGCCCACCACGACGGGGCCGCGGTCGCTCAGCTCCAGCAGGATCGACCGCAGACCGTTGGCCACCTCGACGCTCGGCTGGTTCATCGTCCCCGGCCCGGCGTCGGGCCCCCGGGCCCCGGGCGGTTCGTCGGCCAGCAGCGCGGTCGCCCGGCGCCGGAGCCCCCCCGGCAGCGTCTCGCACCGGAACAGCTGGTCCATCACGCCCAGCGGCAGTCCGGACTCGGCCCGGGACGCCATGGCGGTCAACACGAGAGCGCCGGAATTCTCCGCCTCTTTACAGAATGTTCGCAGGAGGTGGGTTTTTCCGCTGCCCGCCGGTCCGCTCACCAGCGCGACACTCCCACGCCCCGCCCCTGCTTCCGTGAGTAACCCCCCGAGCGCGGCCAACTCCGCCTTACGTTCGGCATTATCCGGACTGCGCAGCACATCCATATTCCCCCCAGCGCGCGACCATACCTGGGCCATGAGCCGTAAACATAGCAACCCAGTTCGGTTGATTGCGGTCACCCTGAGCGTGGCGTGACGGAACCTGCCATTCCGCCCCCTGTTCGCGCAACAACCTTATAAAAGTGTTCAGTTGACGGAAATTCGATTGGCTGAAATCGAACGGCGTGCGTGCAAGGAACCCTTCGTCCGTGCGGCCGGGCGGCGGCGATTCTCCAGTGGGGGACGTTGTGCGCGTTGTGCTCATCATCGGGCAGGTCGCCCATGCGACGACTTCCGGCCATTTCGATCACTTGTCGCCGTGCACGGAACCGCACACCCTCCGGGACACGAGGGGCCCCGTGGGACCGGAGGGAATGACGAGGTGTCACCTAAGGTTGAGTGACCGTTCACCCGCACCTCGTCGGGACGCCTCGGACAGGGAGAGAACGTGCCAGCGGATCACGACGCCGCAGCGGACACCGCCGTCGAGACGGCCGTGCAGGAAGGCAGGCTCCGGCGGGACCTCGGCTTCTGGGCGCTCACCGCCATCGGCTTCTCCAACATCGTGGGGTCCGGCTGGCTCTTCGCGGCGATGTACGCGGCCCGCACCGCCGGGCCCGCCTCCCTGCTGACCTGGGTGGGCGCCGGCGTGCTCTGCGGGCTGGTCGCCCTGGTGATGATCGAGCTCGGCGCGTCACGGCCCGAGGGCGGCGGCACGGTCCGCTGGCCGCTGTACGCCGGAGGGCGGCTCGTCGGGACGCTGATCGGCTGGTCCGTCCTGCTGTCGGTGGGCGGCACCGCCGCCGAGATCAGCGCCATCATGCAGTACGCCGACCACTACCTGCCCGACCTCTACAGCGGCCATGTGCTCACCCCCACCGGCCTCGCGCTCGCCGTCGGCCTGAGCGTGCTGCTGACGGCGCTGAACTGGTTCGCGGTCCGCCTGTTCGCACGGCTGAACAACCTCGTCTCCATCTTCAAGATCGCCGTGCCGGTCGTCACGGTCATCGCCCTGTTCGCCTCCGGCTGGCACTCCGGACGCCTCACCGACCACGGCGGCTTCGCCCCCTACGGCTACGCCGCCTGCCTCTCCGCCCTCGCCGGCGGCGGCATCGTCTACTCGGTCAACGGGTTCCAGGCCGCCCTCGACTTCTCCGGCGAGGCACGCGACCCCCGCCGCACCATCCCGGCCTCCGTCCTCACCGGCATCGGCCTGGCGCTCCTGATGTACCTGGCGCTCCAGTTCGCCTTCCTCTTCACCGTTCCCGAGAGCCTCCTGGGCCACGGCTGGAAGGGCGTCGACCTGGAGTCGCCCTTCGGCCAGCTCGCCCTGATCCTCAACCTGCACTGGCTCTCCAGCCTGCTCTACGCCGACGCGGTGCTCTCGCCCGGCGGCTCGGCGTACGTCGGCGTGGCCCTCAACGCCCGCCACACCTACGCCCTCGCCAAGAACCGCACCCTGCCCCGGACGTTCATGCGGGTGGACCGCCGGTCCGGCATCCCGCACCGGGCGCTCGCCCTGAACCTCGTGGTGATCGTCGTCTTCCTGCTGCCCTTCGGCGAGTGGCAGCGCATCGTCAGCATCATGGGCGACATGTACCTGCTGATCTACGCGGCCTCGGCCGTGGCGGTCGCCGTCTTCCGCGCCGACCCCGGCACCCCGATGGCGGGCTGGGTGCCCGGCCTGCGCTGGATCGCTCCGGTCAGCTTCGTCGTGGCCACCGAGTTCGTGTACTGGTCGGGCTGGCACGACCTGCGGCTGGCCCTGCCCGTCGTGCTGGCCGGGCTGCTGATCTTCCTCGCCATGCGGCGCTCCGCCGCCGACGGCCCGCTCGCCGCCGAACTCCGCGAGGGCGCCTGGCTGGTGTGCTACCTGGCGGTGCTGACCCTGCTGTCCTGGCTGGGCACCTTCAAGGGCTCGGGCCGCCTCCCGGCCCCCTACGACTCCCTCGCCGTCGCCGTCTTCGCGCTGGGCGTCTTCCGCTGGGCCGTACGCTCGGGCGTCCGGCACCGGGCGACGGCGCGGGAGGAGACTCCGTAACGGGTCCGGGCGCCCCGCCGCCGTCCTGCCGGCGGGGCGTCTTCCCCGCGTGGTGCGGCTCACCGCGACGGGCGGCCCCGCCGGGCCGGCGGCCGAGGAGTGGCGCTCGCGGCACGGCCCGGCGCCGCACGAGCGCGCCGGGCGGCCGCCTCCGCCCTGTCGCGGGCGCGACGAAGAGCCAGGCACCTCACCCCTTCGCGTGACGGATCCGAGCCTCCGCCGGACTGCGGCGAGCTCCGTTCCGCATCCACGAGGGACCTCAACCCCGGCTGGTTCAGCGGGGCTTGAAGGGAGTCGAGAAGGGCTATAGGAAGTTTTCCTTGTGCTTTGCACTGGTTGCGAAATGCACGTGTGTGGCCGGGGCGTGCCTCGTCACACCTGCCAGTAGTGCCCTTCCTCCAGGTCCGCGAGGAGGCCGGGGCGGACGGGACGCCAGCCCAGCCGCTCCCGCGTCAGGGCGCCGGAGGTGGGGGCATCCAGCCCGGCGAACGGGGCGAGCCACCCGAAATGGGCGGCGGCCTCGTCGCCGGAGAGACCCCGCACCGGAAGCCCCAGCCGGCGGCCGACGAGGGACGCGATGTCGCGGAACGGCACCCCCTCCTCCGCGATGGCGTGCAGGCGGCTCCCGGCCGACGCGGACTCCAGGGCCAGCCGGAACAGGACGGCCGCGTCGAGCAGATGCACGGCGGGCCAGCGGTTCGCGCCGTCGCCGACGTACGCCGACACCCCGCGGGCGCGGGCGCGGCCGATCACCTCAGGGAGGAACGCGCGGTCGCCGCGGCCGTGCACGGTCGGGGGAAGGCGGACGGCGGACGCACGGACGCCCCGCCCGGCCAGGGCGAGCACCGCGTCCTCCGCCGGCGTCCGGTGGGTGCCCGGGGCGGCCGGGTCCTCCTCCGTCGCGAGCGGTCCCGACGCCTGGACGATCGCGGAGCCGGAGGCCGAGACCAGCGGCTTGCCGGAGCCCTCCAGCGCCGCGCCGAGGGCCTCCACGGCCCGCAGGTCGACCTCGCCCGCGGTGGTGAGGTCCCCGGCGTACATCAGGTCGTGGCGGTAGGCGAGGTGGACGACGCCGTCCGCGGCGGCGGCCGGATCACGCAGGCTCTCCGGATCGTCGAGGTCACCCCGGTGCACCTCGGCACCGGCTTCCGCGAGGGCGGCGGCGCTCCGGTCGGAACGGGCGAGACCGAGGACTTGGTGCCCGGCGCCGAGCAGTTCCCGGACGACGGCGGAACCGATGAAACCGGAGGCGCCGGTGACGAAGACACGCATGGTGAACTCCAGAGGTGCGAAGGGGGGATGCGGTACCGCCCGCCCCGCCCGGTGCCCGAACGGCGGCGGAGGCGACGGCCCCATCCTCCGGGCGGAGAGCGCGCCGGATCCAGGTCCCGTTCCGCATACGGTCATGCGATACAGGCATCACCGCAGACCAGAGCGTGCGTGCGGGAACCTCCGCGTACCCGGCGGGAGTACGCTTCCGGCATGCCCGAACCAGCAGGCCCCGCGCCGGATCTCGACCTGCGGCTGGTGCGCTACTTCACCGCCGTCGCCGAGCACCGGCACTTCGGCCGCGCCGCCGAAACCCTGCGCATCGCCCAGCCGTCGCTGAGCCGGCAGATCCGGAGCCTGGAGCGGCGGCTGGGCGCCCGGCTGCTGGACCGCACCCCGCGCGGCACCCGGCTCACCGAGGCCGGAGAGGTCTTCCTACCGCTCGCCAAGGCGCTCCTGCGTTCCGCGGCGCAGGCGGCCTCCCGTACCCGCGCCGCCGCCCGGCCCGACCGCGTCACCGTCGGCGTCCTCCCGCCCCTGATCGTCACGTCCGCGGTGCGCGAGCTGCGCCGCCGGCATCCGGAAGCGGAGGTGGCGACCGTACACCTGCGGTGGGACGACGTGAGCACGGCCCTGCTCGACCACCGCGCGGACGCCGTGGTGGCCCGGCTGCCCTTCCCCACCGAAAGACTCCGTGTGACGCTCCTGTACTCGGAGCCACGGGTCCTCGTCGTGCCCCGCGACCACCGGCTGGCCGGCAGGAAGAGCGCCACCCTGGACGACATCGCCGACGAGCCCCTGCCCCGGGTGCGCGACTCCGACCCGGTATGGGACGCGTACTGGCGCATCGACCCCCGACCGGACGGCCGCCCGGCACCCGGCGGCCCGCTGATCGAGTCCATGGAGGACAAGCTGGAGCACGTGGCGGCGGGCGAGGCCGTCGCCATCATGGCCACCGGCGCGACAGCCGGCCTCCGCCCTGACCTGACCGTGGTCCCCCTGGACGGCGTCGAGCCGAGCCACGTGGTCCTGGCGACCCGGGCGGGGGACCGGAGCGGGTTGGTGACGGCCTTCGCCGCGTGTGCGGGGGAACTGCTGACGGAACCGGGGGCGGGGGCGGAGGGGGAATCCGGGCCAGCGCGCGGCGTGGCGCGTGCGCCCGCGCCGGGCGGGGAACCGGGCTTCGCGACGGGCGCGGATGCCGCGCCTGGGCGGGGGGTGGTGCCTGCCCCCGGGCCGGGCGGGGAACCCGGTTCCGTGCGGGGTGCGCCCGTTCCCGTGCGGGGCGTCGAGCCCGGCTGCGCATAGGGCGTCGGATCCGGTCGTGGGCGGGGTGCGGTTTCCGTGTGTGTGCCGGGTGCGTCCGGCTCTGTGTCGGGTGCGGTGAGCCGTCCTGTGCCGGGCGCGAAGTCCGGCCCTCCGGGGGACCGGGGTCCGGTCGCGGGCGGGGCGTGGTTTCCCTGCCTGTGCCGGGCGCGGCTCCGGCTCCGCGTCGAGTGGTGGACCGCCCACCCGCGAAGGGCGCGAAGCCCGGTCCCGAGCGGGCCGCGGAGGCCGACGCCGGACGCGGCGTGGCTCCTGTCCCTGCGCCCGGCCCGGCGTCCGGCATCCGGCGGCCCTGCGCCGGATGGGGTGCTCGCCCCGCGTCGGGCGATCGAACACGGACCGGCGCCGGCCCCGGAATCCGGCTCCGCCGAGTAGCGCCCGGCCGACGTGCCGTGAGCCGGAGGGGCGGCGGATGTGAGCCCGCCCATGAGACCCGCGTCACCTACGGTGCTAGGCCGTATCCGGCCGCCGCGCCACCGCCCGCGAAGGCCCCGGAGCGCTCGCGTCCGGACGGGCTCCGACCTGCGAAAGAGGGCCGTAGAAGCGGTCTTTGCCAGGGGATTTCACCGCCGCTAAGAATGGTGGGACCGCACGGCGCCGTCCGACCGAGAACGGCGCTTTTCTTTGCGCCGGTCCAGGCCCGTCGCGGTTCCCCGATCCGAAAGGTTCACCCTTCTCATGCGTTCCACTCACTCCGGCTATACCCGTCTGACGAAGGCCCACAAGTTCTCCGCCGCGGCGCTGACCGCCGCCGGTGCCGCCGCCGTCGCGTTCGGTGCCGCCTCGCACGCCGTGGCCGCTCCGGCGCCGGTCAAGCCGGTGGCCTGGAACGCGGAGACCTTCGCCCAGACGCAGGACGCCGAGCGGGCGGACGCCGCCGACAAGGCGGCCGAGCAGGCCCGGACGGACGCCGCCGCGGCCAAGCACGCCGCCAAGGCCAAGGCCGACGCCGACGCCAAGGCGAAGGCGGATGCCAAGGCCAAGGCGGATGCCAAGGCGAAGGCCGATGCGGACAAGGACCGTGCGCAGAAGCAGGCCGCGAACCGCTCCACCGCCCGTAAGCCGCTGCAGAAGCCGGCCGCTCCCGCCGCTCCGGCGCCGAAGGCGTACGGGAATGACCTGGAGGGCTGGATCTCGCAGGCTCTGGACATCATGAAGGCCAAGGGCATCCCGGCCTCCTACGACGGTGTGAAGCGGAACATCATGCGGGAGTCGACGGGTAACCCGCACGCGATCAACGACTGGGACGTCAACGCGGTCAACGGTGTGCCGTCGAAGGGTCTGCTGCAGATCATCGACCCGACGTTCAAGGCGTACCACGTCGAGGGCACGTCCTGGGACATCTACGACCCGGTGGCCAACATCGTCGCGTCCTGCAACTACGCGGCCGACAAGTACGGCTCGATGGACAACGTCAACTCCGCCTACTGACCGGCGGAAACCAACGACAGCCGTGGGTAGCGTCCCTTCCGGACGCCGCCCACGGCTGTCGTCGTCCCCCGGCCGTCCCCCGGCCGGTCCCGCCGGTCAGTCCCGCAGGACGGCGAACACGCCGGGTTCGTACGAGCCCCCCCGGCCGGCGCAGGATCACGCCGAACCGGTTGGCCGCGTTGATCATGGCGACGAGCCCGACCAGCGCCGCGGCCTGATCGTCGTCGTGGTGCTCGCGCACCCGCGCCCAGGTCTCGTCGGACACGCCCTGGTGGGCGTCGGCGAGCCGGGTGCCCTCCTCCGCGAGCGCCAGCGCGGCCCGTTCGGCGTCCGTGAACACGGTGGACTCGCGCCAGGTGGCGACCAGGCCGAGCCGGAGCGGGGACTCGCCGGGGGCCGTGGCCTCCTTGGTGCGGACGTCGGCGCAGAAGCCGCAGCCGTTGATCTGGCCGGCGCGCAGGCAGACCGGTTCCCGGAGGGACTTGGGCGGGGCCGGGACGGTGGCCCGGGTGCTCGCCCGGATCCCTGCCGCTGCGGCGTCGCTGCGCCCCGTGTGGGCCAACGGCTTCCCGGCCCTGGTCGTCCGGCTCGACGGCGCGGTCGACACCCTTCTGGCGGTGCGGTTCGACGACGGCCGCGTCACCGGCCTCTACGCCGTGCGCAACCCCGAGAAGCTGTCCCGCCTCGAACGGGAGACCGCCGTCACCCGCTGAGCCCGGCCGCCGGTTTCCGGCCGCCGCCCCGGGCGCAGTAATCGAGGAGGGGAGCAGAGGAGCAGGGGTACAGCGGAGGGGGACGACGCATGACCGTGATCACCGGGCTCGTACACAACGGGCGGGTGCACCTGGGCGGGGATTCGGCCGGGGTCGCCGGCCTCCGGATCACCGTTCGCCGGGATCCTAAGATCTTCCGGAACGGCCCGTACGTCATGGGTTTCACCACCAGTTTCCGCATGGGCCAATTGCTGCACCACGCGTTCCGCGCCCCCAAACCCGCCGGCGACCTGGACCGCTTCATGACGACCGTCTTCGTCGACAAGCTGCGCAAGTGCCTGAAGGACGGCGGCTGGGCGCGCAAGGACGCCGAACAGGAATCCGCCGGCACATTCCTCGTCGGCATAAACGGCCGTCTGTTCGCCGTCTACGACGACTATCAGATAGCCGAACCCGCCGACGGGTACGCCGCCGTGGGCTGCGGCGAGGGATTCGCGCTGGGCGCCCTGCACGCCACGGCGGATCTCGACCTGAAGCCGCGGAAACGCCTGGAACTGGCTCTTTCGGCGGCCGACCACCACAGCGCCGGCGTCTCGGCGCCTTTCGCCTATGTGGCCACGCGCAGGCAGCCCGCCTGACCGGAGGCGGCCCGGCCTCACTAGGCTGGCGGGAAGCGACGACAACGCCGCGTTCCCCGCCGAGGCCGAACAGGAACTCCCGGGCACCGAGCATGTACTGGATCACCGAAGAGGAAGAGTACGTCTATTGGAATTCCCGGGAGGGCTCGGACCTTTGGGTGTTCCTTTCCGACTGGTCGGAAAGTGACGACGAGGAGGAATGGGAGCGGCACGTCCCGCTCTTCGCCGAGATCGTCTCCCAGTGGTGCCGGAAGGGGTACATCGACGTGTACGAGGGGCCGCAGCCGCCCGCCTGGATGGACGGGCGGCGGATCACCGGTGCCGAACTCGACCGGCTGCTCGCGGACCCGGCCGCGTGGCGGTACCGGGAGCACTCGGACTCCGTCTTCGGCCTCGCCCTGGGGGGAGAACGTCCGGGAGATCGCGGAGCCGCCGGAGAAACCGGCGGCGCCCGCGCGCTGACCGCCCGGCACACCCGTCCGTAACCGCCGCCCCGGCCACGCCCTCTGTTCACCGCCCGTCCACGACGGCAGATTGGGGACGGGCGGAAACGATCAGCCCCAAGGTTCAGCCCAAGGCCCAGCCCCCAAGGTGAGGTGAGCGGAGTGCAGCGACACGACGAGGCGACGCGGCGCTACTACGAGACCCGTGACGTGGACGCCTTCTACGACGCCGTCTGGGGCGGCGAGGACATCCACACCGGAAGTTACGAACGGGAGGGGGAGCCCGTCGCCGACGCGTCGCGGCGGACCGTGGAGCGGCTGTCGGCGCACCTCGCCGACCGGCTGGGGCCCGGGCGGCGGGCTCTGGACCTCGGCTCCGGGTACGGGGGCACCGCCCGCTACCTGGCCGGGCGGTTCGGGTGCCGGGTCGTCGCCCTCAACCTCAGCGAGGCGCAGAACGCACGGCACCGCAAGACCAACACCGAGCGCGGCCTGGACGGTCTCGTCGACGTCGTCACCGGCTCGTTCCACGACGTGCCCTACGCCGACGGCGAGTTCGACGCCGTCTGCTCGCTGGAGGCGCTCTGCCACAGCGACGACCGCGCCCGCGCGCTGGCCGAGGCGGCACGCGTCCTGGCACCCGGCGGCGCCCTGGCGTTCACCGACGTCATGGCCGCCGAGGGCACCCCCGACGAGGCCCTGCGGCCCGTCGTCGCCCGGCTCGGCGTCGACGCGCTGGCCACACCGTCGTTCTACCGGGAACGGCTGACCGCGCTCGGCCTGGAGGACGTCGGCTTCGACGACCACAGCGAGCAACTCGTGCGCCACTACGTCCGGCTGACCGAGGAGACCGAATCCCGGAAGGACACCCTCCGGGACCTCATCAGCCCCGACTACCTCCAGGGCCTCCTCCTCAACCTGCCGCTGTGGGTGGACGCGGCCCGGAGCGGACGGCTGCGATGGGGGATCTTCCACGCGCGGCGCCCGGCGGCGTGAGACGGCCGGGGAGCCGGCCGGGTCGGCATGACCGATTCCGCCGTCCCGGTCCACTGGACGGCCCCGGCGCGCCTCCGCCAGGATGCCGCCGGGTGCCGAGCGCCACCGCGGCACCCCGGACACGCGCGAAGGGGTTCGATCCGATGCGAAGAGTTCTCCGCGGCCTGGTCGCCGGGACGGCCGCCGCCCTCGTGGTGACGGCCGTGCCCGCCACCGCCACGGCGCAGGAGCGCCGTGAGCCCAAGGCGCCACCGGAGTTCGTCGCCCTCCGGGACGTCGACCCGACCATCCCGCAGGAGATGCGTTACCGCACCCGCCACAACTTCACCGGCGAGCGGATCGACGGCTACCGGCAGCCCCTGTGCGTCGTCACCCGCGACACGGCCGCCGCACTGCGCCGGGCGCAGCGGACGTTCCTCCGGCAGGGCTACTCCCTCAAGGTCTACGACTGCTACCGGCCGCAGCGCGCCGTCGACCACTTCGTCCGCTGGGCCAAGGACCTCGACGACCAGCGGATGAAGGCGGAGTTCTACCCACGCGTCGACAAGACGCGGCTGTTCGACGACGGTTACATCGCGGCCAAGTCCGGCCACAGCAGGGGCAGTACGGTCGACCTGACCCTCGTCCGGCTGCCCGCGCTCCCCACCCGCCCGTACCACCCCGGCGAACCGCTGAAGCCGTGTTACGGCCCGCAGCGGGACCGCTTCCCCGACAACTCCCTGGACATGGGCACCGGGTTCGACTGCTTCGACACCCTGTCGCACACCCTCGACCCGCGCGTCGTCGGCACCCAGCGCGCCAACCGGCTGCTGCTCAAGAACGGTCTGGAGAAGGCCGGTTTCCGGAACCTGCCGGAAGAGTGGTGGCACTACACGTACCAGCCGGAGACGTTCCCGGACACGTACTTCGACTTCCCGGTCACCCGGCGCTCGCTCCGGCCGGCCCGGTAGGAGGTACGGGACAGTAGGCGGTACGCGGAACGGAACGTGCCCTTCAGCGCTCCAGCGCGCACAGCGCCTCGTAGGCCGCCTGGACGAAGCCGGCCGCCGGGGTCGGACCCGCGTTGACCAGCGCGGCGAGGCCCGCCCCCGACCTCGGCAGGAAGCCCGCGAAGGCGGTGAACCCGCGCGTCGCCCCCGAGTGGTGGAGCAGCGGCTTTCAAGGCCACGGTCGGCCGGACACGCGACGCCCTCGCCGGGATCGGCACGACGCAACCCCGGTGCTGGGTGCTCGAACAGGTCGCCCGCGCGGACACCGCTCCGTCCCGCGCCGACGTGATCCGGGTCCTGGAGGGCTACCTCGACACCGGGGCGGAGACCGTCGCCTCGGAGATCGACGAGACGGTGGCCCGCGGTTGGCTCACCGAGGACGCGGAGGGGCGCCTGCGCCTCACCGCCGAGGGGCGGGCGTTCCAGGAGAAGACCGCGGTTCTCCAGCGCGAACTGTGGGCGGAACGGCACCGGGGCATCTCCGACGAGGAGTACCTGACCACACTCAAGGTGCTGCAGCGGTTCATCCGCAACACCGGCGGACACGCCTGGCACCAGTGACCGTCCGGGCGCCCGCGCCGCTGTGGCGGGGGCGTCGCACTGATATGACGCGCCGTCGGATCCAGGGTGGGTGGGGGAGGCCCCACCCACCGTTCGGGGGCCTTCACCAGTGAGCCGGGCCGGGCTGGTGCCTAGCGTGAGGCGTATGGTTCCCGTTCCGGTCTCGGCCCCGGCCTCTGTCCCCGTCGCGGCGGCCCCGGCCCCCGTCGCGGTTTCGGCCGCGCCGGCGCCCGCCGTCTTACCGGCCGCGCCGCCGCCGGCGCCCCGCGCCCAGGGCGCGCCCGGCCCCGGAGACCGCGTCGCCCCGCCCGCCGCCGATCCGTCGCGGGACCACCTCGGGGCGGCCGCCGCGGCCGCCCGGTGCCGGAACGCCCCGCTCATGGTGAAGGAGACGCGATGACACCCCTGCGCAGAGCCGCCGCCGTGCTGACGGCCGCCGCCTGCCTGGCCGCCCTGCCCGCCGCGGCGGAGGCCGGCACAGGTACGGGCGGCGGCGACGAGCCCGCCACGTCCGCCGGGCTCGCCCGCTACCGGCACCAGCGGCCGGACTGGAAGAGCTGCCTCCAGGGGCCGGACGACGAGACGGGCCGGGCACTGGAACGGGCCGGCGCCCGCTGCGCCACGATCACCGTACCCCTGGACTACTCCGACCCCGGCGGCCGCACCCTCACCCTCGCCGTCTCCCGCATCAAGGCCACCGACACCGCCCACCGGGCCGGCGCGCTCCTCGTCAACAACGGCGGCCCCGGCGGCCCGTCGCTCGGCCTCGCCGCCGACATCCGCGAGGTCATGAAGGACGTCGGCAAGCGCTACGACGTCATCGGCATGGACCCCCGCTTCGTCGGCCGCAGCACCCCGCTGGACTGCCACTGGCCCACCGGCACCTGGCTCCGCTCCGCCGGCTCGGACCGGCAGGGCTTCGACCGGCAGGCCGCGTTCCAGCGCGACCTGGCCGAGCGCTGCGGCCGGGCGGCGGGCGACGTCCTGCCATACGTCACCACCCGCGACACCGCCCGCGACATGGACGTCGTCCGCGCCGTCCTCGGCGAACGCCGGATCTCCTACCTGGGCTACTCCTACGGCACCTACCTCGGCACCGTGTACACCCAGATGTTCCCCGGCCGCACCGACCGGGTCGTCCTCGACGGCGCCCTCGACCCCCGCGCGTACAACCCCCGGCTGCTGACCACGGCGATCGACGCCAACGAGCGCGCCCTGGAGCACTGGGCCGACTGGACGGCGCGGCGCGACGCCCGGTACGGGCTCGGCGGCACCCGCGCACAGGTCCTCGCCGCGGTCGACGACACCGTCCGCACGGCCGCCCGGCGCCCGCTCGCCCTGCGCGCCGGGGACCGGACGTACCGGGTGGACGACACCGTCGTCCCGTCCCTCCTCTTCAGCGCTCTGGCCGACGACCGGGACCCCAACCGCGCCGCCCTCGCCGACTCGGTCGCCGCGCTCCACCGGGCCGCCCGCGGCGGTGACACCGTCGAAGCGCCCGGGCGACTGGCCGAGATCCTCGCCGCCACCCTGAGCGAGGCCGCCTCCGCGGCGGGCAGCGTCCAGGCGGCGATCCTGTGCGGCGACGTCGCCGCACCGCGCGACCCCGAGACGTACCGGCGCGCCGTCGAGGACTCCCGCGCCGCGCACCCCCTCTTCGGCCCGCTGGCGAACAACACCAACCCCTGCGCCTTCTGGCCGCGACCGCCGCGCGAACGGCCCACCGAGGTCCGCACCGACGCCGGCGCCCTGATCGTCGCCGCCACCGGCGACCCGCGCACCCCGTACGCCGGAAGCCAGGCCCTGCACGGCCTGCTGCCGTCCTCCCGCCTCCTCACCGTCGAGGGGGCCGAGCACCACGGCCTCTACGGCGAGTACGGCAACGCGTGCGTGGACGGGCGGGTGAACGCCTACCTCGCCACCGGCCGCCTCCCGGCGACGGACGCGACCTGCCCGAGGTAGCACCGGGCCCGGCCGCCGTACCCACCACCACCGCACCATTGCGGACCGTCCGCTCCGCACGGCACCCTGGGGGACCCATGGAGACAGGTACGCTCACCGTTCCCGGCGCCGAAATCCACTACGAGGTACGCGGAGCGGGCCCGCCCCTCCTCCTGATCAACGGTGGCGACGGCGACGCCGCCATGTTCGGCCCGCTGGCCCGCCTGATGGCCGAGGACCACACCGTCGTCACCTTCGACCCGCGCGGCAACTCCCGCAGCCGCCTCACGGCCCCGCCCCGGGAACAGACGATCGAGGAGCGCGGCCACGACGCCCACCTGCTGCTGGACGCGGTCGCTCCCGGGCGGCCGGCGTACGTCTTCGGCACCAGCTACGGCGGCATGACCGGCATGGACCTCCTGGCCCGCCACCCCGGCCGGGTACGGGCACTGGTCGCCCACGACCCGTTCGTCATCGACCTGCTGCCCGACGCCGACCGCTGGCACGCCCTCTTCGAGGAGATCCACGCCCTCCACCGGCGCGAGGGGCCGCGCCCGGCGATGCGGCGACTCTGCGAGGAGATCGGCCTCGACGACGCCCCCGAGCCGGACGAGGCGCTGCCCGCGCCCGCGCGGGAGATGCTGAGCCGCGTCGAGGCCAACGGCGCGTTCTGCCTGGAGTACGAACTCCGCTCGTTCACCCGCTTCCGCCCGGACACCGAGGCGCTCCGCGCGGGCCGGTGCACCCTGGTGACGGGAGAGGAGCGGCCCCGCGCGCTCACGTACCGCACGACGGCGAGCCTGGCGGAACAACTGGGCGCCCGGGTCACGGAGTTCCCCGGCGGGCATGTGGGGTACCTGACGCACGCGGCGGAGTTCGCCGTGGCGCTGCGCGGAGCCTTCGCCCGCTGACGGAGGGCCGCTGACGGGGGATCAGGGCCGATGGGGCCCCAGGGACGCCAGCCGGCCCCACGCGCCCACAACCCCGCGCCTTGCCGCCTCTCCCGCGATGCGGCACCCTGGCGGCCCACGCCCCGCCCCCGACACCGGGACCGCCCCGGGGAAGGACGCCCGGCATGGCCCCCCACGCCCAGGACACACCCCTGCCCGCCGACCCCGTGCCCCTGCACCGGCTCGCCGTCCCGGCCGCCTGCCCACCACCCTTCGCGATGGGCTCCTTCGACGCCCTCGGCCCCGAGTCCCGCGCCGGATACCCCCACCGGCACACCTTCTACGAGATCGCCTACGTCACCGCCGGCACCGGCACCCACGTCGTCGACGTCGTACGCCACCCGCTGCGCCCGCCCCACCTGTGCGTCATCCTGCCCGGCCAGGTGCACTACTGGGACCGCGCCGCCGGCCTCAGCGGCGTCCTCCTGCTGTTCACCGAGGACTTCCTGCTGTCCCGCCCCGACGACCGGCACCTCCTGCACGCCCTGGGGGAGCGGCGGGTGCCGCGCCTGCCCACCGGTCCGGACGGCGGCGACACGGCCGGGATCGGCACCCTGATACGGGCCATGGAACGGGAGTTCACGGCCCGCGCCGACGGCTACGCCTCCGTCCTGGAGGCGTACCTGCACATCCTGCTCGTCCGCGCCCTGCGGCTGCCGGGGGAGCGAAGACCCGAGGCGGACGCGGGCCGGTCCGCCGAGGTCGCCAGGGAGTTCGACGCGCTGCTCGCCGAGACCGCGGGCGCCGGGGGAGCGGTCCGCGCCTACGCCGACCGGCTCGGCGTCTCCGTCGGCTACCTCATCGAGTCCGTCAAGCAGGCCACCGGCCGGACGCCCGGCGAACTGGTCCGCGCCGCCCGCACCTTGGAGGCGAAACGCCTGCTCACCGGCTCCGGCCTGACCGTCGCCCAGATCGCCCGGCGCGTGGGGTTCGGCGATCCCGCCTACTTCTGCCGCTTCTTCCGGAGGGAGACCGGCGTCAGTCCCGGCGACTTCCGCCGGGCGGCGGGCGGGTGCCCGCCGGAAAGGACACCGGAAGGAACACCGGAGAAATCACCGGAGTAAACACCACGTTCACCGAACGGAGTGCATCGATCCGTCCCGTCCGCCGCCCTAGGTTCCTCAACGCACAGGCGAAGTCCTGCGGCGCACGCCCCCACCCCACCCCCAGGAGGCGGAACCATGGCGGACGAGACCCTGCCCACCGGCGGGACGGCCGGCGGCCACGACCACGGCCCTGGCGAAGGCACCGAGCAACGGCGGCACATCAGCCGCAAGACCGTGCTCAAGGCGGCCCTCCTCGCCGTACCCCTGCCCGCCCTGCTGGGCGGCGGCGTGGCCCTGGCCCGCGACCGGCGGCCCGCGGACGCGCCCTTACCCCACACCCCGTACTGCGACGACGGGGACGATCCCACCCCGCCCCAGATAGAAGGCCCCTACTTCAAACCGAGCTCACCGGAACGCGCCTCCCTGCTCGAACCGGGCATGCGCGGCACCCGCCTCACGGTCGCCGGCTTCGTCTTCGGCCCGACCTGCCGCCCCGTCGCACACGCCCTGCTGGACTTCTGGCAGGCCGACAACGCCGGCGCCTACGACAACCGCGGCTTCCGGCTGCGGGGCCACCAATACACCGACGACCGGGGGGCGTTCACCCTCACGACGATCGTCCCCGGCCTCTACCCAGGCCGCACCCGGCACCTCCACGTCAAGGTCCAGGCGCCGGGCGGCCCCATCCTCACGACCCAGCTGTACTTCCCCGGCGAACCCCGCAACCAGACCGACTCCCTCTTCGACCCGCGGCTGCTCATGACGGTCCGTCAGGCAGGTCCCGCGAAGGAAGCGGCCTTCGACTTCGTCGTCAACCCCGGCGTGCCCGGCGCGGCGCGGAGACGCTGACCGCGGCACCGCGGCCGGCGGGGCGCGCCGTACATCGGCGGCGGCGCACCCCGCCGGCCCGTTCACACCGGTCGTGCGGCGTGCGTCCGGCGGGTGATCCGTGCTGCTTCCGAGTGATCCCCGCGGCTTTCGAGGGGGCCTGACTCAGCCGCCGGCTGCGCGGGCCCCGCCCGGCGGCGGGGTGATCAAAGTGATCGCCGCGTCGAGGAGGGCCTGGACCCGGTTCGCCGTGAACCTCCGGGGTTCGATGGGGAACCTCGTAATCCAGCCGTCGGCGATGGCGGCCGGCTGGTCGGCGAGCAGGTCGGCGGGGATGTCGTCGCGGACGGTGCCCTGGGCCCGCCCGGCCGCCAGGAGCGAGGCGAGGATCTCGCGGTGGCGGGCGTGGCGCTGCTCGATGACGGCGGCGAAGGCGGGTTCGTACCGTGCGTGGACGAGCGGTTGGGACATCACGGGCCGGAACTCGGGGGCGCCGGCGGCGCGGGACAGCCACCGTTCCAGGACCGTCCGGATGCCGGGCTTGTCCCGGCCGGGCTCGAGCATGGCGTCGAAGCCGTCGAACCGGCTCCGGGTCACCGCGGCGACCAGCTCGTCCTTGTTCGCGAAGTAGTACGTCACCGTCCCGGTGGTGCATCCCGCGCGCTGGGCCACCTTGCGCAGGGAGGTGTTGGCGTAGCCCTCCCGCGCGATCACCGAGGCCGCCGCCTCCAGGAGCTCGGCCCGTCTCGCTTCGTGGTCACCCGTCGGCCGTCCGCGCCGCCCGGCCGGCCGGCTTCCGTGATCGGCGGTCGCCGGGCGGACGGGATTCTCGGGCATCCTGTGATTTCGCCACACCGTTAACGTAACGCTCGTTGTGCACATTGGTCCGCATCGGCGGAACCACCGCGAGACACGCCCTCGATGCCGCCGCCCGAGCGCCGGAGCCCTCATAGCATCGGCAGGGACCTTCCCGTCAGTGCCATCCCGGCGACGACCGTCCAGAGAGGCCCGTCCGTGCACCGCTGGCTTTCCGAACGGCGCCGGTCGACGGTGAGCCTGGCCCTCGCGGTGTGCGCGGCGGCGGTCCTCCCCGGCGGCGGCGTGGTGGACGTCTCGACAGCGGACATCGGCGTGTTCGTACTCTTCGCCTACCTGCTCCCGTATCTCGCGTCGACCTTGGTCGCCTTCTGGGGCGTCGACCCGGGACAGGTCCGGTCGTGGGCCCATCGCGAGGCCCGGGGGACGTTCATACAGCGCTACGTCCTCGGAACCGCGCCCGGACCCGGGGCGTCCCTCTTCATCGCGGCCGCGGCTCTGGTGGTGGCGGTGCTCTGGCTTCCCGGCCATCTCGGCACCGCCTTCTCCGCCGTCCCGCGCACGCTGGTGGCGCTCGCGCTGGTCGTCGTCGCCTGGGTCTGCGTGGTGCTGGCCTTCGCGGTCACCTTCCAGGCCGACAACCTCGTGGAGGACGAGCGGGCGCTCGACTTTCCCGGGGAAGAGGCGCCGGCCTGGGCGGACTACGTCTACTTCGCCTTGGCGGCGATGACGACGTTCGGCACCACCGACGTCAACGTGACCTCGCGGGACATGCGGCGGACCGTGGCGGCGAACACGGTCGTCGCGTTCGTCTTCAACACCGTCACGGTGGCGAGCCTGGTGTCCGCGCTGGGCGGCCGCTAGCACCGCGACGTCGGAGAAGGCACCGTGCCGGCGGTGAAACGGCCGCCGGCGCGCGGCCGTCAGCGCTTCGGCGACGACAGCGTCCGGCGGCGGAAGCGGTCCGAGACGGCGCGGCGCGCAGGCCGAGCGCGAACTTCCCGGGGTTCAGCAGCCCACCGGCCCGCTCGAAGACGCCGCCGAGGAACGTGTGCGGCAGGCCGAAGTCACGGCCCTCGACGAACTCGGCGTCCGCCCCCGCGCGTCGGAGGATCCCGGCGTACCGTTCGGTGCGCCGGAGCTGTCCCGGGGAGACGGCGGCGATGACGTTGCCCGTGGGCACGTAGTCGCAGTCGACGGCCGGCCGCCCGATCAGCCATTCGGTGAAGCGGGCCGCCTCGTCGGCGTAGCGGACGAGACCCGGCAGCCGGTGCGCGTACAGCGTGTTCAGCAGCTGCGGGTCACCCGCCAAAGCGTTCGGCAGATAACCGGCGTTGCGCGAACTGCCGCCCCGTCCGCAGAACCCGGACTCCGACAGGACGACATCGGCGGCGTGCTCGGCCAACCGCAGTGCCGCCGCCATGCCGGCGTAACCGTCCCCGATGACGGCGATGTCGCACGTGAGTTCGCCCTCCGGCATCGGTGTGAAATCGGTGGGCCGGTCGGCCCAGCCGGAGAACGCCGAATACGTCACGCCGGCGAAGCCGGCCCCGCTCGCTGCCGTGTCGTGCAGGTCGATTCCGGTCTACCGTTCTGAAGGCGGCAATGGGTGGCACCGTAAGGAGCCGTGCGATTTGTCGCAACGAGTGTTACGAAAAAGCGCCGCCGTCGGCGGCCGACGCCGTGGGCGGAGCCTCGGCGGCGGGTCCGGCGGGTCCGGCGGGTCCGGCGGGTCCGGCGGGTCCGGCGGGTCCGGCGGGTCCGGCGGGTCCGGCGGGTCCGGCGGGTCCGGCGGGCCGTGCCGGGCCGCGGCGGGCGGAAAACCGCACGCGCCGCGCGGCCCGCGTACGGCACGATGGCCCGGAGCGGACGCACCTGCCCCCGGGGCGGCGGCCGGAAGTATCGGAGGGGTCCTCCGGTAAGGTGCCGGTCAACGATCCACCGAGGGGGGATTCCCGATGACGAACCAGGCCGACCGGCCTCTCCGCTTCGCCGTCAACATGTTCAGCACGGGCACGGGCGCCGAATGGCGCGCGAAGTGCCGCCGGGCCGAGGAGCTCGGTTACGACGTGATCCTGGTGGCGGACCACCTGGGCATGCCGGCCCCGTTCCCGTTCCTGGTGGCCGCCGCGGAGGTCACCGAGCGGCCCCGGCTGGGGACGTACGTGCTCAACTCCGGCTTCTGGAACCCGGCCCTGCTCGCCCGAGAGGTGGCCACGACCGACCAACTGACGGGCGGCCGGCTGGAACTGGGCCTCGGCGCCGGTTACATGCAGGCCGAGCACGAGAGCGCCGGACTGCCCTTCGGCTCACCGCGCGAGCGCGTGGATCACCTGGCCCGCACCGTGACCGAGGTCGGCCGGCTGCTGGCGGACCCGGCACACGTCCCCGCGGCCGCCCAGCCCCGCGTCCCGGTGGTGATCGGCGGAAGCGGCGACCGCCTCCTGCGCACGGCCGCCCGGCACGCCACCACCATGGCCTTCACCGGAGGCGGCATCGGCCCGGGCGGAGTGCCGCAACTGCTGGCTCCCGACGCCCTCGAGGAGCGCGTCGCGGTCTACCGCCGCTTCGAGGCCGCCGAACGGCCGGCCGAACTGGCCCCCGCGGAGCTCAACTTCCTGGTCCAGATCGTCACCGTCGACGGCGACCCCTTCGCGAGGAAGGGCGACCTGATCGGAGACGTGTCCCACTTCACGGACGAGGACCTGGCGACCCACCCAGCCCTCCTGTCCGGCTCGGTCGCGGAGATCGCCGACCGGGTGCGCGCCCACCACGCACGCTACGGCTTCGGCTACTTCACCATCCTGGAGCCGTACATGGAGGAGTTCGCCCCGGTGCTGGAGCACCTGCGCGCCTGACCGGCCGGCACGCCCCTTTCCACGCGCAGGTGATGACAAACCTCACTTCCGCCCGCACGCCCGCCGCGGGATGCCCGGAAACGCAGAAGCCGGGGCGGCCTCCGGCCCGGCCGCCCGGCTCCCCGCGTGTGCCACAGGAAAGGGGCGGCCCCGCGGCGAAGCGGGAAGACGCCCAGCCGCACGGCAAGGCGCAGCCCCGGCGCAGCAACCCGCCGGCCGCGGCAGGCGAGGGGCGGCAGGGGGTGTTCCCTACCGCCGTCTCGTCAGGTGGGGCTATCCGGCCGACGCGGCCGGTGTCCGGGGAGCCCGGATCAGGGCGGAGAGTGGGTTGCCCCGCTTCTTGGTGTCCGTCGGCGGGGTCGCGCCGCTGCCTTTCATCCCAGGCCGCGGTGCGATCACGCAGTTGGACTTGCCGGATTCCGCTTCGCCGTTGACGGCGGTGACGCAGAATTCGTAGTTCCAGACGCCGGGGAAGAGGAAGGCGATCCCCCGGCTGGTCTCGTTGGTGACGTACTCGTCGGCCTTGGACGCGCTGCCGTCGTTGACGTTACGGACCCAGACGCGGTAACCGGCGGCCTGGTCGGACCCGTTCCATGACAGTTGGACGGTGGTGGCGTCGGTGGAGGTGACCTTCAGGCCGGTGGGCGCCGGAGGTGTGCCGGCCCCGACGGTGACGGACCGGGCGACGCCCGGCATTCCGCCGCCGGCGGCGTTCCAGGTGACCACCGCGACGAGGTAGTGGTGGCCCTGGTGCAACCCGTTGATGTGCGCTGAATTTTCCTTGACCGCAGTGCTGTTGATGAATGCTCCGGGGGTGTCCCTGTCCCAGGTGATGATCTCGTACCGGTCGATCGTGTCGGTGTACGGGCCGGTCGGCGCGTCCCAGGACACGTCCACGCCGGTGGCGGTGGCGCGGGTGACGATCCCCTTGGGTGCCGCGGCGGTCTTCGGGTGCGCGGTGGCACTGAGCGTCTCGGACCACCCGGACTTCCCGTCGCCGGCGTTGTCGGTGCGGACCTGGTATTCCCATTCCCAGCCGTCGAGGGTCCAGGTGGTGTCGAAGCGGGCCGCTCTGACCGGTGTCTCGTTCCAGGTGCCGGAGCCCTTGATCCGGTGCCGGACGGTGTATCCGCGGGCGCCGTAGACCGGTTTCCACTTCAGGGTGATGCCGCTCGGTCCGGAGTCGATCCAGATCGTGCCCGGCGCGGGCGTCGGCCGGTCCGGGATGTGCGCGGGGATGTCGATGAGTTCACTGCCGAGACCGTAGCTGTTGTGCAAGGTGCGCACGAATGCCTGGGCGATCTGGTACTCGCCTATGGCGTTGGGGTGCAGCCCGTCGTAGCCGACGGGACAGCTGCTCCTGTCGCAGCTGTAGTTGCCGGCCCAGTCGACCAGGGCCACGGGGGACTTGTCGGTGCTCCACTTCGGGATGGCGTCCGCGAGCATGCCGTTGTACTTCGTGGTGTTGACGGGAAGGTCGTCCCGGCCGCCGATGAACGTCCGCTGCGGAACGTTGGCCAGGGCGAACTTGAGGTCCGGTTTGGCGGCGCGGGCCTGCTCGACCAGCGTCCGCATACTGTCCAGCGTGCCGTCCGGGCCGCTGACGAACCAGCCCATGTCGTTGAACCCGAGTCCCACCAGCAGCAGGTCGGGCTGGTACTTCGCCACTTGTTCGGCGATCAGCTTCTGGTCCTGCGCGGCCTGCCGGCCCCAGACCGCGAAGTGGTCGGTGTCGAAGTCCGGCGCGACCCCGGCGGCGTACCCGCCCGAGGTGACGGGAGCGCTCTCGGCCGGTTGCGGGGCTTGCCCCTGCAGCGGCGGCGCGGTCGGGGCCTTGGGAGCCTCCTGCGGCCGGGTTCCCTCGTACGGGCCGACGAAATCGACGTCGATCTTCTCCTTCTTGAACCATTCCCACAGGCGGTAGCGCCAGGTCCAGTCACCTTCATAGCCCTGCGACATCGAATCGCCCACCACCATGACCTTCAGCGGCACCTTGGACTGGCCGACACCGCGGGAGAGCCTCTGCAGGGACGCGTACAGATTCGGACCCATACCCTGGAGGCGGTCGGCCATGAAGCCGAGGACATTGCCCATGTTCCCCAGCTTCGTCATCATGCCCCGCAGGCCCGTCTGAGCATTCGCTATCACGGAGGTGGTGCCCGAGGCAGCCCATTTCAGCAGCTGGCCGCCGAGGCCGCCGCTGACGCCGCCCCACATCGCGACGGCCAGCGCCTCCGTCCACACATCGGCGTCGCCCAGCGAACGGTTGTCGAAATAGGCGTTCATCAGCTCACCGACGAGTGCGCCCAACGCCCCGCTCACCGCTCCGCATACCGGAGCCGCCGCCGGAGCCCCCACGTTGAACGCGATCAGGCACGCGGCTCCGGAGACGATGGTGACGGCGAGAGAGACACCACCGGCTACCCACTTCTGCCACCAGTTCGCCGTGGTACCGACCTTGTCCTTGGCCACCACGAACACGAGGCTGTCCCCGACGGAGACCACGCGCCCGTCGAGGTCGGCGGTGCTGCTCCAGTCCTTGGGGGGGTAGATCCCCACGCTGTGCTGCTGGAGCCGCTTGGCCACCGACTCACCCACGGTCATGCCCGCGTCCTGGTCGGCACGTATCGAGTCGGCCCAGCCCGACTTGACCTGGTCCAACTGATCCTGGCGTTCGGGGGGAACGTGGAAATCGAGGGCGATGATCAAGTCGTCATCGGTCTTCCCCAACGTCCCGAGCGTCCCGGCGTCACGGGCGCAGCCCATCCGGAGCGTCACGGGCGTGTCCTGTTCGACGGTGAAGGACGTGGCGTGCGCGCCGCACGCCTCACCAGGTCCCTTGGTGGGCCCCTGCGCCACCGCCGGCCCCGCGGCCCCGACCATCAGCAACGCCATCGCCAAGGCGAACGCGATGAGGCAATCGCCGCGCAGGCGTCTGTGCCGTCCGCGCCCGCCGGGACGTGTTCTCGCCATTCCTGAACCGGGCATGCTGCCTATCACTCCTCAACAGCGAAGGATCCCCGGACGCGAAGTCACGTGCCGGGGCGGTGTTTTCGGGCACTCCGCACCGTCTGAGGGGCGAAGAGCACCAATTGGGTGATCATGACGTAACCGCCGGGTGCCTACAAGGGGTGAATTGCCTGCTTGTTCTTTAACTTGTGATGATGAGTAGGCATTGCGACGATTGACGCGATGAGTGCCCCCGAGCGCGTAAAGCACCTACGCGGCACACGACGGTGAGTTGGCGTACCGGGTCACCTCCGGCGCCCCGCAATGCGACTGCGACGGGACCTGGCCGTACCGAAAGGCTCGGATCCGGGGCCGGTACCTGTGTCCCGAGCGGGGCATTCGCCGGTCGTGGAAGTGGCCTTCGTCTGACCATCCGCCCTGACCCTCGCGGGTGTCCGGGCCGTCCACGCGGGCGGGTGGCCGCTGTGCCCGGCGCTGCTCCTGTGCCGGCTCGTGAGGTGGCTTGCCAACGGCCAACGGGCGGTGGCCATGACGGGTGCCGGGTGCCGGCCGGCGGGAGCGCTCGGCGCGGGCCGGCGGTACCGGAGCGCGGCGCGGCGCGGTGCGCGTAGCGGGCGTTCGCCGGGCGCTCAACGCGGGCCGCGGGCGGCCCGGGCCGCGCCGGGCGCCGCGTCCGACGCGCTGTGGAAGGCCCGGCGGTAGGCGCTGGGAGTGGCGCCCAGGGCGCTGAGGAAGCGTCCGCGGAGGTTGGTCGCGGAGGAGAGCCCGGTACGGCGGGCGACGGCGTCCACCGCCAGGTCGGAGGTCTCCAGCAGCTCGCGGGCCGCGACGATCCGCCGGGCGAGCAGCCACTGCCCCGGGCTGACGCCGAGCTGCTCGGTGAAGCGGCGGGCGAGGGTGCGCGTGGAGCAGCCGGCCCGGGCCGCCAGCCGGTCGAGCGTCAGCGGCTCGTGGAGCCGGCCGGCGGCCCAGTCCAGCAGCGGCGCGAGCGAGCTGTCGATCTGCTCGGGCTGGGCGGAGCCGCGTACTGCAACTGCCCGCCCTCCCGGTGCGGCGGCATCACCATGTTCCGGGCGAGGTTCGTGGTCTCCGGCGTCTTCAACGACGGCGAACGCGACGACCCCGCGGGCACCTTCCGCCACGCCCCCGCCGGCTCCTCCCACATCCCGCAGACGACGACGGGCTGCACCATCTTCGTCTTCCCTCCGGAAGGCTGAGCGCCCGGCGGAGCGCCGGCTCAGGAGGTCCCGCCCTCCTCCCGGTGGATCGCGCCCCGCAACTCCTGCGAGAGGTCGATGAGTTCGCCCGCGAACAGGTCCACGGCGCGGTTCCGGAACTCCTCCGGCGTCAGCCGCACCGGCACGTCCCCGCCGACCCGGCCGACGATGACCCCGGCCGGCGACTCCGCCTTCGCCTCGTCCTCCGCGTCGGTGCCGTCGAGAGCGCGCGCGAGCGCGCCGGCGACCGAGGAACGGGCCGACTTGGCCACGCTCAGGTCGTCCAGGGCCAGGCCGATGTAGGCGGCGATCAGGGTGCCGGACTCGTCGACGACGCGGATGCCCTTCGGGATCGCGTTGCCGCCGCTCGCCGTGAGCGTGGCGACGCCCGACGAGGCCCCGGACAGGGACAGTTCGGCCCGGGTCGTCCGCGGGTTGGCGAACCGGTCGTCGGGTTCCTTCCCCGCGAGGCGCTCCGCCTCCAGCCGGCCCTCGGCCGAGCCCTCCGCCCGCCGCCGCTCCTCCTCCGCGCCCCCGCCTCCTGCAGACCGCTCGTTCACCGCCATGGCGACCCCTCCCCGCCCGCTCGCCGGTGTGCTCTCCCACCGTCTTCCCCCGGCACCGGCCGGCGATGCGTACGGGCGGGGGCCGGGCGGCGCGGGCCGGGAGCCGGGCGGCGCCGCCCGCCGTCATGGGACGCCGGCACGTGACGGTAGCCTCACGCGAGGAACGGCGGGCGCACGGGCACCCGCACGAACGAGCCACCCCAGGAGGACCAGCGATGGCGCTCGAGCACGACCGGGCCGCCCAGCGCGGCGAGGAGATCCTCGCCGTTTTCGACACCGCGTTCGCACAGCTGCTGGCGGCCGACCCGGCCGCCTTCCGGGTCAAGTTCCGGAAGATGGCCGCCTCCGCCTTCGCCTTCTACCGGGGCACGGCCTGCCTCTTCTACCACGACCTGGCCCACGAACGGGACGCCGGCCCCTACCTGGACGACCGCACGTCCCGGGTGTGGATCCACGGCGACCTGCACGCCGAGAACTTCGGCACCTACATGGACGCGGGCGGCCGGCTCGTCTTCAACGTCAACGACTTCGACGAGGCGTACGTCGGCCCCTTCCTCTGGGACCTCAAGCGCTTCGCCGCCTCCGTCGCCCTGCTCGGCCACGCCAAGGCACTCAGCGACGACACCATCACCGAGCTGGTGCGGACCTACGCCGCCGCCTACCGCGAGCGCATCCACGCCCTCGCCACGGGCGCGGAGGACGGTACGTCCGGCGATCTCCCGCCCTTCACCCTCGACACCGCGCAGGGCCCGCTCCTCGACGCCCTGCGCGAGGCCCGCGCCCGCACCCGGTTCGGCCTGCTCTCGACCATGACCGAGATCCGCGAGCACGACCGGCGCTTCCTCGACGGCGGCGGCACGATACCGCTGGACGCCCCCACGCGCGCCAAGGTCCTCGAAGCCTTCGACGGCTACCTGAAGACCCTCCCCGACAGCAGCCGCGTCCGCCCCGACTCCCACCGCGTCAAGGACGTCGTCGGCCGCCGCGGCATCGGCATCGGCAGCGCCGGCCTGCCCTCGTACAACATCCTCCTGGAGGGCGACAGCGACGCCCTGGAGAACGACGTCGTCATCTACATGAAGCAGGCGCAGACCCCCGCGGTCTCCCGGCACGTCACCGACCCGGCCGTCCGCGCCTACTTCGCGCACGAGGGCCACCGCACGGTGATCTCCCAGCGCGCCCTCCAGGCACACGCCGACCCGTGGCTGGGCTGGACCGAGCTCGACGGCGCCGGGCAGCTGGTCGCCGAGGTCTCGCCGTACGCCGTCGACCTCGACTGGTCCGACATCGACGACCCCGAGCAGATCGCCGCCGTCGTCGCCGACCTCGGCCGCGCCACCGCCACCATGCACGCCGCCGCCGACGACACCAGCGGTCACTCCCTGGTGCCGTTCTCCACCGAGCACGCCATCGACGCCGCGATCGCCGCCGACGAGACCGGCTTCGCCGAGCTGCTCACCGACTTCGCCCACGCCTACGGCGCCCGGGCCCGCGAGGACCACCAGATCTTCGTCGACCTCTTCCGCAACGGCCGGATCCCGGGCCTGTAGGCGGCGCCCGACCGTCCCGTATCGCCGGTGCCGGCCGGGCAGGTAGGGGGCGCGGACACCGACGCCGACCCACGGCATGAGCCCGGTCGCGTGGCGCGGCCGGGCACGGCTGCGGTCCGGGACCGTCGCGACGGCGTGCGGTCACCGCGCTCGGCCCCGGGCGCGGTGCCGTCGCGTCCGGCCTTCGGCCGGTCCGCGCGAGCCGGTCGCGGAGAGCCGGCCGGAGGAGCGGTGCCGTCTCCCCTGCCGTCACGTCCGGTTGGCGGGTTCCCGCCTGTCGGTGATCGGTGTCGTTGACCGGGCGAGCCCCGCCGGTTGGCTCTCCCCGGCCGAAGGGGCGGCGCCGGAGACGGGCCGGCCCGACCGCGGGGGAGGACGGATCACCATGAGACGGACGAACATTGGCAAGTCGAGACGGCCGTCGGCGCACGGGGGCCTGGTCCTCGCGGCCACGGCCCTGATGGCGGGGGCGGCGCTGCCCGCCCACGCGGACCTGCGAGCGGACGACACCGTCCAAGTGGACAGCGGACTCGACGGCGCGCACGGCCGCCGGCTGCTCTTCGCCTCGGGCGCCGACAACCTGGTATCCGGCGACGCCAACCAGTCCGTGGACATCTTCCGGCGCGACCTGCGGACCGGCGGGATCGAGCGGATCGGCACGGTCGGCGGCGCCTCGGACCTCTCCTGGACGCCCAACTCCCTCTCCGTGGACGGCATCGGTACCACCGCCCTCTTCGACGGCGGCGGCAAGGTGTACGCGCGCCGACTTCCGTCCGCCTGACCTGGCGGAACGTATACGGGCGGGGCGGGAAGGGCGCGAGCCCCGGCCGTTCTGCCGCAGGCAAGGGCGACGCGGACGTGACCGCTCCGCCGCGCCGCCGGCCGGATCGGCCCCCGTCCCCTCCGAGCCGCAGCCGGTGATTGCGAAGCCGGTCTCGTTCCCGGCCCCGGAGGCTCCGTGAAGTGCCGGGCCGCCCGGCCGAGTTCTCGCTCCGACGTCACCGGGCCGGGCGTACGGTCCCGATAAGGCCGTTCATTTCCCGAGAAGGCCGTTCCGTCCGTAGGCGGCCCGGGCTCGGCTGCCGCGCGTCGATATGCCGCCACCGTACGCCGTCAGGGTCTGCTTTCGGCCCCCGGGCGCCAAGCGCCGCCAACCACTCCGGCTCGGCGCTTCCTCCTGATCAACCGCCGGTAACGCCCGGCCCGTCGGCCCTCCTGACACACCGGCCCCACCTGTGTCGCCACGTCCCAAGACGGCTCAAAACATCAGTTTGCAGGGCAATAGGCGCGGGGAGTTATGCGTTCGCTTCCAAGATCCTTCACGCGGGAGCCGCCCGTGAAACGGCGTTTTCCCGCCCACACCACAGAGGAGCCGCATGCTGCCCGCCATGCCGCACGACGCCCGTGAACGATTCCTCGCAGCCCCGCACATCGGCGTCCTGGGCGTCACCGACCCCCGGGGCGGCGAACGGGCGCCCCTGGTGGTGCCCGTCTGGTACGCGTACGAGCCGGGCGGCGAGGTCGTCGTCGAGACGGGCCGGGAGACGGTCAAGGCCCGACTGCTGCGCGCCGCCGGGCGGTTCAGCCTCTGCGTGCAGGACGAACGGCGGCCGTACCGCTACGTCAGCGTCGAAGGGCCGGTCACCGCGGTCGAGGACCCCGTCGACCCGGCCGTGCGGGAGGCCCTGGCCCACCGCTACCTCGACCCCGACGAGGCCCGCGACTACCTGGCGGCCACGGCGGCGCAGCTGAAGGACGACATCGTCTTCCGCATGCGTCCGGAGCGCTGGCGCACCGCCGACTTCGCCGCTTTCGCGGCCGACTTCGCCGGCACCTCGGCGGAAGCCCCGGCCGCCGACTGACCGCCAACGCGCACGCGGAACGCCGCACCCCCGGGAGCACGAACCCCGAACCGCGCGACCACGGAATCCCGCACCGCGCGGAGCCGACGCGCCGCGCCCCTGTGCGCCGCAACCGACCCACCGCACACCGCACACACCCGAGCCGGAAGGACACCCCACCCGCACATGACCGACACAGACGTCTCCTTACGCCCCCAGCCGACCGCGCACACCGCACCCCCGCCCGGCTACCCGCGGGACCGGCTCATAGCCGAGCTGTTCACGGCACAGGCGGCCGCCCGCCCGGACGCCCTCGCGGCCCGGCACGGGGAGCGCACCCTGACCTACGGCCGGCTCGACGCCCGCTCCGACGCCCTGGCGACGCGCCTGCGCTCGCACGGCGTCGAGCCGGGCGACCTGGTGGGCGTCTGCGGCAGTCGTTCCCTCGAAGCGCTGGTCGCGCTGCTGGGCATCCTCAAGGCCGGCTGCGCGTACGTCCCGCTGGACGCGGACCTGCCGCCGGCCCGGCTGCGGGCCATGGCGGAGGACGCGGGCCTGCGCGCCGCGGTCACCCTGCCGGGCGGCGAACGCCCGGTGCGCGGCTTACGCGTGAGCATCGGCCTCGACGACGAGGAGACGACCGCCGCCGCCCCCGAAAGCCCCGCCCCCACCCGTACCGCCTCCCCGGCCGACCCCGCCTACGTGGCCTTCACCTCCGGCACCACCGGCCGTCCCAAACCGGTGGCCATACCGCACCGCGGCGTCGTCCGTCTCGTGCTCTCCGACCCCGAACTGCCGCCGCCCGGACCGGGCGACCGGGTCCTGCACGCCTACGGGCTGTCCTCCGACGCCTCGACGATAGAGATCTGGAGCGCCCTGCTCACCGGCGCCTGCCTGGTCATCGCCGACCGCGCCGAACTCCTCTCGCCCACCGCCCTGGAAGACCTGCTGCGCACCCGGCGGGTCACGGTCGCGTACCTGACGACCAGCGTCTTCCACCTCCTCGCCCGGACCCGGCCCGAGGCCCTGGCGGGACTGCGCTTCGTGTCGGCCGGCGGCGAGGCGATGGACCCGCGCCTGGCCAACGCCGTGCTGGCGGCCTGCCCCGGCACCACCGTCGTCAACTTCTACGGCCCGACCGAGAACGCGGTCGTCTCCACCGCCCATGTGCTGCGCCCGCTGCCCGACGACGCCGGGCACGTGCCCCTCGGCCGCCCCTTCGGCGCCTCCACCTGCCACGTCCTGCGCCCGGACGGCACGCCGGCGGCGCCCGGTGAGGAGGGCGAGCTGTACGTCGGCGGGGACGGGCTGGCCCTCGGCTACCTCGGCGACGCGGCGCTGACCGCCGAGCGGTTCGTCACCCTGCCCGCCGTGGAGCCGGACGGGCCGCTGTACCGGACCGGCGACCGGGCCGTCCTGACGGCCGGCGGCCTGCTGGAGTACCACGGCCGGCTGGACCGGCAGGTGAAGCTGCGCGGCGTCCGCGTCGAACTCGACGAGGTCGAGGCCCGGTTGCGGGCCCACCCGGCGGTCGGCGAGGCCGCCGTCGAAGCCGAGGACGGGGCGCTGACCGCGTACGTCACCCCCGCCGAGGCCGGCGGCCCGCTGCCCGTACCGGACCTGCGCGCGTACTGCGCGCAGTGGCTGCCCGCGCAGGCCGTCCCGGCGCTCGTGCCGCTCGACCGGTTCCCGGTGACCAGCGGCGGCAAGGTGGACCGCGCCCGGCTGAAGGCCGCGGCCCCCGCCCCGGAGCCGGCGGGGGAGGACCTCCCGGTGGAGGACGGCCTGCTCGGCGTCCTCGCGGAGGTGTGGCAGCAGGTCCTGCGCGTCCGGCCCGCCGCCCAGGACCGGTTCTTCGACCTCGGCGGCGACTCCCTGCTCGCCTCCGAGACCGTCACCCGCACGCTCGCCGTCCTGGGCCTGGACGCCGCCCACGGCTCGGGCCTCGTCAGGGCGCTGCTGGCCGCCCCCACCCTGGAGGGCTTCGCCGCGGCCGTCCGCGCGGCACGCCACGGCACCGCGGGACCGGCCGGCCCGGCCGCCGACTTCGTCAAGGAGGCCGAGCTCGGCTTCGACCTCCCGCCCGCCGCCGGCCCCGCCCCGCGCCCCCACGACCCGCGGCACGTGCTGCTCACCGGCGCCTCCGGGTACGTCGGCGCCTTCCTCCTCGACCGGCTGCTGCGCTCCACGCGGGCGCGCGTCCACTGCCCGGTGCGCGCGTCGAGCCGGGCGCACGCCGAACGACGGGTGCGCACCGCGCTCGCCCGCTACGGGCTGCACCCGGACGAGGCCGCGTGGCAGCGGGTGGAGTGCTTCCCCGGCGACCTGACCGAGCCCGCCCTCGGCCTGCCCGACGCGCACACGGCCGACCTCTCCCGCACCCTGGACCTCGTCGTCCACA
The DNA here is from genome assembly GCF_044333095.1 of Streptomyces sp. NPDC021100. Lineage (NCBI taxonomy): Bacteria > Bacillati > Actinomycetota > Actinomycetes > Kitasatosporales > Streptomycetaceae > Streptomyces > Streptomyces sp. NPDC021100. The sequence continues at coordinate 62,687 of NZ_JBIRQH010000029.1, forward strand.
ACGGCGCCCACGTCAACTTCCTCTACCCCTACGAGGAGTTGCGCGCCGCGAACGTCGACGGCACCCGGGAGATCGTCCGCATCGCCGCGCCCCGCCGCGTCCCCGTGCACTTCGTCTCCACCGTCGCCGTCGTCGCCGGCTTCGGCGCGGCCGGGGTGCGCGAGGTGGACGAGGACCTGCCGCTGGACCACGCCGACGCCCTGACCATGGGCTACGCGGAGAGCAAATGGGTCGCCGAGGGCGTGCTGCGGCAGGCCGCCGAACAGGGCCTGCCGGTCGCCGTCCACCGGCCGTACGAGGTGACGGGCGACTCGGCGCGCGGCGTGTGCAACACCGAGACGGCCATCTGCTCGCTGCTGAAGATGATCGCCGACACGGGTCTGGCCCCGGACATCGCGCTGCCCATGGACTTCGTCCCGGTGGACCACCTCGCCGCGGCCCTCGTCCACATCGCCACCCACGAGCCGGCCGACGGCCGCACCTACCACCTCACCAACCCGCGCCCGGCGATGCTCTCGGACGTCCTGGACCGGATGCGCGCCGCCGGCCACACCCTGCGGACGCTGCCCTACGAGGAGTGGGTCGCCGCCCTCGTACGCCACGTCGCCGCGCACCCCACGGCCGCCACGGCCCCGTTCGTGTCGCTGTGCGTCGACCGCGGCCGCACGACGGACCGGTCCGTCAAGGAGATGTACCTCCAGGACACCTTCCCCGTGCTGGGGCGGCGCAACGCCGAGGCGGCCCTGGCCGGCAGCGGGCTGGACTGCCCGCCGGTCGACGCCGCCCTGCTCGACCGCTACCTGGAGTACTTCCACACCTCCGGCTACCTCACCCGCCCCGCGACCGGCCCTTCGGAGGGGACCGCATGAGCGACACCGAAGCCGTGGACGCCGTCATCAAGGTCCCCGCGCCCGAGCCCGGCAGCGCCGGATCGCCGTGCGCCTACGCCCGGCTGCGCACCGAACAGCCCGTCGTCAGGGCGGAGCTGCCCAACGGTGAGACGGGCTGGATCCTCAGCCGCTACGAGGACGTGCGCGCCGCCTTCGCCGACCCCCGGCTCGTCCGGCCGCTGCTGTCGGCCTGGCCGCCCCGCGAGGGCGCCGACGCACCGCCGCCGTGCCTGCCCACCTTCCTGGAGATGACCGGCGAGCACCACGAGCGCGTCCGCCGCACCGTCCTCCCGCTGTTCGGGCGCCGGAGGCTGGAGTTCATGGTCCCGCGCGTCCGGGCCATCGCCGGGGAGCTCCTCGACGCGATGGTGGCCGGGGCGCCGGACGGCACGGCGGACCTCGTCCCCGCGTACGTCGAACCGCTCCCGCTGCGGGTGCTGTGCGAGACCGTCGGACTGCCGTACGAGGACCGCGACGTCTACCTGCCGCACACCCTCGCCCTGCTCGGCGCCTCCGGGCTGACGATGGAGGAGGTGCTGGCCGCGCTTTATGCGCTCCAGGACTACGCGTCCGACCTCATCGCCCGCAAGGAGCGGGAGGGCGCGCGGGAGGGGCAGGACGGGGACTACGTCCGCCTGCTGCTTGCGGAGAGCCGTCGGCGGGACGGCGGTCTGACGCGCGACGACGTCGTCAGCTTCGTCGTCACCATGCTCATGGCCGGCTACAAGACCAACATCCAGCACACCGGCAACGCCCTGCTCGTGCTGCTCGGCCACCCCGAGGAGCTGCGGAGGCTGCGGGAGGAGCCCGCGCGCATCGGCGCCGCCGTGGAGGAGCTGCTGCGCTACGTACCGCTGATGAACGCGATCAACATCCTCGTCGCCCGGGAGGACCTCACCCTGCACGGGCAGCGGATCCGGGCCGGTGACGCCGTCGTGCCCGTCCCGGCGTCGGCCAACCGGGACCCCGCGGCGTTCACCGACCCCGACCGGCTCGACCTGACCCGCTCGCCCAACGCGCACGTGGCGTTCGGGCACGGCCCGCACGCCTGCACCGGCGGCCACCTGACCCGGCTCCAGCTCGCCACCGCCATCGAGGTGCTGCTGGAGCGGCTGCCCGGCATCGAACTGGCCGAGCCGGCCGCCTCGCTCCCCTGGGACGAGACGACCCCGCTGCGCGCACCGGCCCGGCTGCCGGTGCGCTGGTGACGCCCGTACCGCCCCCCCGCGCCGACGAGAGAGGCCCCCACCCCCGTGACCACACCGCACACCGACATCAGCGGGCCGCGCGAAGAGCCGCTGCCGCGCTACCCGTTCAGCACCAAGGGCGACCGCCTCGCCCCCGAGCTCACCGAGCTGCGCGGCCGCTGCCCGGTGGCCCGCGTCGGCACCAACTCCGGCGGTGAGGCGTGGCTGGTCACCGGCTACGACCTCACCCGCCACGTGCTGCGTGACCGGGCCTTCGCCCGCTCCGTGCTCGCCGAGGCCGACAGCCCGGCGCAGGACGCCCCTATCCTGGCGCCCGAACTGCTGGACGCCATGAACCACCTCAGGAAGGCCGGGCTGCGCGACGAGGTGCTCAAGGCCCTCGGCCGCGACCAGCCCGACCTGCCTGACGCGTGGGTCGCCGAGGCCACCCGCGAGGGCCTGGACGCCATGGTCCGCGAGGGCGCGCCGGGCGACCTCCAGAAGCACTTCGCCGAACACGTCGCCGCCCGGTGCATGCTCCGCCTCCTCGGGCTGCCCTTCGAGGACCGCGCCTACCTGGCCCCCCGCGCCGACGTCGACCTGACGATGGTCACGTACTCGGACGAGGAACTCGCCCGCAACTGGGAGGAGATCCGCCGGCACATGGACGCCCACATGGCCGCCCGCCGCCCGGGCGAGCCGCGCGGCCTGGCGGACCGCCTCGCCGACCTCAACGCCCGCCACCAGGGCCTGACGGACCGGCAGTTGTCGAACATCGTCGCCGTCCTCTTCGTCAGCGGCTACGAGGACTTCGCGAGCTTCCTGGGCGTGGCGGCGTTCAACCTCCTCCAAAGGCCCGAAGCGCTCAGGAAGCTGAGGGAGCACCCGGAGACGGCACCCCAGTGCGTGGAGGAGCTGCTGCGCTACAGCGTCGTGCTGGGCAACGCGATCCCGCGCTACGTCACCCGGGACACCGAACTCGGCGCGGCGTCCCTCAAACGGGGCGACCTCGTCCTGCTCTCCCTGGACGCCGTCAACTACGACCCGGCCGCCTTCACCGCCCCCGAGACCTTCGACCCGTCCCGCTCGCCCAACCCGCACCTCCGCTTCGGCTACGGCCGCCACCACTGCCCCGGCGCCCACCTGGTCCGCCGCCATTCGGCCACGGCGTTCCGCGTCCTCGTCGACCGCCTCCCGGACCTCCGCCCGGCGGTCCCGGCCGCCGAGGTCCCCTGGCACCCCCACCGGATGGCGATCATGCCGGCGGAGATCCTCGCCACCTGGTGAGCGATGGGCCCGGCGTACGTCCACCGGTGTTGCCGGGCCCGTGCGGACCGGCCGACGCCGACGCCGCCCGGGCCCGTACGGCCCGGTCGACGTCGACGTCGGCGTCGGCCGAAAGCCGGCTCCGCTCGCCGGTCCGGCCGGAGCGAGGCCGACCCGCCGTCCCGGTGGGCGCCGTCAGCCCAGGTCGAACACGTTGGGCCGGCCGGCCTCGTACCGGGCCCGGTCCTGCCGGTGGAACGGTTCCAGCTCCGGAGGGCGGTACAGCGGCCAGACGCGGCAGGGCGGCGCCGGGGAACCGTCCGCCTCCAGCAGGGCGTTGACCGCGCGGCGCGCCGACTCGTTCGCGCCCTCCATCGTGGCCAGGTCGACGTCCGTGGCCACGTAGTCGCCGGCCAGGAAGAAGTTCGGCACCGCCGTCCGGCTCGGCGGGCGGTCGAACCAGGTGCCCACCGGGTGGATGAAGAGCTGTTCGCGGTTGACCGGCGAGGGACCGCCCAGACCGGTGACGGCCGGGTCGATGAACCAGGTGTGGACGTCCGCGTCGTCCAGGACCCGCCGGCCGGTGTCGTTCAGACCGGCCTTCAGCTGCGCCCACACCTCGCGCGCGACCTCTTCGCGGGTGCAGCGGATGGCCGGCTTCCCGTACAGGATCCCCGGCTTGCGCCACTCCGAGACGCACACGGACAGGCAGTCGGCCACCCGCCCGTCGCCGTAGTCGGCGCGGAAGTCGCGGCCGGGCCAGAACTGGGCCTGGCTGATGGTCGTGAGGGCCCAGGGCGAGTCGATGTGGTCGGTGTGCCCGTGGACGATGGGCGTGCGGGTGCGCAGGAAGTACTGCACACCGACCATCCAGTCCGTCTGCAGCCGGTCGCAGCGGGCGAGCCGCCCGTCCGCCGCGCGCAACTCCCGGCCCCAGGTGGCGCGGGCGTGCTCGACGGGCAGGGCACTGAGGTAGTGGTCGGCGGTGACGCGGCGGTCGGCCCCGCCGAGCGGGGAGCCCAGCCGGACACCGGTGATCCGCCCGTCCCCGTACAGCACTTCCCGGACCTCACCGCCCAGGACGAATCGGACGCCGAGGGAGCGCAGATGGCGCACCCAAGGGGTGATCCACGCCTCGTCGGTCGGCGCGTTGAGGACGCGGTCGGGCTCCCCGTCGTTGCCCCGGGACAGGACGTTGCAGAGGAACGCCTGGATGATGCGGGCCACGGTCCGGGTGCTGGCCACCTCGGCCTTGATGGCGACGAGATTGCGGGTCATGCCGGTGCCGAGGAGATGGCGGTAGTCCCGCGACATCCGGTCGGCCCGGATGAAGTCCCACCAGGGCACCCGCTCCCACTGCCCGAAGCGGCGCTGCTCGCAGCTGGTGAGGTGCACCAGCAGCCGGTTGGCGAAGTAGGCGACCTCCGTGGGCGGCAGGTGCAGGACAGTGTCCAGCGACGCGGTCAGATTGCGCAGCAGCGCGTCCGGCAGCAGCGTCGCCGGGTCCGGCGGGGCGAGGAGGGTACGGAAGGGGACCGTCAGGTCGGGGCGGCCTCCCGTGCGCACCACCAGGCCGTCGGTCGCGTTCATCAGGTTGTCGTGGACCGATCCGCCGCCGTCCGGCAGCGGGATGCGCCGCATGGTGTCGGGGAGGTTGCGGTAGAAGCCGGGGAAGAAGCGGAAGCCGTGCTCGCCCGGAAGCGGGCGGCGGCCTCCGGTGCCGCTCCCCGGCACGTACTTGCTGCGCGCCTTGCCGCCCAGCGCGGTCTCGCGTTCGTAGACGGTGACCAGGTAGCCGCGTTCGGCGAGTTCCTGTGCGGCGCTGAGCCCGGCGACGCCACCGCCGAGGACGGCCACGCTGCGGCCGGGACCCGCCCGGCCGCCGGCGCCGGCCCGGCCCGCCCCCACGAGCACCGCCCCGCCCGCCCCGGCCGCCGCGCCCAGGAACTCCCGCCGCGTCCGTCTTCCCGCTTCCGCCGCGTTCCGCATGTGCCCCACCGAACGCTCCCCACCGATGCTCCCCGCCGAACGGCCCATGCCCGGGACAACGACGGGGCCGCCCGCAGGTCATGGGGGCACGAGGACGACGGACCGGCGACGGACCTCAGGGTTCCGTCGGGGCGGCCAGGACGAGCGCCCGCCGGGCCAGCCAGAGATCGTGGCGGGCGGTCGGCGGACGGAGGAGCGAGCGCTGCAGGACCGCTTCGGCGCGCACCAGGCGCTTGCGGACGGCGGTGACCGACAGGGACAGGGCCGCGGCCGCGGCGTCGACGCGTGCGTCGTGGTCCAGCCACGTCTCCAGCGTCCGGACCAATTCGCCCGACGGGTCCCCGGCGGCGAGCGGCCGGAGCTGGACACGGGCCCAGCGGGTGACGGCGGGGTGGGCGAGCAGATCGTCGAGCCGGTGGACCGCCGCCTCGCCCCGCGGCGCCGGACCGGGCGCCGTACCGGCCGGGTGGGCCGTGGTGAGGACGCGCAGGGCGAGAGCGAGAGCGGACTGGTCGGCCAGCCGGTCGAGGTCCGTGTCCAGGCACCGTGCGATGTGCTTGAGCCGCGCGGCCAGGGTGTTGCGGTGGATCTTGAGGTGCTCCGTCGCCCGCGACGAGAAGTGGAGCCACGACGCCGCCGTGGCGAGCAGTTCGGCGCTCCCGGGATCCTGGGGCCGCCGGGCGCCGTGTTCGCGCAGCGGGGCGAGGAACCGCTCGGCCCAGGCGGTCGCGGCGGGGCCGATGAGCAGCGGCAGGTCCGGGCTGGACGTGAAGGACGCGCGGCGGTCGGCCCGGTGGCGGGCGGCGGCCAGCGCGTGGAACGCCTGCGCGTACCCCGTGACCGTGTCCGCGAGCGGTACGGCGTCGCTCACCCCTGCCCAGCAGGGACCCGGCGCCGTCCGGAGGCAGTCCGGGAGATGCTCCTGAGGCTGACCGCCCGCGGCGGGGGTGCCGTCGGCCGCCGGGGCGAGGACGATCAGATGGGCTTCGTACACCGGGCACGGCACGATCCACGCCTCGGGGGCGCTGCCCCTCAGGTGGGCGGCGATCTCACCGCGCGCGGCGGGCGGGCCTTCGACGACGCAGACCCGGACCGTGTCGGGCAGCCGGGGCCCGAGGGCCCCCGCGACCTGGCGGGCGGCCACGACGTGACCGTTCATCAGCAGATGCAGCACCACTTCCCGCGTGCGGTTCTCGGCGGCTTCGAGCCGGGAGCGCAGCCCCTCGGTGTGCTCGGCCCTCCAGCACAGGCCCAGGATCGACGCGGCGTCCGCGAGCAGCGGTGCCGCCCCGCCGGTGTCCGGCCGCGGCGCCACCGCCGCGAGCACGGGCGCGACGGGATCACCCTGGGCGTCCAGGGGATACAGGAAGACGGTGTGCCCCGGTACGTCGATGGCCATGGATCGCGCCCGTCTTCGGGCGAGTTCGCCCACTCCGCACCGGATCGCCCGCCAGACCGCTTCGCCGACCGCGTGGCGCGGCGGCCGGCCGGAGGACAGCACCACCCCGGAGGGGCCGACCAACAGCACGTCCGCGCGGCTGCGTTCGGCGAGCCGGCCGAGTACCGCCTGGGAACCTCCCTTACGGGCCGCCCGCTGCAGGGCCAGCACGTCGTCGGCCCGTTGCGCCGGCCCCCCTGCGCCCGTGATGTTCACGGCTCGGCCGGCAGCAACACCGAGCGCCCCCGTCCCGCTGGCCATCCTGCAACCCCCAGAAGAAAGAAGAGCCCGCCCGGGACCCCGTCACCTCCGGACGGCCGCACCGCTCCGGCCGGGCTCGCGTACACGTACCGGCTCAGCGTACTGATCCGGCCGTAGGGAGATCACTCGCTTGTTTCGTGCCCGCCTGCCCGGCGACGACACGGCCCGCTGTGCACGGCGGCACCGGAACCCCGCCGTCACCGTGCGGGACGACACCCGGCGCCGTGAGGGCCGGGGCTACTTTTTCGCCCGGCGCGATCCGCGCGGGCCGCGAGCGGGCGGCGTTCCGGGATCCGGGGAAATCCCGTCCCGGAACGCGCGCCGCGTACCCGTCGCCGGCCCCGCGGCGCACAACCCCGAGAGGAAGAGAACCATGTCCACGTCACGCGCAGCCAGATCCGTGTTCCTCGCGGCTGCCATACCCATGGCCCTGCTCGCCTCGTCCGGAGCGGCGTCGGCGCAGGACGCCGACGTCACCTGGACCAACCAGGCCACCTACGACTGCCTGCGCTCCAGCACCTCCCGCAACGCGGTGTGGACCAACCCGCAGGGCAAGGACTACGCCTGCCGGTCGCTGGGCGGAAGCCTGGGGGAGGTCCAGTGGCATGACGACAACAGCAACCTGGAGAACCCCGACGGAGCCTGGGCCGAGAAGACTCCCGGATCCAACGGCAAGTGCCTGACGGCTTACGAGCGGTCGGTCTACCTGGAGCCCTGCTCCGGCCCGGTCAACTACTACGAGCAGTGGTACGAGGAGTGGGACGGCAACTACAAGGCGTTCCGCCTGAAGAACCGCCAGTCCCGGCTGTACCTCACCGCCGACAACGACGGCAACGTCAGCATGACGGGCTGGGCCAACGACCGTCACCAGCTCTGGAAGTAGCCGCCGGTACGCGGTGACCGGCGCCCGGAAGGGCGCGGACTCGGCTGGGGCCACGGCGGATGCCCCAGCCGGGCCGCCCGGGGGCCGCTCTTGGTCCGGGGCGGCAGGGGAAGCAGGGGGCTGGGTATTCCCATGCCCCCGCACCGCCATGTCCGGATGTGACAGAACCACGTCATCGCGGCCACGGTGCCGGAGCCCGGACGATGGGCACATGCACCAGACGCACCACCGCGGCCCCTGACGGCCATCAGGGACCTCTTCGGCCCGTCGCCCTCCGGGTGCGGGACCTCACCCCCTGAGGCACGAGCGGCCCGCGCCTCGGCGAACATGCCGTACGGCGCACCCCGCACGCCGTACGGCGGCCGGACGAAGACCGCTCCGTCGCACGGGGGAGGAACCCCGTCCCGTGGCATGACGAGCCGCCGGGCCCGGCGCGTCAGAGTCGGGTCCATGCCTGATCACTCCGAACGCCGAGCCCGCCGGCGCCGGCTCCTCGCCCGGTTCGCCGTCGTCGCGTGCCTGCCGTATCTGACACTGAAGCTGCTCTGGGTCGTCGGGGCCGACGTCGGGGTGCGGGACCTCGGCAGCCTGTCACGGGGACAGTGGATCGCGGCCAACGCGGTCACGTTCGGGATGGACGCGATCGCGGCGCTGATCGCCCACGTCCTGACCCGGCCCGGCGGGCGGCACGTCCGCGCGTGGCTGATCCTCTTCCCGATGTGGGTGGCGACGGGCATGCTCGTCTCGCTGATGATCGCCCTGCCGGTCGGCCAGGGCGTCATCGCGGCGACCGGCGCGGAGAACCCGGCCCTGTCCGACGACATGCTCAGCCCCTGGGTGTTCGGCGTCGTCTACGGCGGGCTCTGCGCCGAAGGGCTGGTCCTGCTCGCGGCGTTCACGCTGTACGTCGACGAGCGCTGGGGCGGCCTCCTGCGCACCCGCGTCCGGGACCTGGCCGATCCGGCCGGCACCCAGGGCATGCAACGCGTGCTCACCGGGCTCGCCCTCGGGTTCCTCGTCTGCTCGGGAGCGCTCCGCCTGCTGTGGGGACTGGGATCGGACGCCGGCATGAACGCGGAGTGGATCGCCCGCCGGAACGCCATCGGCCGCACCCGCGACCTGGTGCACGGCCTGGGGGCACTGGCCGGGGCGGCCGGCCTGTACGCGCTGGTGTTCCGCCGGTGGGGACGGGCACGGGTGGGCGTGCCGCTGGCGATGGCCTGGACGGGGGTCGGTGTCGCCTTCGCGGCGGGCGGCTGGATGGACGTCGGGCGTTCGCCGGCCACCTCGGCCCTGCTGGGCGTGAGCGACACCGCCGACCTGATCGCCGGCCTGCTCACCCTGTGCGTCGGCTGCTTCGCACTGACGGAACTCACGGAACTGACCTCGGGCAAGGGCGGATTGGTCCCCTCGCCCGCCACTCCCGACGCCCGGCGCCTCGCCGCCACCGGATCCCACCCGGCTCCGGGCCCGCACCGGTGAGCGTCCGTCGTTGGGCACTGTCGGCCGTGCGGCGCTCCGACTGCCGCCGCCAACCGCGCGTTCGGCGAGAGCTGCCTGCGCCGGACCGGCGAACCGGCGAGGCACCTGTCCGCCGACGCACACCGACCGCCTGCGCCGCACGGCGCCCCGCTTCGGCGCCACGGTGTTCTGGGACATCGCCGGGGACTGCGCCGGACACCCGTCACCGGTCACCGATCCGCCGCGCGTACCCCGGGTCTCCCCGCGCTCCGGAATCCTCCTCGCCAACAACCTCCACGACCCGGCCACCCCGCTGACCAACGCCCTCGCCGTCCTGCGCCGGCTCCCGGCCACCACCCGGGTCCTGCTCGCCGACGCCGACGGCCACGGCGCCGCGTACACCTCACCGTGCGCGAGCGAGGCGTTCGCGCACTACCTGAACGACCCGGCCGGGCAGCCGCCGTACACCATGTGCTCCACGTCGGGGTGACGGGGAACAGGAGGGACGGCCGGACCCGGTACCCGGCGGCCGCCCCTCCCGCACATCCCTACCGGGTCACTCCTCGCCGAGCGGCCGGATGAACTCCAGGGTCCAGGTCTCCTGGAACTCCGGCTTCGGCGGCGTGAATTCGAGCTGCGCGCCGCGGTGGCCGGCGCGCAGGGCGAGGCCCTTGTCGGAGAGGATCTTCACGCCGCCGATGACGCGCTCGAACGTGAACTTCGCCCACTCCGGGCGGGCGACGGAGTTCACCCACAGCTTGTCCTCGTGGATCACGAGGCCGCCCGCCTCGTGGTACGCGAGGTGGATCACATAGGGCGCGCCCGGCATCGGCTCGACGGGCTCGACGGCCCACTCCTGCTCGATCGGGAGCGGGTTCAGCCGGTCGGTGATGACGGGAGCGCCGTGCTTGACGGCGTACTCGGTGGCGGTCAGCAGGGACGTCGGGCCGATGATGTGGGCGTGGACCTTGTAGATTCCGGGCTTCACCGGAATGGGAGCCATGGCGGGGTTCCTCTCTCGCGGTCCGTGCGCCGACGGCCGGTCGCCGCCGGGCGCGTTCCCTCCATCTCAGGGTCTCCGCGCGGCCGGCACAGGACCGGATGCGGCCAAGCCGAGAACGCACGAAAACGATCGGTCACCCTTGCGAACGCCGCCCGCGAGCCCGAACCGCGGACGAAAGGATCGGCCGTATCCGTCACCCGGTGGCCGACACGCCCTCGACGATCGGCGGCACCGACGGTGTGGCACCACCCGGGACAGACGCAGACCGGCCGCTTCGAAGAGCGTCCGGAAGTCCTCCGCGCACTTCCCGCCCGTCAGCGAGGCCACGAGCCCGTACGCTCGCCCCATGCCGCGCCACCCGAACACACCCCGCCGGCTGGTCGTCGACGGGCGGGCGTACCTGTGGACGCTCCGCCACAGCCACCGCGCGCCGGAAGGCGGCCGGTCGGTGGGCTGCTGCCAGACCCTCACGCTGTACCCGCGGCCCGCCGGCACCGGCGGTGTGCTGCGGGTCGTCTTCGGCGAAGGGCCGGGCCGGTACGTCCCGGGCGGTTTCCCGCTGGGCTCCGGGGACGTGGGGTACGTCCGGGGCGTCTCCCTGAACCTGCACGAACCGGGGGCCGTGCGCGCCCTGTTGGATGTGGCGACAGCCCATGGGTGGCGGCCGGGGGAGGGGCGGGCGGTGGAGGTCGACGGCTGGTCGCTGCTGGACGCGGCGGTCGCCGGGCGGGGAGCGGGGAACGGGTTGTCAGTGCCGACGAGTACGGTGGGTGGTGCCATCGAGATCACCTCACCAGGGGGGAGCCATGACCGCGGAACCGAACGTGCCGTCCCGGGGAACCGCGGGCGGTGAAGCGCCCGTCCGCACGTCCGCCGAGGACCCGACCGACCCGACCGCGATCCTCGCGGAGCAGCGGGCGCTCCAAGCCGAGGCCGACGAGGTCGTCGCCGACCTGGAGCTGGCCGGACCGCTGGCGGAGCGCGGCGAGGCCGTGCGCGTGGGCAGTTCGGCGCTGGGGCTGATGGTGCGCCGGGACATCGACATCACCGTGGTCTGCCCGGACCTGGGGGACGGAGTCAAGAAGGCCGTCGCGGACATCGGCGCCGCGCTGGCGGTGCACGACCGGGTCCGGCAGGTCCGCTTCCGCGACGACACCGGGCACTGGAACACCGACCCGATGTACCCGGACGGCCTCTACCTGGGGGTGGAGTACCGCTCGGAGGCCGGACGGGAGTGGACGCTCGACATCTGGTTCGTCGACGAGCCCGACCGCCAGCCCGACCTCGCGCACGTGCGCGCCCTGCCGCCACGGCTGACCGACGCGCACCGCGTCCGCATCCTCCGGATCAAGCAGGCGCTCGCCGCGCGGCCCGGCGACGGCACCCCCGGTTACGACGTCTACCGCGCGGTGCTCGACCACGGGATCGCGACGCCCGGGGAGTTCGACGCCTGGCGCGCCGGTACGGGGGAGTGACGCGCTGGTACGGGCGGGTGAACGGCATGGAGGCGGACGGCGGGAGGAGGCGTGCGGACCCACGCCCCCTCCCGCGCGCTCACGCCGCGGCGCCGGGCCGGGTCAGACGGCGGGGGCGACGGGCGTGTAGTCCAGCCGCGGGAAGTAGTCCTCCCGCCCGCCTTCCCGGTGCACGTCCCAGGTCGCGCAGTGCAGCGACCCGCCGTACTCGAAGACGTCCCGGAACGGCACCGGGAGCACCTCGAAGCCCAGCTTGTCCAGCAGATCGTGGAGCGGCTTCTCCCGCTCCTCGCAGACGACCTTGTCCGGGGAGACGCTGAGGACGTTCATCGACAGCCACTTGGAGGACTGGCAGTAGCGCGGCATCTCGTCGTTCGCGGACGTCGGCTGCGGCGCCTCGACCAGCTCCCACCCGTTGTCGTGGAACATCCGCTCCTCGCCCTCCCGCAGCGGCCGCTCCGGATTGGTGAGCACCAGCCCCGGACGCAGCGGCACGAAGGTGCAGTCGATGTGGGAGGGGAAGAAGTCGAGGGGGAAGTGCACCGGGTGCACCCGGAAGCCCCGCGGCTCCAGGTGGCGCTTGAGCCAGTGGATGCCGGCCCGGTTGGTGGTCATCGACTCCTGCACCAGGATATCGCGGCCGAAGCGGCTCATGTCGGCCGCGTCGAAGACCACTTCGTCCTGGGTGACGCAGAACTCCGAGTTGTGCATCTCGGCGTGGCGCTTCTCCAGCGGCCACTCCCAGAAGTCCTCCCGGTACATGGCGTCGGCCATGGACGGCTTGGGCGCGACGGTCCACGTGACGCGGGGATCGGCGTTCCAGTAGGAGTAGACCAGCTTCCGGTACGCCTGGTACTCGAAGTAGCGGGCCCGCCGCGACATGGTGGCCTCGACGATCTCGTTGCCCAACGTGATCATCACATCGCGCGGGCACACCACGCAGTACTGGTTGGCCACTTCGAACGTCGGCGTCTTCACGGAGCGCGTGAGGTCGACGGCGTCCGGGCGGCGCACCGTGACGCCCTGCGCCTGGAGCACCCGCACCAGGCCGTCCAGCTGCTCGTTGGCCCGGTCGACCATCTCGGCCGGCTTCGGGCCGGTCGGGAAGGGCTCGTCCGAGTCGCGCAGGGCCGGCCGGTAGCCGGGTTCGGACGGCTCGAAGCAGGCGCTGTCGGCGACGCCGACGATGATCTCCCGCAACGGGTCCCATTCGTTCCAGGAGTTGACCAGGGGAGTGGAGTGGTTCATGCCGTACACCTTTCGTCGTTCGGTTCACACGGCGGGAGAGGGAGAGCGGAGGAAGGATCGAGAGGGAAGGCACGCAGGCCCGGTTCGCCCAGGCGGGCCGCCGCGCGCGCACACGCGGGCCCGGCCCGGTGGTCCGGACCGACGGGCGCGGCCTCGACGCGCGTCGCGCCCACCGCCAGGGACGCCGACGGCACGGCCGCCACCAACTCCCGCACCAGCCGCTCCAGATCGGTACAGGTGACCGCGTCGAACCCCGGCAGGCGCTCCTGCACCGCCCGGTGGTAGAGGTAGAGCGGAAAGTCCGGCAGGGCGGCCCGCAGCCCGAGGCCAGACGCGTGCCGGGGATTGAGCTCGGTGGCCGTGAAGCCGTCCGGGGTGAGCAGCCCGTCCACGCTGAACAGACCCCGGTAGCCGGTGGTCCGGACGAGCTCCGCGCCCGCGCGGCGCGCCGCCCCCCGGATGTCGTCCTCGGCCGCCGCGCCCGGCCGCCAGAACGTGGAAGAGCCGCAGAACAGGAGCCGCCCGGTGGCCGGGTCGCCGAGGGTGACGATCTCGATGGGCGAGAACACCGCCACCCCGTCCGCCAGGGCCATGCCCAGCACACTGCACGGCACGCCGTCCTCGAAACGGGCGACGCGCACCCGCTCCGCGCGGCCGGCGAACTCCCCGACGACGTCCGGGAGGCGGCCGGGATCGGGCACCCAGCGCAGCCCGAGCGCGTCCCCGACGTGGCCGCGGGTGGAATCGGCCGCCACCACGACCCCGGCAGGCCCGGCCACCCCCGCAGTCTCCGCCGGCCCGGCCACCCGGTCCCCTCCGGACGGCGCCCGAAGCAACTGATTCACGACGGCCACGAAGTACGGCGGAGAAGCCACGCCGGCCGCCTCCCACAGCCGGTCGATCGTGGTCTTGTCCTCGACGGCGGCCCACTCCGGCCGCCGCCACCCGTGCACCGGACGCCCGCAGAACTCCGCCACCCCCGTGCGGGGCGTCCCCAGCGCCACCCACGCGCGCGCCGGATCCAGGGCGTCCAGCCAGGCCCGTACCCCCGCGGACGGATCCCGCAGCCACGCCTCGAACTCCGGACGCGTCAACTCCCCTTCCGTGTCCGAGCAGTACCACCCCGGGCCGACCCGCGGCGCCCCGGGCCCCGGCCCGGTACGGGCGACGACGGCACCCACCTCGGCCCCGCACACCCGCAGCTCGTCGACCAGCGAACGGGCCCGGTGATCGAAGTCGTCGAGCAGCAGCACCGCCCGGCGCCCGGCCCAGAACCGCCGCAGCGCCTCGGTGACCGTCCCGGTGAACTCGGTGGGATTCATGCCTCTCCCTTCCGGCCGACAGCGGCGAGGCGCGCCGCGCGCGCCGCCGTCCTGTCCAGCCCGCGATACACGACGACGGCCACCAGCAGCGCACAGGCCATCACCAGCCACGGCGTGCCGCCGGACACCGAGAACAACAGGGTGTGCACGGCCGGCCCCAGCGCCCCCGACACCCCCCAGACCAACTGGTAGAAGGCGCTGTAGCGGCCGGCGTCCGCCGCCGACGCGAATGACAGCACGATGGTCATGGCCACCGCCCCGAACAGCGCCTCCCCCAGGCTGAACAGCAGGACCAGCACGGCCACCAGCGCCGTCGCCCCCGCCGTGCCGAAGCGCCCGGCCGCCACCAGCCCGCCCAGACCCGCCGCGATCAGCAGCGCGGCCAGCGCCATCAGCCGCATCGGGGGCCGCTCCCGCCCCAGCCGTAACGCCAGCGGCTGGAACGCCGGAATGGCCACGCACGAGAGCACATACGCCGCCGGCGGCGTCCACACCGGCATCTCCAGCCACCGCAGATACACCGGCAGGATCGAGTCGAAGGCGACGCTGGAGAGCGTGATGGCGAGCGTCGCGCCGGTGAAGGCGAGGAAGCGGTGGTTGGCGAGCACCGTCCGGTACGAGGCCGCGGGCACGTCGCCCCCGCGCGGGTCCGGCGCGGGCGGCACCCGACGCCCGGTCACCCGGAACAGCACCGCGGCGACGGCGAAACTCACCGCGTTGACCAACGGAATGCTGTGCCACAGCACCGCCCCGCCACCGTCCTCGAAGGACGCGCCCAGAGCCACCCCCAGCGCACCCACCCCCAGGCCCACATTGCGCAGGCTGTTCAGCAGGGCGAACATGCCGCGCCGCGCCTGCTCGGTGGAGGTGACGGCGGCCACCAGCCCGCCGTGCGCCGCCCAGTACAGGCGGTCGCCGAAGCTCACCGCGAAGGCGACGGCGGCCACGGCGGCCGGCCGGTCGGCGGCCAGATAGCAGGGGAACGCGACGGCGCGGAGCGCGCAACTGAGCGTCGCCGCGCGGAACGGACCCATGCGGTCGGCGAGCGCGCCCACCGCCAGCCCGCCGGCCAGCAGCGCGGCCAGCGACCCGGTACTGAGCGCGGCCCCCGCCGACGTGAGCGCCATCCCCTGCCCGTACGTGAAGTACAGCAGGGAGAACGTGATCCACACGCCGCTGCCCAGCGCGTCCACGACCATGGCCGTCATGAACCCGCGGGCGCGGACCCCGGTCACTCCCATCGGACGGCCCCGGCCCACCAGTCGTCGACCTCGCGCAGCACGTCCTCCAGGGGGCGCGCGTCGTCGACGCGGAAGACCAGTTCGGCGACGCGGTCCGTGCTGGACGCCGGCCCCCGGTAGCGCGCGCCCACCCGGCCGCAGGCGGTGTAGCGGACGGTGCCGGGGAGCGGGCAGGAAGCGGGGAGGCGCCGGAGGACACCGGACCGCGGCGGGAACCAGGCCCAGCCGTGCCGCGGCCGGCCGCCGGCCACCTCGACGCCACTGATCCGTCCGGCCTGACCGCGCACCTGGGCCGCGTACGGCTGGACGCCGGTGGTGAGCTCGTACGCCTCGGGGATGCCACAACCCCCCGGCCGGCAGGCGATCTCGCACAGCACGATCCCGTCGTCCGGCGTGTGGAAGAACTCGGCGTGGAAGGCCGTCACCTCCGCCACCGGAGGCAGCGCGGCGACGGTGTCGGCGGCGGCCGCGCACAGCCGCTTCGCCGGCGGCCCGTCCGGCGGGAGCATGCCGCTGACGCTCGGGAGGCCGCGAACGGCCGTGTCCAGATTGGAGTGCAGGTAACGCGAGGCGACGGCGTGCAGCACCCGCCCGCCGGCCATCAGCCCGTCCACATGGCACACCACCCCGTCGACGAACCGCTCCACGAGCAGCTCCTCTCCTGTCGGCGGGCAAGCCGCCGCCGAGGCGTCGCGCAGCACCCGCACCCCCACCGAGCCGCCCCCGTCGGCCGGTTTCACCACCACCGGGAACCCGTGCCGCGCGGCGAACGAGCGGACGCCCTCCGCGTCGCGCACCCGCGCCATCGGCGCCACGGGCACACCGCCCCGCGCCGCCAGGCGCTTCATCCGGTACTTGTCCCGGTAGGCCAGGGCGCTCTCCACCGACTGGCCCGGCAGCCCGTGCCGCTCCCGGGCCCGCGCCGCGCGCACGACGTCGATCTCCGCCGTGGTCAGCACCCGTTCGACCGGGTGGTCACGGCAGAGCGCGTCGATGACGCGGTCCACCGCCGCGTCGTCCTCGTAGTCCGGCACCGTCTCGACGTGCCGGAAACCCCCGAGCGGCACCCCCGCCGCCGCCGGGGCCGCCGTGACGACGACCAGAGAGGCGGCGGGCAGCCAGCCGGGCACGTCCGCCAGGATGGGCCTGCGGTTGAGCAGCAGCAAAGCCATGGCCGGCCCTCGTCATCGCCGGGTCATGAGCTGGCGCAGCGCCGTCGTGGCGTAGCTGCCGGAGGGGAGCTGGAAGCTCAGCTCGACGGCCCGGCGGCCCGGGAAGGCGTCGTCCGGGCCGTGCGCGCCGGCCGTCACCAGGGTCTGCACCACCGTCGGCCGCATGACCCGGTGCTCCTCGGGCCCGTCCGCCCACGTGTAGCGGGTGTACGCCAGCTCGGGGCAGCGCGCCTGCAGGGCGGCGGCCGCCCGCGCGCCGGCCGGGAAGCGGTAGGGCAGACCGTCCACCGTCACGTCCTCGGCGTCCTCGGAGCCGAGCAGCCCGCGGATCTCCGCGTTCCACCGGTACGACGAGTGCGCGGCCAGGTAAAAGGCGACCGTGCGCGGGTCGAGCGAGCGGAAGAAGTCCTCGTCGGAGCCCGACCAGTCGCGGGCGGAGGCGCTCTCGGGCGCGCCGAGCCCGGCGAGCTCGTGCCGGGCCCGCGCCCACTCCTCTTCCAGGAGCGCCGCGCCGACGAGATGGGTGCGCTTGGGGCCGCCGGGCACGCCGAAGCGCTGGGTGTCGTAGTAGTTGACGAACAGCAGGTTGATCCGCTGCCGCTCGACGAGCCGTCCGGCGGCGCCGTCGTCCAGGTCGCGCAGGACGACGCGGAAGGCGTTGCCGTCGAGCCTGCCGACGGCCAGCGGCTCGTGCCCGTATCCGTAGTGCGCCAGCCGTAACCGCCGCTCGCCGTCCGGGAATTCGGGCAGCCCGCCGGCGAGCGCCCGGGCGGGGACGGACAGCAGCTGCTCGGTCACCCCGTCCTCGTCCTTGAGCCCGGCGTACCGCACCTCCCGGCCGGTGACGCCGATGCGGTCGGCGAGGAGGCGGACGGCTTCCATGGTGGTGTAGCCACGCTTGTGCAGCAGGACGTAGCGGTGCGCGGCCGAGGCGTCGTCGGTGAGCCGGACGACGAGGTTCTCGCGGACGCGGAAGTCCTCGGGACGGTGCTTGAGTACGAACAACGCTGTCTCCTCGCGGGAAGTGTGGGCCGCCACGCGCCGGGACGGCCCGGCCGAAGGGGTACGGGAACGGTGCTCAGCCGCCGAGGGCCGCGACGCGTTCCCCCACCGCGATGGCCGCCAGATTCGTGTTGACGCGCAACGGCACGGGGATCACCGACGCGTCCGCCACTCGCAGCCCCTCCACCCCGTGCACCCGGCAGCGCTCGTCCACCACGGCCCCGGGCTCGTCACCGGACCCCATGCGCGCCGTCCCCATCGGGTGGTGCGCCGTGCGCGCCGCCCGCCGCACGAAGTCGTCCAGCGCGGTCCGCGACCGGATCGTCTCCGCGTCCATGTCGATGATCTCCTTGGCGAGCGCCGTGAACGCGGGCTGCCGCAGCAGCTCCCAGCACAGCCGGACCCCCTCGCGCTGGCGCCGCAGATCCTCCGGGTCCCGCGCGTAGTCGACGGCGATCCGCGGCGGTACGGCCGGGTCGCGTGACACGGCGGTGACCGTCCCCCGGCCGCGCGGGGCCATGAGGTTCGAGGTCATCATGAACGCCCGCCCGTCCGGCACCCGGCCGGCCACCTGCGGGGCGTACACGTCGAGTTCGACGTGGTTGAGGGCGTACACCTGCATGTCGTCGGCGGTGTCCGAACCCGGCGCGGTGTAGCGCAGCACCACCTGGGCGCAGGGGTCGCGCGGGTCGCAGAGCCCGCCCGGCCGGGGGATGACGCCGATGGCGACCTGCGAGTGGTCGACGAGACCGGCCCCGACGCCGGGCAGGTCCGCGACGATCCCGACGCCCAGCTCCCGCAGGACGGGGGCCGGGCCGACGCCGGAGCGGTGCAGGATCGCGGGGGTGCCGTACGCGCCCGCGCAGAGGGTCACCCGCGCCCCGCGCACCTCGGCCGGGCCGACGGGCCGGGCGCCGTCCGCCCGCGACAGCGCGACACCCGTCGCCCGTGTCCCCTCGAACAGGACCCGGTCCACCAGGCAGCCCGCCAGGACCGTCAGGTTGGGGCGCCCGCGCGCGGGATCGAGGTAGGCGCCGGCCGTGGAGACGCGGACCCCGCCGTCGGCGAGGTTGAGCGGCAACGGCCCGACCCCGGTGGCCCCGGGCGCGTTGTGGTCCTCGGCGTACGGGTGCCCGGCCGCCGTCGCGGTGTCCACCAGCGCCGTGGACAGGGGCGTCCACGAGGCACGCGGCGCGCGGCGGACCGGCAGCGGGCCGGCCGTCCCGTGGTGCGGGCCGCCGAAATCGGCGTCCGCCTCCAGGCGGTTGAGGTAAGGAAGGATCTCCGGCCACGACCAGCCGTCGCCGCCCGCGGCGCGCGCCCATAGGGCGAAGTCGTCCGGGACGGGCCGCAGGGCGAGGCAGGCGTTGACCGCCGAGCAGCCGCCGACCACCTTGCCGCGCGGCAGGGGCAGCGGCGTGCCGTCGTCGCGGACGGCCGTCAGCGCCCAGTCGTGGGCGACCATCGACGGCGTACACCCGTTGCGCAGGTCCTCCGGCAGCCGGGAGCCGGCCGGGTAGTCGGGGCCGGCCTCGACCAGCAGGACCCGCCGGCCGGAATCCTCGGACAGCCGGGCGGCGAGCACCGCACCGGCCGAACCCGCGCCGACCACGATCTCGTCGAACTCCCTGAGCTCCTGTGTCTCTTCACGCACGTGCGACGCTCCTCTCGTGGCCCTGCCGGATCAGCCAGCGCGCCAACTCCGCGGGGCGGGTGAACCGCAGCACGCGCGGCCCGTCCCCGCGGCCGGCGGCGGCCAGCGCCCGCAGCTCGTCGCGCGTGCCGTGCCGGGTGGCCCAGCCGTAGCGCAGAATGTTCTCGGGGTCGGTGAACACCGTGCGCAGCGGCGCCTCCTGGTTGCCGCTCCACAGCACCTCGCGGTGCAGGGAGCGCTGCAGCGTCCGCAGCAGCAGGCTCGTCATGGTGAGGCCCGTGGGGTAGTCGAGCCAGACGAGCAGATCGGCGCGGTCCGCCAGCACCCCGTTCACCTCGGGGTAGTGCCACTCGGTGACCCAACGGGGCTGCCGCGTCGCCCGCTCGACGTCGTCGGCGAACCCGGGGCGTACCGTCCAGCCGGGCCCGTAGTAGAGCGCGTCCAGCTCGATGCGGGGCAGGCCGAACAGGGCGGCGAGCTTGCCGGCCACGGTGGTCTTGCCCGCTCCGCTGCCGCCCGCGACGAGGACGCGGTCCGGCGGGCGGGGCAGGGGGCGCGCCGGGTCGATGACGTGCAGGGGCACCGTCGATTCCTCTCCACCGGTTCGGGGCCTGCGGACCGCAGCCATGATCGCCGCGACTCCGGTGATCGGGACCCTCACAGGTGTACGGGTGTGCCGGGACGGCGGTTCGCTGCATGATCCTCTGCATGTCGACCGCCAACGCACCGACTGCCAACGCACCGACCGCCGACGCACCAACCGTGGACGTGGACGCAGGCGTGGAGGTGAACGCAAGCGTGGATATGGACGAGGCGACGGCGCGCGAGCGCGACCACCGCTTCGTGTGGCACCCGTGGTCACCCGTGAGAAAGGACCCCGGCGACGGCCCGATCCTGCTCTCCGGCACCGGCTACCGCGTGCGCGACGCCTCCGGACGGGAGTACCTGGACGCGATGGCGTCGGCCATGAACTCCAGCTGCGGATACGCCCATCCGGCCCTGATCGCCGCCGCCGGACGGCAGCTCGCCCGGCTGCCGCACTTCGACCTGAGCGTCGGCACCCACCTCCCGGTCGGCGGGGTGGCCGAGCGGCTCGCCGGACTGCTGCCGGGAAAGCTGGGCCGGACGCTGTTCGTCAACAGCGGCTCCGAGGCGACCGAGGCGGCGGTGCGCGTCGCCCACGGCTACTGGCGCAACCTCGGCCGGCCCCGGAACCGGATCGTCACCCTCGCGGCCGGCTACCACGGCACCACGCTGGTCGCCCAGCACCTCTCCGGCCTCCCCACCAACGCCACCCACGCCCAGGCACCCTTCCCGGTGACCCGGGTGGAGTTCCCGGTCGAGCCCCGCCGGCTGCGCGCCCCCGAGTCGCTGGCGCCGCTGGTGGCCGCCTTCGAACGGGCCGTGCTCGACGGGGAGCCGCCGGCGGCCGTCTTCGTCGAGGCGTTCGTCAACGTCGGCGGCGGTGTGGTGCTGCCCGCCGGCTTCCTGCGGGCGCTGCGCGAGCTGTGCGACCGCACCGGCGCCCTGCTCGTCCTCGACGAGGTGTTCTGCGGCTTCGGCCGCACGGGCCGGATGTTCGGCTTCGACCACGAGGGGATCACACCCGACCTGGTCACCATGAGCAAGGGCCTGAGCGGCGGTTACATCCCGTTCGCGGCGCTGAGCACCACGGAGGCGGTCTACCGCACCTTCGCCGACGACCCGTTCATCGGCGGCCTGCGCTACGGGCACACCACCGGCGGACACGCGGTGGCCTGCGCGGTCGCGCTGACCGTCCTCGACGTCATCGAGCGGGAGGACCTCGTGACCGCGTCCGCCGCGCGCGGGCGGCAACTGCTCGACGGTCTGCTCCCGCTGGACGAGCACCCCGAGGTCGCCGACGTCCGCGGACTGGGGCTGGTCGCCACGGTCGAGTGCCACCGCGAGGAGTTCGCCGCCGGCACGGTCGCACGGGCCCGCGAACGCGGCGTACTGCTGCGCAGGCAGGGACGCGCCGTGATGGCCATCCCGCCGCTGGTCATCGACGAGGCCGGGGTGAACGAACTGGTCGACGCGGTGGGGCAGGCCGTTGCGGGCGGCTGAGCCGCTGCGGGAGCAGGCCCAGGTGGCGCTCGTCCACCAGGCCGGAGCGCAGCGCCATCGCCACCACCGCCTCGCGCTTCCAGTAGGAGCGCTTGCCGTCGGCGGCCCCCGCCCACTCGGTGACCTGGAGCTTCTCCGTGGCCAGGTAATTGATGTGGTGGTTGACGGCGGCGCGGCTCATCGGGGGAGTACGGGAACCGCCGCGCAGCCGGTCGATGACCTCGGCGGTGGTGGGCACCGCCCCGGGCGGATAACCGCGGAGCTGGGGTTCGCACAGGGCCACCAGGACGCGGAAGTAGGCCGACCGCTCGTCCAGCCGCGGCCAGTTGGACGCCGTGTCGGAAGCGGCGGCCGCGGCCAGATAGCTCGGCTCCGGCCCGTACACGTTCACCACGCCGATACGGCGGGCCACCGGAAGGACGAGCCGGGCCAGCTCGAAGGGAATGGGGAAGTCTCTCCGCCGCGGGGGAACTTTGACGAACTCGCCGCCGCGTTCCATGTTTTCGACGAAGTAGGTGTCCTCGGCGTGCAGATTGGTGACGGACCAGTGCCCCGGATGGCCGGCCACCACGGCGGCGGAACCCGGCTGCCCAGGCCGCCGGTCGGCGGGGAGGGCGGATAACGCGAGGACGGATAATGCGTCGGTCCCCCGGTCGTATCGGATCAATGCACGGTCGCCTTCCCCGATTTCACGTCTCTCATGCGTCGCGGGGCGGTCCGGTTCGTCTTCGGCGTACCAGCCCGCGAACTGAAGAATCAGATTCCCCACAGCGGTGCAATCCCTTGAATCGAACGATTTTGCCGGGTCTTGACACTGGAGTCACGATAACCAGCGGGGTCGTCCGGGAGCAAGGGAGTGGATATCCACGAGAACGTGCACGCGAGAGCGAAGGCGGCCGAAAACAGACTGAGTTGACCAACCAATGGCCGTACCAACGACTTCATCGACGGCATCCGTATACCCGCGCCGACTTGCTGAGGACTAGCCATGCCGATTTCCCTGTCGCTGAACTCCGAGTTGCGGCCGGCCACCACCAGTGGTGAGCAGGCGGTCGCGGCCGTGGCGAAACTCCACGACTTCCTCGCCGAACAGGCCCGGATCACCGACCAGGAGGGACGCTTCGCGCGCGACAGCGTCGAGGCGCTCGCCGAGGCCGGCGTCTTCGCGGCGACCGTCCCGGTGGAACTGGGCGGCCTCGGCGTCGAGCGGCTGCACGACCTGACGATGATCACCGCCCGGATCGCCCGGGCCGACGCCTCGGTGGCCGTCGCCTACTACATGCACATCGCGCTCGCCTGGTACTTCGCCCGAGTGGTGCGCTTCGGTGCCGACACCGAACCCGGCTACCTGCCGCGCCGCGAATGGCTGGAAGCCATCGGCGAGCGGCGGATGCTGCTGTGCTCCGCCGTCGCCGAACGCGGCGCCGACTACTGGAACCTCGCCACCACCGCGACCGCCTCCTACAACGGCTGGGCCGTCAACGGCCGCAAGATCCTCGCCTCACTGTCCCCGGCGGCCACCCACTTCTACTGCCGCCTCAAGGCCGAACGCGGCGACGGAGCCCACCTCGCCAGCGCCATGGTCCCCGCCGACACCCCCGGCGTCCACGTCGAGGACGACTGGGACGGCCTGGGCCTGCGGGGATCCGGCAGCGGTAGCGTCGTCTTCAGCGACTGCGTCGTCCCGGAGGAGGCGCTGCTGGTCCGCGGCCCATGGGGCAAGCGCGACGCCGGCATGCTGGAAGGCCGCGCGGTCAGCGGCATGGGCCTCAACGGCGTCTACCTCGGCCTGGCCGAAGCGGCCCGCGACCAGGCCCTGGAAAGCCTGTCCAGGCCGGCGTCGAGCCGCCCCCGCACCACCACCTCCTCCAGCGTGCGCACCGCCATCGCCGAGATGGAGATCGCCCTCACCGCCGCCCGCGGCACCCTGGCCACCGCCCTGCAGGACTTCGACTCGTACCTGCTGCTCAACAAGCCGCAGGTGGTCACCGACGACATGAGCCGCGCCATGATGAAGGAGTGCCAGGCCGTCAGCCTGGTCGTCGAACGCGCCGCCGTCACCGTCATCGACCACGCCATGCGCCTCACCGGCGGCGCCAGCTACCAGGCCCGCCACCCCCTCGCCCGCGCCTACCGCGACGTCCGGGCCGCCGCCTTCATGCCCCCCTACTCCCCGCCGGAGGAAGCGGCCGACTTCCTGGCGGAGACCTCCCTGACCAATCCGGGCGACTGACCCACCCAAGACTTCCGCGGCCTGCCACCGCGGACACCTCTAGGCGACCGCCGACCCGAGATGTCACCGAGAATCCGGTCCGACCAAGGGGTGCCACGGTCGACGCGGCAACGCGTCACCGGGCAATAGCGGCCCGGCCCGCCCACCCGGGCGGCCGGGCCGCAGTACAAGCACGGCGAAGGGCGCTGTGCCCAGGCGGGCGCGTGCGAGGATCGCGCTGGTCATCCGCTGACGCTTCGGCCCTCACCTCGCACACGAAGCCAACCGCCGGCTCTCCATCGCCGACGCACCGATCCGCCTGCGAGGCAGCGACCAAGTCCCCGCTGAACCCGGCCTCGTCCTCGTCCCACTGCCCGACGCGGTGCTCTGCCGCACCGGCGTCGGCGCCATCACCGAAGTCGTCCAACTCCTGGCCGCCGACCACAGTGCCGCCTTGGCCGGGGGAGGGGAGAGCCTACGAGCTCTGGCCCTGGCAGCCCGCGATCTCAAGGAAGGCCGCCGCACCAGCCACCCTGAACTCGTGCTCTTCACCTCCTGGGGCGACCTGCAGGATGACGCCGGCCGTGACCGGGCAGGCCGCGATCTGCAACCACTGGTCGACCTCGTCGCCCTGCACGGCACCGACGCCGTCCTCGCCGCGGTCAACCCAACTCACCCACGGCGACCAAGCCCAGGTCACCGTCTCCACCGCACACCAGGCCAAAGGCCGCGAATGGGCCCAGTGTGCGGATCGCAGGCGACTTCCCACCGCCCCGCGACAGCGACCAACAGGATGACTGCGGACAGCCCATTCCCGGCCCGAGTGTCGACGCCGAAGCCCGGCTCGCCCACACCCCGGCGCCACCCTTGCCGCCAACCCACCTGCCCCGACCCTTTGACGCCTGGTGTCGGCGTACAACAGCCGTCCACCCGAAGGCCGTGCGCTTCCCGTCGAACTGCGCACCGGCCGCACAGATCGACGACGAGTGTCCCGTACAAGTGAACGGGAATGGGTGAGGGAGCAACGGCGCGAGCGGAGCTGGCGTGGTCGGCCTGCCGCCCACCAGTGCTGAGTGCCGGGTTCACGAGCAGGACCGTCTCGATGCGGCGTGCTTGTGCCGCAATCCTCCGCCGTCACACCGTCGCACCAGTCCCACCGATTACTGGCCGCTTTGTCCGCCGCTGCCCTTCGCCGCAGTCGTTCCTCGCTCCGTACCCGGCCGCGTGCCTGCGGCAGCGGCGCCCGCTCGGCCCGGCGATGCCGGCGCTTCGTATGATCGCCATGCGGGGATGCGGAAGTTGACCACCTTCGGAGGCGAACGGCCATGTCGGATGAGCGTGTTGTCCTGGTGACGGGCGGGGGGACGGGGATCGGGGCCGCCACCGCCCGGCTGCTGCGCACTGCCGGGCACCAGGTCGTGATCTCCGGGCGGCGGCCCGAGCCGCTGCAGCGGGTGGCCGAGGAGACCGGGGCGCTGGCACATCCTGCCGACGTCGCCGACCCCGAGGCCGTGCGCGAGCTCGTCGAGAGGACGGTGACGGCCTACAGGAGGCTCGACGGTGTGGTGCTCAACGCCGGAGTCGGGCGGCCCGGCGCGGTCGGCGATATCGCGGTCGAGGACTGGGAAGAGCTGATACGGACCAACCTCACCGGCCCGTTCCTGCTGCTGCGTGCCGCGCTGCCGCATCTGCTGGCGGCCCGGGGTGCGGTGGTCGCGGTCGCCTCGGTCGCCGCGCTCCGCAACAGCGTCGGCAACGCCGGCTATGCGACGTCCAAGGCGGGTCTGCTCCACCTCTGCCGCTCCCTCGCCGTCGACTACGGGCCGCAGGGGCTGCGGGCCAACGCGGTGTGCCCGGGGTGAGTGCGCACGGAGATGGCCGACCGGCGGATGGCGCGGTTCGCGGCGGAGGCGGGGCTGGCGGGCGGCACCGAGGCGGGGTACGAGGAGGCGAGCCGGCTGTCCCCCGCCGGGCGGCCGGGGGAGCCGGAGGAGGTCGCCGAGGCAATCGGCTGGCTGCTGTCGCCCGCCGCGTCCTACGTCAACGGGGCCGTCCTGACCGTCGACGGCGGGGTGACCACATCCAGCGTCAGCGGTGTCGCCTTCGACTACCGGATCGAGGCGCGCACCCCACGCCTGTGACGGACTCCGGACAGGCCCGTTCCGCAGGGCCGGCGGGGATTGGCCCCAGGGCGGGCCCAGGGCCCTGCAAAGAGGCTGGGCCGGGACGGAGCCCCAGCGGCAGCCGTCCTCGTCCGAGCAACGGGACGGCCGCGGTCACCACCGGCACCTAGATCACGTGCGGCTGCACGAGCCGGGCGACCGTGCGGCGGCCGGATCGACGCCGCCGCTGTCGCTGGTGGAGATCAGGTAGCCGCCTTGAAAGTTGAAGGGGCGGCGATCGACGGTAAGACGCTGGTGGAACGTCTGGGCTGCTCTGAGCGGTCGGCATATCGCTCCCTTGGCGAGGTGCGAGCCGTCCGTCCGCCGAGCCGGCGGAGCCTGCCCCCGGGCCGGGCCTCGCCAGTTTGGCGGTTGGGTCCGGCTGGCGCGGCGACAGGCCGTGTGGCGGGCCGGGCGTGGGCGGCATGCGCTGGACGTCGGGTGTTCGTCCGGGCACGGCCTGTGCGGGATCGTCAACGTGATCGTGTGTGTCGACCGGATTGGGGGTGCAGTGGCGTTGTCTGCCGCACGATTTTTCGCTCTGGGAGGCGGTCTGTGGCTGTTTCGCGAAGTGGCGGCGGGACGGTGTGTTCGTCCAGCTCGACAGCCTGCTCAGGTAGCTTGCCCGGCAGAAGGAGGGGCGGAATGCCGAGTTGTCGGCCTGTGTGATCGATGCCCAGGGTGTCAGGGCCTTCGCCGGTGTCCCGGCCAGGGGGCAGGGTGCGGATGCGGGCAAGGAGGTCGTGGGCAGGAGACGCGGCATCACCGCCGATATGCTCGGTCTTTTGCTCGTGGTGCTGGTCACCGCGGTGAGTGTCGGGGGCTCGGTGGAGTGTCTGGGGCTCCGTGGCCGGCACCCGGCTCCTGGACCGGGTCGCCGTCGAACACCCCGGCATCCGCAAGGTGTGGGTCGGCGGCGGTGACCGCCGGTACTTCGTCGAGTACGCCGCCATCTTCGGCATCGACATGGAGATCACCGCCCGCACCTCCGGGACGAGGGGCTTCGCCCCGATTCCGAAACGCTGGACGGTGGAGCGGACGTACGGGTGGCTCATGCTCCACCGCCGCCTGGCCCGCGACTACGCAATCCTTCCGGCCGGCTCCGAAGCCGTGATCCACCTGGCGCTGGCCGACCTCATGGCCCGCCGCCTCACCGGCGAGAACACCATCTCCTGGCGCGATCCCGCAAAGCCCCACCCACCGCAAGTTCCGGGATGAACACCGGGGGAAAGCGCCTTCTGAGGCTTTCAGCGGGTGGGGTCAGATCTTCGGTGATGATGTCTTCGCTACCGCGGTCCTGGACCGTTTCCTGCGCCCCTGTGACGTGATCGCCGTCAATGGCCCGGAGTACTGGCTCAAGAGCCGGCTCGCGGTCTTGTGGTGTCGGGCAGGGGGTTGTCGGGCGGGGCTGTTCGGGGTGGATTTGCGTCGGGCCGGGGGCGGTGTGTGACAGTGGGGGCTGCGGTTCGCCCGGTGCTTTGTCCCGTGCGTGGCGGCCGTCGACAATCCTCTACATCTCCTGTCCTCCGAACGTCGGTTGCGGCCCTGGCCTGCGCTGATCCGGACTGTCCGCCCACCCTTCCGCCCCCTTGACAGAGGAATGCTTCTCCCGAGAACGATGCAGGTGACGACTTTCCCTTCCCGGACCGCGGACTTGTTCACCCAGGGCCTGGAGCTGCAGCCCGGCTCGGCGCTGTTGCGTTTCGGCGCGGCGCGCTCGCGCCCGGCCGAGAGGATCAGCTGGTGTGGCGATGGTGCGGTGGCCTGGCTCGACGAGCCGCGCGGCCACCTGTGGAGCGTCGGCGAGCCGGCTGCCGCGGCCGGTCTCACTCTCCGCGCCGCCCATCAACTTCCCGGGAGAATACGGGGGTTTACTGGTCCGCGGGGTGTGGATGCGCTGCTCGGGCGTCATCTCGCGGTGGCCGACCCGGTCGCCTGGGCCTTCCGCTGGACGCTTGATGAACCGCCGCGTCATCCGGCGGAGGAGCGGGTGAGTGAGCTCGGCGAGGCGCATCACGGCCGGTTGCTCGCCTTCCTCGGCGCACACAGCCCGTCCCATTCCACCGGACCCGGTTCTTCGAACGTCAGCCTGTGGGCGGGGATCCAGGGGGCAGGCGGGCGGCTGGTGGCGTGCGGTGCCCTGAGTGCTCTGCCGGACAGCGGCGCGCCGCTGATGGCGTCCGTGGCGACCGACGCGGCCCTGCGTGGCCAGGGGCTCGGCGCGGCACTCACCTCCTGGCTGACCCGGTACGCCGTCCGCCGGTATGGCTTGTGCACCCTGTGGCAGCTCGCCGACAACACTCCTGCGGACCGGCTCTACACCCGTCTGGGCTACCGCAACGAGGACCCCTGCGTGGCTGCGCGCATCGGCACCCCCTGATGGGTGGCTGCCCGTCAGGCCGGGTGGTTTGTTTCGGTTCTTGGCGTGTGTAGTGGTTCAGTCGTTGAGGCGCATGGTGGTTACAGAGCGTCTTTCATCCTGAGTAGTTGCAGTTCAGGAGGGTGTGGACGGCGGCCACGATGCGACTGATGCGGTTGGTGGAGCATCGGGCTCGTCGGA